>NZ_JBQFJE010000001.1:0-741138 GCF_056535965.1 Ruegeria sp. AM7
TTTATGAAGGAAAGCCTCACATGTAAGCGTTGCATGCAGCGGATTAAGGTCTTTCGATGACACAACTGTCTTAGTATATTGGCCTTACGGCCAATATACAGATCGGCACGCTCGAACGCTTTCGGCCGATTCCGTTGAAAAACTCGAATTCGCCGAATCTTGATGTAAAAATGTCCTTACAGAGCCGGTATAGTTTTTCAACTGAGGGGTCGGTCTAAACTTGACACTGGCTGCCAGAGGGCACGTCAACGACTGTAGGCGATGTCGGTAGCAGACCCTTCCGGTTGACCGTCTATTCGCAGAAAATACGAGCTTCCCGGATTTTCGAGTTTTTCAACAAAATCGGCCCAAACCGGACCTTCGCCCCTCTGATGCTTTTCTGCAGCACAACCTGCCGAACCGGTCCTTACCATAGGTGAAATTTACTCAGGATCCGGATCATTCTTAAACCGACCGGGGAAAGCCTGGTTGCAGTCTCCGAGAATTCCTAGGCGATTCAGTTGGGGTTCAACCATTCTCCATCCATAGCCAACAACTCGGTTGACCCGTGAAAGATGTGAAGCGATTGCTTTTGAGGCAGTTGAATGCTCGAGTTCGTCAGCACCAGATTCCCACCGCTTCAGGCTGTGCTTGGCAGCGAGAAGGTCAAGCCTTTGACCCCAATCCGCGGCACAACTTGCCTGTCAGTATCAAGAGCTAGGCGCCGCAGTACTGAGAAACATAGAATCGCATCAAAGTAATCGAGTTTGATGACTTCCCCTTCTTTGAATGTCTTTAGTTTCAAGGGACCATGTTCGTGTGTGCGTTCCACCCAGTTTTGAAGTGCCTCGGCGAGCCTGGTTGAACTAGCTAAAGACTCCAGCTCAGAACTCGCCACGCCGCTGCGATGAATTATGCAGTTACGAGCGGACCGATAGTAGTCAAAAACTGGAGCGACAAAGTCTACCCTCGACGCATCGAAACTGCGACGGAGATAAAACCGTTCAAACGTCAAGCCCGGTTCATCGACTGTCCCGGCTTCCCATTCCGCCTGAGTTGAGAATTGTGAGGGTGTAAGGAGGTTGTGATATTCGAGGCTGGATAGATCTGCGTCTACATCAGTCAAAAACTTGTCGAAAGCTGAAAAACTTCTGGCGAGTCCGAGATTTGCCACTTCAGAATAGGCAGTCTCGATGACTGTATTGGAGAACATTGGCTCAGTCTTACACTGCTCAGCCAGTAAAACGACTCGGGACCAAAGTGCTGCTGAAGATGTTCCGGCTTGGATTTCTTCGGTGGTCAGTGAAAGCCCTACACTTAACACCTTCAAAGCATTTCCAAGTTCTTCATGTGTGCTACTGAATGTTTTAAACGCCGTGGAGTTTGCATTTGCAATGCTCAGTTCTGACATGGTGATTGGCTTCTCCGGCCTGTTACTACACCTGGAGCGAATATGTGCCCTGCGGTGCAGAATTCCCAATTACCGCCGTTCAGAGGGTCGGGAATGCATTGAAAAGATCTGGCTATGCTTGCTCAACTTGCTTCTTTTGAGCCAAACGACCCGAAATCTGATTGTCGAGCAATCGCCTGAGCTTCGCGCTCTTGGCTTTTTGCCGCTGTTCTCGAAGCTCGAACAGCTTCTTCATCTGACGGTTCGGTAGCTTGGTTTTGTCGTCTTGAACAATCACACCTGTGATGTCGGCTGGGCCGTCGATGATGCTGACCTCCTTTTCAGCTTTGAGCGTAAGGCCATGCTTATGCACAGATTTCTTTATGTCCCAAATGAACGCCTTTGGAATTCTGGGCCCAGAGAACGTTAGATCATCCGCATAGACACTGTGGAGGATATCTGTTTTGGCAACCTTTGCTTCAATTTCGAGCCACATATTCAAGTTTGCGTAATACGCAAGAATGGGGCTGCAAGGAGAGCCTTGGGGTAGTGACCCGTTGTGGCAAACCAAATGTATCAAAACGGCTGTGACATCCGGTGAGCATTCCAGTTTCTTGTGAAAAAAATGTGCGACGTTGTTCGCTGTGCAGCTTCCAAAATAGTCAGCAATGTCGAGAAGCCAAAATGCTTTCGCACCTGTATGCCTGGCGGCATTGTCAACATAGGACCGACCTTTGACAGGGCTGAAAAGCCAATCGGGCGGGGTGATACGGCCAAGTAGATCACCAACCCTAGATTGGATGCTTTTCAGTCGCGGGTCGGGAATGTCGATTGGGCGATACTTCTCTGCCAAGCCGGGGTGAGGTGGCTCACGACGCCAAGATTCTGGACCTTTGTTCAGTTCTTTGTGCTTCCAAAGACGTTGATAGAGATCGTTGCTTGCTGTCAATTCTGCAAGGGCATCCTCAGATACATAAAGAAGCGCAGCTAACTTTTGCCGACTTCTCATGCGAAAGAACGGGCCGTCACGCAGGGAATGTCTCTTTGTTTTACTTGGCTTCGGCATTTGATTTTCTTTCAATGAATTTTAGCAAATCAACAACCTTAGAAGCGATTTTCGTTCTTGTAGCGTCCCCACGCCTAGCGTTCGGCAATTCTTCCGCGAAAAACATAATGGCTGAAACAGGTATCCGAAATTCCTGGGAGTAACGTTCGATCAAGTCCAGCGAGGGTGTTTTATTGCCCTTCTCGATTTCAGAAATGTGCGATTTGGATATACCCAACCGCTCAGCAGCTTCGAACTGCTTGAGGTCATGGAAAACTCGTATCAATCTGAGGGCTTCATTTATCATTTTGGACCCACCTACGGATGTTCTTTAGATATTAGGCTGGCGGTCTACTCGAAGAGTTCAAGAACTCCTTTGATCCACCGGACTACCCGGAAGATAAAGATCCCCACCGTAACGATGGAAATCCAAGTTTGGCGGTTCAAGAGTTTCCTCCAGAACCAACGACGCATCTTTTGGAGTTTACCCCTCAAGTTGCGCCACCGCCGCCACCGGCATGTGTAGTCTGAAAAAGCCATGGCTTTTCCTCCTCTGTTGTCCTCGGCGCCCAATTCACAACGAACTGAGCTGGCCAAGGCATCTCGCCAAACAGTGGAAACGGACCCGGTGGCTACACCCTTTACCTAGACGCGATAGAAATCTCGTCTATCGCGTCTGCTTCGCCCGCCGCCCGCGTCTCTCCCCGTCGCCGGGGCCCTTGCGGCCTCTGCGGAAGAAACGGTAGAGAACTTTCGTCCTCCGCGCTTTGACTGCCGCCAAAGCTGGGTATGAGAACTTCTTCCGTCTTTCACACAGTCTTCAGATGGGGATGGCTGTTTCCCGTTTCAAGGATTAAGTTCGCTAAAAGTGAACTTTTTTCGACAGCGTAAGCCTTCTCGGATTGAACGCCTGCTTTCAACCGCGATCTATTCGATCCTCGGTATCGCAACGAAGGTCGGCTCACCGTCCCCGCTTCAGGCAGCTTGCTCATATGGCGCGTGTTTGTATCGCGGGACAGGGGGCCGGCCCATACGGCAGTGTTCAGGCGCATTCCAAGGGAGAAGTTCGTCATATCTGCTGCGAGGCAGCTTCTGGGAAATTTGGTTCAGAACCCAATACAGGTACTCATAGCTGTCCACACCGTGCGTCTTGCAGGTTTCAAAAAGAGTTGAATAGATAGCCCAGGCATCTGCACCATCAGCGCTTCCCGCGAACAAGCTATTCTTCCGCGTCCGAATGATCGGTTTGAACTGCCTCTCCACTGCATTGGTGTCGAGATCCAGGCGCCCATCGTGAACGAATTTGGTCAAGCCAGTCCACCGCTTCAGTGTGTAACGGATTGCTTTGGCCACATTCGATTCAGAAAGATGGCGGGTCAGCGCTTTCTCAAGCCAAACCTTGAACTCATTCAGTATGGGTTGCGAACACTCTACTCTCACACTGACCCTGGCACCAGGGCTGTGGCCTCGAATGCTATCCTCAATCTTATATAATCTCCGTATAAATCCCATTGCGGTGTAGGCATCGTCTGTCTCGGTGATGATGGCTGCGTCTGAATAGTGTCGTCGCGCATGCGCCAGCAGTCCGCACGGTTTTTGAAGAAGTTGTAGCCGGGATATCCATCGGTTTGGAGCAGTTCACTATAGTCACCGAGGATTTCTTTGATGTGATATTGCGCTCGTGTCGGCCGCGCGAAATACACCGTCATGGGCGGGCTGGTCCCGCCAAATGTACTGTCATCACGCGTGATTGCATACATGTAAAACTTGGCCGCCTTCCCCGTTCCAGAAGAAAGAATAGACACCGGCGTTTCATCCATGAGCAAACGCGTCGATGATTTGAGCAGCATCTCAATCATTCGCAGACAGATTGGTGAAAGCGCTTCCAACGCAACTCGATTGAGATACCGGTTAAAGGTAGACCGACTCATCGTGATGCCGTTGTTTTGCAGCATCTGCTCTTGGCGGTGGCAGGGCAGCCCCCAGAGAAACTTGTTGACCGCAACGCCAGCGATGAAAGTGTTATCGATGTTTCCGCCTGGGAAGACTTTAGGTACAGACGGAACAGAATACATGCCTCTAATCCGGCAGCGGTAATTGGCGTACCACCGGACCTCAGTTTTATATTGGGCGGGTATATAGACGACTGAATTGCGCGGCTTGAAGCTGCGAAAGCTGCCGCCACACCCGCAGGGACATTTGTTGTCTGCGGTCTTGAACACGCGATCCGTTTTCACGGCATTCTTGGCCCAGTTCGCCTTACCCTTGCCTTTGGGTTTTGGTTTCGGAGCACGTTTTTTCTTCATTTTGTCCTGCGAACTTTTCTCGCCGGACTTATCGGGTTCTTGCCCGTCATCTTTCGCCTGATCGGGAGGGTTATCTCCTTTCGGGCCATGCGCATCGCGGAGCATTTTTGCTATCTTACTCTGCAGATGCCCATTCTGCTTCTCTAGCTTCTGGTTCTTTTCGAGCAGATCGTTAATGAACCCAACAACATCGTCAAAGGTCGCTATCAGATGCTCGGCAAAGGCAATCAGTTTGTCATCTTGCGATGACAACATCTCTTCAAAGATATTCTGATGCCTTTGCAGAGGATCCATAACCCAGTTCATCCTTCATGCGCGGTAAGCGCAGCTTAGTAGGTCGCGTCCGGCGAGCCGGACGCGATTGCGCTTGATTTCCAAGCGCGGAAATGGGATGAAAAGGGAAGAGATCGTGGTCGACTACGATTTTACGAGCCCGGTTATGGATGCCAGTCCGCCGGGCTCAACCTTTCCAGAGCCTTGTGTTTAAGGCCCCATCGATTTGACCTCCTCGGTTATCTCGGATTGGGCGTAGCGTTCCGGGAACAAATCCTCTACTCGCTGGTCCAAAATGGAAGCCAGGTGCCTCTCAATTTTCTCCGAGCGGCTTTTCCCGAGCGATACAGAGCTTACGGCGCTCGGTCCGACACCGATTTGCTTAGCCAAATCCGCTAGCCTCAGCCCTCTGATTTCTAATTCACACTTGATCCGCGCGTGCCTTGCGCGATCGATAGGGATATCAATGTGCTTCATGAGTTCACCTCGCGAATGAACTGGATTTTGCGACTGCTCCAGATAGAATCGATTGTGTGCGGGCCGGTCAAATCTTTTTATCGATGCCCGAAATCTCAAAAAGACTACATGCAAAAAGGGGCATGGAAAATGAGAGCCGACGAGAAAGCCGCATGCAAACATGCCCGCGATATTTGGGAAGTTCAAAACGACTACACAGGTTTCCGCAAATTAGACCTAGCGGCAATAAAACGGTCCCAGATCCAGCTGGAAAAAGATGGTGATATTCGTGCGTCCGTGTGGTTGAAGGACAAAACAGGGTTGCCTTTCCATTTCTCACCCAAGCATCTCATTTCTGACTTTCGCGCCATACAATCCCTTAAAGAACTGTGCGAAACATACTATTGCTGCCGTAAATCTCTTTGGAAGTTGCTTGAGCAACTCGGTCTAGACCCATGGGGTCGTGTCATCAAAGATTATGAAACACCCAGGTCTTTGGAGCAGGTTGCAAAACGTCATGGTTTGAAGTCAACGACGCTTTCGGATGGCTTGAAGCAGCGTGATGTTCCAATTCGCTCCGGAAGAATCCCGGTCCAACTAGATGCTGCGGAAGTCCAAGATGCATTGAAAGACGATCCGTCAATCAACGAGCTTAGGCGGAGGCTGCAGATCTCTTGGGCAAAGGCGAAAGAACAGATGGATAGATAAAACCGTGAAAAGTGCGATGCGCACATTTGATGACTTTCGCTCCAGGTTTGCATCAAAGCGCGGGAGCGATCCTTCGCCAAAGCGCCATGCTTCTTGCGATTGCAAAAACTTGGTATCTCAATGCCAGAACTTCACAAAACTCGGGCGGCTTTGGTGAGTGGATGTACGCGCCGATGACCTCGTAACGCGTACACCCATGGACTTGATTACTCGCCCAGTTGTTGCCTCAACACTTTGAGCAGCTCTTCGTCAAACCCCTCATTTTGTTGCTTCCTTGGTTCGCCTTTGAATTCCCAATCGCGATCGAACCTATCTATCTCGATGACCATCGCCACCGCTTCGCCGTTTTTGAAGATCGGCACCAGCCAATGCTCCGCCTTTTCGAGCAGTATTTCCCCGATATCGCCCAGATCTTCGACATTCACTTTCTGTCTACGGAGAAAGTCGCGTCTTGCATTGTCCATTTGGCTTCCTTTCTTTGAACACACCTGTCCCTAGTCCGACAACATGTCGGACTGGTCGGTGCAAGAAGCGGAATCGTCATCAGGACATTGGAAGGACCACGAACTTGAAAGGCTGATCTACAGCGTACGATGCTTGATGCGGTTTTCCAAGAGTAGACCAAGTGCACAACCCTGCGCTGCCTTCTCGGACCATACCGAACCGCGAACATCGTTGAACAGGTGTTATGTGAAGCGATCTCGGTTGAGTGGTAAGCTCAACTGCTGGTCAAACGCACCATCACCGACTCCGAAGCCGCCGTTCGCGCAGACCGCAGAAAACGACGGCACTGAGCCCTTTGCAGTCCTCCGCTAGCACGACTGATGTCGCCAGCGCCGCACGTCGAGAACCGCAGAAACCGGGCGTTGGATTTCCCTGGCAGGAATGGTGCGAGAGCGGACACATCTGTCTTTTGCAAACGCGCATATTGCTAAACCAGCATTTGTTCTCATGCGCAGCATGGTCTTTGCTACGTTGCAGCCAGCATCATCATACTGATCATGTAGCGGCCACGTTTTGTTTGGAACTGTAGCCACTCTTTCGTTGCTGACTAGCACATAAGTCAGAGAAAAGTTAAAAGACGACTTTGAAAAGACCCGCCACTTCAATCCGGAACGGCCCAATGTATGGTTGCGGGAATACCCACATGGTCCGTATCATCTACAGATTTTGACTTTAATTCAAAACTCGGTGGGCATCCCCAGTGCACATGAAACCGGTAACCTTGTTGTACTCCGGGAGTGGCCGTTTCGCCTGGAGATCATCGACCCTCAAGTCAGAGGTTTGCCATTTCGTACGACATAAAGAGTTACAGAGCGACCAAGTGCATCCTTGGCCAAACACAGGATCTGTACATCTACGCGTACAGCTTTCAAATGTCTCTTTGCCAGATATCACACTGCGTTGCCATCCAATTGGGTAAAAACCGCAGCCAAATGTCGGTTTAATCTGCCCAAACGTTGGCATGTCGCACACACGCGCAGTTTTTACATATTCTGGAAGCTCAATCGGGCGGAGGTTTTTCGTTCCGGTGGTCATGTCAAGGATGACAGTGATTGGTGAATCCGGGTCTCTGTCACAGATTATTGTGCTCCCAGCGCTATCGATTTGATCGCCCTTCTTAAATTTTTGAGGTCGGCATTTGTCCACCCCGGAAATTTCAAAGGTTTTTATATTGGATGTGAAAGGCAAGCCGTCATTTGTATAGACAATTTTGTAGACGATCTCTGCGGGGTTTAGCGTAGGTTGAAGATAGTGGCTAACTCCGGCTTTATTGTCACGGATGCACTGATTCCAAGCGCCGATAATCACAGACGAAGCTTGCTGTACGTAACCAACAACTTCCTCATCTGATAGTGACGTTTGTTCGTTCGACTGACACAGTTTCTTTCGGGCAGAACCATCGAGGTAGCCAGGAACCGAAAAACCGCCACTTGCTTGATCACACTGTGCAGTTTTTACCATGCGGTAATTCTGACTAGCATCAAAGGTTCTATGTATATCAAAAACGCCTCCTTGAAGCACGGCATTGCACAAGCTTGATTGTGCGTTCGCCGACGATGCCGAACACAAAGCCGCTCCGAGAGCCAAAATAATACACACGTTCTGCATTAGCTTCTTTTTTACCTCCAATTTTATCGCCATCGTTGAAACTCGAAAGTGCAATACGTTTAAATCGTGCCGACATAGGAACTTGTTCTCGAGAAACAGTTCACAGATACTATCCAGAGGAATTTGTGGAACCAGCTTATCCGTAGGTTGTACTAAAGCTTAGGCTGAAGTGCTGCGCGCGTTCATCCCCCAAATGGGGGATAGCTTCTGAACCTACAACGGGCTTACTTACTTAGACTTAGAGAAACTGGGGAAATGAAGATTGAAGACGCTGAAATCGCAATTGCGGCGATAGACGCAGCGACATGCCCGGAGAGATGGGACGCGCTATGCGACGTTGTTGCGACTCGACTGGGCGCTAGAGCTTTCATGCTTCAGGAGTACAATGTGCTCCAACATTCGACGCCAACCTTTTACGCGTCCCAGACTATGAGAACTGGTGAAGGCCGACAGATTCTCGAAGAAGTTGTTGCAGGTCATAGCAATACCATCGAAGAAAGGAACGGATACGCTTCTTTGGCAAACACCACTCCTGGAACTGTGCTGGGTGAAGCAGAAGCCTTCGGCTTTGATCCATCGGGGCCGCCACCAGTGAATCCTACTCGTGATAGGGTGTTTGCGGTGACGGGAGGCACATCGAGAAGCGCGTTTCAAGTAAACCAGATCGGCCCTTGGATGGACGTCGCAATTACTTGCGACAAGCAAAACGACTACAACGCATCAAAACAGCTCAAGAGTTATGCACCCGCGCTTTCCGCAATTCTACAGAAAACGCTTGAAGCCAAAAGAATAATCAACCGGCTAACCCAAAGCTACTCAATTTTGTTAGATTTGTTCGACCGACTCAATTTTGGAGTGGCGTTTTGCGATGCAACTGGTGGCGTAGTTGTCGCCAACGAAAAGCTGCGTGAGTGGCTTGGCGAAAAAGACGTCATTGTTACGGTTCAGAACAAGATAGAAGCAGTCAAAGAAATCCATAAACCAACCCTTCGTGCGGTTTTTGGAAAAAGCGTTTCCTTAGGGCTCAAACCGAGCGAAGCGACGTTGTCGCTTGCTGGTCGATCAGGGCAAACGTCTTTGGTAATCCACGTTACGCCTGTCAATGACTATGAGATACGGCGCGGGCGAATTTTGATGTTCATTGCTCTCGATCCTACCGAACAGAAGCATCTGACCGCAGATGGATTGGCTCAAATTGGTAGCCTGACGCAAGCTGAGACAGAAATCTGTGATCTACTACTCCGTGGGCTAAGCACCGCATCGGTGTCCGAGTTTCGTGGTACAGCATTGGAAACGGTAAGAGGGCAGATCAAATCGATCATGCAAAAGCTAGATTGCGAACGACGCTTTGATCTTGTTCGCTTGGCGATGGTCACAAGCCCCAAGCTTTTTCTGAACAGCGGCGATTAAATCTACTGGAACAAACAGGATTGCGTTCAACAAATGGACCTCCAAATCACAATTCCGTGGTGCAGTGATTTACTAGGTCGACTGAGTTGGAATTGCGAAACTCAGTACTGAATTTCTGTTCGGGGTTTCGGGTGGTAAATTTAACTCAGAATGGCAAACATCAGTTTGTCCCGCGCTCTGCGAATTTGAGCCTACCTGATCGCTGCGCTAAGTTCGAATGACGGCTATTCTCGCCGCACATCAGCATTCCTATCAAGATACGCGAAACGGTTTTTCCGCTGCGAGCGCATGCAGTACAAAGTCTCAATAACTTGGTTGGGCTCGCTGCCGACTTTCTCCGGTGGACCTAAACAAGCTGATTGAGTCCATACCGGAAGCCTTGGTTTTTTGCTCTGCGTTCAAAGCACAGACTCAAATACAACGACATCAACTCTGTTGCAGGGATCGGACGTGAGTTCGCTGCAGCGCTGCAAAATCAATGCTGCTTTTGCGAGGCGCTGCTGCGTAAGCAAAGTGCGAAAACCCAAGGTCGGGTTAGTCCGCGAAGTGTGAGTTCACCACGGCTCAGAATTTGCGGTCGCAGCGAATGTCTCCTCTGACGGGCGCGCCGCAGCAATCTAGTTGCTGAGTGAACGGCAGGTTTGGGCCGTCCGTGTGATCAGTGCATAGCGGGGCAGAGGCCGGTGCCGCATTGGCTCTGAGGTCAGCTGTGAGCCCATAATGTCCGATGCTGCGCAGTGCACAAAGGTCTGCTTCGGTGAAATCTGTTGAGCTCTGCACTTTTGTTGAAACTCACTCGAATAAGTGCCATGCTAAGCATAATTTTGAACAGAAACTTGGCAAAATCTGACCGAAGGATGGATTCACTCCTTTGATTTACGTTTACTATTTTTTCTACCTTCTGGCTTGGATTTTCGGGGTAACGCGACGAGGCAATGATGCCGCGAAAACCAAGAGAATTGGTGTTTGGCTAACCGTTATCTCTCTGCTTACTACGGTTGCCTTTTTGTTTTGATAAGCGGCATAAAAATGGGTGGCCTTATTTTTGGTGCCATACCACTTTTTCTTCTTTTTCCCATACTCGCTCTTGGAATTGGCCTTGTCACGTCAGCAGTTGCAAATGACCTTGCAAACCGAGACCTGACGATTTCTGCCCATGCCGTCCGGGTAATCTCGTTGGTCGGCCCTTCTTTGGCAATTCTGTTTTTATGGTGGAACCAACACATAGATGAACAGCAGCGCAGGGATGACTTGGCTGCTTTCCAGGCTGGCGAGCTTGCTGGGCAAATCGGTGACGAAGAGATTCGTTTTCCCGCAAGTCCACAGCTCGAGACCATTCATTCGTGTAGGGGAGATCAGCACTGCTACACGAAATTTTGGCGCAGTGGAGACACACTGCAAGACATGGTTGCATATGGGGCGGGCGAAGTCAGTTTTACTGAAATTGAGCTGATCCCCGTGCATAGCACATGTGACGGTCCCACCGCGCCACTGAACGCATGCTTGAAACAGTCCGAACTTCAGAGATGGTGTGAGACAAGGGTGGCGCTTTCTGAGAGCATCTGGTGCCTGGGGAGGCCAAGGCATAGGGTGGTATTCTCGCCTGTGTCTGAAGGCAATTTGCGGCAACTCCAGGAGGAAAACTGGTTAGGTGCTGATACAGATAGCCTCGGGACAGATTATGTTGGCGATCCTATTGCAATTGAATGCAATGCCCGCCGAGATGAAAGCATACTGAGCAGTCCTCACCTTAGTCGCTATTGCCGTGTCAAGTTTAGCGTTGCTGCTGATGTGATTGCCGCTGTCTATCTTGATAGGTTTGAGACTTCTGAAATGAAATCGCAGGCAACAACCATGTTGGAATATGCGAGTGTAATCTGGGCGAGCGTAATCCAACAATGATCGATCCAAGCGTGCCAACGACGTCGCTTCGTTTTTAGGCGAACGCGTTTTGAGCAGACATTGATGCAAATACAACAAAGGTCTGCTTCGTCCGCACAGCCGACATTGGCTCCTTATTGTGAACTGCCTAAAACAGCAGAGCATATCCAAGAATTAGGTACCCCTTTGAAAACACAGCTATTGTAAGGGCAAATGGGAGCGATCAGTCGAGAAGACCCGCACCGGCTGCCCCTTGAGGGTTACCTGCCAAAACGCACAACATCTGGTGAGCGCCACAGATTCGCCTTATTTCATTGGCGATTCGTTAACTATGCGACCGCGAAACTGATTGACATTTCGTCGTAACCCCCCCAATATGGGGTGTGTGACCAAATCGACCGAACCCATACCACTAATGACTCCGCAGGCGTTTGAGAGCGCTGTGAAGAACTATGCCAAGATGCTGCACATGGTCAATCCGACCGTGCACTGTCTTGAGCGGATGCGCGAGCGAGACATCACGCCCCGCATGGTTCAACGCGCGATTTTGAACGGTTCGCTCAGAAAGAACCCGTGTTGGGATCGCGACTGCGCCGATTGGGTCGGCGAAATGCAAGGGGTAGCGGCAGGAGTTGAATTGGTTGTTGTGTGTGCCATCAAAGACGGCGTGATGACCGTCACGGTGGTGACGACCTACCCGGTCGGACGCACAACTTAAGCAAAGCGAGGGGCATTGGTCCGAATGAATGGGCTGATGAAAGGATGAGACATATGACCGATCAAGGATATCATTACGTTGAAAGTGGTCTGCCAAACATCTTCTTGGCGAATGGCGTGACCATGACTGAGACGCCGCGCGGCGTCGTCGTGTCCATCGAACACGCGGATGAACTGCACCATGCGATAGCTATGTCTATCGTCAGCAGACCATCTCCGATGACCAAGGATGAGTTCCGATTCCTGCGAATCGAACTCGACCTGTCGCAGCGCCTGCTTGCGGATATTCTGGACACAACTGAGAAGACGCTTGCGCGCTGGGAAACTGGGGAAACCAAAACGATTCCCGGTCCGGTTCAGAACCTGTTGAAGGCGTATTACCTCGACAGCAAGGAAGAGGGTCGGATCGCCGAGCTTTTGGCGCATCTCGCGACGCTGGACCGCAAGATCGTAAGTCTGGAGAACCGTATCTTCGAATTCGAAGGGGAAGAGTGGCACGAAGCACAAGCTTCCTAGTATTTCCCTGAAAGACAACCGTGACGCCGCCCTGCAGGGCGGCGTTTTGCGTCTAAAGCGCTCCCTTTAGTGAACTAACCGTTGTAGAGTTCTTCCTCTTCGTCCCAGCGCTCCTGTTGACGTTCCCAGTATTCCGCTTCCTGAGCCTCCCAACGCTCCTGCCTATCCTGATAGATGGCAAATATATCGTTTGCTGTAAGCTGGTACTCTTCGGCCAGATCATGCACACTTTCAGGATTGCGCGTGTAAGCCTTCCAGATCTTGTCCATCTCTTCGGCTTTGATCTCAGTTATCCGAGAAAGCGGCACATCTAGGATTTCGTGAATCTTTTTGTGCGGAACACCCTCCCATCTAAGCCGAAGAACTTCCCTTCGCACAACTTTGCGGTGCGCGAGGTAATCCCGGTGCCTCAGTTTCTTGGTCCATGCCGCTATAACAGGCTGATGATTTTCAGAAATAAAATCCGTCAACCCTTTCAGATCAAAGTCATGTCGCAGCATAATCAGAGCAAGCTCATCTGAAATTTGATGCTGTTTGTCCTTTGGTTTCACCAAGGCCAAGCTCCTTATCGTTGAGCTACAGATTTACTGATTTCGACAAGAACTCCCACCACGACACCAGCGAGTATTGCTAGCATACCTTCATTGATGGCTTCACCGGTGTTCGCCGCAGCTAACAAGGCGCGCGCAGCGGCTTCATTATCATCCGCGCCAAAGGCCAGGAGAAATCCGAGTGCCGTCCTAAATGCCCTAAGGCGACTAGCACCCAGGCTATGACCGAACCAATCCTCGTGAAAATCACTTTCTGCTCCTTATTGTTGACCTTCGGAGGTCTGCTTTGAGCCCAGAATAACCGATGCTTCAGTCAGCACCGATTTCGCCAATGCGCAGGAAATCGAACTTTGCGGAGCCATGTGATACAGACCTTTGAACGATCCAAAACCGACGATAGCGTTAGGCGCAGCGGATGTCTGCTCCAATCTTGTGTCGGTCACATATCTCGTAGAGTCTTAAGTTTCAGATCAATGGGATGCATCAACCGAGACCCCGGGCGGTTTGGTCCAGAAATGTCGCCTAAGAACTCAACCAGTGCTTGCTTGTAAGGTTCACCATCTGAGGCAATGGTCATGACACTTAAGTTGCCGTGAAAAACAATAAGCGCTGCAATGATCGACTTCATATCAGTGTTATAGTGCAACCAGAATTGGCCATCCGAAGTCTTTTTGCCTTGCTGTAATTTAGAGAAATTTGGCAGGATTCTTAGATGGGCATGGTAGGCCTCTTGACTGAGGCCAGCATTCAAATACCACTGCGTAAACAGCGTGCCATCAAGCTCTATCGGTCGCCCTGTGAGTTCTGCGAACGCAGCTAAAGCCATCTTACCTGCGAATGCGTCTAAGTGCGCCACCGTACTTGGACCATCCACTGTGACCTCGACCACATCCCTCAGCAATCCACGGCTTTTAACCCAGCACGACTTTGCCTTATTATTTGAACTGATTTCTTGATAGGCGCGAGGTGCGTACTTCTTTGCTGATGGCAGCACCTTCTTCATTTGCTCGAACTGCCATCCATCTTCCTCGAAAGGTTGGATCAATGACAGCATCTGCGCGACGGCGTCAGCTCCGCGACTTCCCTCATTGCAATCTGAACATGCGGGAAATTCCCAGCCACTTGAACGTTGTTTGTCTTTGAAAAGACCTCGTGGCGGCATGTGCTCGAGCGTGCTTGCGTGGGTATTGGGGCAATAAATGCACCGAGGGTGTGAGGAAAGGATCTCTTGCCGCCGACGACTTCTGATTTTCGCCTCTCCCACGATCAATGCTCCTGCCGCGTCCGCGTTACTAAATTGCAGAGCCGCGGAGTTTTCTATGCCTTTCGATAGCGCGACTGAGGCTTACGACTCAAGGGATAGGCCGAGGAAAATTCTGTGCCTTCCAGTCCACATGTAACCAGCGGTAGAGCAACTAAATTCTGCTTTGGGCTGTGTCAGGTCATTGGAAAGCAAACACCGAACGGCAACAAAGTCCGCGTTCCAGGCACTAACGGAGTTGCATCAATCGTCCGCATTTTTAGAATTACTATCTGCTACAGCTGCGCGCTGATTGATCAGCTCGGAGCTAATTGTCGTCCAACATTTCGTTACGAAACTTCTTGAAATCAAAATTCTCATCTAGCTCACCAAGAGCCTCAACTTTCCTTTGGATCAGTTGCATGCGCTCACGAAGGCTCTGTTTGTCACTCAGGCTGGCGAGGTGAAATTTTAGTGCGTCGCGAACGATAGCGTCATCATCGATAACGCCTGTCACTTCCCGCAGTTGTTGCACCAAGTCGTGAATTTGATTTGCAATCTTCTCTTCCATTCCCAACGCCTTGTCAGAACTCATGCAGCAGTAGGCTTGAACGGTCTTGCACCAACGACTCGTCTCCAATCGAGACCTTCAAAAAGCGCTTCAAACTGCGCTTTGCTCATAGTCATCATACCGTTTCGAAGTCTTGGCCACACGAAGCCTTTGCTCTCGATGCGCTTATACGTCATCACGAGCCCGGTTCCGTCCCAAACAATGAGTTTGAGCCGATCTGCACGTTTGGAGCGAAAAATGAACACAGCACCGCTAAAGGGGTCGAGGTCAAATTCGTTCAGCACGATAGACGCTAGACCATCCATACCTTTGCGAAAGTCCACAGGTTCGGTCGCTACGTAGAACTTAAAATTCCCGGACGGTGTAATCATACTTCGCCCTCAAATGCTCGGATCAGTGTCGCCAGTTTCCCAAGTGGGTAACTGGCGGGAAATAGGACCTCGCAGCTACCTCGCTTGAAGATGATGTTTTCTGACGCGACTGGGACAGTTTGCTCACGAGAGCTGACTTTAATCTCAGCAAACGACGGTTTGGATTTGGATTTTAACGTGGAATGCGGACCTGACGCCTTTTTCTCGGACGTTTTCTTCCACCTGGCTGCAGTCTCCTGCTTTACACCACAGGTCTTTGCTACTTCGTCAACAGATAAACGACCAGCCCTCATACGCTGTCCCATTTCATCTTTAAATTTTCGGGTCCACAGACGACGGCCGTCTTTCCCAACGGGAATTGAGTAACCGTAGGCATGGAAGACGTTTTCGATTTTTTGGTCACTGGCGAGCTCACCTAAAGCTTGAGAATTCATGATGCCTGTATCCTTTTGGAGGCATCATAAACTGATCTCGTTGACCTAATCAGGTGCTAAATGTGGGGCTACATGCAACGCTTACCATTTAGCGCCTCGGAAACTGACATAACTGG
Source organism: Ruegeria sp. AM7 (assembly GCF_056535965.1). Classification (NCBI taxonomy): domain Bacteria; kingdom Pseudomonadati; phylum Pseudomonadota; class Alphaproteobacteria; order Rhodobacterales; family Roseobacteraceae; genus Ruegeria; species Ruegeria sp. AM7. The sequence continues at coordinate 16,077 of NZ_JBQFJE010000001.1, forward strand.
CAAATTGATGCTCCAAGTGCTCGGGGCTATTTCAGAGTTTGAAAGGGGGCTCACTCTACAACGACAACGTGAGGGCATAGAGAAAGCAAAGCTCGCTGGCCGTTATCGTGGTCGTCCGCCAGCAGATAATCGAACCGAGATCAACAACTCTTGAATAGTGGTCTCAAGCCCCCACAAGTAGCTAAACTGGCAAGGATTCACCTATCGACCGTTTACAGAATTAGAAAAGAAATTCTGGCTATCAGTAATTCCTGAAGAGACTTGCACCAAAAACAATTTGAAATAATGGCTAACCCAAATGGTGTTTGATTGAGTTAAATTAGGATTTCAAAGACTCAGTTTGAACCGGTCAAGGTATTGTCGGCAAAAGTCGAATTGTTTTCGTTCCAGCAACTTCTTCCAGCACTTGGACACCCATTTGGGTAAGGAAAATTTTCTTTTGCCGGGTCCCTGCTACCGGTTCTTTCCGTACCCAATGCAATCCCGACTTCCCTCTGACACCTGTACTAAGGATATCACAGTGCCTAGCGGCAGTTGGATAGCTTAGCTCTAAGTCTTCCGCAATTTGCGCGATGGTTGGTGCATTCTCTGCTCCCGGCTTCGTCGAGCGAGCGATGTGGATGAAAGTATGAAGCGCACCCACAGTCATATCTGCTCGCTCGTTTCTACATCTGCGCAACAGAGTTTCCAATTCATCGAACGACAGCTGTTCCGCTTCCAAGAAGCTTCGCAACTCTTCTGATACGGCAACTGAAAAGCCCAAAAACATGAATAACATGGCTGACCTCCACGCTTCTATGGGTACGCATAAAAAAGTTGTTGCGCAACATGATTTCTAGTTGTAGGTAGTATCTATGCGTACCCATAATTTAAATTTCTTCGTAGGTTACATGATATTTTGGCGTTTTTGAAACTGCCAAAATAGTCCTTACGGGCTTCCAGTCATGCTGAACACACGAAGGTTTTTGCCTTGGCCCAATCTGAATACGACGAACTAACCATCACAATCACAGCCGCCGCCAAACGTCTCGGCGCACCCAAAGCTGTGGTCCAAAGAGTGGCTGATGAACTCGGACTGCTCATTGTTTTTGGAAACCGCAGGAAAATCGATCCAAACGACCTCAAGGAGATCATCAACGCATGCCGCAGCACGCAAAAGGCCCCCGCCTCTATCGCCGCAAAGACACGGGTATCTACCTCATCCGCGACACCGGACGCGGGGAGTGTTCAACGGGCACAAGAGACCGCTCAGAAGCTGAAAGCGCTCTCGCCATCTACGTCGCAGAAAAAAGTCGACCGCCGGGTCCACTCAGCGAAGACGAAATGACTATTGCAGAGGCGCTTGCATTTTATGGTGAAAAGCGTGCAAAGAAAGTGAAAGACCCTGCTCGAATTGGCTACGCTATCGCCGCGCTGCTGCCCTATTGGGGGGCCTTGCCAGTATCGGCAATCACTGAAGAAATGTGCGAAGCATACGGCGACCAAAGGTTCAAAGTTGTAAAACGCGACCCGGCTACAAAGGAAGCGCTGGAGTTCGAACAGTGTTCAGAAGGCACCATTCGGAAAGAGCTAGGAACCCTAAGCGCAGCGCTAAATTTCTGTGTGAGTAAAAAACGCCTCCTAAACCCTCCGGAAGTACACCTTCCTGAAAAGCCGCAACCGCATGATCGCTGGTTGACTCGCAATGAAGCAGCAAAGCTTCTGCGAGCAGCACGACGCAATCCTAGAACCAAGCATCTGGCGAGGTTTATTCTAGTGTCGCTGTACACAGGAACACGAAAAACCGCGGTTCTTAGGATGCGCTTCATGGCCAACACGTCGGGCGGCTGGGTCGACACAACAGGCCGAATTATGTATCGCCGGGGCTCCTTGGAGACCGAAACAAAAAAAAGGCGACCACCAATTCCAATCCCTTCACGCCTGCTGGCACATCTAAAACGCTGGGAGGCCTCCGGAAGTCGTTGGGTTGTTGACTATAAGGGCAATGGCGTCGGATCTGTAAAAAACGCGTGGAAAACAGCTGTTGAAGCAGCGGGCCTGGAAGGAACCGGAGTTACGCCGCACACATTGCGCCATACAGCAATCACTTGGGCAATGAGGACAGGCCGCGCCAACACTTGGGAACTTGCTGGCTTCTTTGGTGTAAGCCCGCAAACTATGCTTCGTGTCTATGCTCATCACCACCCAGATTACCAAGAAGGTGCAGCAGATGCCGTCTCAGCTGGAGGACGGAAACTGTGAGACCTCACGCTTTCAATCGAAAAGGAACGTCGGAAATGCGAACAAAGCATGGAAAAAACAAAAACAAAAGAGTAAAAAAGTGTTTGAACTGTCTTCGGGAGGCAGGGGTCGGAGGTTCGAATCCTCTCACTCCGACCAGCAAAACAAGGCGCCTGAGGGCGCCTTTGTTGTTTTCAGAGGATTGGCCGCAACGATATCCGCAACGTTTCGTTCGATAGATGTGCTCAGTTCGTTCACTACCGGCATACACCAACTACCGAATTTCGCATTAAAACCGCTCAGATAGATACTTGTAGAGGCGCTCACCCTGAAGCTTATCGGTGGCAGGGTTGGTTCTAACATAAAAGGTGTCGTCCAAAAACGCTGGCTCCGTTCCCTTCTGCGCTTTCACCAACAATACCTTTTGCCCGTCATCTGAATGATCTGCTCGTCTGTGAATCCCGCCTTCATGTGTCCATCCTCTGGTTGGGCGGACTCTACACAAAACTGGAAGAGTTTCAGGGGCTCAGGTCACCTTAGGCGCAGACGCTCCGGGTACTCTTTCAGGAATAGTTCGGGTGGTTTGCCCTCCCAAACTTGCGCATAAACTCGCATCTTGTTACCGCCATAAATCTTCGCAAGGTCCTCATTGGTATAGCCCCGCGCCCAGAGATCATCGGTGACGGCAGCGAGGATTTTAGCCAGTTCGCCGTTGCCCGTCGCGCCCCTGTTGAAAGCATCGATCATGTAGCCGCCGTCATCATACATGGTGGGATTGGCCTTGGCGAAATCCACGACCAACTGGGTGGAGAACATATCATCCGAAGCAATACCTACATGATCTACGCCGATCAGCTGGACGTAGTAGTCGATCATGTCCGCAGCCTGCTTGGGCGAAATGTCCTCGGGCCAGATCCCGTCCATCATCCACTCGGTGAATGTAGGCGCGACATAGCCACCGGACTCCGCCGCTCGGATCGCTTCTTCATCAGTAATGTTCCGATAGCATCCCTTGGGTGAGGCCTCCGGCGCATCTTTGTAAAGACCGGCGGGCAACGAATGGGTGTAGATATAGGGCACTCCGGGGTAGTTTTCGTCCATGTAGTCCATGGCGTCATTGGCGGTTTTGATGCCGGTATGGCTCAGATCGAGCATAATGCCGAAGCGCACCATCTCGTCGATCACCGACTTGCCCCAGCGCGTCAGGCCGATATCGAGCCCCTTCTGAGCTGCAAGCCCGCCAGACCCTGTCCGGAAGATGTCGTTATAGGCAAGGTTCATGGATTTGATACCCATGTCCTTGAACAGCGCCATTTTCTTCAGATCTCCATCGAGGATTGTCGCTGTCTGGCTGTTCCAGATAACGGCCGTCTTGCCCTGAAGATGCGCCGCCTCGATATCACGTGTTTCGTTCACTATCACAAACTGGTCCGATTGCTCCGCCATGGCGGCCCGAAAGTGATAGTGCTGCTCCAGCAGGGTGTCGAAAGTCATATCGGCGGCGGCCAAGGTCATTTCATGACCGGTGATACCGTTCTCGCGGGCGAGCGCGAAATAGTCGTGCAACTGTTTGTTTTCGGTCCAGCCGGTGCCATAGGGGCTGGCCAGCATGCCGATTACGATCGTGTCCATGACGAACTGTTTTGCCTCGGGCGAGGCGTCCCATGTCTTGCTTTCCTCGCTCGCCCGTAGAGCGCCACCAAGGGTGACCGCGATAGCGCTGATGGCCAACAGAGTCTTCATGACAAAACCTCCTTAACTGTTTTGCTTTTAGCTGCCACTTTCGAACCACCTCAAAAAACGATCCGTGTTCTTAGGCCGAAGAGAGTAATGCTATCCTGAGTGGGGTTCAGCAGCGGATCAGAAATGAACTGAAATGACGGCGTGATCTGCAGCCCGGGCGAGATTGAAAACCGGTAGAATGCTTCGAGCGTGAATTGGTCACCGTCTATGCCTCTTGCCTCGGCCCAGTTCAGGCCCAGTCCCGCCAAATCGGTATTGCGACCATAGTAGCCCAGACCTGCAGAGATAGACCGGTCATAAAGCGCTGCGGCCCCCTTTGAGGCCCCAGCCCGAAAGAACGGCATCCACTTGTTGTCGACGAACCATGCGGCAGAGAACGCAGCGCCGTAGTCTTCCGCTCGACTGCCATCGTCAGCCGCATCCGCATGCCAGAGGGTCAGATGGATATTGTCGAAGTAGATGCGATCAAAGCCGGAGGTGTAACCAAGTTCGAGTGATTTGAAGAGATTGCCGTCGCTAAACACATCAAAGTCTGGATCGGACGGGTCGGCGTTTGCGTCGGATACGCTGGCAACGGCGTAAAGGTTTTCACTCAGCTTTACCCCACCGGCAACACCAAGGCCTTGGTTGGGCGTGTTAATTGTTGGGTTGGTATTGAAAGACAGATTCTGGAAACCACTATAGGAGCTTACCAACCCATAGATATCCACAAAGTCTGTTACATCAATCTGCCCGACTTGCAGCGTCCATGAACCGTTCTCGGTCCTTTGGGTCCAGAACAGGTTAGTCAATAGCAGACCATTGTCGTTGAAGGCTGTTCCCGTGATTGAAAGGGCTCCGCCATCCAGCCCAAGGAATTGCGGAGCAACGTCCGTATAACTGTGCCGGTCTTCGATCTTGAACGTTAGGGAGCCCCGTTCAGTGGCCTGCCAACTGCCGTAGAAACGAGCGATGCCGCTGGCCGCTTCGCCGGTTCCCAGATCCGCGTTCGTGGTTTGACCCAACACCAAGTAATCAATGTTGAACCGAAACCCACCCTCAGCCAGTCGGTCTTTCCACCCAAACCAACCCGGTGCGATGTTGCGCGGAAAATCGGAACGGTATTGTGGGTCGGTCAGCCCATCTCCGGGCTCTAGATCAGCCTCGACCGAAGATGGCCCAGATAATCCCTGAGCCGACGCTGCGCCAGCGAAGGCAATGCTCAATGCGGCAACCAAAAGTCTTATCATTCAGGCGCCCTTGCTCCGCCGGTCTTGCGATTTCCCGCCGCCCGGATGCGATCAGCGGCACGCTGCTTCCATTCCAGCCTATCTGCTTCAGTTTCCAGAGTTTCGACACGTTCCGTTTCCAACTGGAAAGTCGCGATCATCGGCATGAGGCCATCCACAACCATCATATTCTGAGTGGAAGGATCAATAGTGAGCATGCCCGTCAGCCGAACGGGTTCGTGGAAATAGCTAGGCGTCCAGTCTCCATTCAACCGCACACGGATCATCTGGTTGGGCGGAGGTGGAGGCATGTGACTGCACATCCCGCGTTCTGGTACCAAATACGCGACAGGCCGCCCGTCCGGATCATTCGGAGCAGGAATGGCAAAGCCCGCGATTGTGATTGTTTGACCATCGAATTGTGGATTTCCGTTCGTCCCAGCCTTTCTTCGACGTTCCATGACAACCTCGCGCTGATCGAGCAACCAGTCGACATCAATTCCATTAACTGCCAAGGCATCCTCAGTTTCAGTCAAAAGCATTTGCCACTTTTGCCTCTCTTCTTCACTGCCACCATCCTGCTGCAGCTTGCCACGCAATCGCACGACGTAGAGGACATCGTCGAATTGTTCGGGGCTGAGATCACGGTAGGGGTCTTTAAAGATCTGCCAGAATGGGTCCGGCAGGTCTGCCCAGTCTAACGCGGTATCGGGCGTCGCCATGGCAGACTGTCCACACCAAACCAAGCCTGCCAAAACTACGGAGCGAAACACATGGTGCATAGATGCTCTCCGGCTCTTTAGAGGTGTCAATCCAGTGTGTTTTTGTAGATGACGCCGTCCTTCATGATCAGGCGGATTGTTTCCGGGCTGTCCGGCCTCGGGTCCGCACCAAACCACTGATCACCCGTTCCGACGACAGAGAAGTCTTCGAGGGGGTTGCCGTCTATCAGCAGGATGTCGGCATAGGCGCCTTCTTCGATCACACCCAGTTTTCCGGCGGTATACGGGTTCATGAAGTCACCTGACAAAGCGACCACCTCGCCACCTGTCGATGTCAGCGTGACCATGGATGTGTAGGGCCCGAAAAACTCGTTGTTCAGGTGCTTTTCATAGGCAATCTGGATATTGCAGGCCTCGACGGAACCAACACAGTCGGTCTGGAATCCTCGTTTCACCGGGCATTCCTTCATATTGTCAATGTAGCCAGCAAATGTTGCCGAGGCGGACTTTGCTTTGGCAAGGCTCGACGGGACGTTAGCCACTGCCGGAATATCAAGCAATCCTGGATCAAAGGCCGTCAGGTTGGTGGTAATGTATGCCCCTTTTTCGTTCATGACTTGGGCAATTTCACAGTCAAACGAAAAGCCGTGTTCGATTGACATCACACCTGCATCAAGCGCACTGAGGATCGCTTCCTTACGATAGGAATGCGCCATGACATAGCTGCCGTACTCATTTGCCACTTGCACGGCGGCCCTGATCTCTTCGGGCGATCCAGCCAGCAATTGCCATGGGTCGAATGCCGAAACGACGCCCCCGGATTGCATGAACTTCAACTGTGTCGCACCCATGCGGAAATTGTTGCGTGCAAACCTGTAAACGTCGTCCACTCCGCTAACTTCCTGCGCCATGTTCAGACGGCTCATGTTGGTCTCCGAGCCCGGTGGAGCGGTGAAATTCGCGAAGTCGGCGTGACCACCTCGCGTTCCGATAAATGCACCGGACGGAAAGTAACGCGGTCCGTCAATTTGGCCTGCGTCAATTGCGCGGCGTAACCCGCCATTGGCTCCACCCGCGTCCCTGACTGTGGTGAAGCCCTGCATCAAATACATCTCGGCCATCCGCGCACCGTGTATGGCAAAGTCTTCCCACGTTGTGTTGGCCTCCATCGCGGGCAAGGTCGGCCCCATCAGCATCAGGTGCGCGTGCAGTTCGATAAACCCAGGGGTCAGGGTCCGTCCCTCTCCGTCGATGACCGCGGCATTGGGGGCATCGATCGCATCAGTTGAGACGGCCTTGATAAGGTTGCCCTCAACCAGAACGCTCGCATTTTCGATACGCTGTTCATTGACGCCGTCGAAGACATGTACGTTGGTGAAAAGCGTTTGGGGTTCTTCCTGATCCTGAGCGTGCGCGGAGGTTCCAACAGAAAGACCGGCAGCGACAATTGCCACCGAACAAAGAGACATTCGCAGACCGGACATAAGTGCTCCCTTCATATTCATGTTCTGCCAACTGTAGTCCGGAAAGTTTTGCCTCGGTTGCCACTTTTGAATTAGGATGTTCGAATGTGATAATAAAAATGGCCACTGAATATAACTGCTAATCCTCACAAGGATGACGAGCTTGCCTTTCAACGCCACCTCCCGAGAGCATAGCGAGGGCTTTATTCGCCTCTCCTTAGCTGCTCCGTTTTTGCAATATCTCACCGAACGTAAGATCAATCCGCAACCAGCACTGGATCAGGTCGGCTTGAAAGCCGAACTGTTGACCGACCCATCCGTGTTCGTTCACTCAGAGCTGGTCTACGGCTTGGTAAATGCCTTCTCAGAAGTGTCAGGGGACCGATACCTTGGACTGAATGTAGGCGAGACGTTTAACCTGCAAGAGTGGCCTCCGTTCGCTCAAGCCCTGCAAACTACAAAAACGCTGTTCGAGTTCTTTACCCGCTTTGTTGGGCTTGTGCCGCAGGAATCCAATTCTGTACGGCACAGCCTTATCATTGAAGCGGACAAAGCGACTTATCGTATCGAGAGGCAGCAAGAACCAACTGTTCCACCCGTTCAGGTGACCGGTTTTGGAGCCGCAATCTATGTACGTCTATTGCAGACCGTCGTCGGCGATTCCTGGGATTCTTCGCGCGTACGATGGGAAAGCAGATACATCAATGGTCTACCGATCGACTACAAGGGGATCGAGGTTGGCCTTGGACCCGATCCCGGAATGCAAATTAGTTTTCCTGTGGAATGGTTGTTTTTGCACCATGTCTCTGACGGCTCTGCCAGGCCAATAGCCTCGCCGCAACAAGATGAAGAAGTAACCGTGGTGGCTGCATTGCGCTCTGTCTTGCGCGACAAATTGGATGAAACCGATTTGGGGCCGGAGATGGTGGCCAGGTTGCTGGGAATACAGCCGGAACGGTTCCTGAAAGCGCTTCAGCAGCAAGGCACAACGCTACCCCGCGAAATCAAACGGCTGCGTGTCGATATTGCCAAGAAGCACCTAAAAGAAGACCGGATGACAATTGCGGAGATTGGTCTGATGCTTGGCTATTCCGACAAGTCCCACTTCACTCGCTTTTTCCGAGGTCAAACCGGAATGACACCGACCAAGTTCCGCCTTGGCTTGTAATTAAGTTGCAAATACCCGGACTGGTTATCCACTACTTAACAAGTGCGGGCCGACAAGACAGTGTCTGACTTCAAACACCTTCAAATCGGCGAAAAGCCAAAGCGATCAACCCGGCTAGGACCATATAGACCAAGGCCAACAACAGAAGCGGTTCGTATACGATAAACGTGTCAGATCGAACCCGCGAAGAGACGGCGTAAATCTCGACCACCGTGATCGTTGCAACCAAGGGAGTCGCCTTGAGCTGCAGGATCGTTTCTCCGCCCAAGGTTGGCAGCACGTTGCGCACAGCCTGGGGCAGCCATATCCGGCGGAACATCGTAAAACGTGGCATTCCAAAAGACTTTGCAGCCTCAAGCTGCCCTTTCGCGACACTGGAAAACGCACCCCGCATGACCTCACCTTCATAACCAGCGAAGGACAAGGTCAACGCAAGCACCGCGTAAGGCCATGCTTGGCGCAGGTAGGGCCACAGCTCTGACGACCTTATCCAAGGAAACTGCGGAAACAGCGAACCCAGTCCGTAATACAACAGCCAAATCTGCAACAGCAGTGGTGTGCCACGGATTATGGTGCAGAACACTCGGGCAGGTGTCGCCAGGTACCAAGGGCCGATCGCCTGCGCCAAGCCCAGCGGCACCGCCAATAAAAACCCCAGAACGGTTGTCACCACCAGCAGCCAGATCGTCGTCCAAAGGCCCTGCAACGCCAGCGGCGCGTATTGCGGGATCCAATCCCATCGCAGCGAAAAGGCACACCAGATAATCAGGGCCGCAAACAACAGCATCATGACGATGCGGTGCGGCTGCATCAGCGCTTTCACGGTGATCATGAGGAACCCCCTTTCAACGAAGGCTGGCCACGGCGCGCCCATTTCTCAATACGGGCAAAAACCGCACCCGAGAAAAGGGTGACCATGAGATACAGAAAGCCCGCAGCCAGAAAGAAGGTAAAGTAAGCTCGGGTACTGCTTGCCGCCTGTCGTGTTTCAAGTGTCAATTCACTGAACCCGACAACAGCCAGCAAGGCCGTATCCTTGGTCGCGATAAGCCACAGATTGGCCAAGCCTGGCACCGCAAATCCCATCATTGCTGGGATCGTCACGCGACGCATGATCATAAATGCGGGCATTCCATAGGATTTTGCCGCTTCGATTTGCCCGACCGGAACCGCCTTGATAGCCCCACGAAGCACTTCGGTGGCATAGGCCCCCTGTACAACGCCCAAGACCCAGATGCCTGCGGCGACACCGCTGATTTCAACTCGACCTCCTCCGAACGCCTCAGAGATCTTGTTGATGATATCGCTGCCGACATAGTACAGGATCAGGATCAGCACCAGTTCGGGCACCGCCCTGATTACCGTTGTATAAATGGCAAGAAGGTCACGTGTGACCTTCCCCCCATAGAGTTTCCCGTAGGCACCGAACAGCCCGATTACCAGCCCCATTCCAAAAGCGCCCACGGCGATCTGCAGAGAATTGGCAAGCCCGCGCAACAGGTTGCCGCCCCAGCTTGACAGCGACAGCAACTCGGCGCTGGCGCCGAGGCCCAGTGTCTCGAATAGTCCGGTCACAACAGCGCCTTAGTAGATGCTGGTGGTGAAATAGCCCTCGGTGATTTTCTCGTGCGTGCCGTCAGCCAGGATCGCCGCGATCCCTTTGTTCAGCGCTTCCAGAAGCTCGGTATCGCCCTTACGTACACCTGCACCTACACCACGGCCCAGAATGGCGGGATCATCCGCAACGGCTCCTTTGATTTCGCAGCAGCTGCCATTGTCCGAGTTCACGAAATCCGCCATCGCGATGCTGTCTGCCTGGGTCGCATCAATTCGGCCTGCGAACAGATCTTGATTGGCTTCGTCCTGAGTCTGGTAGACTTTCAACTCGGCGTCCTTGAAGTATTCCTGCGCATAGGCTTGGTGAATCGTCGAGGCCTGAATGCCAATAATCTTGCCAGCCAGCGATTCAGGCGTAGGCTCGATATCAATTGATTTGTCGGCAACAATCACCGCAGGCGTATTGTAGTACGCATCACTGAAGTCGATGGTTTTCAACCGGTCTTCGGTGATCGACATCGAGGCCATGATCGCGTCGATCTGCTGACCGGTCAGGGATGGGATGATGCCGTCCCAGGCAACAGGCGTAATCACGCAGTCCAGCTCGGCCGCGGCACAAACCGCTTCGATTACCTCGATTTCCCAGCCGATCCAGTTGCCCGCGCTGTCCGGCGAGGCGAATGGTGGATAGGGTTCAGCTGCAATACCAATCTTGACTTGCTCGGCTGCAGCACCGCCTGCCGCCAGCATGGCTGCGGCAGAGATTGCAGTCAGGAATGCTTTGATTTTCATAAGTTTCTCCATGTTGATAGTGTTTATTTTTTTGTTTTATCCGACCGAGCTGAGGAATTGTTTCAGCCGCTCGGATTGCGGATTTCCGAAAAGCTCGGGAGGTGGGCCCTGCTCTTCGATACGACCTTGATATAGGTAGACGACGTGGTTCGCGACCTCGCGGGCGAACTTCATCTCATGCGTGACCAGCAGCATGGTGCGCCCCTCAGCGGCCAGGTCACGGATCACGGTCAGAACTTCTCCGACCAGTTCAGGGTCCAGCGCGGATGTGGGTTCGTCAAACAGCATGGCAGACGGATCAACGGCCAACGCCCGTGCAATCGCGGCTCGCTGCTGCTGACCACCCGAAAGGTAAGCGGGAAACGTGTCCTCTTTACCGCCTAGGCCAACCCTGACCAGCAATTCGCGCGCGCGCTCGATCGCTTCTGCCTTTGGGACCTTCAGGACATGCACCGGCACCTCGATCACGTTCTCTAACAAGGTGCGGTGCGTCCACAGATTGAATTGCTGGAACACCATCGCCAGTTTGGTGCGTATACGTTCGATTTGCTTCTGGCTGGCCGGGCTGCCATCTGAACGCATCGCGACCTCTTCGCCGCCTATGACGATTTTGCCCGACGTTGGCGTCTCCAGAAAATTGATGCAGCGCAGCATGGTCGACTTACCAGAACCCGAACCGCCGATGATCGCAACAACATCACCTTGATGCGCGATCAGATCTACGCCTTTCAGCACTTCTAAATCGCCAAAGGATTTATGCAAATCCTCCACCCGGATCGCCTCACGGCGGGTGTCAGGTTGCTGTGCTGATGCGGCAGCGGCTGTGTCCATATTTTGCGACCCCAATTTTCCGATTGCAGTAAGCCGTGAACATCGTAATTATGCAAGCGTATAATTAATGCAATCAGCGAAAACGAACCAGTTGTGAGCGAAGAACGCAAAAAATTCAGGCGCGAGTCGGCCGAATCCCGGCAGGAAGCTTTGATTCTAGCCACGCTGGAACTGATTGCCGAGCAGGGCGTGCGCGGCGCCACGGTGCGGGGAATCGCAGAACGCGCAAATGTCACGGGGGGGCTGATCCGCCACTACTTCAGCTCCAAAGAAGATCTGATCGTCGCCGCCTACGAGCACCACATGAACACGATGACCGACCAGACCTTTGCACCTGCGACGGGCACAGAGGTCGGCGCGCAAACCAGGCTGGTCGCTTTCGTGACGGCGTCTTTGACACCACCCGTTGTCGACCCCCGCGCCATCGCCCTGTGGGCCAGCTTTCTGAACAAGGTGCAGCACGACCCGCAGATGAAAGCGACGCATGAACGGACATATGCCTATTTTCGGGACCAGCTTGAGGAACTGATTGCAGCCTCGCTGAACGAAGTTGACCGGCCCGCGCCCCTGCCCGTTTGCGGCAACTGGCCATTGCGTGCAACGCGGTGATCGATGGTCTGTGGCTTGAAGGCGGGGCGCTGCCGGACGCATTTGAACAAGGTGAACTGGTTGAAATCGGGCTGCAATCCGTTTCCGCCATTCTCGATTTGGATCTAACGCAGGAGAGCAAGCCCAAATGAGGCTGACAGCAATCACCGAACGGCTGGCCGGATTGGGCGGCGGCAAGTGGGAAGTCCACCTGAAGGCGCGCGCATTGGCCGAGGCAGGCGCAGATCTCGTGGAAATGACGATCGGCGAACCGGACGTGCCAACACCGCAAGAGTTGTGCGACGCGGCGGCCTTGGCATTGCAATCGGGCCGTACCGGATATTCAAACGGGCGCGGAGAGGCCGGGCTTTGTGCAGCTTTGGCCGAAACATACACCGAAAGCCGTGGGCGGCAGTTTCTGCCTGAAAACATTCTGTGTTTTCCCGGCACGCAGACAGCGCTTTATGCGGTGATGCAGGGCGTTGCCGAAGCCGGGTCCGAAGTTCTGGTCGGCGATCCCATGTATGCGACCTATGAGGGCGTCATCCGCGCCAGCGGGGCTGAACCGGTTCCGGTGCCGCTGCGCGCTGAAAACGGGTTTCGACTTCAGGCCGACGATCTTGCCGCGCGTATCACGCCGCGCAGCCGGGCGATACTGTTGACCACTCCTCACAACCCGACGGGCGCGATCCTAGCCGCGGAAGATATCAGTAAAATCGGTAAAATTGCGCAACAACATGACCTGTGGATCATCTCGGACGAAGTGTACGAGCATCTGGTGTTCGATGATGCCAACTTTGTGTCGCCGCTTTCTGATCCGCAGCTGGCAGACCGGGTCATCGCGGTATCGTCGATATCAAAATCCCACGCCGCCCCCGGTTTTCGCAGCGGCTGGTGTGTTGGCCCAGCCGAGTTTTGTGCAGCGCTTCTGCCGGTCTCCGAGACAATGCTGTTCGGTAACCAACCCTTCATCGCAGACATGACGGAAAAAGCAGTCCGGGACGGATCGTCGGTTGCGGCGGGCATGGCGTCCCGCTTTGCAAGCCGCGCCCTGATCCTTGAACATCGGCTACACGCCGAAGCCGGGCTTGTCGTACACCGCCCAGAGGCCGGGATGTTTGCGTTGGTCAATGTATCAGCCTGCGGCATGGACGGGGACACTTATGCTTGGGACCTGCTGGAGCATGGCGTTTCCGTCATGCCTGGCTCGGCCTTTGGCGAAAGCCTTACAGATTGGGTCCGGGTCGCCTTGACGATTGACGACGAGCGTTTCGCAAAAGCACTGGACCGCATCGTTGCCCATGCAAACCTCAGCGATCGGACCGTCGCATGACCAACCAAACAGTGGGCGAAGCATTGGTCGCAGGGCTGAAGCAGCGCGGCGTGTCTTGTGTCTTTGGCATTCCCGGAGTGCATACGGTCGAGCTGTACCGCGGCCTTGCGGCCTCTGGAATCCGTCATGTCACCCCTCGGCATGAACAGGGTGCGGGCTTTATGGCTGACGGCTATGCGCGCGCGTCGGGCAAACCCGGCGTAGCTTTTGTTATCACCGGCCCCGGCCTGACAAACACCCTGACCCCGATGGCGCAGGCACGCGCGGACTCCGTGCCAATGCTGGTGGTCTCTGGCGTCAACGAAACAGATACGCTCGGCCACGGATATGGCCATTTGCATGAACTGCCCGATCAGCACGCCCTTGCCAAAACTGTGGCGCTGGTTTCTGAACATGTGAGCCTGCCCGGTGATCTGGACCCAGCTCTGGAGCGCGCTTTTGCGACCTGCTGCTCGGAACGTCCCGGCCCCACTCATATTCAGATCCCATTGGATGTGGCAGGACACGCAGCCGAAAGCGCCCCTGTCGCCAAGACCCTACCCAGCCGGGCCCCGGACCGCGACGTGATCCAACAGGCTGCCGCGCAGCTCTTGGCCGCAAAACGCATTGTCATCCTGGCCGGTGGCGGTGCGAAAACCAGCGCCGAAGGTCTGAAAGCCTTAGCCGAGCGCCTAGACGCCCCAGTCGTGCAGACCGTCAACGCGCGCGGGTTGATGCATGATCATCCATTGACCGTTCCCGCTAGCCCTAGTTTGAGTTCTGTACGCGCACTGATCGAAAACGCCGACTGCGTTCTCGCTTTAGGGACCGAGCTGGGCCCAACAGATTATGACATGTACGCTACGGGAAAGATGCCCATGATGCCCGGTTTGATACGTGTTGATGTTTGCCCGGATCAATTGGCCCGTCATGACACGAAAATTGCCATACAGGCCCGGACTGATCAGGCAATATCCGCATTGCTTGCGACCCTACCCGACCGGCCCGACCAGCGGGATGGTGCAGGTCGCGCCGAAAGAACCCGCGCCGCAGCTTTTGAAGAGATCGGCCCGGACTACCGCGCCCAGGTCGAGATCTTGGCAGCCATGCGCGCGACTGTCCCCAACGCGCTTATAGTGGGCGATTCCACGCAACCGATCTACGCAGGTAACCTCTATTATGACCACGACCGTCCGGGCGGATGGTTCAATGCTGCCACCGGTTATGGCGCGCTCGGGTATGGCATTCCGGCCTCTATTGGAGCAGGAATTGCCGATCCTCAGGCCCCTGTGATCTGCATCGCCGGCGATGGTGGTGCCCAATTCTCGCTGCCCGAGATTATGGCCGCGGTGGATCACAACCTGCACATTACCTTTGTCTTGTGGAACAACCACGGCTACGGCGAAATCGCTGCGTCAATGCAGGATGTTGGGGTTGAGGTGATCGGATGCGACCCGACTCCACCTGATTTTGCCACCACCGCAGCCTCGTTTGGCATACCATATGAACGGGTTTCTCAAAATCCCGCTGAGATAGCGGCCGCGTTGGCTTCGGCCCGCGCGCGAAACTGCCCTTCAATTCTGGAAATCGACATTACCGGGAATCGCCCGGATCAGGAGTAACTCATGCGGAATCCGACCTTTGAATTTGCACGTGCCATCACCCGCAAGCCCGCCACGACAATTGCGGAAGGGTTGCGCGCCGAGGATATCGGCAATCCAAACCTGGACGGGATGCTGGTCGCGCATTCGGCCTATGTAAGTGCGCTGCGCAGCACTGGGGCAGAGGTGATCGAGCTTGAACCGCTTGACGCTTATCCTGACGCACAATTCGTCGAGGATACCGCACTTTGCCTTCCGCAAGGTGCAATTCTGATGCGTCCTGGCGCGCCCTCTCGCATGGGTGAAGTGGCGGAAATAGCATCGACGATCCGCGCCTGCTATGACGACGTCCGCGAGATCAAAGGCCCCGGCCATGTCGAAGGCGGCGACATTCTGGTGACCGGAAAAGAAATCTTGGTGGGCCGTTCGGATCGCACCGACGCGGCAGGCGTGGCCGAGCTGGCGGAAATTGCCAATGAGTGGGGCCATGCTTTGCGTGAGGTGTTTACGCCTGAAGGCGTGTTGCATTTCAAGACCGATTGTTCGCTGATGGATGCCGAGACCATCCTTGCAACCAAGCGCCTGGATGCGTCCGGGAGTTTTGAAGGCTATCGGGTTTTGCATGTCGCCGACGGTGAAGAAGCGGCTGCCAATGCAATTCGTTTCAATAATCTGGTACTGATGGCAGCAGGTTTCCCGCGCACAGCCGACACTCTGGACAAGGCGGGATTTGAGGTTGTTCAGATCGACAATACCGATTGCGCTAAACTGGATGGCGGAATGTCCTGCCTGTCCTTGAGGTTTTGAGGGTCACAGGGACAGGCAGGACAACTGGACTTGAAGCATAGTTTATGTCTCAAACCTTTTGACAATCTGTTCTGGATTAGGCGAGCAATTCCCCAGATTGACCGACCATTAGCGTTCCACCATTGGCCACCTCGACATAGACACCCATGTCCATGTGACCCATCACCTTTCGAATAAGATAGGGTACATTCAAGTCCCGCTCGGCTGTTATCGGGTTAACTTCAGTTGCTGCGCACCTTTTGGTACGCGAGAGAATCTTCAGCTTAATACCACCAAATCTCAAAACTGAACCAACGGAATCCAGCTCGGCAAACGCAGGTAACCCGTCAATCTCGATATTCGATCGGAAGCGCGCTGGGTGGACATTCGTGTTCAGTTGATTGCCCAGTTCTTCCACAGAAGCCAGATTCAAAACGGATATCGCGTTCATCATTTTCGGTGATACCACAGACACATCCGTAAATCGATGAGGCGAAGACGAGACGAACTTTGGCGGTTCGGGATCTTTTGAACCAATTTCCGACGAAAGAAAATTTGCCGCGCTCATCCGGTCTTCGGGCGTTCGCATATTAAAGCGTTGTATCTTGCTGTTAGCTTTGATCTCGAGAGCTTGGGTCTCGGGATCAAAATTTGTTTGAATGCCGGCCAGAGCAGCCTCGTTTAACAAAACGACAAAACGATCTTTCGGCAGTGGCTTGGGGTTCTGCTCATCGAAACCCGAGTTGTATCTAGCAAATCCGAACAACCGATCACCAGGAATGCCCTCTCCTGCTCGCAGAGTCACAGTTTGCATAGGCTCCGAACTCAAGCCTTTTACTGGGTAGCGGCTCATTCGGACGATAGAGAGATTTTTCATACGTCTGCACCTTACCAATCGAGTGTCCCAATACCCAGAGCAGGCTGCGCTGTTTGACGCTATCTACAATTCGCAAAGGTATCGACCAAATAATCTGTGAGCGTTTCAGACGCGGCTTAGCTAAACCTGCTGGTTGCATGATGACTTCGATCACGAGCTTCGCCAATTTTAGTCGATATGGCCATTTAGAATCTCTCAGCCAAAACCATTCATGCATAAAAGTGATTTCATTATGTGTATAATAATCATATGCTTATAGCAAAAATCTTCGATTTTCTCTTAGCCATTGAGGTACGAACCTCAAAAATTTCTAGACTTGAGGTGCGTACCTCAAATAGCCTCGGACATATGCCGCGATTCGCACATCCTCGATTGACGGCGCAAAAAAGGGAGGAATGGATGACTTACACAAAACTGGCTTCGGCCAGCGCAATAGTCCTTGCCGCTACTACTCTTTCTACCAAGGCAAATGCTGAAGATCTGACGCTATGTTGGGCTGCATGGGACCCGGCCAACGCGCTTGTCGAGCTATCGAAGGAATTCGAAGCAGAATCCGGCCACACGATGAACTTCGAGTTTGTTCCTTGGCCAAATTTTGCGGACAGGATGCTGAACGAACTGAACTCTGGGGGCAAGCTCTGCGATCTGCTGATTGGCGACAGCCAATGGATCGGCGGTGGGGCTGAAAACGGTCATTATGTCCAACTGAACGACTTCTTCGATGCTGAAGGCATCAGCATGGACGATTTCGCGCCGGCCACTGTTTACGCTTATTCGACCTGGCCCAAGGGCACACCAAACTATTACGCGTTGCCTGCGATGGGCGATGCGAATGGCTGGTTCTATCGCAAGGATTGGTTCGAAAACCCTGATATCCAAGCCGCGTACAAAGAGGCGACTGGTCAGGACCTGCGCGAGCCTCAATCTCAGAAAGAACTCTTGCAGATCGCGCAGTTTTTCCAAGGTCGTGAGATCGACGGCAAGACAGTTTATGGGGCCGCAATCTTTACCGAGCGTGGCTCGGAAGGGATTACTATGGGTGTGACCGGGGCTCTGTACCCATGGGGCTTTAAGTATGAGAACACCCCGGGTTCATATGACATGGAAGGCGCGGTAAATTCACCCGAAGCAGTTGAGGCGCTGGAATTCTACAAGGAGTTCTACCAAACGGCGACGCCTCCGGGATATACCAACTCTTACATGGGTGAGAGCTTGGACGCCTTTAAGTCCGGTCAGGTCGCCATGGCTATGAACTGGTTTGCCTTCTTCCCTGGTCTCTATGCCGACCCCAATACCGGCGGTGACAAGATCGACTTCTTCGTGAACCCACCGCAAAATCAAGCGGGTTCAACACTGGGTGGACAAGGAATTTCTGTAGTCAGTTACTCCGACAAACAGGACGCTGCACTTGAGTATATTAAGTGGTTCGCGCAGCCAGACGTTCAGGCCAAATGGTGGGAACTGGGCGGCTACTCGGCACATAACTCAGTGCTGGAGGATCCCGGTTTCGTTGATAGCCAACCGTTCGCCGGTGACTTCCTTGAAGCAATGGGCGGTGTGCAGGATTTCTGGCAAGAGCCTGCTTATGCTGAGCTTCTGCTGGCAATGCAGAAACGCATCCACGACTACGTGGTTGCTGACCAAGGCACCGCACAGGAAGCGCTTGATCTTCTGATTGAAGATTGGACGGAAGTCTTCGAAGACGAAGGCAAGCTATAGCCCGGACGCAGGTACGAGCGGGCGCAATCCCGCTCTACCTTACACCCGTGAGTCCGTAACCAAAAAGAATTGGCAAAGAGATGTCTGACAGGACCGTAGATCGCGTTGCGCAGGCAACGCCCGAGCGAGTCGCGCGAAAAATCCGGGGATTATCCGACCGTGCAATCGCCTGGATATTCATCTCCCCAACGATATTTCTGTTGCTGGCGATCAATATCTTTCCGTTGATCTGGACCATCCAACTGAGCTTTACCAATTACAAGGCCAACCGGATCGGGCGTGAAGTCAAAGATGTCGGTCTCAGGAATTATGAGCGTATCCTTACGGACTCTGACACCTGGCTAAACATGCAGGCGACCGCGCATTTCCTGTTCTGGACGATCTTTTTTCAAGTTCTGATCGGGTTCACGCTGGCGTGGTTAATCAACAAAAAATTCAAGGGCAACGATCTTTGGACAACGATCATCGTGCTGCCGATGATGTTGTCTCCGGCTGTTGTCGGGAATTTCTGGAAGTTCCTGTACCAGCCTCAGATTGGCCTGTTTAACTACATCGTGTCCTGGT
Organism: Ruegeria sp. AM7; assembly: GCF_056535965.1. NCBI lineage: Bacteria > Pseudomonadati > Pseudomonadota > Alphaproteobacteria > Rhodobacterales > Roseobacteraceae > Ruegeria > Ruegeria sp. AM7. The sequence continues at coordinate 35,228 of NZ_JBQFJE010000001.1, forward strand.
TTACCGGCAAAGAGCCTTCGAGCTTTGAAATGCTGGGGTCGGTGACGTTGGCACCCTGGGCGATCGTGATTGTCGACACTTGGATGTGGACGCCTTTCGTGATGCTGATCTGTCTGGCCGGTTTGCGTAGTATTCCCGACTATATCTACGAGGCTGCCGAGGTAGACCGGGCCAGCAAGCTGCGGCAGTTCTTTACGATTACCATCCCGATGGTGCTGCCGTTTCTGATGCTCGCAGTGCTGTTTAGGGGGATCGAGAACTTTAAGATGTTCGACCTGGTGGTTCAGCTAACCGGCGGTGGGCCGGGGTCTGTTACGGAACTCACCTCGATTAACCTGAAACGCGAAGCCTTTGAGAAATGGCGTACGGGCTATGCTTCGGCCTATGCGATCATCCTTTTCGTCACCGTGTTCGGCCTTGCGTCGATCTACGTCAAAGCCCTGAACAAGGTGAAACAGAGATGAGCAGTTTTTCCATCACAGAACCTTCGAACCGGTCCAAGTGGATCGCAGGCTTCTTGGTCATCACCTATGCGCTGATCACGATGATCCCGCTGGTATGGATCTTGCTGACCGGTTTCAAATCCCCGGCCGACGCGATCAGCTACCCGCCCAAAGTGGTCTTTGACCCAACGCTTGAAGGCTACGTCAACCTCTTCACCACGCGCACACGGCAAACGCAGGAGTTTCTGGAAGCCAACCCGCCGCAGAACTGGGCCGATGAGATCGTGCGCCAATACGACATGGTGATTGTCGGGCCATCAAAGTTCGGTGAGCGTTTTATGAACTCGGTCATCATCGGGTTCGGCTCGACCTTCCTGAGTATTTTCCTTGGCACGCTGGCCGCCTATGCGTTCAGTAGGTTCAAGGTCCCGCTCAAGGACGACCTTCTGTTCTTCATCCTGAGTACAAGGATGATGCCGCCGGTTGCTGTTGCTATCCCGATCTTCCTAATGTTCAGAAACCTTGGGCTGAGCGATACGCATCTGGGAATGATCCTGCTTTATACGGGCGTGAACATCTCTCTGGCAGTGTGGTTGCTGAAAGGATTCATCGACGAAATCCCAAGAGAGTACGAAGAAGCCGCTCTCATAGATGGCTACACACGCTTTCAGGCATTTTACAAAGTGGTGCTGCCACAAGCCGCGACCGGCATAGCCTCGACAGCTATCTTCTGCCTCATCTTTGCATGGAATGAATATGCATTTGCCGTACTGCTTACCTCAGCAAATGCGCAGACCGCGCCGCCCTTCATCCCAACCATTATCGGTATCGGTGGTCTGGACTGGCCTGCTGTGGCGGCAGGTGCCACGATCTTCCTGATCCCGGTCATGATTTTCACCATCCTGATGCGCAAACACTTGTTGCGCGGGATCACGTTCGGAGCCGTACGCAAATGAACGAGTTTCTTACCGGATTGATGCGACTTCGCCGCGGCCCATGGGAAATGGTCGCAACCATCCTAATTGCACTGGGTGTCTTCATGCTGATGCAGCCCTTTGTCCTTTGGGCCTTCACCTACTCTTTCATCGTCACGCTGATCGGAACCGTCATGTTCATCATCGTCAGCCATTTCCCGGAGTAGAAATGGCCCAGATCGTAGTCAAAAACGTAAAAAAGATGTTCGGCGACTTCACCGCTGTACGCGAAAGTTCGTTCACGATTGAGGACGGTGAGTTTTTCATGCTTCTTGGGCCATCCGGTTGCGGAAAGACGACGACGCTGCGGATGATCGCAGGATTGGAACTTCCAACCTCGGGTGAAATCTACTTGGACGGTGAAGAGATCGGCCAGCGACCGCCATCAGAGCGGGACATTGCTTTCGTGTTCCAGATGTTCGCGCTGTATCCCCACATGAACGTGCGCAAGAATATCAGCTATCCACTGATATCGCAGGGTATGCCCCGCGCCGCTGTAAAGGCCAAAGTCGAGGAAGTCGCAGGAATTTTGGGGATCAAGGAGATCCTCGATAGCCCAGTAGGTGGACTTTCAGGCGGCGACAGGCAGCGCGTGGCACTGGGGCGCGCGATTGTTCGCGAACCCAAGGCGTTCATGATGGACGAACCACTTGGCGCTTTGGATGCCGAATTTCGCGAGCATATGGCAGAAGAACTGCGCGCTCTTCATGATCGCATGGGCGCAACCACTGTGTACGTTACACATGACCAGCTGGAAGCCATGCAAATGGGCGACAAGATCGTGGTGATGAACAACGCTGTGATCGAGCAATTCGGTACTCCTCAGGAAATCTACGACAAACCGGCCACAATGTTCGTTGCAGATTTTATTGGATCTCCTTCGATGAACTTCCTGCCGTTTCAGGGAAAGGTCGCGCCTGGCTCGGAAATGGTTCGACTGAACGGCCATGAAGAAGCCGTGCCCAAACTGATGGAAGGGGCGGAAGGTGACCTGGTTTTCGGCGTTCGTCCCGAGCATGTTTTTCTGTCAGACGACAGCGCCTACCGGGCCAAAGTCCTGACAGCGGAATATCTGGGAACCACCCAGATCGTGACACTGCAAAGCCCGAACGGAGAGCTGAAAGCCCGCATTGATGCGCGTGAAGTGGTTAATCCCGGCGAGACGGTAGGATTGGAATTCCGCTCACCTGCGGTAACCCTGTTTGAAAAGTCTACCGGACGCGCGTTGAGGTCCGCTTTGAACGACGAGGTGCTAAGCAATGGCTGAAGTCGTTTTGCAAAACATCTCGAAGTCATTCGGTAGTCTAAAAGCGGTGGATGGTATATCGATGACGATCCCCAACGGTGCCTTTGTGGTGTTGTTGGGGCCGACGGGCGCAGGGAAAACAACGACGCTAAGACTGATATCCGGACTTGAGAAACTGGATTCAGGAACGGTGCACATTGCCGGTCGTGACGTTGGAATAGATACGCCTGCCCAGCGTGATGTAGCGATGGTTTTCCAGCAATACTCGCTATACCCCCATATGACAGTACGAGAGAACCTGTCTTTTCCCCTGCGGTCACCGATCCTGAAAACACCCGAAGATGAGATCACCCGGAAGGTTGGCGAGGTAGCAGAAATTCTCCAAATTCCGCACAAGCTGGATAACAAAGCAACTGAGCTGTCCGGTGGCGAAATGCAGCGCGTTTCAATTGGACGGGCGCTTGTGCGGGACCCCCAGATATTCCTGATGGACGAACCCCTCAGCTCTTTGGACGCCAAACTTCGAGCGGATTTGCGTGTGGAACTGAAAAGGATTCAGGCAGACCTGGGATCAACCTTACTATACGTGACCCATGATCAGGTCGAAGCCATGACAATGGCGACGCATATCGGCGTTTTGGAAAACGGCAGGCTGGTTCAGTACGGTACCCCTCGCGACATCTATGAAAACCCCGGAAGTGTGTATGTTGCCAGCCGGTTGGGACTGCCACGGATCAACATCCTGCCGTCCGCGTTGTTCGGAGGCGATCACAAAGGTCCGCAGATTGGTCTTCGCCCGGAAAACATCATCGAAGGTGAAGGCACGGATGCACGTGTAGTGCGCGCCGAACACTTGGGAGATCAAACGCGGCTGCACCTAGACTTAAACGGCCACCCGGTTGTGACCCTGATTGATATCCATCAGGACTACCCCTCTGGGAAAGTAATAAAAATCCGACCACACAACCCATTGTATTTTGACGCGTCCGGCACGCGAGTGACTTAAGGAGCAAAAGCATGGCCCAGTTCCTCAACACGAAAGAAACTCTGGTGACAGAGGCCATAGACGGTCTTCTTGCGTCATCCGGAGGACAACTAACCCGGCTGGACGGTTACCCGCACATCAAAGTCGTCTACAGGTCCGATTGGGACAAGTCGAAAGTCGCTTTGGTTTCCGGCGGAGGGTCTGGGCACGAGCCAGCCCACGCGGGTTTTGTTGGCGCTGGTATGCTGACAGCAGCAGTATGTGGAGAAGTTTTTGCATCCCCGTCAGTTGAGGCGGTTTTGGCTGGCATTCTCGCCGTTACGGGTGAGGCTGGGTGCTTGCTTATCGTGAAGAATTACACAGGTGATCGGTTGAACTTTGGTCTGGCGGCTGAGCGCGCCCGCGCATTGGGCCGCAAAGTAGAGATGGTTGTTGTCGATGATGACATCGCCCTGCCCGACCTTCCGCAACCGCGTGGCGTGGCAGGAACGCTGTTCGTGCACAAGATCGCTGGCGCACTAGCTGAAGATGGTGCTGACTTGGACACCGTTACCAATGCCGCAAGAACCACTATAGCGAAGGTCGTCAGCATCGGTATGAGCCTGGACACCTGCACCGTCCCAGGTTCTCCGAAAGAGGACAGAATTGCGCCCGGCAAAGCGGAACTCGGCTTGGGCATCCATGGCGAGCCCGGTGTACAGCAGGTGGAATTCTCGAATGCTGTGTCGGCCATGTCCACAGTGGTGGGTAAGCTGAAGCAACGGGTAGGTTCCGGGGATTGTGTGGCGTTGGTCAATAACCTTGGCTCTACAACACCATTAGAAATGGCTGTCCTCACACATGCCCTGTCTGAGACTGGTATTGCCAGCCATATAATTGGCCCAGCACCAATGATGACATCGTTGGATATGCACGGATTTTCTGTTTCTATTCTGCCCGTAGATCAACACGAATTGTCAAAACTAGAAGCTCAGGTCGATCTGGTGGCTTGGCCCGGTGTCAATTCCATCACCCCAATAAAAGTAGCGCCTTTGCCTGATGGCTTGACTCCGATCGATCCAATTCCTTCGAACAATTCCGCGACGAAGGAAACGATCTCTCGTTTGTCTGAACTTCTCATCAACGCTGAGAAGAACCTGAACGAGTTGGACGCCAAATCCGGGGATGGCGACACGGGGAGCACTTTGGCGACTGCAGCACGGGCGTTGCAAGGTAGCCTTGACCGCATGCCGCTTGCTGACTTAACACAACTGTTTCCAGCGTTGGGCAATGAATTGAGCCAGACGATGGGTGGTTCTTCCGGCGTAATACTTGCAATCTTCTTTAACGCCGCTGGAGATGCCTGTGCGAGCGGCGCTTCGGTACCGAAGTCTTTGGTCGAAGGTCTGAACCGCGTTAGCCAAGTCGGCGGCGCCAAGGTCGGTGACAGGACCATGATTGACGCCTTGGCACCTGCGCTTGCCGCACTCCCATCTGGCCTTACTCACGCGGCAAAGGCAGCTCGCGAAGGTGCAGACAACACGGCCAAAATTCGCCGTGCGAAGGCGGGCCGGGCAGCCTATGTTCCCGAAGAAAACCTAGTTGGACATAACGATCCCGGCGCTGAGGCTGTTGCTTTGTTGTTTGAAGGCTTAGCTCGGGAGATTGAAGGCTGAAGAACACGTGGAAGACCAAAAACAAAAACTAGAATTGGTTAAAAAGCCAACTGTCAATGACATCGCGCGTGTTGCGGGTGTCAGTCTGGCGACTGTTGACCGGGTCTTGAACAGACGCCCCGGCGTGCGGGCCGTAACCGTACAGAAAGTACAAAAGGCAATTGATGAGCTGGGCTATGTGCGCGACACGGCTGCGGCCAACCTTGCGCGAAACCGAGTTTACAACTTCCTCTTTGTGTTACCGGACACGGATAACGAGTTTGTAGAGGCGATTAGCAGTCAGATCGCAGAGCAATCTCGTGACCAATTCATCGAGCGGACACGTACTTCGATAAAAAAAGTAGCTCCGTTTGAGCCACAGGATATCGTCAACATTCTGGATACCGTCGAAAGCTTGGACGTTGATGGAGTTGCCGTTTTCGGTCCTGAAACACCTTCTGTCCGCGACGCCGTAAAGAGGGTCAGAGATAAGGGCGTTCCAGTCGTCGCCTTGGTGTCTGACTTGCCGAGTTCTGAGCGGGACCACTTTGTGGGAATCGATAACGTGTCTGCAGGACGCACAGCTGCCCAGTTGATGGGGCGATTTGTAGATCGCAAAGGCAAAGTACTGGTCCTGACAGGCTCTCGTTTGGCACGTGACCACCTAGAGCGTCGCCAAGGCTTTGATCTAGTTGTGGCAGAGGATTTTCCTCATCTCGAAGTCGTAGCGTCTGTCGAGGGCCGGGATGACCCGGATCTGATTTACACGATGATGCCCGAGATCTTTGAAACCTACCCGGATCTGGTCGGAATTTATTCGTCAGCTGCGGGCAATGCAGGTCTGATTCAATTTCTTTCCGAGAACAAGCTCAGCGAAGATCTGGTGATCATTGCTCATGAGCTCACACCGCTTAGTCGGGAAGCGCTTAGGCTGGGTACATTTGACGCTCTAATCTCGCAAGACACCGGCCACATCGTCCGTTCCGCCGTACGTCTACTGCGCGCAACTTCGGACAAGGTTCCATTCAACAAAGCGCAGGAACGCATCCGTATCGACATCTATCTGAAGGAAAATTTACCGCCATAGAGGCATGAGTTTTGGGGAGGAATTATTATGAAGACGATCAAAGGTCCAGCTTTGTTTCTTGCGCAATTTGCGGGGGACGAAGCACCGTTCAATTCGTGGGACGCGATCACCAAATGGGCGGCGGATTGTGGATACAAAGGCGTTCAAGTCCCTAGTTGGGACGGCCGGCTATTCGATCTTGAACAGGCTGCGTCCAGCACCGGTTATTGCGATGACTTCAAAGGCAAAGCCCAAGAAAATGGCGTCGAAGTCACCGAACTTTCAACGCACCTTCAGGGTCAGCTAGTCGCCGTTCACCCAGCCTATGACAGTGCGTTTGATGGCTTTGCGGCTGAAAGCGTTCGGGGGAACCCAAAAGCCCGCCAAGAATGGGCCGTGGATCAGGTTAAAAAGGCACTGTCAGCATCAAAAAACCTGGGCATTTCGGCACATGCAACATTCTCAGGCGCGTTGGCATGGCCCTATGTCTATCCCTGGCCGCAGCGACCTGCAGGCTTGGTTGAAACGGCGTTTGATGAACTCGCTCGTCGTTGGGTGCCGATCCTTGATCACGCTGAAGAATGCGGCGTTGATGTCTGCTACGAAATCCACCCCGGAGAGGATCTCCACGACGGCGTGACCTACGAAATGTTTCTTGAGAGGACAGGCAATCACCCTCGCGCGTGCATGTTGTACGACCCGTCGCATTACGTTCTTCAGTGCCTCGATTACCTGGACAACATCGACATCTACAAGGACCGAATACGCATGTTCCATGTTAAGGATGCCGAGTTTAATCCAACCGGTCGTCAGGGCGTTTATTCCGGGTTTCAAAGTTGGGTTGATCGTGCCGGGCGTTTCCGATCGCTTGGCGATGGCCAAGTCGATTTCGGGGCGATCTTTTCCAAAATGGCCGCGAATGACTTTGATGGCTGGGCGGTTGTCGAATGGGAATGCTGTCTCAAGCACCCCGAGGATGGTGCGCGTGAAGGCGCTCAATTTGTATCCGACCACATAATCCGTGTGACCGAAAAAGCCTTTGATGATTTCGCTGATGGTGGCGCAGACGAAGCCGCCAATCGTAAAATGCTGGGGATTGAGTGATGGTCACAGGACGTAGTGAAGAAACCTCAGGACGTATTCGGCTTGGCATGGTTGGCGGCGGAAACGACGCCTTCATCGGCGGCGTTCATCGCATAGCCGCGCGACTGGACGACAAGTTCGAGCTGGTTGCCGGAGCTTTGTCTTCGACACCAGAGAAATCTCTTGAAAGCGGTGAGGCATTGGGCCTCGAACGAGTTTATGAAGACTTCAAGCAAATGGCGATAAGGGAAGCCCGGCTGAAATCTGGGATCGAAGCAGTGTCAATCGTTACGCCAAATCACGTCCATTATGCAGCCGCACGTGAGTTTCTGAAACGCGGTATCCATGTCATTTGTGACAAGCCACTCACCTCGACCCTTGCCGATGCAAAAAAGCTGGTCAAAGCAGCAGAAAGCGCGAACGCCCTATTCATTTTGACCCACAATTACACGGGCTATCCGATGGTTCGGCAGGCGCGTGAAATGGTTGCCAACGGTGATATTGGCAAGATCCGCGTGGTTCAGGTTGAATACCCACAGGATTGGCTGACCGAGCAGCAGGATTTCAAACAAGCGGAATGGCGAACCGATCCCGAACGCTCGGGCGCGGGCGGATCAACCGGTGACATCGGAACCCATGCTTACAACCTTGCCTGCTTTGTGACCGGGCTGACAGCGGAAAGCTTGGCGGCGGACTTGCAGGCCTTTGTGCCGGGGCGCAAAGTCGATGACAACGCGCATGTCTTGCTTCGCTTCGAAGGTGGAGCGCGTGGGATGCTGTGGTCTTCTCAGGTGGCACCCGGCAATGAAAACGCACTTCGTTTGCGCGTCTATGGCGAAAAAGGGGGATTGGAGTGGTCTCAGGAAGATCCCAATTACCTTTGGTTCACGCCATATAACGAGCCCAAGCGCCTGATCACCCGAAATGGAGCTGGAGCTGGTGACGCTGCCAATCGGCTGAGCAGAGTTCCTCCGGGCCATCCCGAGGGATATCTGGAAGGTTTCGCTAATATCTATGGAGAAGCTGCTGAGGCGATCCTAGCTTTCCGAAACGGGATTTCACCTGACGCTTCGATTGTTTATCCAACGGTTCACGACGGGCTCAATGGTGTTAAGTTTGTAGCCGCTTGCGTGCAAAGCTCTTCAAGGAATGCGGCTTGGGTCAAGTTGGAATAAATCCCTGTGCAACGTTCAGATTACACACCACTGCAAGATCTTCGAAACCGGGGATGAAAGCTGGCGCTTCAAAAACCGCGAAAAACGTTAATCCCAAACCCCGCAGGCCCGCCACAACGGCGTTAAATGGAGGTTACGCAGCGCCGGGCCTGTTCATCACTAAGGGGGTCAAAATTGGATGACGACTGACACAGCCTTGATTTTGTAAGCGTTGCATGTAGCACTGGACCTGAGTCTTTCGGCGACAGAACCGTCGCAGTAAATTGGCCTCACGAACTTTATACAGCACCCAAAACGATGGCTGGTTTCTTCAGCAAGTCTTTAGAGATTTGATCGCAGCGAAGTGAACTGATCAGCTTGTCCGTTGTTTGTAATAGGTGTCTTTGTGCACAATTAGCCCATCGCGATAGGTCAGGATGTCGACGCTGAGGAACTCTTCTTTCGAACCATCCTTATGCGTCGCGGTGCGCCGGTATTCACAGTAGGCTTTGTTGCCCGAGATCGCGCAGTCCAGCGTTTCCCAGTGCACGTTTTCCACTTTTTCGAACAGCGCAGAAAATGCACCCCGGATGGTTTCGGCGCCTTCCAGACGCACGCCATGCTCGTCCGGACCGACGGCGTGATCAAATGTGGCGTCGGCTGCGAAATGCTTCATAACGGCATCGATGTCATTGGCATTAAACGCGTCGCCGACGGCGTCGACGAGGGCTCGGGTCAAAGCGGTCATGATTGCGGTCCTTTTCCTTGAAGCATATCGCAAGTGTGCTTGAAGAACGGGCTTGCCGGGTCGACAAGCACGTTCAATTCGTCAAAGTGATCGACGTCCGGGACGATGTAGAGGCCGACCTCGCGGTCCGCGGCCCCAAATTTTTCGACATACATCCGAGCTTGCCGGTGAAATTCGTCGGTTTCCGCGCCACCGACAACGACCAGCTGCGGTGCATTCGTGATTGGCGGGTGGTTGGTCATCGGGCTTTCCGCTTCGGCCTCTTTCGGCGTCATCCGGATACCGGCATTCAGCGCTTCAGTCAGGCGCACCGGTTCCAGATAGCTGAGCGGGGACACCGGGATGCCGGATTTGATCAGGTCTGCAGGAAGATCGTCGCCAAGCGAGGGCCAATCGGTCGCCATCATCATCTGCGTAATATGGCCGCCAGCCGAATGACCCATCACGGTGATACGGTCCGGATTAAGACCCAAATCACGCGCATTGCGCCAAATAAAAGCCATCGCTTCGCGGATTTCTTCGGAAATATGCGTGATGGTTACCGATGGGCACAGGTCATAGCCGACGATTACAACATTGCACCCTGCCGCGACAAAGGGCGGAGCGATGAAGCTGTAAATCGACTTGTCGCCGCGTTGCCAATAGCCGCCATGGACATACATCAGTGTTGGGGCATCCACATCCGGACAGCGGAAAACATCGAGCTTTTGTTTCTCACCTTCGCCATAGCGGATATCGAGGCTGCAATCGGATGTGGCGCGCGCGGCCTCGCTGTCGCGGCTCCAGGTGGGAATGACAGTCTCTTCATAGTCAGGCCGCCCTGCCCGCAGATTGTATTGCGCGTCGAACTCTTCAGGACTGAAGCGGGTGTGATAGGTCAGATGATCTTTCATGGCAGAGCCTCGGGTTGGGGTGCTGAGAAAAATGCACCACGGCAATAGACAAGTGGGGGGATGGGCACCTGGGTGTAGTTTACGACACGACCCAGAAGGATTTCATGATCGTTGGCATCGACCCTGCTGTGAACCGTGCATTCCAATTGTGCCGACGCTCCGGGGATCAGAGGGGTCGTGGTTCCAACGGTCCATTCGGTATCGGTAAACCGGTTTTCGACATCACTGGCGAAGTGCATCGCCAGGTCTTTCTGATCGGCCGACAGGATATTGACGGCGAAATGATCGCATTGCGCCAGCGCCGGAAAGACACGGCCGGACTTTGCGACGCAAACCGAGACAACCGGCGGCTGCAGTGAGACCGAAGTAAAGGAATTGGCGGTCAGGCCCCAGGGCGCACCGTCCGCGTCATAGGTGGCGATGATGGTCACCCCCGTCGGAAAGGCGCCGAGGGCACGGCGGTAGTCTCGGACGTCCATCATAGCACCCCTTCGTTGGCACAGGCTTTTTCCAGCGCAGCCCATTCATCGGGGTTGGTCCCGAAGTGGCGCATGACGTGATCGCGGTACGCGGGGCGGGCCGCGAGTCGCTGGTACCAGGCCTCGACATTTGGCAAGGGCGGGCGGTCGACCTCGACGTTGAAGTAACGATAGGCCACACAGCCCAAGGGAATATCGGCCATCGTAAAGCTGTCCCCGCAGACATAGGCACGATCCGCAAGGTGTTGATCCAGAAGGGTCAGGGCTTCATGCGCCTCATCACGCAGCTTGGCGATCTTTTCCGGGTCGCGCTGGTCGGGTTGCGTACGTACCGTTGCGAAGAACAGGTAGATCACCGGCCCAAAGGCGCGGCTGGCCGACCACTCCATCCACTGATCCGCAGTCGCACGGGTTTGAACGTCCGAAGGGCTCAGCGTTCCCGCACCGTAGCGGTCACAGAGATAACGTACGATGGCGAGGCTTTCCCACAATGCAAAGTCGCCATCACGGATCGCCGGGATCATCCTGTTAGGATTGATCTGCGCGTACATTTCGGTGTCGAGCTTGCCAAAGCTGCCGCCGGCCAGTTGCAGCGTATAGTCCAACCCCAGCTCATTCGCTGTCCAGATCACCGGAATGACGTTCGATGAATAAGGACGCCCCCAAATCTCAAGCATGTTCAAGCATCCTTTTTTGCGCGATGGATTGCGTGCCGAACTTGGGAACCACGTGCTCGAACAGGCGATGCCAGCTGGCGAGGATCTTTTCGTAAGGCACACCGGTATATTGCTGCATCAGCATGAGGTGATCGAGGCCGATGGTTTCCTGCCGCTCGGCAAATCTGTCCGCGACGTATTCGGCGTCGCCCACCACGATGATGCCTCGTTTATTGAGGAAATCGAACCAGTCCATGCCCTCATCCTCGGGCGTCATCTCTTCGCCAACATCCAGATAACCATGCTTGGTCCATTCCCCTTTGGGGCGCGACCCGCCGAGGAATTCGTAATAAGCATTGATCGGGCCACGGATCGTGTTCACCGCTTCTTCCATGCTTTCACCGACATAAAACGCCGTGCAAACACCAACACCCTCGCCCAGCTTCACTTCGCGCCCTTCGCGTTGCGACAGAGCCTGACGATAAGGTTCCCAACAGGCCAACGTTGCCTTGGGGCCGGCCGCCATCGAGATCACGCCCCAACCACGTTCGCCCGCCAGTTTGAACGTGGGCGGAGCGTTCGACATCAGCCAGACCGGCGGATGGGGGTTGGAATAGGGGCGCGGATGCACATACATCGCTTTGTATTCGCCGTCTTCGTCGTGGTAGCGCGGGTCCAGAGGATCAAAGAACCGGTTGGTCTCTTTCCATCCGGGAACCGGGAACTGATAGAACTCACCGTGATGAGTGAACGCCTCGTTGGTCCAGGCTTTCAGGATAATCTCAAGGCTTTCCTGATACAGTCGCATTACCTTAGCATTGTCGCGCCGGTCCGCGTCCTCATTGAATTGAAGGGTCGAGCGTTCGTTGATGCCCTTGGCAACGCCAAAATCAAACCTGCCTTGGGTCATATTATCCAACATTGCAGCATCTTCGGCGACACGCAGGGGGTGCCAATCGGGCAAGATGATGGGGGCCGTCCCAACCCGCAGTTTCTTGCAGTGCGCGGCCACATGCGTACCCATCTGGATCGGGTTGGGCGGCGCATTCATATAGCCGTTATGGGCAAAGTGATGCTCGGTGAACCATGCGGTCGTGAAACCAGCCTGCTCGGCTAAGGAACACTGTTCGAGGATCATTTCCAGCGTGCGCGCCCATGGAATCGTCTCGCCGGGGCTGAAATTGGCAATCAAATCAAAGCGCATAGCTTCCTCCCATGCAGTCCAAGCGTGGTTGATTTTTACCTCATATTTCAACTAAGTTGATTTATTATCGATAAGTCAACTGAAATCATTTATCCTGAAGACATGAAAAATGACGTGTCCCAGACTGACGCCCAACGGCTCGGCAGTGAAATTCGCGAAGTGCGTCAAGCACGTGGACTGACCCTGCAGCACCTGTCCGAAGCGGTGTCATGTTCCAAAGCCTATCTCAGCAGGATTGAACTTGGCGCGGCCAAGGTGTCAGAGGACCTGCTTGCAGAAATTAGCGATGCGCTTGCGGTTGACCCGGGTTGGTTCTTTCCCACACAGGCGGGAGAAGGTCCGCTGGAACGCAAGCACGTCGTGCGACGCGAAAACCGCAGGGCGCTGTCTGCGATGTATACGCGGTCAACAGATGAGTTGGGCTTTGAGGACGAATTACTTTCCAGCACGTTGTCCGGCCAGTGTTACCTGATACTGTCGCGATTCCGTCCCGGCGCAGGACAACCGCCCGAGCCGCTGGAGGGGTATTCCTTTGAAGGTGAGCAACACGCCATCGTCCTAAGCGGTGCAGTTGAACTGCGTCTCGGGGGCGAGATCATTTCATTGCGTGAAGGAGATAGCTTCTCCTACCCGTCCATGATCGCGCACCGCTTTCGCAACAAGACAGAAAAGGAAGCGACAATGGTCTGGGCGATGTCACCTATACGCATCACCTGGTGACGTTTGGTCTTATCAAAGACAATCCAAGAATAGCTTTGCGTATGTGGTGGTCACAAACGGGATGGCCGCCGTTCGTCCCACCTGCTTGCATTCGACGGTGAGCAAGGATTTAAGTTCGGACTTTGCCGCCGTCCGCTCTGTCAATTCGAGCATCAGCGACCTGCGTATTTAAGGTTTTCTTGTTTGTTAAGACAGCAATGATCCCGCTGCGGGAAAAGCAAGCGGCGTAGATTTTTTGAAAGTGCTGACAACTATTCGGTCAGACGGATGGCCTTGTAAAGCCGCCGAAACCGCGTCAATCGTTCGAACAACGGTGCCATATCTGCGGGCTCGAACCTGTCGGTTGATGGCGGTTGAGCTGCAAGATCAGTTCTTTCCAAAGCCCCTACACCCAAAGCTGCCAGCCTTGCCGCACCATAAGCCGGACCGGAATCTGCCCCAGCTGACCGCACAATTGGCTTTCCGGTCGCCGTCGCGATCAGCCTCAACAACAGATCTGATTTGCTGCCTCCTCCTATCGCTGCGAGCTCCGGCAAATCTTCGATTGTGCCTCCGAAACTCTGCGCCGCATCGGCAAAGCAGAAAGCAATCGCCTCTACCACGGAACGGCAGATGTCTGCGCGTGTTGTAGAATCCTCCAGTCCAAAGAAACAGGCTCGGATATGCGGGTCGCCATGAGGGCTGCGCTCACCCGTCAGATAAGGTAGAAAGACTGGAACTCGATCCCTGCTGGCCGTTTCGGCAAGCGCGACAACCTCGGCCGCGGACAGTTCCAACTGGCTGCCTATCCATGAAATCGGCCGTGCACCATTCAACATTGCTGCCATTTGATACCATCGGTCGGGCAGTGTGTGCGCAAAAGCATGCACATAGCGTTCGGGGTTCGGCTTGTAGCAGCGATCTGCCACAAACAACTGGCCAGAGGTCCCCAGGGATATAAATCCGCGACCCGGTTCGGTGGCGCCCAAAGACACAGCCCCTGTTGCTGCGTCTCCGCCTCCGACAACAACTGGAGTTCCAGGTTTCAAGCCGGTCTCAGTCGCGGCTTGCGCTGTCACAGTCCCAACGACACTATGCCCATCGAACACTTGCGGCAGCCAATCCCAGTCTACATCCGTGGCTTCGACAATGCCGGCGTGCCAGCCACGCGACGCCTGGTCGAGCCACATTGTCCCAGCAGCATCGGACGTATCAGTTCCCAATTCGCCATGCAGCTTTAAACCGATGTAGTCCTTAGGTAGCAGGATATGGGCAAGTTGGGCATAGTGCCTCGGTTCATGTTGCTTCAGCCATGTAATCTTGGGCCCGGTGAAGCCCGGCAAAGGGAGGACGCCAGCGATTTGACCAATCTCCGGCAAGGTCGTTCGCAGTTCATCGCATTCTCGCGCTGCCCGGCTGTCATTCCACAGGATGGCCGGGCGGATTGGGCGCAGATCACGGTTCAACAATACGGCCCCGTGCATCTGACCTGACAACCCGATTGCCTTAACCTCTGACAATTTGGTTTGCTTGGAAAGCTGGCCTAAAGCGTCGCGTGTCGCCTGCCACCAAAGATCTGGGTGCTGTTCTGACCAACCGGGTTTCGGAGAAGAGGTCTTTACCCTCGCTGAGGACATAGCAAGAATTCGACTGGAATCTGCGCAGACAAGCTTGACCGCTGACGTACCGATATCGATCCCGAGATACATTCAAACCCCTTACCTGCACAAAAGTCCGGAACTTGTCTTGCTATTGATCTTTTTAGCGCGCGCAAAGAATATGTAAAAATAGGATAAGATCAAGGCGGCTTAGATCCGCAGGCAGACTGGCATGAACAAGATAAAGAATATGGAAGAATTCGCAGCCCTCAGCGGGATCTCGCGTCCCACTGTGTCTAAATACTTCCACGATCCAGACAGTGTTCGCCCATCGACGAGGGCCCGTATCGAAGAGGCGCTGGAGCGGTTTGACTATCGCCCGAACATCTATGCTGTGAACCAGAACCGTAAACTGACTAAGAATATTGGCATCGTCGTGCCCTATCTGGCCGATCCGTTCTTTGCCGAAATTGCGCGGTATCTTGAGCAAAGCTGTATCGCAGCGGGGTATCGCCCGTTTCTGTTTAGCTCTCACGGTGAACAAAAGCTGGAAAACGAAATCCTGGACGGCTTGCAATCTTTAAAGCCCGCGGGCGTTTTGTTGGCGCCATTGGGACGTATCTCAGACAAGTCCGCGATTGAGAAATTCTGCGCCAGCGTCCCGACAGTTCTGTTTGACAGCAACCTCGACGGTTTGGGCGCCGCATTTATCGGGTCTGATAATTTCAGCTTTGTGTCTCAGACCGTGGAATACATGACCCGTACTGGCGAGCCGCCTTCGTTCTTCGAAATGCGGACACCTGCAAACCCCAATGCAAACAAACGGCGAAAAGCTTATATCGAGGTGATGGAACGTCTGGGTTTTGAGCCGCATGTGATCAAAATCGAAGGTACAGGTTGGGCCTTTGAAGAGATTGGGCGGCTCGGCGCGCTCAAGGTGCTGGATGAACGCAAGTTGCGCACGGATTCAGTTCTGTGCAGCAATGACCGATTGGCCATCGGCTTTCTGGCGGCGTGCTTTGAACAGGGGATTCGCGTCGGTCGAAAAGACGATTGCGCTTTGCGTGTGGCTTCGAATGACGATCATCCCTTTGCAAAATTTACCTGCCCGTCACTGACTACCGCGGCGCACGATTATGACAACGTGGCGGCGCGAAGCGTCGAAACGCTTTTCGAACTCATTGAAAGCGGAGGGAAATTTGAAAACCGGACGGAGACTCTTTTCCCAGCTCGGTTGGTTTTAAGAGAATCCGCATAACGATACAAAATTAACGCGCGTAAAGTTTTTATTGACTGCGCGACAATTTGCGATCTAACCTCTCTGCACGACATCCAAGCTCAGGGAGGACAGGGATGTATCTGAAGCACGCACTTCGTGCGGCGACTGCAATGACTTTCGTCGCAACGGCAGCGGCCCATGCGCAATCCATCACTATCGCGACTGTAAACAACGGCGATATGATCCGGATGCAGGGCTATACAGACAAATTTACCGAAGCGACTGGAATTGACGTCGAGTGGGTAACGCTGGAAGAAAACGTCTTGCGCCAGCGCGTCACCACCGACATCACCACCAAGGGCGGTCAGTTCGACATCATGACAATCGGCATGTACGAAACCCCGATCTGGGGTGCGAACGGCTGGCTGGTTCCGCTGGATGGTCTGTCCGAGGACTATGACGTTGGCGATATCCTGCCCGCAATGTCAGGCGGCCTGAGCCATGAAGGGACGCTCTACGCAGCACCGTTCTATGGCGAAAGCTCGATGATCATGTATCGCACCGACCTGATGGAAAAAGCAGGCATGGAAATGCCCGAAGCGCCAAGCTGGCAATTCATCAAAGAGGCCGCGGCGGCCATGACCGACCGTGACGCTGACATCAACGGTATCTGCCTGCGCGGCAAAGCCGGTTGGGGCGAAGGTGGCGCGTTCATCACAGCCATGTCCAACTCGTTTGGCGCGCGCTGGTTTGACGAAGACTGGAAGCCCCAGTTCGACCAGCCAGAATGGGCCGACACGTTGAATTTCTACGTTGAAATGATGTCGGAATCTGGTCCCGCAGGTTATGCCACAAACGGGTTCAATGAGAACTTGTCCCTGTTCCAGCAGGGCAAATGCGGCATGTGGATCGACGCGACCGTTGCGGCGTCATTTGTGACCAACCCCACAGACTCGACCGTAGCGGATAGCGTTGGTTTTGCACTGGCACCTGACACCGGATTGGGCAAGCGCTCCAACTGGCTTTGGGCTTGGGCATTGGCCATTCCGGCCGGCACACAGCAGGAAGACCCAGCCAAACAGTTCATCGAATGGGCAACGTCCAAAGACTACATCGAGTTGGTAGCCGAAAACGAAGGTTGGGCAAATGTTCCGCCGGGTGCGCGCACCTCTTTGTATGAGAACCCGGAATACCAGAAGGTTCCCTTTGCCAAGATGACGCTGGACTCGATCCTGTCCGCTGATCCGAACAACCCGACGGTCAAGCCGGTTCCATATGTTGGTATCCAGTTCGCTGCGATCCCGGAATTCGCAGGCATCGCGACCCAGGTCAGCCAAGAGTTCTCGGCGGTCTATGCCGGGCAGCAAACGGTCGAGGAAGCACTGGCCAAGGCGCAGGCGTTTACCGCAGAAGAAATGGAAGCCGCAGGGTACTGAGGTCTTCTCCCCGCGGGCGGGCAGTAATCTGCCCCCCGCCTTACCCTTCCACAATTCGCGTTTTTCTCGCAGGCTGAGTTACGCCTGAACAGAGAGGGTTTGCGTTATGGCTACTCAACATTCCCGATCCGTTGCTCGCCTGATGATGGCACCTGCAGTGGTCCTGCTACTTGGCTGGATGCTCGTGCCGCTGACGATGACGCTGTATTTTTCCTTCAAGAAATACCTGCCTCTGCGGGGCGGTGATCTGGGCTGGGTCGGTTTAGACAACTATGTTCGATTTGTTTCATCCAGCTCATTCTGGCCGGCAGTTCAAGCAACGCTTGTGATTGTCGGAGGGGTCCTTGTCATCACTGTTGTTCTGGGCATCCTTTTGGCGATGCTACTGGACCAGCCGATGTGGGGCCAAGGGGTTGTCCGCATTCTTGTAATCGCTCCATTCTTCGTCATGCCCACCGTGTCCGCTTTGGTCTGGAAGAACATGTTCATGGACCCGGTCAACGGCCTGCTGGCGCATCTGTGGCGCTTTTTCGGGGCCGAGCCGATCTCATGGCTGTCCGAAGCATCCATGACCTCGATCATCATGATCGTCTCATGGCAGTGGCTGCCCTTTGCGACGCTGATCTTGCTGACCGCTATCCAATCTCTGGACAGCGAACAGCTGGAAGCCGCCGAAATGGATGGCGCACCTGTTTTGAAGCGCTTCTACCACATCATTCTGCCGCATCTGAGCCGCGCGATCACCATCGTAATCCTGATCCAGACGATCTTCCTGTTGTCGATCTTCGCCGAGATCTTCGTGACCACCGGCGGCGCATTCGGCACCCGTACACTCACCTACCTGATCTTCCAGCGTGTGTTGGAGAGCCAGAATGTTGGTCTCGGATCAGCCGGAGGTGTCTACGCAATCATCTTAGCCAACATCGTTGCGATCTTCCTGATGCGCATCGTCGGCAAGAACCTGGACGCGTGAGGAGGTAAGACCATGGCCCGCACCGTCACAACCCGCCGCAAATCGCTGAACACTGCCCTCGCCTGGGCTGTCGGTCTGCTGATCTTTTTCCCGATCCTCTGGACCATCCTGACCAGCTTTAAGACCGAGGCACAGGCGATCGCCAGCCCACCGCTGTTTTTGAACTTCAACTGGACGCTTGAAAACTACGCCATCGTGCAGGAACGCTCGGACTATATGCGGTTCCTGTGGAATTCGGTCATTATCGCTGGGGGCTCGACTGTTCTGGGCGTCATCATCGCGGTGCCCGCCGCATGGGCCATGGCCTTTGTGCCGTCCAAGCGCACCAAGGACATTCTGCTGTGGATGCTGTCCACCAAGATGCTGCCTGCCGTTGGCGTTCTCTACCCGATCTACCTGCTGTTCATTCGGTTAGGTCTGCTGGATACGCGCGGAGGGCTGGTCGTTGTCCTGATGCTGATCAATCTGCCGATCATTGTCTGGATGCTCTACACCTACTTCCGCGAAATCCCCGGCGAGATTCTGGAGGCCGCGCGGATGGACGGGGCGACGTTGAAAGAGGAAATCCTCTACGTCCTGACCCCTATGGCCATTCCGGGCATAGCATCGACCGTTTTGCTGAACTTCATCCTGGCCTGGAACGAGGCATTCTGGACCCTCAACCTGACCGCCGTCGACGCGGCCCCGCTGACGGCCTTCATCGCCAGCTATTCCAGCCCCGAAGGCCTGTTCTTTGCCAAGCTTAGCGCAGCTTCGACAATGGCAATCGCACCAATCCTGATCCTTGGCTGGTTCAGCCAGAAACAACTTGTCCGCGGCCTGACCTTCGGCGCTGTGAAATAAGGAACACGACACATGGGACGTATACAACTCAAGTCCGTGACCAAAAGCTTTGGCGATGTGCAGGTCATTCCGCCGCTGGACCTGACCATCGAAGATGGCGAGTTCACCGTCTTCGTCGGCCCCTCAGGCTGCGGTAAATCCACCCTTTTGCGTCTGATCGCTGGGTTGGAGGATATCACCTCGGGCTCTATCGACATTGATGGCGCGGACGCCACCGATGTCCCGCCCGCGAAACGAGGGCTGGCGATGGTATTCCAGTCCTATGCTCTGTATCCCCATATGACTGTGCGCAAGAACATCGCCTTTCCCCTTCGTATGGCGAAACTGGATCAGGCCGAGATCGACAAGCGAGTCGAAGGCGCCGCCAGCGTTCTGAACCTGACCGACTATCTGGATCGCCGCCCCGGCCAGCTGTCTGGCGGCCAACGTCAGCGGGTCGCCATCGGGCGCGCGATTGTGCGCGAACCGGCGGCATTTCTGTTCGACGAACCTCTGTCCAACCTCGACGCTGCATTGCGGGTAGGCATGCGGCTGGAGATCAGCGAATTACACGAACGCCTCGCCACCACCATGATCTACGTGACCCACGATCAAGTCGAAGCCATGACCATGGCCGACAAGATCGTCGTCCTTCAGGCCGGAGTAATCGAACAAGTCGGCAGCCCGCTAGAGCTGTATCGGACACCGCGCAACCTGTTTGTTGCGGGTTTCATTGGCTCCCCAAGAATGAACTTCATCGAGGGTGACGAGGCCGCAAAACACGGCGCTCAGACCATCGGAATACGGCCTGAACATATCACAGTCTCAGAAACCGAAGGTCAGTGGTCCGGGGTGGTGAGCGTTTCCGAACATCTGGGCTCGGATACATTTTTCCATGTCCACGAGACGGGGCTGGCCGACACAATCACTGTCCGCGCTGATGGCGAGGTCGGTTTCCGCCACGGCGACCGCATTCACCTGACACCACGCGCCGATGTGATACACCGGTTTGATGCGAAAGGCTTGCGGATCGAATGACACGTCTGGCTGGCAAAACCGCCCTGATTACTGGGGCCGCGCGCGGCATAGGGCTGGCCTTTGCGAAGGCCTATGTTGCGGAAGGAGCCCGTGTCGCCATAGCCGATATCGACATCCGGCGTGCGCAGCAAGCCGCGACGGAGATCGGTGCTGCGGCTTTGGCCGTGGAAATGGACGTGACAAACCAGCCGAGTATCGACGACGCCATCGCCTGCACCGCAGCTCAATTCGGCCCGATCGATATATTGATCAACAACGCAGCGATCTTCACTGCCGCCCCAGTTGTTGAGATTGAGCGCGCCGACTACCAACGTGTCTTCGACATCAACGTCGCCGGCGCCTTGTTCACCATGCAGGCCGTCGCGCGCCACATGATCGCGCATGGCACCAAGGGCCGTATCATCAACATGGCGTCACAAGCAGGGCGTCGCGGTGAGCCTCTGGTCGCCGTTTATTGCGCCAGCAAGGCGGCGATCATTTCCCTGACTCAATCTGCAGGGCTGAACCTGATCGCACATGGGATAAATGTGAACGCCATATCTCCGGGTGTGGTGGGTGGCGAGCACTGGGACGGGGTAGATGCGTTCTTCGCAAAACATGAAGGAAAACCCCCCGGACAGAAGAAATTAGAAGTGGCCGCAGAAGTTCCCTACGGCCGCATGGGCCGGGCCGAAGACCTGACGGGGATGGCGGTGTTTCTCGCCTCGGACGAGGCAAAATACATCGTTGCACAAACCTACAATGTCGATGGCGGAAATTGGATGAGTTGATGAACCCTGTGACACACGCAACCCCTCCGATCCAACTGCGGCGAGACAAGCTTGCAGACCTGCCATCGACCGTTGGAACTCCTAGTTATCAGCATTCGGACATGACGCCCGGCATCGTTCATATCGGCCTTGGTAATTTCCACCGTGCCCATCAGGCTTGGTACATTCATCAGCTCATGCAGCAGGGCAAGGCCCGCGATTGGGCCATCATCGGAGCAGGAGTACGCAGTTATGACGCCGAAATGCGCCAGAGGCTGCTAGCGCAGGGCTACCTGACCACTCTGATTGAATTAGACCCCAAAGGCGTAACGGCGGAAGTCATAGGCCCGATGATCGACTATCTGCCGATTGAGGCAGGAAACGCTGCACTGATCCGCGGAATGGCTGATCCGTCTATTCGAATTGTATCTTTAACTGTGACTGAGGGCGGCTATTTTCTGGATGCCAATACCGGCGCATTCGCTACGGATCACGATGATATTCTCCATGATGCGGCAAACCCAAATCACCCCCGAACCGCTTTCGGCGCCATTGTCGCAGCGCTCGGGATACGTCGTGCAAATGGCTTGACCCCCTTCACCGCTCTGAGCTGTGATAACCTGCAGGGCAACGGCACTATCCTTCGAAACTGTATCGTAGGGTTAGCGCGCCTGTCGGACCCTGATCTAGCCGATTGGATCGACCGGAACGGCGCATTTCCCAATTCGATGGTAGACTGCATCGTGCCGGCGACTACAGATCAAGTGATTTCTCAATGCCACGCGCTCGGTGTTGACGACCATGCCCCAGTTTCACATGAGAACTTTCGCCAATGGGTCATCGAAGATGACTTTTGTGCAGGGCGTCCACCTTTTGAACAGGTTGGGGTCACACTGACCGATGATGTTCACGGATACGAGGCATTGAAGCTACGCATATTGAACGGAGGCCACCAACTGCTTGCGAATGTTGGCGAGATACTAAATGTCCCGACGATTTCAGCCTGCATGCAAGACCCCGACATACTTGCGTTTTTTAAAAAGGTTCAAATCGAAGAAATTCTACCCCATGTCGACGCTGTTCCTGGAACGACCCCGCAAGAGTACCTTGGGCTGGTTGAACGTCGATTTGAAAACACGGCAATTCACGACACAACGCGTCGGGTCGCGTTCGACGGATCGGCGCGTCACCCTGGGTTCGTGCTGCCGTCGATACGCGATGCAATTGCTTCAGGCGCTTCCATAAAAGGACTGGCTCTAGCTGAAGCTTTATGGTGCAGGATGTGCGCTGGGATTCGTGAGGATGGCTCAAGAATCGCCGCCAATGATCCTGTTTGGGAAGATCTGAGAAAAACTGCGCTAGCAGCCAAAACTGATCCCGGACTTTGGCTTGCGCAGGATCTGTATTGCGGGGAATTCGGCGACGGCGCACAGTTTACTGTAGCCTTTGGCCAGTGGTTAGACGGGATTTGGAAAAATGGGAGCAGAGCGGCCCTAGCTGAATATACTTCTCACAGTTCTTCTTCGAACTAGCTTCCCGCAACTCCAATCAAGCAGCTGGGGCGCACGCTGGTTCTAGCCAAGTAAAACAGCCTCAATTTTTGAGACAATATCGAACAAACGATGCAGCTACAGTGATTTTCAGCTTCGAGCCCAGCCTTGAGTTTAGGTTTGTCTGCTTCGGGTCGAGGCCAGTCATCAGCAACCATTGAGCCAACGGCAACACTGGTTCGCAAGCCGGACCTGCAAAGTCTATTTGGAATGTTCAGTTCGGGCCGCACGTTAAGGCGACCCATCTGCGCTAGATTTCAATGGCTTCGGCGGTGGCTAGGGCATTCTCAAGTTCGACGCCAAGGTATCTGACTGTACTGTCCACCTTGGTGCGGCCCCGCAAGAGCTGAACGGCGCGAAGGTCGCCTGGCCGTGGTGTCGCAATATCCCAAGAGAACGCCTCCGAGACCTAAATGAACATGGCAACGGGTGGCGTTGGGGCCGCGTTGGGCATTGGCGGGTTTGAGACACAGATCGTAATTCTGTTTGAAACACCCGGCGATTTTCTGAAGTTTATCAATGACGGCTACGACGCAACCGCCGAAACCGTCTGGTTTATCGACGGCAGGTCCATCTTCGTACTCACCAAGAAAGGCTGGCGTGTCGCGGCGAATGCCACGGGAACAAAGTACTGGCGAGCACCGGATTTGAATTGATATCACTCAACGGCAGTCGCGCGGTTCCTATTTTGCCAAAGGCAGTATGCGTAGCATCAACTCAGGATCGACAGAGGAATGGCCTGTATTTCTACAAGTGTCAGCGGACGCTACGCAGCTTGCTTCAAAAATCCAGCAGCAATCCCATCATTCAATCCTCCCGTCCTTCCATACAATTCAATTAGACGAGCAGTCTCGATCCAAGCAAGAATGGATCTTTACGAGTGCCAATAGGCAGGTCAGCTATAAACTAGTTTTTTGAATGAGCGCCTGAACCGGTCAGCCTCGCCTCAAAATGTCATGCCGCATAAGACACTTGGAGTACAAAGATGATCGAACGATTAGACTATGTGTCCATCAATGGCACCGCTATCGCTAGTATGGTAAAGGCAAAGAAGGACATGCCATCCATTGACAAAAAGCTAAGTGGACCTGTCCCGTTTTCATGCCGCCCCAAGTGCTCGTTTACGCTACTTTCCGTTCGAAGGCGACCGGGCTTTTCCATCCCATGGCTGAGTGCCGACGCCGGGGATTGTAGAAGCCATTGATGTACTGGAAGATGGCTGTTTCAGCCTGGCGTCGGGTTGGCCATGAAGGATCTTGAATGATATTTAGCAATCACGTCTCGCTAGGGTCAGGATTCATAACCAGTATATGACGGTTTCCGCGAGTGTGATGGCTGATAGGAAGACCTTTGGGCAACGGTCGTAGCGTGTCGCCACGCGCCTCCAATCCTTGAGCCTGCCGAACATGATCTCAATCCGGTTACGCCGTTTGTATCGGCGTTTGTCGTATTTGACCGGCGTCTTGCGTTGCTTTCGACCGGGGATGCAAGCGCGTATTCCCTTGTCTTTCAACGCGTCTCGGAACCAGTTGGCATCATAGCCGCGATCCCCGAGCAGCCAGTCCACATTTGGTATGCTGCTGGGCAGTGCCCGAGCACCGATGTAATCACTAACCTGGCCAGCGGCGACAAAGAGGTTCAATGGCCGCCCTTTGCTGTCACATATGGCGTGCAATTTTGTATTCATGCCGCCTTTGGTTCTGCCAATCAGGCGGCCACGCCCCCCTTTTTGACGCCCAAACTGGACGCTGTACGATGGGCCTTTAGATATGTGGCGTCGATCATAGCCGTTTTCTTTTCACCGTGCTCAGCAGCCAGACCGGCCATCATCCGCGCAAAGATGTCTTTCTCGCTCCAGCGCTTCCACCGGCTGTAGAGCGTTTTGTGAGGTCCGTAGTCCTTTGGGGCGTCCCGCCAGCGCAACCCATTGCGATTGATGAAGATAACCCTGCTCAACACCCGTTTATCATCTACCCATGGCTTGCCATGCGACTTCGGGAAGAAAGGGGAAAGCTTGGCCATCTGCTCATCTGTAAGCCAATAAAGGTCGCTCATTTCAACGCCCCGTTTTCGGAGCTGTGAATCACGCAGCGCAGCGAAACTCAATGTATCCCGACCCTACACAAATGATTGACAGAGGACACGACTCGCTTTTTGGCAGTACCTTCGTTTCAACCAATCCCGTGAAAACCCGAGAAAAGAAGCGCAAGGTTGTGCATGAAACGATAGCTTTGCGCATGGATGAGGAGCGTCCGATTCCGCGTGAACTGCTGGCAGAGGTCGGTCTGACGCCCGAAGACAATCCGCGTGTTCAGGTATACGGCGACTCAGAAACGCCATTATAACGCAAAGGGCTGCTTTTGAACCCATTGCAAAGGCAATCGGAATGGACTGTCTACAGACGTTATACGCACATTACGCCCCAAACAGTTCTCTGGATCTCGAATTTGGTCCCATCGCTCAGATAATCAGCAAATCGCCACGTGCGACCCGTTCCGGACCTTGACCGAGGCGCTTGCCGCTGCAGTGTAGGTCTCACGAAGCAAACGTTCACTCTATTCGGTCCATAAGACGGTCTCCGAGTAGAACTGCGACCAAGCAAACCAAAAGGCCTGATGGCTTAAACGTTCTTCGCCGTTTAATCCGATAGCCCTTACGCCCCCTGCGAATAGTTCCAATCTCACGTCTTCAAACGCGACGTCTTGCCCTGCAACCAATGCAGCCATGGCTGTTGCACGGGGAAAGGCGACTGGAGTTCCGTTGGCCGTGGTTGTACCGATGATGTCTTCGTGCACAGGCAGCCGCGGATCGACGTCCCCTATCGGGAATATTGGGCCATTCGCGTCGCGAGTTTCGCGCAGGTTGAAGTCACGACCTAGGGCCAAAGCTTCAACCAGGACCGTTGTGTTTGGATACGCCTCGCGCCAAGCACCCCAATCAGTCGTGATAACCGCCGCTTGTTCCAATTGGAGCCCGATATCAGCCAATGGGCCGGTCACCGCCTTGCCAAGGAATGTGTCAAAAACAGAATGTGTTTCGATGTCATACATGACTTTGTTCGAACGGATAAGCAGGCCGGACGTTCGTAAAATGGGCCTCTTCACGCCTGCCGGTAGTCGATCAGTAAAGTAGGCTTGCGCGGCTCCGCAAAGCGTGCAGTAAGGAATGCCAAGATCACGCCCCCCGAGTGTGTCATTCACCATTTCGCGCACTTCCATTATCCTGCGAGGATAGGCACGCGCCTGACCGTTCACCACGATGCCGAAGATGACATCATCATCTTCCAACCAAGTCGCCTCGGCTGCGGTACTGATCTCGGGATTATCGACGGCAGGGATGCAATGGCAGACTTCATCAGTCGAGTCATAGGGACGCGCATCTATGTTAACCCCGCCCCAATCCACGAGTTGCCATGCGATATCTCCCTGCACAAAGATCTCGTCCCAACCGGGAACATAGTTGGTAAAGACATGGCGTTTATGGGCGAGGTAGCCTGGATAGGCGGGAATGTCCCACGCGATCATCTTGTTGATAATCGCCGGGCGCCGAAGTCCGGTATTCAAAGGAATGTCGAGGATCGTCGCCGCGGCCCGTGTCAGCGCAGCGTAGAATTCTGGCTTCCAAGCAAAACGCTGCATGTCGGTGATGATCCAAACCAGTCGAGGATCATACGTTCGCGCGATTTTATCAAAGGCCGCAGCATTTGCAGGGTCCCATGCGGCCTGTGCCACTGCGATCGATAAAATCTCTTCCAACGCCTCTTTTACAGAAGCGTCCAGAGGTCCTTCCTGGATCGTCGGTGGTGCCCCAAACTCAACCGTCACATAATCCCGTGACGGCGCGACTGTCTGCGCCCAAAGCATGTCGGAAGCGAAACAGTGTACGACGGCAATAGCGAGCAGGTGGCGAAACATATTAGTTCCTTCGAAGGGAAATCCCTTCGGAGATACTAAGCCGGGAATACAGGATCGTGGCTTCACGTTTGCATTAGGCTGCAGCAAACCTGACGTTTCAGGTCCCCACTCAGCGGCCCTAAGCCAGCGTCCAACGGTCGCTATTGATAGTGCGGCCGCAGCCGCAAAACTGACACTGACGCCATTGCAGCGTTTATTTGTTGGGGCCGCAGGATCGCCACAGTTTCCTGCCTACAAAGAGCAAGCAGGAGTACCAATTGAACATCAATTGGAGGTTTGACCAGCCAGATAAATCTGGAGATAAAATCTAGTATGGACAACTACCCAATCTTTTGGACGTTTCGTCGATGCCCTTACGCGATAAGAGCCCGGCTCGCACTTGCGAGTTCAAGAGTAAAAGTCGAGCTGCGCGAAGTTCTCTTGCGGGACAAACCACAAGCTTTCTTGCAAACATCTCCATCCGCCACAGTGCCCGCGCTTCGACTTCCAGACAAAGTCATAGACGAAAGCTTGGAAATCATGGTTTGGGCGCTCCAACAAAATGACCCGCAGCGGCTTTTGGACATGCCCCCAGAAGGCTGGGGCCTAATTTCGGCAAATGATGGTCCGTTCAAAACTGCACTGGATCACACAAAATACGCTACGCGTTATCCGGATCTAGACTTCAATGAGGAACGCAAGAAAGCGATGGGCTACTTGCTTGACCTTGACGAACAGTTAGTTGGGCGGGCTTGGCTTTTTGGGGATAGACCCACCCTAGCCGATCTAGCGCTTCTGCCATTCGTTCGCCAGTTTGCACATATAGACAGGGCTTGGTTTGATGCACAGAAGTGGCCAAGTTTAATCGCTTGGTTGGATCAGTTCCTAAACAGTGAAGCTTTTTTGCTGGTCATGAAAAAGTATGCAACTTGGTCAGAAGACGATGCACCGATTTGGTTTAACGGCTGAATGCAGCAAATCATACTCGTCCCAAACCGGACTTTGAGTGGGGTCTAGGTCGCCGCGATGCGGTATTCACTGAAGCTGACATTCGCTGCAGGTATTGAGCTTCCCCAACTGAACTGGTCCCCCACTATGCTTGCGCCATTTATAGCGGCAGCAAGAAGCTTTTCATAAATCGCATGATCCCTGTCCCCGGACCATCTCCACGGCGGGTTGAACTATCCCAGACAACTGCATCTTTTGGTGCTGTTTTGAGATTGTATCCACTTAAGAAAGTGTCCATCGTTGTAAGAGCGGCAAAAATGCTGAACCTTGTATTGCTACCCCAGGCGACCAGCTTGGGCATTGGAGCAGGTTTTTCCGCCTCAGATGAAGGCGTAAGACGCGCAGCCGCGGTCGTTCGAAGGATCAGGGTTCCAGGACCTTCTGCATAATAGTAGATCATACGCCCCAGTATCAGCGTCGAAAGACCCAGACTGGCAATGCGTCCCATTTTCAATGTTTCGCTCATTCCGACGAAATCTGAAAACCTGAAAATCACACGCTCACCAGGTTGAAGGGACCAAGAAACAAGTTCTGCAGGCTCGTCGACTTTCAGCTCTGCGTCAAATTCATCGGGTTTCTCTGCGCGGTTGCCCTCAATCCGATTCATAGCCCATGTACCGCTGGCAATGCGTGCGACAGGCATTCGAAACCCAAGCGGGCGACGTCGGGCGGGCGGAGGCCCTTCCAACGTCACGCCCCAACGCGCTACAAAATAAGCATCTTTTTCGGTAACGGGGATGCGGTAGTGCTGCCCATGGTTAGCCAAAACAGACGCTGAAGATGGGGGGTCATCTGGCAGAAACTGTGCATGCAGACTGGCGGCCCCGTTTGGCGCAAATACCACGCGCGAGAAAACAATAAGGAACGTTTTGAGCAGAATAATGACACTGTACAACGTCAAAAGCAGAGATACGTTGCGCCAGGTTCTAAAACCGCCTGTTACGGTCGAAGTGGTTGTCGTGTGTGTGGTTAGATAAACCTGTTGGTAGTAGCTTTGAACCCGGGTTGAAGCATCTGACACGTCATCAGCCAGAGCAACATCGCTGGGGCAGTTTCGGGGCCTGTTCGGGTCAGACGATGCCAGAGTAATGCATCCCGCAAAATCGGTGGTGCCGTCTATCATTCCGGTCCGCGCGTCCACCATAATCTGGTTGGCCCCTTCTACGATCCATTCCTTTGTCTTGCAGACAGGATCAAGTGGAAAGCACCAACCCGGCTTTTCCAATAAGGGCAAGACCTCTTTGGGAAAGGCTGTATTCATCTGGTCTTTTACAGCTAGGTGTACACGAGCAAGGTCGTCCTTTGTGTCCCGTTCAACCGTCTTCAGGTTGAGACTCACACGTTTATGCACCGAAATCAGATACAGATCCGACCACTGATTGATAGCGCGCTCCAGCGGGTCCGCGCTTGGATAGCTACGGGACCAGGATTTGACGTACGGGACATGGCTGTCTTGCGCCATCGGCTCGTTTTCGATCATCCAGATGATTGCCCGGTTTTCCAACTCGGCCGTTCGGCGTTCAACATCGGCAACCATCTGTGGTTCGATCCACAAATTTACGAGCGCCCACCAAAACCCGCCGAAGAAAACAAAAACAGCCAATGCAGGGCTCCAGAGTCGCAATGTCTTGCGACTGGCGGAGCGTAGATCCGATTTAGAAAGCGTTGTGACAAACTGCCAGTTGTCACGGACCATCATCCACAGCATTCGAACCAGCACCGAAATCGTCAGGAACAACAATGCGTTCACCAGTTTGGGTTGATAGCCAAGAAACATCATCCCCAGCAAGCTGGTACCCGGATCTGCACCGAAAAGTTGCGCAATCTGTGACCCAGCTACATCCAGAAACAGAATAGTGGTAAACCCTATGAATGACGTGGAAAGCAAATGACCCTGGCGTAGAAAAAGATAGGTGCATGCGGCAGCAAGAGCGGCATAAATCACGTGCGTGGTCATCTCAAATGCGCCGCCGGCCCCCGTTGAATTGAACTGATAAATCAGCGACGACCACAACAAAAAGGCCGGAATTGGCCAAAGCGACAAACGCCCGAGCCGGATGACCAGGCCCGCGGAAACAAGCCCTGCCAACCCCAAAATTCCGATGGCCGGATGCCCCCAACCACGCTGCTGATAAAGCGTTATTTGATCGGTGATCGTCGTCAGAACACCCGTCTTTCCAGTGGCCACCGGGTCCAGCACAAATGCATAGGACGCCAACATAGGGATCCAGCCAATAAACAGCAGGAACCAGAGGAGTTCTTGAAAAAACCGAGATTGTTGCGTTTCGATTTTGTTCAGCTCCTTGCAAAAGCGCTTCAAAAAATAATCGAATACATAAATTTCTAATGGCAACTATGGCGTCTGTGCTTAATTCTGACAAGATGGCATCCAAAGCACACTGAAAATGGCCTAGCTCACCGTGGGTTGGGCATTCAATACCCTGTTCTAAGGCCAAGTCTTGAATACCAGAGATTGTGACACCGCCCATGCCTTCGATCAGAGCGTTGTTTACTTTGGCCCTATGGTTTGCCTACGATTTCAATGAATTTTCCTGAAGTTTTTTCGAAAGGTTTATTGTCATGCCCGAGACGCTCAACTTGCACAAATTTGAACATCTTAGCCCTTTTCAGATCAAAGATGAACTCATCAAGCTGGCTCAGAAAGAGTCGCATCAGATGGCCCTGCCCTATCTGAATGCAGGACGTGGGAATCCCAACTGGATCGCAACCAAAGCACGCGAGGCGTTCTTCCTGCTGGGCCAGTTTGCGATGACCGAGGCAAAACGGCACCGCAATGAACCACAGGTCGGGTTGGCCGGAATGCCTCAGGGCAGCGGCTCTTACGAGAGGTTGAAAGCCTATTGCACCAATTCTTTGGAACAGAATGGACCTCCGGGTGCCGACACGCTGGCGGCAATGGTGGATTACGCCGTTGAAAAATTTGGTTTCACGCCTGACGACTTTGTCCTTGAACTAACCGATGGCATTGTGGGCGACCACTATCCAATGCCTGACCGATGCATGAAACACAACGAAGCCATTGTGCACGAATACATAATGTGGGCGATGTGCGCCGGGCATCGGCCCGAGGCAAAATTCGACATATATGCTGTCGAAGGTGGTACCGCCGCGATGTGCTATATTTTCAAGGCGCTTAAAAACCAGCGACTGCTTAAC
The DNA here is from genome assembly GCF_056535965.1 of Ruegeria sp. AM7. Taxonomy (NCBI): domain Bacteria; kingdom Pseudomonadati; phylum Pseudomonadota; class Alphaproteobacteria; order Rhodobacterales; family Roseobacteraceae; genus Ruegeria; species Ruegeria sp. AM7. The sequence continues at coordinate 65,955 of NZ_JBQFJE010000001.1, forward strand.
ACAGGCGATACAATAGCTTTGGGCACACCGATCTTTACGCCTTATTTGGAAATGCCTCTTTTGGAAGACTACGGGTTGAACGTCGTCGACATATCGTCAGAGGAAGAACACCATTTTCAGTTGACGGATGATCATCTGGAGCTCTTGGCCGACCCGAAGGTCAAGGCACTTTTCCTTGTCAATCCAGGCAACCCTTCGTCGGTTGCGATCAGCCCCGAGGTCATGGCCCGGCTGGTGCATTTCGTCAGTACCCGACGTCCGGATCTGATTATCCTGACCGATGATGTCTATGGCACCTTCGTGCCAGACTTTCAGTCGGTGATGGGACATTTGCCGGAAAACACGATCGGCGTTTATTCTTTTTCGAAGTATTTTGGGTGTACCGGTTGGCGTCTCGGCGCAATCCTAGTGTCTGAAAACAACATCTTCGACAAAATGATCGCCCAAGCCCCAGCGAATACGCGTGCAGTCGTTGAAGCGCGATACGAAACGCTGACCCCTGATCCGTCCTCGTTCAAATTCATTGATCGAATTGTAGCGGACAGCCGAGATGTCGCGTTGAATCATACTGCGGGTTTGTCTCTGCCCCAGCAGGTAATGATGACGCTGTTTTCGCTTGTTGAACTGATGGACGAAGAGAAAAAATATCAGGCGTTTTGCTGGGGTATTCTCGATCACCGTTTCAATGAGCTGGTCGAAGGCTTGGGGATCGAGGTTTCTGACAATCCGCTTTTCGACAAGTATTACGGCATTATCGACTTTGAATTCTGGCTACGGAAATATGTAGGTGAAGAGGTTGTGGAGTGGATTAAGGAGAACGTTCACCCTCTGGATATCTCGTTCAAACTGGCGCAAGACCATGGGATTGTTCTGCTTAATGGGTCGGGCTTTGACGCACCAAACTGGTCGGCACGTGTCTCTTTTGCCAATCTAGATGACAGCGCCTATCGCCAGATCGGCCGGGCAGTTCGGGCGGTGGCGGTTGGCTATGTGCAAGCCTACCGGGCCGCGAAAAGCCTGCCACTTCACGGTTAGTTTGCGACCACGAACGCTTTGATCAGGGAACAAAGGCCACAACAAGCGGGCCCCAGAGCGTTAAAAAGATATTGGCGACCGCGTAAGTCATCGTAAATGCGGGGGTTGGCGTCGCGTTTCCGGTCTTTTCCAACAACGTCGCAAAGCCTGGGTTGCCTGAGCGGGATCCGGTTACGACCGCGCATGCCTCGACCGGATTTTTTATGCCCAGAATAAAGTAGTTGATCGTGAACTGCACAATCATCGGCATCAAGGTAACGACCACACCCAGCAGGAGCAAGGTAATGCCGTATTGCTGGATTGCTTCCAGCGCCGGTTTGCCAGCATTCAAGCCAACAACGCCGACAAATACCGCCAGTCCAAAGCTCTGAAGGAAGTTTGCAGCGCCGTGGTTGATGCCACCAATCTTGGGTCGACGAATGCGCAGATAGCCAATGATCAATCCGGTCACAAGACAGCCAAGCCCCGACCCAAGTGCGACCTTCGTTCCAGCAATGACAAAGCTGATCTCGCCAATCAGGTAACCGATGGCAACACCAATACCCAGAGCGATGAAGTTCGTAGCCGAGGCCGAGGGCGGCACGTAGCCTGCCAATTTGGCCACCCGGTTCAGGTCATCTTTGTGGCCAACGATGCTGATCTCGTCACCAGCGTGGAGTTCCGTATTGTGTAGTACCGGCACGTCATGACCCATACGCGTGATCTTTGAGATGTGAACTCCACGACGCTGATCGGCGGTCAATGCAGCCCTCAGTTCTGCCAGTGTTTTTCCTGTCAGTTTGCGATTGGTGATGATCACGTTGCGGCGTTCCTCCACGACAACCAATTCCGGCGGATATTCCCCGATTTCGCCGCTTGCGGTGTCTTCGAAACTGGTAAGTGAGGCGACAAGGCCTGAGACAACGATTACATCACCTGCCCCGACAACGGTTTCAGGTTCAGGCTCTACTGGAATTCCGTTCTGCATCAGCTTCTCGACAATCAGATCGCCGCCATACCGTTCCTCGATGGCCTTGACAGATTGCCCGGAAAGTTGCGCATCAGCAGTCACCTGATAGACGCGCGCCTCAAACCGGTTCATTGGAAGAAACTCACCCTCCTCCAGTTTGCGACCGCCGCCGCTGAGTTTGCTGGCCAGTTTGATTGCTTCTTGCCGAAGATCGCAGCGCAAAATGATAGGAATGACGCTGACGGCCAGAATCGGCCCAATTGAACCAAAGATATAGGTGACCGAGTAGCCAACTGCGATATTGGTTTTTAGCTTTTCCGCTTCATCTGCCGCGAGCCCTAGCAAATCAATCGCGTTGCCCGCTGTGCCGATGATCGCCGACTGCGTCAGCCCTCCGGCGGCCAGTCCAGCCGCAAGCCCTTTGTCCAGCCCCGCCATGCGAGCCACGACGATCACGAAGAAAAGCCCCCAGGCCGTCATCATGAACGCCGCCAACAGTTTTGTCAGAGCCGAGCGGTTAAGAGCGGCAAAGAATTGCGGCCCGCCGTTATAGCCAACCATAAAAATAAACAGGGAAAAGAAGACGTTTTGCACATCAGTGCTTAGGGTAATGCCGCCGATCTGGCCTACAAAAACCGCGACCAGAAGGGTTCCGGCAATTCCGCCCAGTTCAAACTTTCCAACCCTGAATTTCCCAATGCCGTATCCTAGACCCAGGCACAGGAAAAGCGCCATAATCGGAAACGCGCGGAGTTGTTCTGCTAAAATATCCATATCGAAATCCCCAGAGCTTCACACTGGTCAACTTGGTTCACGATACAGGGACTGATGATTTAGAAAATACTAAAATTTGAATTTGACCATAGGCACAAGGTTACACGTGGCGCAGTGCTTAAATAACTGCGCCACGAGCCACAGACTTACCCCTTCGATCGGAAGGCCACAAAAGCCATCACTGCAACGCCAGCGAGGACTAAGAAAACCTCGCTGCCATGTGTGTGAAACGCGTGATCGGTATGGGCCATCGCGGGCGTTGCGGCCAATGCGGCTACTGATGCGAGTCTTACAGGTTTCATGCTTCGATCTCCTGTTTGCGTTGGTGAAGAAAGTCGCGGATGTCTAAAGTGGATTTCTCATCCATAGAGACATAGATCAGCGACATATTGGTGCGCTCCTGCACCATCTGACCGGGAAAGGGCAGATAGCTCAGCTCGCGCGAGCCGAATGAAGGTGAGGCGGTGCCTACCTGCCATTCGGTCTTCAGTTCGATGTCGATCAGTTTCAGCGCCTTGGCTCCGTCCTTGGACGGGCGTTCAAAGGGGACACCGGCCAGTTTCAGATAGCTGGTCTTGTCACCGGCCTGCAGGAAACCGTCGATGAATTGCGTGGCCAGAACCTGCAGGTCCGCTGCCTCATCCTCGTGATGCATGTGGCTGTGCAGGTGGTCGCCATGGGCGTGGTTGTGGCCATGCCCGTGATGGGCATGGTCATGACCGTGGTGGTGATGGTGCGGGTGATCATGTGGCATTCGACCACCTCCGCCCCTCGAATTCGCCGTGTGGGATGGCGACGGGTTTGTCGATGAACTTCTTATGCGCGCCCATCTTGCCGTTCGACACCAGCGCGCCCAACACATCCACGATCACGCGGGTGCCCATCAGGGCGGTGATATCGGATGTGTCGTAAGGCGGCGAGACCTCGACCAGTTCCATGCCACAGATGCCTTCGGCAGCGATGCCCGAGGCCAGCGCCAGCGCTTCGCGCGGAAGGAATCCGCCGGGTTCGGGCCAACCGGTGCCCGGGACAAAGCCGCAGTCGATACTGTCTATATCGAAGGACATGTAAACCATATCGACACCGTCCCACGCCATCTCAAGCGCCATCTCGATGGTCTTGTCGACGCCCATCTTCTCCATATCGCCCATAGTGATGATGTTGGTCTCGCGCTCGCGGGCGACCTTGACGGCCTCACGCGGGACTTGCCAGCCGCCGATGCCGATCTGCACAAGGTTCTTGGCCGGCACATTGGGCAGGTTGGTGGAGTGAAACCACGGAGTCGTGTGCATCCTCTCATCCAAGTCTTTTTCCTGAATATCCGCGTGGCGGTCGAAGTGGACGATGCCGATTTTCTTCGAGGTGCATTCGGCGATCCCACGCACACAGGGGAAGCCAATGGAATGGTCGCCCCCGATCATGATCGGCAGCGAACCCGAGCTGAACACATGGCTGACCGCGCGGCTGATCTGGTCAAAGCTTTTCTCGATATTGGCCGGGATGGTGAACACGTCGCCCGCATCACACAGGGTCATCTGTTCGCGCAGGTCGACCCCGATCTCGTAGTTGTAAGGCGTATAAAGCGCCGAGATCTTGCGCACCCCCTGCGGCCCGAACCGGGTGCCGGGGCGATAAGTGGTGCCACCGTCGAACGGAATACCCAACACGGTGGCGTCATAATCGGCAACCTCCAGAACGTCTTCGGCATAGGGGGCCTTGAGGAAGGTGTTGATGCCTGCGAAATGCGGCAACTCACCCCGCGCGAAAGTGGGGATCGACTTGTCCTCGATGCTGTCGGCCCCGGTCAGGCCCATGCGCAGGGCCCAGCGGCGTTCCTCGTCCCAGCGGCCTTCGGGCAGATCGGCCTCTTTCTGCATGGCCTTCCAGCCCGCCAGTTTGGTCAGGTCAGGGTGGTGTTGGCGCTTTTCGCGGCGTTCAAGATGAGTGCGCAGGTCCATCGGGTGATGGGACTGCGTGCGCTTTGGATCCGAAAACACGGTATGTCTCCCAAATCAGTGTCCCGCTGTCGGGCGGGGAATCTCCGGGCTTTGGTGAACGCAGCATGCGGAGCCCGGCGGCGCATGCTGCGGCTGTTCAGGCCCCTGCCAATGAGGGGTACTGATCGAGAATGTCCTGATAGGGCATACCCTTGTTGCGGGCCTCGAAATCATAGGTGATCGTTGCTCCGAACAGGCCCGGATCGTCCGGGTCCCAGCGGGGTTTGTCGAAGACCAGAACCCGGTCGCCCAGCTTGAACCCTTCTTGCAGGTCATGCGTGACCATGAAGACGGTCATGTTGGTTTCGTCCCGCAATTCCATCAGGAAATCATGCATTTGCAGGCGCGTACCCGGATCAAGCGCGCCAAAGGGCTCATCCAGCAGCAGAATGCGCGGGCGCGCCGTCATGGCCTGACCGATGGCCAACCGTTGCTGCATCCCGCCCGACAATGCCGCCGGGAATTGATCGGCAACATGGTTCAAGCCGATCCGTTCCAGCATCGCATCGGCCCGCGCTGCGGCCTCGGTACATGCGGCCCCGCTCAAACGGCCAAAGGGGCGTTCAAAGCTTTCGCCTGCAATCAGATTGTCGCGCACGGTCATATGCGGAAAGACCGAGTATTTCTGAAATACCACGCCGCGTTCGCGGTTTGGCTCGACTGCCGTTGCGCCGCCATCAATGCTGATCTCGCCCTTAAACGGTCGCTCTTCAGCCAGCAGCATTCGCAGGAATGTGGATTTACCGCAGCCCGACGCGCCTACGATCGAGATGAATTCACCCTCATCGACCGAGACATTGACCCGCTCCAGAATGGAACGGTCGCCGTAACGTTGCCAGACATTGCGGACGGATACAAAACTCATAGCCCGGCCTCCATCCAAGGGAACGAACGGCGCGAGGTGGTTTTTAGCGCCCAGTCGATCACGAAGGCCAGCAGGGTGATCCAGATGACGTAGGTCAGGATCACATCCATCGCCAGATAGCGGCGCACCAGAAAGATGCGATAGCCAAGGCCCACATTAGAGGCCACCGCCTCGGCTGCGATCAGGAACAGCCAGGCCGAACCTAAGGACAGACGCACATTCGAGATCAGGCGCGGCAGAATCTGCGGCAGGGCTACGCGCAGGGCAATGACCGGGGTCGAAGCCCCAAGCGTTTGCGCTTTGACGATCTGTTCCTTTGGGATCTCCATAACGCGCTGCGCCAGATCACGGGTCATGAAGGGGGTGATGCCGATGACGATCAGAACAACCTTGGACAGCTCGCCCAGCCCGAACACGATGAACAGGATCGGCAGCAACGCCAGCGGCGGCACCATCGAAATCACCGCAACAAAGCTGGACAGCAGCGACCGCGCATAGGGCAGCAAACCGATGGCCAGCCCCAATATCAAAGACAGTGCCGCCGAAATCCCGACCCCGCCCAGCAAACGCGCCAGACTGGCGAACGTGTCATTCCACAGCAGGATCTCTTTTGACCGACGGTCAGGTTCTGTGAACAGCCGGTGCGCAGTGTCCAGAATGGTTGAGGGCGCGGGCAGCAGCTTGTCCTGCGGGTTCGCGGTCAGCCGGATATCCGAGGCAACCGCATAGGCCACAAACAGCACCACGAAGGGCAGCGCGGCCAGCAGCAACGCTCCGGGGCGTCCGGGTTTGTGATTGATCAGGCGCATGGGTGGGCGATCCTTGGCACGTCGGGGGATCGGGGCAGCCGCACGGGCCGCCCCGAAGCTTGCTTACAGGTCGCCGTCAGCGGCCATCTGCATGTAGGTCGTGTCAAAGCGGAACTTGACGTTACCCGCGTCGCCCGTGGTCGCGCCATCGGGATAAGCGATGCCCACGAAATCAGCGCTGGGAGCACCTTCGCCCAGAATGCCTTTGTCGAACAGGAATTCGGCGACATTGGTCATGGTTTCGGGCAGATCCCCGGCGCTGGCCTGTGCGACGGCGGCGGCCGGGTCAAAGAACATCTCGGTCGCTGCAAGCTGCGCCTTGTAGCCTTCCAGATCGGTGCCCGAGGCTTCGGCCATGGCGGTCAGAACCTCTTCGTCGCCCGCAGCCATCAGCGCCATGACCTCATACCACGCGCCTGCGACGGCTTTGCCAAACGACGGGTTCGCTTCCAGCATCTCGGTATTGACCACCATCAGGTCCAGAATCTCGCCTGGAATTTTGGAACTGTCGAACAGGTTCACTGCATCAGGGTTGCTGCCCATGATTTCGGACACAAGCGGATTCCATGTCACCACCGCCTCGACATCAGGCGTGGCGAAGGCCGCGATCATGTCAGCGTCCGACGTGTTGATGACTGAGGCCAGATCGGATTCCTCAAGCCCCACGGAATCCAACCCCCGCGCCAGAAGGTAATGCGACACCGAAAGTTCCACCAGATTGACCGGCTTGCCCTTGAGGTCTTCCAGGCTGCCTGCGCCCTTCATGATCACCGCATCATTGCCGTTGGAATAGTCACCCACGATCAGCGCGGTCGTATCAACCCCGCCCCCTGCGGGGATCGACAGCGTGTCCATATTGGTGGCCGAGACACCGTCAAACGCACCGGCGGTGTATTGGTTGATCGACTCGACATAATCGTTGAACTGCACGATCTCGACATCGATGCCGTATTTGTCGGCCCACTTGTCCATGATCCCGCTGTCTTCCAGATACCCCCAGGGCATCCAGCCCACATAGATTGACCATGCCAGCTTGAACTCGGTCTTTTCCTGTGCGGCCAGCGGCGCGGCCAGAACACCCAAGGCAAAGGCGGTCGCGGACATCAGCTTAGTCATTTTCATGTCATTCCCCGTTGTCACGTCCCGCCAAAATCGTGGAGGGTTTCCGGACCGCTGGCGGAACAATGAGATCGGGCGCGGACGAAACCAGCGCAGTAACCTCCCGGGATTTTGGCCCGCCGTGTGCCTTGTCAGAGTTTGCCGACAAGGTGATGCTTCTTGGACCTGACCTGACAATGTCAGCGGAACCCTAAGCATCCTGCCCGTTAAGAATGCTCAGAGGGTTTGGTCCTGACAACAAAGGGGCCATCGGTTTCTCGGATGCTGATCTGGTTGCTTAAAAATTAAACTAAATCCTGAACGCTTGCTGCATTGCAGGGCTCAACTGAACTTTGAGTTGGCGCGAGCCGAAGCATTATAGTCTCAGACTTAGACTACCCAGCAGCAAAATCGTCGCGCGCGTTGGCGGGGCTGATTCTCAGCAAATTTGTTCTGGGCCAAGGCTGGATTCACAGCACAGAGTCCATAATACTCAAGTTGGATTATGCCGACGATGGTGAGTTGTGTCTAATTTGCGAAAACATGGTTTCAGCTGGGTGGCTGCTCTGCTCATGATGACGTTCGTGGCTGACGCGATGCCTGACGAAACGCTGGATTGGGCCGAGATGCCGGACCCCGCCGCGCAAGTCTTTGAAGACCCGTTTCGGACACTCGGTCCCGAAGAATTTGACGATCTGGTTTTTGCAGTACGATTGCGCGGTAGACTGCAGCAAGAAATCGGCACCCCGGACGAGAGATTGAAGTGGCAAGAGCTTCTGGCAGAAACCGAAAACGCCTTGGCGGCGAAAGGCGTGGACATTGATTGGCTTCTGGATCAGCGTGAGGCTGTGACCGCCCGGCGCGAGCGTGCTGCTACGGCTGGAAACCCGAAACTGGATGGTCGGTCCTTCACTGTATCGGGGTATGCTATCCCCGCTCCGCCTGACACTGACGGTCAGCCCGTGGCTTATCTTGTGCCCCAACTGGGGATGTGCAGCCATTTTCCTCCGCCACCACCAAATCAGATAATCCGTCTGCAATTGGATTCAGACTGGGTGCCGCGTTATATGCATCAGCCTATCCGGGTGACCGGAACTTTGGCCATCGCTCCATCAGATCAAATGGTAATGGTCGTCGATGGATTTGTGCCCATGCGCGCAACATTTCAAATGACTGCCGAAAAGGTCGAGGTTTTGGAAGACGCGCAGGACGCTCAAAGCCGGATCGAAACCCTTGCTGATCGCATGCGGGCGGCCCGCCACCGTAAATCCGGTGGTGCCGACCAGCTAAATTGACGGTGTAAGCCGAGGGAGGTTACCGCGCTCGTTTTATTGACAGCGCGTTAGAACCTCTTGCAGAGTTGCAAACATGGGAATCGTGGTCGTTTCAGACATGCCTACTATGGCCGGTGGCGCGCAGCTGGGGCGCCGCGCGACTGGCTGTGACTTGGTCGTGTGACCGTCACTAAGTGACACGTCGTTGGGTCCTCTGTCAGCGCGACGCAGGCTCAAAATCCCTTAACTCAATCCTTATGGCTTTGAATGAAATCTGAAAACGGCCTGCGTGTTGCTGTCGATATTGGTGGTACATTTACCGACACGGTCCTGGTCAACGAACATGACCAGATTTTGGCAACGACCAAAACGCCTACGACACCCAGCAACCCCACTTTGGGCGCGCTGCAAGGTGTCCGGCGTGTGATGTCAGATGCCAACGCAAATTGGCGCGACATCACCGGATTTATTCACGGAACAACCCTTGCCACAAATGCGTTGATCGAACGGCGCGGTGCTCGGGTCGCGACCGTGACAACAGAAGGGTTTCGGGACATTCTGGAAATCGCCTATGAGCGCCGTTACAGCCAGTATGATATCAACCTGGTCAAGCCAGACCTGATCGTGCCGCGCACGCGCGCCTTTACAATCCGAGGGCGGATAGATGCGCGTGGCCGCGAACTGTCCGGACTTGCAGAGGAGGATGTCGCACAGCTTGTTCGCGACCTGTCCGACTGTGGCGCCGAGGCTCTCGCGATTTGCCTTTTGCATGCCTACGCCAACCCGGCGCATGAGATCAGGTTGCGGCAGCTATTGTCCCAGGCTTTGCCAGAGGTGGCGATTTCCTTGTCGCATCAGGTCAGCCCCGAGGCGCGAGAATTCGATCGGCTGTCGACAACTATTGCCAACGCGTATGTCCAGCCGCAGATGGCAGACTATTTGTCGGACTTTCAAACACGGTTTAACGCCGAAGGCTTAGATTGCCCTATTCTAATGATGACCGCAGGCGGAGGTATGACGACGCTCGAAACAGCGGCGCGCCTGCCTATCCGTTTGGTCGAGTCCGGCCCGGCCGGAGGCGCAATACTTGCGGCGCGGGTTGCCGCCGAGACGGACGAGCGGGAAGTTCTGAGCTTTGATATGGGCGGTACGACGGCCAAACTCTGCCTGATCGACGCCTTTCGCCCACAGACCGCGCGTAAATTCGAGATCGCCCGCGCGGCGCGATTTATCAAAGGATCGGGTATGCCCGTTCGTATTCCGGTCATCGAAATGATCGAGATCGGCGCGGGCGGCGGTTCGATTGCCCATGTAGATCGTTTGGGGCGCCTGCATGTCGGCCCGCAAAGTGCTGGTTCTGAACCCGGTCCAGCGGCGTTTTCCAATGGCGGCACGCATCCTACGGTCACCGATGCGGATGTGGCGCAAGGGTATATAGATCCGGACCGGTTTGCCGAAGGGCGTCTAAAAATAGACACACACGCTGCGCACTGCGCTTTGGACCAGAGCATTGGAAAATCGTTGGGATTGGCGGCAGATCAAGCGGCGCTCGGTATTAGCGAAATCGTTGACGAAAACATGGCCAGCGCAGGCAGAATGCACGCTGTGGAGTCCGGCAAGGATTTAACTGTGCGCGTTATGATCGCCTTTGGCGGCAACGGGCCGTTACATGCCACCCGAGTGGCTCGGCGCGCGCAGGTCGACCGGATCCTTATTCCACGCGACCCGGGCGTGGGCTCAGCGGTCGGGTTTCTGTTCGCACCGGTGTCATTCGAGATTATTCGCTCGCGTTACACAACTCTCGATAAACTCGATTTGCAGGATCTCAACGCGTTTTTTGACCTGATGTTGCAAGAGGCCCGGTCTGTTGTTCGCAGCGGCGCCCCAACTGGCGCGCTAGTGCAACGAAGGCGGGCCTACATGCGGTATCACGGACAAGGTCACGAGATAGAAATTCAGCTGCCCAATAGGTCACTGCAAGAAGAAGACATTCCAGAGCTGCACCATAGCTTCGAGAATGAATACATCAGACAGTTTAGCCGCGCAGTTCCCGGTATGCGCATCGAAATCATGAATTGGGGGCTTGAAGTCTCATCACTTCCACCCGCTTTAACACCCGCTGCGGCTTCGGCAAAAAAACGTCAAGCCAAGCCTCGCGGCTTTCGGTCAATCCTGTGCGACGTCACTGGTGATTGGCGAAAGGCAGGTCTCTATGACCGCGCCACCCTGAAACCGGGTGATCATCTGTCAGGACCGGCTTTGATTATGGAACCGCAAACAACAACCTTGGTCAGCGCTGATTTCTCGGCGCGGTTGGACGAGGCCGGGAACATCTGGCTGGCCCGCAACGCTGGAGGATCATGATGAATCTGTCAGAAACAAGGTTGCAGGTCATGTGGAATCGCCTGTTGGCGGTTGTAGAAGAACAAGGACAAGCGCTGATCCGCGCCGCGTTTTCTCCGATCGTGCGAGAGTGTGGCGACATTTCGGCCGGGATATTCGATGTGCAGGGGCGGATGCTGGCGCAGGCCGTTACAGGAACCCCGGGGCATATCAACACGATGGCCGAGGCGGTGAAAACCCTGCGTGGCCGCTTTGCATTGCAAGATATGCAGCCCGGCGACATCTACGTGACCAATGATCCCTGGATCGCATCTGGGCACCTGAACGATTTCCTGCTGATGATGCCTGTATTTCTGGATGATACAGTGATTGGTTTTACGGCCTGCACCTCTCATCTGGTCGATTTGGGTGGTCTGGGAATGGGGCCGGAAGGGTCAGATGTTTACGACGAAGGGTTGCTTGTTCCACCCTGCAAACTGGTAGAGGCCGGCACTGTCAACGCTCTGCTGATCGAGATCGTGAAGGCAAACTCACGTGAACCTGTTGCAAATGAAGGTGACATTTACGCCTTGATTGCATGCTGCGAGGCCGGAGCGGTTAGATTGTCTGGCATGATGCAAGAGTTCGGCATCAATCGGCTGGATGAATTGGCAAACTATATTATCGAAACATCGTATCGCGGCACGCTTGACGTCATCGCTGGATTGCCGAAGGGCACATGGCATAACATCCTGAAAGTAGACGGGTACGAGCGCGAAATTGAACTGCACGCCGCCCTGACGATTGAGGCGGATAAGATCGTTCTGGATTTCAAGGGTACTTCGGGATTGTCCAGCAAGGGTATCAATGTACCGCTGAATTACGCGACCGCCTATTCGGTCTTTGCCCTGCGGTGCTTAATAGGCCCAGATATTCCCAACAATGCAGGATCATTGGCGGCTTTCCTCGTGTCGGGGCCGAAAGACTGCATTCTGAATGCGCAGCCGGGTGCGCCTGTTGCAATGCGTCACACGCTGGGCCAGATGACGCCGGATCTGGTGTATGGGTGCCTCGCGCAGGCCCTGCCCGATCACGTACCTGCCGAAGGCGCGTCGTGCATGTACGACCTGCCTTTGCGACATGCGCCCGAAGCGCCGCAGACCGGAGGCGAACAGTTCGCGCTTGAGTTGGTGTTCAGTGGTGGTACTGGCGCGAGACCCAGCTTGGACGGCCTCTCGGCAACTGCGTTCCCATCTGGGGTTTGGGGATCGCAGGTCGAAACGACCGAAGCGGTCGCACCGGTATTGATAACTCGACGAGAATTGAAACCCGATTCCGGTGGCGCGGGTCAAAGGCGGGGCGGTCTAGGGCAGCATATCGAGCTTCGATCCGCTTGTGACGAAGACCTGTTGCTGTTCCTTTCAGTGGAACGGGTCAAAAACCCCGCACGTGGGCGATCAGGTGGATTAGCAGGTGCCAATGGGCGCATTCGCATCGGCCACGATGGTTCTGACTTGCCAGGAAAAGGTCAGGTCCGAATTCAGGCGGGTCAGACTCTTGTATTCGAAACACCGGGGGGTGGAGGTTTTGGATTACCCCGGGACCGTAGCCGAACCGAGGTTCTGCGTGACTTAGAGGCGGGCCTGATCACGGAGCAGTCCGCGCGTGACGTCTATGGGGCGGAAACATGATCCAACCAGCGTCGCATGTTTCAAGACTGTCGCCTTACGCGCTTGCTGAATTGAGCGATCTTGAAGGTAGGCGCTTAATATCCCTGGCGCAGAATGAAAGTCTGACACCACCCAGTCCGCTGGCAGTTTCTGCCGCTGCTCGCGCTATGGTAGCAGGTCATCTTTATCCTGATCCCGATTGGCGCGATCTCCGCTCGGCGCTGGCCGCACTGCATGATCTGCCAGCCGAGTGGATATTATGTGGCAACGGGTCTATGGAGTTAATCTCATGCCTGACCCAAGCCTACGCAGACGAAAACTGTGCGGTACTTGCACCGGCACATGCTTATCCGTTTTTCAAAACCGCCGCACAAGTCGCCCGCGCACGTTTTGATACCGCCCCAGAAAAGTCGCGCGGAGTATGCGTTGATGCGCTGATCGACCATGTTCAACCCGACACACGTATCGTTTTTGTTGCTAATCCGGGCAATCCGACTGGTACCATTATCCCGAAATCAGATCTTGTGCGTTTGCGTGAGGCTCTTCCCGATCAAGTGTTGCTGGTTGTTGACGAGGCTTACGGCGAATATGCTGGCCAACTTAACGAGCCTGTCTTTGATCTGGTCGAACGCGGTGACACGGTTGTTTTGCGGACGTTTTCCAAGGCCTACGGATTGGCAGGTATGCGGATCGGCTGGGGCGTGTTCCCTTTGGATATCGCGACACAGACCCGTAAGATCATGAATCCCAACAACATATCAGTGGCGGCTCAGGCTGCGGCGATAGGCGCGTTGAATGATCAGGACTATATGAAGGCCACTCGGTCAGCAACGATCCAACTGCGCGACGATTTCGCGACAAGACTACGCCGTGCGGGTTTCGAGGTACCAGAAAGCTTCACCAATTTCGTGTTGATCCATTTTGAAAATCCCCAAGATGCAAGGTCGGCAGATGCTGCGCTTCGGGCTGGCGGCATCATAGCACGCGGACAGGCCGGGGTCGGCTTGCCCGAATGCCTGCGGATCACTGTAGGACAACCCGCCGAAATGAACCGCACGGCCCAACTGTTGGAAGCTTGGATCGAAGGGGACACACCATGAAGCATTCCCGAGGGTTGGCTCGTTTCGGCATTCTTGTGCCCTTCACGAACACCAACCTTGAACCTGATATGTATTTGTTGCGCCCTGACGGGGTGTCGCTGCATTTCGCGCGAATGGGCGGTTATGATCAGGATGAGATTCCTGATGCCGAACAGATGCACGGCCTTGGAGCCGCAGATCTGGTTGAGCCGCTTCGTTTGCTCCAAGGGGTCCGGCCCGAGGTCATACTTTATGGATGCACATCTGCAACCTTGACCCATGGGTTCGCCTTTGACCGAACACTTGCGACCCGGATTAAAGCCGAATGCGGAGCCGAGACTGTAACCGTTGCCGGAGCAATCGTGTTTGCACTGCGATCACTGGGCGCGAAAAATATCGGGTTTGCTTCGCCGTATGTCCCCGCAATCAACGACCTTGCCGTCAGTTTTTTGGCCGAGGCCGGAATCCACACGGTCAACCGCTCGGAAGTCACAAGTACGTTGGACAATTATGGACAGGGTACGATAAGCCCCCAAGCCGTGTTCGAGCTTGGACGAGCTGCAGACCACCCGAAGGCTGATGCGATTGTTCTTTCCTGTACCGATATGCGCAGTGTCGAAATTATCGACCAATTAGAACAGGCATTGGGCAAACCAATTATCACGTCAAACCAAGCAATGATGTATCAGGCTCGGCACATCATGGGTCTAGCCAATTCTGTGCATGGGTACGGAAGGTTGCTGCAAACGACGGCGTCCGATCGCCCAGACACTAGTCACGAAATGCCTTCGCAAAATAGTCTGCCATAGGTTTGACCAAATACCCCAAGGGGCTGCGATCCGCGGTTCGGATGAAAGCTTCAACAGGCATGCCAGGTACAAGAATCGAACCTTCTGGCAGCCTTCGCGTTTCGCCTTCGTTCAATGTGATCTCGGCTCGGTAATATCGCAGCTGACTGGTGTTATCCTCGAAAGCGTCTGCCGAAATTGTCACAACGCGACCGCTAAGTTCAGGTGTTTTGCGCTGATCCAGCGCTGGAAAACGCAGGGTGACCAGTTGGCCGATACTCAGCTTGTCAATATGAATAGCCTCAACTTGTGTGTTGATCACCAATGGTCGGTCCTGCGGCACAATGAACAGAACCGGATCCGCCTGTTGGACAACGGATTGCAGGGCAAAGACCTGCAGACTATACACTACGCCTGCGACCGGAGCCTTGATGTTAAGGCGAGCCAGACGATCCAAAAGAGCCCGGCGTTCTTCCCGCAAACCCAACTCACGAACCGTCAGGTCGCGCAACTGGGATATAGCATCTTCGCGCTGAGCAGTGGCGAGCTTGAGGATTTCGATTCCAATCTCGGTGATCCGCACCTCGGCTTCTGCCTTACGCGCCTTGAGGTCACCCATCTGGCCCGACAGGTTGGCATCTTCTCTTTGCAAGGCCAAAACACGAGACGCCTGCGCCAGGCCACGATCCAGCAACTGTTGCTGCCCGGCCAACTCTTGTGTGATTAATTCAAGCTGCCGGGACAGCGCCGCCTCCTGTGCCGCCAGACCATCTATCTGGTTCTTGATCTGATTGGCGCGCTTCTCAAGTTGGGCGATCTCGTTGCGCGTCGATGCCGCGCGCGCAGAAAACAGCCGCTTTTGACCCGCAATCAGATCCGCAGCGTCTGAGTCTTTAGCCGCAGCTTCCGACAGAATAACGTCAAACCGGATGGATTCGCGACCATCCCTTTCAGCTTCTAGCCGCCCGCGGCGGGCCATCAACTCATAGAGCTGGTTTTCAGCGATGGCCAACTCGGACTCCAAAGCGCTTGGATCCAGACGAATTAAGGTCTCACCTGCCCTGACCACGTCTCCTTCATCCACCAGAATTTCTGCCACCACACCACCATCGGGGTGCTGAACCACCTGACGGTTCTGATCGACCTCAATCTGTCCGCTAGCGATGATCGCGCCCGAGATACGGGCAAGTACCGCCCAGGCGCCAAAACCTCCAAGTAACAGAAACAGTGTCAAAACGCCCAGAATCAACGGCCCCTTCGCGGACCATTGCCCGTTGCTTTGCTGAACCGGTCGGGTCACTGGACACCTCCCTGCGCATCTGTTCGGGCGACATCATTGCTGTTCCTGACCACTTTTCGCAAAACCTCGTCTCGGGGTCCAAAGGCCCGTACAGTTCCGCCATCCAACATTAACAACAGATCGCATTCTGCCAGAACCGCGGGCCGATGCGCGATAATCAACAGGGACTTGCCATCAGCCTTGAGCCCCCGGATCGCCTTGTTCACTGCTTCGCTGCCCTCATTGTCCAAGTTTGAGTTCGGCTCATCCAGAACAAGAATGACAGGATCGCTATACATCGCTCGGGCCAGACCGATGCGTTGAATCTGACCACCAGACAGACGATTGGCCGTGGCTCTGACAGGCGTGTCATAACCCCTTGGCAATTTGAGGATCATTTCATGCGCATCCGCCTTGCGCGCAGCTGATACCACCTTTTCAGCTTCGGGGTCCGGGGCCAGTTTAGCTATGTTCTCGGCAATGGTTCCGTCAAACAAGGTCACCTCCTGCGGCAGATACCCGATATGCGACCCCAGAACATCTGGCGTATATTGATCAAGACTGGCCCCATCCAACCGGATGTACCCCCCTGCCGAAGGCCATACGCCGGTTAACGCCCTTGCGAGGCTTGATTTACCAGCACCTGACGGACCGATTACCCCCACGGCTTGCCCTGGTGAAACAGCGAAGTTGACAGCTTTTAGGACGGCTTGCGTTTCACCGGGTGGAACAATGGTGAGGTTACGTATTTCAAGTCGAGCTTTCGGTGTTGGCAGCGGTGTTCGCTTTGTTTCGATTGGAACCGTGCCCAAAAGCTCGGCCAGTTGTCCCCAGCCTCGCATAGCAGCCTGAACCATTGGCCATTGGCCGACGATCTGTTCGATAGGTGCAAGGGCACGGCCCATCAGGATCGAACCTGCAATCATTGCCCCTGGCGTCATCTGACCTCGTAGCACAAGCAGTGCGCCAAGCCCCAGCATTGCAGATTGTAAGAACAGTCGGAATGTCTTTGTCGTGGTGGTGAACGTCCCTCCAAGATCGGCCGAGCGCATATGTTCGGACAATGCGTTGTCACGCGCTTTGCTCCACCTTGTAAAGGCTGCGCCACGCATTCCCAGCGCCTGCACCATTTCGGCCTCATTTTGCATTTGGTCCGAGATGACTTGCGCCTCGACCGAAGCCCGGTTGGCCGCTTGACTAGGTGCGCGCGTGGTGACCTGGTTGATGACGGTTACTGCAATCAGAACGGCCCCACCGACGAGGGCCAGTATGCCCAGCCATGGGTGGAAAACCCAAATTCCAAGGAAAAATACCGGGGTCCAGGGCAGATCAAAAACCGCTCCGAAAACTGGAGACGAGAACAACCGCGAAATGGCAACCAGATCAGCTGGACCGGCAGTGTTATCTGATTTCCCCGGACCTGACGCCCTACGCAGCGCCGCATCAAAAACACGAGGATCAAGGTCGGATTGGAACCGCGCGCCTATTCGGCCCAAAAGTCGACCTCGCGCGTAGTCCAGCAATCCCATCATACCGTAGAGGAAGACCACCAGCACAGAGAGGGCGACCAGTGTTTCGACCGAGCGGCTACCCAAGACGCGATCATATACCTGGAGCATGTATAGCGGGCCAGTGAGCATCAACAGGTTCGCAAAAAAGCTAAAAATGGCAACACACCAAAACAGGCCACGGCTTTGACGCCGTGCCCCGCGCAATTCGGCGCGCCCCGCCTGAATCTGCCTGGCCTCTGAACCTGCCATTTTTTAGCCCTGTCTTTTCAGTACCTTAAACCAGAAAGATCTTACTGGCTTTGCCAGAGCCCTTTGCCCGCAAACCTTTGAAAATCCAACTCCGCCTAGGCATCGGTTTCGGACGTTTTTTCCACGTGTTTGTATATTTCTTTCTCTTCAAGCACCTTGATCATGGTTGAAATCTGCGCATGGCATTGCAGAAGCGCATGAAGCGACATGTTGATCATCAGGGTATTTTCGCTTGCCGGAGCTTCCCCCTCGGTCGCGGATTTTTTCAGACACCCACAAGTGACACGTACTACTCCGTTGATCGTCGAGATATCCGTGATGCCATCAATATAAACGTGTTGCATTTAACGCTCCTTACGCAGAGGGATGTTAGTGGCCCGGCGCAGGACAACGCGCCGAGCCGGGAGGATCAGACAAAGACCAGATTGTCGCTACTCAGGATCGACAGATCGTCGTATATTGACGAAACTTCCTGGAAAGCACCGTTTTCGATACTGCGTGTTGCGGAAGTGTTACTGGCTGCAAGATCGGCCACGCCTTCACTGAGATACGCGATCGTTGCATCAACTCCGGACTGGATTGCGGCAACAACATCAAACTCGGTGAACGGGTCTTGCGCATCAGTCGAGCTTGAAATGAGCTGCCCAAACGTGATCTCTGAGGTGCTGTCATGATCCACGACGCGGATTATGTCCTCACTGCCGAACTGGTTGATCTGCACCTGACCCAGCGAGGCCCCGCCCACCACAACGTCAATCGTGTCATCCGCATCCGAGAAGACAAGGTTGTCGGTAGTGATATCGGTGGTATCCCCGTTGGCAGTTCGGAAGATCAGCACGTCCACAAAAGCATCATTGCTGAGAACCGATGCGGCGGACCCCGAGGCATCTCCTAGCACACCGTTTTCGACGTCGTCGAAATAGGTGCCGAATGCTGCGTCATCGCCGTTGGACAATTGCGACAGACCTTCGGCTGTTGTTCCCGTCAGAGCAGATGCGCCGTCCTGCAGGTTGGTCTGGATCTGGTCGCTGACCGCAAAGCGCCCGCTGCCCAGCGTATAGATATACTGGTCCGCGCCGCTGCCACCAAAGGCCACCGAGTTGCCAAAGCCCGCCACAAACACATCGTTATCCGCGCCGCCGTTCAGTACCGAGTTTTCGACAAAGCTGAAGACCCCGCCCAACGCGGCTGAACCGCTGACTTCGAAGGATTCCAGCACTGTATCCAGGGCGCCAACCACATTCGCCAGCGCTTCCGACACAACCGAAATCCCCGCGTTGAACAGGAAGTCCAACGTCCCGGTCCCGAAGTTCAGGAAGACGTCCTGATCGTCGCCACCATCCAGATATCCGTTGCCGATACCGAGGAACACGTCGTTCCCAGCACCCCCAAGGCTGGCATAGCGCGCGCCGACATTGATGATGGTGTCATCCCCAAGACCACCTGTTGTCAGGCTGGCCACACCTATGGTGATGCCGATATCATCACCCGACCCCAACGAGGTCAGGTTTCGCGATCCAGTGCTGACCACAAGATCGTCGTCTCCACCAGCCAGTACCGTGTTATAGAGACCGGCAACAAAAATGCTGTCATTGCCTCCGTTGCCTTCGATCTTGTTGCGACCACCCAAGGCAAAGATGATGTCATCGCCATTTGAGTCAGACTGTTTGTCGCCGGAGATTTCGGTTTTGACCCCCAGCACCAGGGCCACATCGCTGCCGCGCGCCAGATTGACAGTATTCTCCTGGCCAATACTGACCACGATATCGTTGCCACCACCAGAGTCGATGTCGTTTTTCACCCCGACACTCAGGACGGTATCATTTCCGCCCCCGGTGCGGACTTTGTTTTCCGCCCCGATTCCGATGGCCACGTCTATGCCGTCATTCAGATCATTGCCATTGTTGGACGAGTCGATGTCATTCTTCTTACCGATGGCGATCAGAATGTTGTCGTCGGTCACGCCGGGTGTGGGATCAGTGCCGCCGCGGACGGTGTTGGATTCCCCGATGGCAAAGACAATATCGTTGCCCGCCCCGCCATTCAGGCTGTTGGTCTTGCCCACGGCCAGCAATATATCCGCACCGGCGCCTGCGTTGACAAAGTTGCGCTCGGTCCCGAACACGGCGGCGGCGTCATTGCCCGCGCCCAGATAGACACTGTTGGCTTTGCCAAGAACCAGCGCCGCGTCGTCGCCTCCGCCGGTGTAGACACGGTTTTCGCGCCCACCGACCACTGCAATGTCACCTTCGCCGCCATCCGCATCGGTTTGCAGGAAGTTGTAGGTTTGGTTAAAGCTGCCAAACCGTTGCGCCCAGTTGACGCCTGCAACCGTAGGCAAGGCCAGTTCCGGGATCGTGAAGGTCTGCGCGCCCAGCGTCACCGCATCGCGGCTGGCGAAGTCGTCCAAATCAAAATCCGGAATTTCCAGATACTCGGCCGGAATGTCGAATTCGGGGATCGACAGACCAAAGAACTCGCGTCCTCCCAAAATGGTGTCGATATCCGACAGGCCCGACAGATCTGCTCCGCCGATGGCAAAAGAGGGCACCGAGATTTCAGGCAGAGTAAAGGTTGGCAGGCTGATTGTCGTGGGTGGTGCGGTTTCCGGCGCGGCTTCGGCAGGATTGACCTGAACGGCGAACTCATCCTCGGTCTGCAACACCTGATAGCCGCCATTGGCCGTGCCGGTGATTGAGGGCGAATTGGCCAGATCGGTGCCGGTAAAGAAGGTGTTGTTGCCCCCGCTTGCAGGCCCGACATCGCCGCGCTGTTCGGTATAGGCCTGGAATTCCGCATTGCCGCTGTTGGGGCTGAGGCGAATTCCGTTGGACGAGTTGAAGATGCCCGCCTTCCCGTCCGCGCTTTCGACGCCGACAAGGTCTTTGTAGACATTGCTGATTTCGGCGTAAGCGCTGGGGTTAAAGTCGATATCCAGCGTGAAATCGAAATCCAACCCGTCATCGCGGAACCCGAAATCTGACACATCGGGCAGCGACAAGCTGGGCAGAGCCTGCCCGGCGACTGTCAGGTCGGGGATCGTCAGGTCCGGCAGGCTGATTTCTGGCAGGCCATAGGCGCCCAACTCACCATATTGGTAATCAGGCCGACTGCGCAGTTCCGGAATATCGGGAATATCCAGATTGATTTGCGGCGTGCTGAACCCCGGGATGTAGACGTCCGGCACCCCTTCTGTCGAGAATTCGAGATCGGGAAACAGCACCGAAGCCGACCCCGATACAGCGATACCGGCTGTGAAGCTGGCTCCGATATCCTTGTCTTCGTATTTGGTGCTGACACCCGTGGCATTGGCCGTGTTGGTGGTAGAGCTGGTTGGTGTTTCCTGCGCAGTTTTTTCCGGCAGGCCTTTGGCTTTTCGATCAGCCGCATCCGCTGCGGTCTTGTCGGCCTCTTTCTTGTCTTTGACGCGCTTTTGGTAATCGGCGATCTCTTGCGGGTCGATCGTGATTTCATTGTCTGTCACAACAAAGTTGGTCTGACCAAAGGCAATCACAACGTCAGAGCCGCTGCCTGAAGCCACAAGGTTGAACTTACCAAAGGCCGCAACGGTATCGTCACCGCTGGCTGTCAGCACGAAATTGTCCTTGCCCGCAGTCAGAACGGTGTCGTCCCCGGCTTCGGTCAAAAGGATATTGTATTGGCCGACCGAGACGACCACGTCGTCCCCAGTGCCTGAAAGGGCAAAGTTGCGCTGGCCTGCGATGGTGGCAAAATCGTCATCGGCACCGGACAGAACCACATTGGCCTGACCTGCGGCAATGATCGTGTCTTCACCTGCCGCAGTCGAGATCGCGTTGTAGCGACCTCCGGCGTATACCGTGTCGCTGTGCGATCCGGTGAAGACCACATTGCTGTAGCCCAGCGTGATCACGTCGTTGTTGCCATTACCCAGCAGCGACACGTTATTGCCGCCCAGGACCAGCGCCTGATCGTTGTCGTCGCCACCCAGTACATAGTTGGTGACACCGGCCACCGCGATGCTGTTTGTGCCGCTGGCTGCGTTGACAAAGTTGAAGTTGCCAAGTGCAAAGATCGTGTCCTCGCCGTCGCCGCCCAGAACGATATTGCTCTGGCCAATGGTCAGCACGTTATTGGTGCCGCTGCCCAGGAACAGGAAGTTCGAGCTGCCGGTGATCACGATGTCATCGGTATCCCCTGCATTGCCGCCGCCCACGATCAGGTTTTGCCCCAGCGCCAGACCAGTCACGGTATTGTCGCCGGTGCCCAGCAGCAGGATGTTGTTTCCACCGATCAGGTCGATCTCATCATCGCCGCTGCCGCCCCAATAGGCGTTGAGCGAGCCGACAAGCTGCGCATCGTTGTTGCCATTACCGGCCACCACAAGGTTGGCATTGCCGATCGCGGTGATGTCGTCATCGCCTTCTCCGGCCTGCACAAGGTTGTGCCCGCCATAAGCCTTGATCTGGTTGTTGCCATTGCCCGCGATGACCACGTTGGCCAGGTTGGTCACGCTGGCCAGCGCGTTGATCAGAATGGACCCGGCCTGATCTTCTCCAAAGGCCGTGCCATCCGACGTACCGAACAGGCTGCCGACCAGCCCGCTATCGTCGCTGGCGGCAGCGGCATCCACTGCAACAAGCGCTGCCAGGTTCAACAGGCTTCCCGCAACGATGCGGTCACTGCCGCTGCCGCTAACCACAAGGTTACCAACGCCGTAAGCCTGAATGTCATTGCCGGGCTCATCGGCTGCAGGCTGCGCACCGTCAACGACACGCTCGACGCGCACATCATCGATCAGCCCGCCCAGATGGGTGCTGTCAGTTGTGCGCAACTCCAGCCGCGAGCTGTCACCGGCCGCGCCCGAGACTTCGAATGTATAGGTCCGCCAATCCGTGTGCGCCTCGGAAATCACTCCGACCTGTACGCCGTCCCACCAGACCTCGATCGCGTTATCCGCCCCGTTTGCGCCATCCCGTCCTCGGAAATTCAGCGAAATCTGGTAGGTCTCGCCCGAGCTGGTGTCGACATCCTGATAAACGCCCGAGCCAAATCCGCCGTTGACTGCACCGCCAGCCAGTTCAAGAGCAAACTCTCCGTCGGCAGCAGCACCCAGACCAATTGTACTGGTTTTCAGGAACTCAGGCGTGCCAAAGGACGAGGACCAGCCATAGGGCAGAGACAGTCCGAAATTGGCATCGCCGTAATTGCCGAATTCGAAACTGCCATTGGTGATCAGATTGTCACCCGCGCCCGGATTGCTCAGGCCAGCGGTCAGGTTTGCGTTCAGCTCGCCGGTCTCGACGACGCGCACATCGTCGATCAGCCCGCCCAGATGGGTGCTGTCATTTGCACGCAGTTCCAGCCGCGACGTATCCCCGGCCGCGCCGTTCACGTCGAACGTATAAGTCCGCCAATCCGAATGCGCCTCGGAGATCACTCCGACCTGAGCACCGTCCCACCAGACCTCGATTGCGTTGTCCGCCCCGTTTGCACCATCTCGTCCCCGGAAATTCAGTGAGACCTGATAGGTGCTGCCCGAATTGGTGTCGACATCCTGGTAAATGCCCGAACCAAAGCCACCATTGACCGCACCGCCGGCCAGTTCGATGATATAGTCGCCGTCGGCGGCATCTCCGTACCCTGCGTTTGCCAGTTTAATGAACTCGGGTGTGCCGAAGGACGATGTCCAGCCGTCTGGCAGGCCAAGACCGAAATTGGCATCGCCATAGTTACCTTGTTCAAAGCTGCCATTGGTCAGAAGGTTACCGTCGGTTGCTTGCGAATTCGCAACAACCCGTACGTTGTCGATGGCCCCGCCCAACAGGTCGGATGTTCCCGCCGCCCGGAATTCAAGACGTGATGTATCCGCCCCTGTTACCCGGAAAGTATAGTCGCGCCAATCAGTGTGGGTATCTGCAACCGTCCCAACCAGTTGCCCGGCCCACCAAACCTCGATCGAGTTGCTTTCCGCGGATACCGTTGTCGTTCCGCGATAGCTGATGGTGATATCATATTCGAGACCAGCCCGCGTGTTGAGGTCCTGGTAAATTCCTGAATTCTCGGTTCCGTCCAATTCCAGAATGTGGTCGCCATGGCCAGATGCGCTGTGGCCAAACTGGTTAATGCTGTCATTGATCAAGTTGGTGTTGTGGACTTCGAGCCGTCCAAAGGATTGTGTCCAGCCCGTCGGCACATAAAACGAAATGGCGGTATCTGCCTGCGTGCCCAGCTCGAACGACCCGTTCTGAACGATGTTTTCCGACAGATCCTGCACGTTTTCAGCGGCGTTTGCGTTGAAATCCGCATCCAAAACGCCGTCACCGATGTCTCGGGTGCCGAGGATTTCATTCACGCGCACGTTGTCAACGGCTCCGCCCAGCAGATCCGAGTTGCCCGCTGCGCGCAGTTCCAGCCGCGAGGTGTCGCCGCCGGTGACCGCAAAGGAATAGTCGCGCCAATCGGTATGGGTTGAGGCGATCTCGCCAACCTTTGCGCCATCCCACCAGACTTCGATCGTGTTGCTTTCCACCGACACGGTGGTCGTCCCGCGATAGCTGAGCGTGATCTCGTAGGTCGCCCCGTCACGGGTGTCGATATCCTGGTACACACCCGAGTTCCGCGTGCCGTCCAGTTCCAGAATGTGCCGTCCGCTGTCCGAAGCCGAGAACCCATACGGGCTGACCTGATCGTTAAAGATGGAAGTGTCGTGAATTTCCAACTGGCCGAAGGATTGCGTCCAGCCATCAGGGACGCGGAAAGAAATACCGGTTCCGATATCGGTGCCCAGCTCGAACGAGCCGTTCTCGACCAGATTTGCGCCGCGATCAGAATTGGTGACCGCCTGCGCGCGGGTGTTCAGGCTGGAATCTCCGTTGCCTGCGAGGATGATGTTCAGACCCCCTGCGGCGAAGATGTTGTTTTCGCCATCCCCTACCGCGATGATGTTGAGGCCACCGCCGGCGACGACTTCGTTGTCTCCATCCCCGAGGAAAGCGGCATTGGCGCCGCCAAAGGCGTCTACGTCGTTGTTGCCGTGGCCCGAAAGAACCACGTTTGCGCCGCCGTAAGCGTCGATCACGTTGTTGCCGTAGCCTGCTTGTACGACGTTCAGGCCACCCGCGACCTCGACCTGATTGTGGCCATGCCCAGCATGGACCACGTTGACCCCGCCATAGGCGGTGACAATGTCATTGCCATCACCGCTGTCAATTTCTTGTCCGCCTACGCCCAAGGACCAGATACGGTCATTGCCTGACCCGGTTTCCGCCGAAAAGCCAAAGCCCTTTGCGGTGATGATATTGTCACCGTTGCCCGCGTTCAGATCCGCGCCCAAAGCGTTGACTACGAATGTGTCGTCGCCATCGCCTACCGTGATGTTGCCACCAACTGCGTTCAGTTCGACAACGTTGTTCCCCCCGCCCAGGTTCAGCAAGCCAACAGCAGCCCCAACAAACGCGGTGTCGTCGCCATCGCCCGCAGTCAGGCTTGCGCCCGCGGCTTGAACGTCAAAGAGGTTGTTCCCATGACCTGCGTCGATCGAGGCTCCGACCACCCGCGCAAGGATCGTGTCGTCGCCAGACCCGACTCGGATAGATCCTCCGATTGCGTGCAACTCGATCGTATTGTTGCCCTCACCCAAATCCAGAACACCAACAGCGGCTCCAACATAAGCGCTGTCATTCCCGCTGCCTGCGGTCAGGTTTGCCCCCAACGCGCGCACGTCGAAATGGTTGTTGCCCTCACCGGCGTCAATGCCGACACCCACAGCGTTCACATAGATTCTGTCGTTGCCCCCACCAACGGTGATATCGCCCGCAAACCCGTTGAAATGGATCGAGTTATCCCCTTCGCCAGCATTCAGGCGGACACCCGCTGCGTTCACGTGAACCGTATCATTGCCGCTGCCCACCGAGATATCCCCGGCAAAGCCGTTGAAACGAATGGTGTTGTTGCCTTCGCCCGCGTTGATCGCAGCCCCTGCCGCGTTGACGTTGATTGTGTCATCGCCGGACCCAACCGTGACCGAGCCAACACCCACGTTGAAATTCACTGTGTTGTGACCATCGCCAAGGCTGGCGTAACCGATGGCGGCATCAACTGTCAGCGTGTCATTTCCAGACCCGGCAACAACGCCCACACCGACCCCACTGGCGGTAATCGTGTTGTGGCCGCTGCCTGCATCAATATAGGCATCCGCTCCACGGGCAATGATCGTGTCGTCGCCTGCCCCTGCATAGACATTGATCTTAAACGCTCCGGTCGAGTCGATATAGTCGTTCCCGCCATGCGTGTAGATATAAGATCCACCAGCCCCTGCAATGACAGTATCATCGGTGTTGCCATAGGTGTTGACTGTCGCCTCGAACCCGCCCGCAGTGGTGATGTGGTTGGTTCCCGTGCCGCCATGCACGGTGATATCGGCGCTGAACTCGGCCGTCGAGTGAATACGGGTGGTGTTGCGTCCGACCAAATGCAGCGTCACGTCATCCACATCGGTCAATGTGATATTATTTTCGCCATAGCCATGGGTGTTGATGTCAATATCAGTGGCGTTGTTGACACTGATGGTGTTGAACCCGCCGCGAATATCCAAATCTAGGTCAAAGATATCGTCTACGTTCAGGGTGTTGCTGCCGCCGTAGATATCAACGTCAGAATTTGCGAACGAGATCCCGTTCTCAGCGACGTTATATAGATTCAAGGTGTTGTTGCCGCCGCGAATATCGACGGTCACAAACTCTACATCGTTGAGGTAAACATAGTTGTCACCGCCCGATATATAGAGGCGTTCGATATCGAAGGCGTCGATGATGGTAATCGTCTGACCACCCCCATAGGCATCCAGCCATACATCATCAACGTCGTAAGCATATAGAGAGTTATAGTTGCCCCAAAGGTCGACATCGATATTCCAGAAGTCGACAATACTGATATTGTTGTTCCCATTGACGCCATTGTCATGAAACCACAGCTCCAGGTTGAAGCCGTCCACAAGGTTAACGTCAGACCCCGATGTCCACAGCTCGATATTGGCGTCTGCCTGCGAGATATTATCTTCACGAATACGGCTGATATCAATGTCCAGGTTGTTGCCCCGGGCGTCAAAATTGTAAATGTATTCAACATCATCCAGATAGATGGTGTTGTTGTCACCATGGATGATCAGGTTCTCGATGTCGAAAGTGTTGGTGATCCTGATGGTGCTGTTGCTGCCGTAGTGTTCAACATAAATATCGCCCACGTCGTCGATATGCGCGTAGCGGCCGTTATCGTAGGTCGTGCTGTAGAATGACTCGTAGGAAGAACCCATTATACCGTATCCCTTTTGTTAACGCTCTGGACGGGTGAGCAGCATCACCGCAGCCAGGCCGTGTCCCTGGTGTGTTGTTTAGTTTCGAATGATGTGGAACTTGGCGACGCGGATATCGCGCCCTTGATTTTTAACTCTGTGCGCCAAAACAAACTGAACGTCGGGAAACGTGTCGCGCACGAAGTCATGCATCACCCGAGTCATTTTTCGAGTACCCCCATAGGGCGCTGCAAATTCCATAAACCAAAGGTTACTGCCCGAATTCCAATCCTCAGGCCGCAGCTCAAACGGCCCTTGTAGCCTCATTTTTTCGCTCAACTCGTCGGACAACCAAGCGTAACTAAGAATGCCAAATGGCTTTCCATTCCGATCCTTGAAAATACGACCTTGACCAATGCTCATCGGAAAGATGAACCGTTCACCCAAGTGCCGAAGGGGCATCGGTGCATAGTGGGGCGAGCGGGACAATACCAAGCAAACCTCTCCGATTTGCTGGCATTTAAATCTTTCGTTCTCGCCGTATTTTCCCGCCGCATTCGAATTGGGACCGTTAATTAAAGACGGTTCTTCATTTGAAGAATAACCAGCTATTTCACCATCTGCATGCTGGTTCATATTCTGCATAACCGTCATCTTCTTCTCCACCCAGGTGACCACATATGCTCTCCACAACTTTGTGAGAGAAAAGTGGCGTAGATTTTAGGCAAGACTTTACGAAGCAACTGCAGCAGTCAAATTCGAAAGTTGAATGAGGTATTGAAAAAACTTTAACTTAGCCGTTAGCATCGAAAACTATGTGTATCTTTGCTTTCCAGCTCGGAAGAGCTGCACTGTAACTATATGATAAATTTATGTTTATAATAATTTTGAATTTTTCTTCGATTGCGCGTGAATATATATTGGCTCTCGCGTGTTTATTTAATTGCGCAAAGTAGTTTGATCTGTTTTGGGGCTATATTGGCCGCTTCCCTGAAAGTAAAAAGGATCATTTTGGAACTATAGTAGCGCAATTGGGATGGAGAAAGACATGAACACAATACCGCATAATTTTGCTCACAATACTCAAATTATTTTTTGATTCGTCTTTTTTATCTCACGCCCCTATCAGGAAACAAAAGATGCCAATATCGACTGACCTCGTGAAAGCGTTTGTGACCTTGTGTCAGGTGAAGTCATATTCAGAAACCGCAAAGATGCTCCGGCGATCTCAGCCTACGATCAGCAATCGGATTCGCTTGCTGGAAGATCAAGTTGGATTTGCACTGTTCAAGGATAAGACACCGCACTCGGGGCTGACCGCGCAGGCCGAGCTGTTGTATCAGCGATGCCTTACGATCCAGAATGAGTTGGATCAAATCTCGGTGCTGACGCAAACCCAAGTCGGGAAAGTCATCCGGATCGGTGTGTCCGCCAGCCTGGAAAACCTGTGCTCGGGCTCAGCGATCGCAAGCCTCGGTTTGGGCCGGGCTGACACGACACTTTCAATCTCGACAGATGACACAGAAAACCTGCTGGCTTCCGTGGAAAAGGGCAATTTGGATGCGTGCTATATTTGCAATCGGGAGGTGCCCAGCCCGCTAACCCAAAAAAGTTGGCCATTTGACGTTCGCTGGGTCGCGGCCAAGTCTGTCGATGTAGATGACCTTCTGGCGCGTCCCATTGTCCCTATCGTTGGTTGGCACGAACAATGGCAGCCAGCGCAGATTTTCTCGGCGTATTTCGAAAAATCATCATACAGGTTTCGGCCGATCTACCAGACTCAAAACCTGAGCAATTATCTGAATGCGGTGCAAGCTGGCGTTGGTTTGGGGTATGTAGGGGATATCTTTCTTCACAATCTGCCTGTGGCCAGTGACCTGCACTACATTGACGATAGGCTCAAACCTTTCGGTCAATTCTATATTCATCGCCTAAACCAGGCTGAGCCTGCGGCAAATCTGCGTCGAGTTCTAAGTATTATTGACAGCCATCTGGATCGTCTCACCACAACCACGTTGTGAATTCTCTGGAGTACAAGCGCCGCGGCGCGCATGGGTATTCCGTGGCGCGTGTCTGGCAACTAGCCGCGTCCGCGATAAGGAGGCACGCCTTGATCGGGAATCCAGACATGGTTTGGAGTGGCCCCGGTCTGCCAAAATACGTCAATGGGGATGCCGCCGCGCGGATACCAGTACCCACCAATCCGCAACCAGCGTGGGTTCAGAAAATCAACCAAACGACGTGCGATGGATACTGTACAGTCTTCGTGAAACGCACCGTGATTGCGGAACGAGCCCAGAAACAGCTTCAACGATTTTGATTCAACCAGCCAATCACCGGGCACATAGTCGATCACCAAGTGCGCGAAATCCGGCTGCCCCGTCATCGGACACAGCGAGGTAAACTCGGGCGCAGTGAACCGCACACAATAGTCGATATCGGCCTGCGGGTTCTGTACCCGTTCCAGTTCTGCCGCCTCGGGCGAGGTAGGCAGTTCGGTTTTCCCGCCCAATTGGGTCAGGTCGCTGTAGATGGTTTCCATTGTCTTCTCCTGATGGGGTTTTAAACCCCGCGTTTGTTGCCCCACAAAAGGACATGCAGTTGCGGCAGCACCCGAGGGGTGAACCAGCCATCTGCGGTGACTTTCTCGACCAGCCATAGCAACCGGTCCGACAGGGTTTGCGGATCGACGGGCTGCTTGGGGTCGACCGCCTCATTGCCCGGCTGTAGATACAGTGGCAGCGCCGGATAGCGATCCGCCGCGGCACGGGCCCAAGCGTAGTCACGTTCGTCAAATATCACGATTTTCATCACTGTTTTGGGGCCGTTTCCAGCAGCCAACAGGCAGGCGTCGAACGCAGCCCAATCCACCGTCTCCCCGCTGGAGGGCGGTTTGGGACTAAGAACCAGCGTATCCAGTTCGCTGAACCACGGTTTTGCGATGGAGCCCTGCGTCTCGCAGGCGAACCGATAACCCTCTGTCCGTCCCAACGTGATCAGAGGGGCAAAGTCCTGAATGGCAGGGTTGCCACCCGACAGCGAAACGGTCAAAGGCCGCCCGCCCGACAGGTCGCGCACCCGGCTCCAGACCGCATTAGTGGTCATCGCCGCCCAGTCATGACGATAGGCAGTATCAACCGCATGCAGGCTGTCGCACCAGCTGCACCGGTAATCGCACCCGCCGGTGCGCACGAATACGGTAGGTTCCCCGATCAGCGCGCCTTCGCCCTGAATCGTGGGGCCGAAAATCTCGGCAATGCGCAGGCGATTCATGGGCGATACTCGGCCCATGTTTTCGGCGTTTCACTGACCCGAACGGCGGCGGTTTCCGGCCAACGTGCAGCACACCAGTCATAGAAATGACGCGCCATGTTTTCAGCCGTGGTCAGGATGTTCATCACATCATTCAGGTGGCGATGATCAAACGTCTCATCGATATAGGTCTTGAGCGGCTTCAGCTCGCCATAGTCTCGGACAAACCCGTCGGCGTTCAGTTCCTTGGCAGCCAGTTCAACCTCGACGATGTAATTGTGACCGTGCATCCGCGCGCATTGGTGATCGTCGGGCAGATGGCTCAGCTGGTGCGAGGCAGAAAAGTGGAATTCCTTGGTAATCCGGTACATCAGGCGCTTTCCTTCTGTGCCGTGGCGGCCACCCAGAAATCGGGGTCGTCATAGATGGTTGGGTCGGGGATACCCGCCAGATGGAACGCCTCGCGCCGTTCGACGCAGGTGCCGCAGCGCCCGCAGTGATTGTCACCACCCTTGTAGCAGGACCATGTCTGCGCAAAGGGGGTGTTCACACGCGCGCCCTCGGTCACGATGTCGGCCTTGCTGCGATGGACGAACGGCGTGAACAGCGAGACATCGGCATATCCATCCAGCGCCAGTTTCTGCATCGCCTCAAAGGCCTCGGTGAAGGCCGGACGGCAATCGGGATAGATAAAGTGATCCCCGCCATGCACGGCGGTGGCCACCGCATCCGCTCCGCGTGCGGCAGCGGCACCGAAGGCCACGGTCAGCATGATGGCATTGCGGTTGGGCACCACGGTCACTTTCATGCTGTCTTCGGCATAGTGCCCGTCAGGCACATCCACATCATCGGTCAGCGCCGAACCGGTCAGAACCGCCCCAACGGGGCGCAGGTCGATGATGTCATGGGGAACGCCAAGGCGCAGCGCGCACAGCGCAGCATAGTCCAGCTCTTTGCGGTGACGCTGGCCATAGTCGAATGAGATCAGGCCCACCAATTCGTGATCCTGCGCAACCATATGCGCCAAAGATACCGAATCCAGCCCGCCCGAGCAGATTACGATCGTTTTCATATTTTGAACCCTTGTTTTGTTACCCGGGTAGGCTGCGACCGGGATGCGCCCTGTTATACAGAGGTCTTGGACTTGGCAAGCGGTAACGAAACACCCAATTCACACCGCCGCACACGTTTTCGGCATGACTATTAATCGCGTCGTCGACGCCGGGCGGAATGCCCGAATTTCATCGATAGCGAAACCCTCAGTTCTTCACACAACAGTGAGCAAAGCGCTAATTGGAAAAAAAATATTACCAATTTCTGGGTCGCAGGTTATGCTATCCTCGCATCGACATGGCCTGACACGTGCATGGCGATGATCAATGGGAGGAAGAAATGACCAAAAAGCTCATCACGCGCCGCAGCGCGTTTAGAACTATTGCAGGTGCAAGTGCGGCCACATTGGCGGCCCCTCACATCGCGACCGCAGCGGGTGAAACCACCACCTGGAAGATTCAAACATCTTGGCCTGGCGGTATTGGACTGCAGACGTTCAAGGACTGGTGCGCAACGATCGAAGAAAAAACCGGCGGTGAGCTGGCCTTCCAGGCCTTTGGCGCCAATGACGTGGTTGGGGATTTCCAACTGGCCGACGCGGTGAAGAACGGTGTGCTGGACGCTATCAACCCGTTCACCATCTACTATCAGGGCATCATCCCTGCCGCCGTTTTCCTCAGCTCATACCCGCTGGGGCTGCGTCAGCCGCATGAATATGACACGTTCTATTACGGTCTGGGCGGCATCGACATCGCGCGTGAGCTGCTTGGCCGTCAGGGTCTGCACTTTGTGGGGCCGGTGCATCACGGGCCGAACATCATCCACTCGAAGGTTCCGATCCGCTCGGTTGACGACTTCGCAGGCCGTAAAATGCGCCTGCCCGGCGGTATGGTGGCCGAGGTCTTCTCGGAACTGGGTGCTGAGACAACCGTTCTACCGGGCTCGGAAATCTTCCCAGCGCTGGAAAAAGGCACTATCGACGTGGCTGACTTTGTGGGCCCCGCAGTGAACCACGCTCTGGGCTTCAGCCAGGTGACCGATTACATCGTGATGGGCCCTCCGGGCTTTATGTCGGTCTATCAGCCGGTTGACATCATGGACATCACGGTTGGCAAGACCGCATGGGACAAGCTGAGCCCACAGATGCAGGAATTCGTGGAAATGGAAACCCATGTCTATTCCGACCTGCACCACGCCGCCATTCAGGCCGCAGACCAGGAAGCCTGGAAAAAGTTCGAAGCGGAAGGCACCGAGATCACGCGCCTGTCGCAGGACGATGTCGAGCTGATGACCGAGGTCGCCGTGCCGATCTGGTTCAAATATGCCAACCGCGACAAAGATGCGGCGCGGGTCTTCAAGATCCAACTTGACTACATGATGTCGGGTTCCTTGGGCTATGTGACGCCTGAAATGATCGAAGGCTATACGTTGGACCTGTAATCCGCTGAAGCCTAACCAAAAGTCCGCGCGAATTTCGCGCGGGCATGCCTTTTCCTTGGAATTCGGAACGTACTATGCCGAGCGTCGATTTCACGCTGCCGCACTGGCTATATTGGGTCGGGCTGATCGCCTTTCCGGCCCTGGCCATGGTGCTGGCACGCAAAGCCCAACCCGAACAGCGCACCTACGGGTTACCGTTGGGCTATCTGATCCTTGTCACCGGGGGAATGCTGGGCCTGCACCGCTTTTACCTGCGCAGCTTACTGGGGTTGGTCTATCTGCCAGTTTTCCTGCTGATCCTCTATGCCAATGGCGAAGAGCGAACGGCCCGCAACGAATTCTCGAATGCGGTCAACATCGTCCGTCAAGCCGAGCGTACGATCACGCGCGAAACCGACCGGGTTGCAACCGCCGAAGAAGGACTGGAAGACCTCCGCGCCACCGCCGAGGCTGCGCAGGATGGGACAGCATTGCAAAAACGCCGAGCCGAGCGTGCTCTGGAGCGGGCCGAGAAGGCCATTGAAACCGGGCGCGAACGTCTGGCCGAATCCGAAACCGCTCTGGCCGAGGCGCAGCCTCTGGCCGAGGCCAGCGGTGCCAATCGCGCTTTGTGGAGTTCGGTAGCACGTTATGCGTTCTTCACGATCCTCGCCTTCTTGGCGATTGACGCGCTGATGCTACCGCGCCTTGTCGCAAGTGCGCGCGCCAAGGCGGCTGCGGACCCGCATGAGCCCGAGATGGAGATTGACGAAGAAACCGCTGCACGGGCTGCGGAAATGGACCCCGGCGCACGTAAGGCTGATCAGGATTATGCCGAGAACTGGATTGACCGCCTGTCTCTCTATGCAGGTGAGTTCGTCAGCTATTGGGCCGTAATCGCGGTATTCGTCTACTACTACGAAGTGATCGTCCGCTATGTTTTCAACGCCCCCACAAACTGGGCGCATGAATCCATGTATCTGATGTTCGGAATGCAGTACCTGATCGCCGGGTCCTATGCGATGCTGACCGAAAGCCATGTGCGTGTGGACATTTTCTATGCCCCGCTAACCAAGCCGAAACGGGCGTGGGCGGACCTGTTCACCTCGATCTTCTTCTTCATCTTCGCCGGAACACTGCTGGTGACGTCCTACATCTTTGCGATGGACGCGATCGCTGTTCCGACCGGCAACTCGGTTGTCTCGGACTGGGCGCGGGGCGAGATGAGCTTCTTCCAGATGTTCGGCGCGCTGACTTTTGGCGATTGGACCGATCCGAACATCCGCTGGGGTGAGATCAGCTTTAACGAATGGGAAATCCCGCTTTGGCCAATGAAATGGATGATGGTCGTAGGCGCGGTTCTGTTGATTTTGCAAGGGGTGTCGAAACTGTCCAAAGACATCCGAACGATTGCACGGGGGTACTGACCGATGGGTCTTGATATGTCCATCGAGCTGTTGACGCTCGTAATGTTTGGCTCGCTTCTGGTCCTGCTGACGGCAGGTCTGCCGCTGGCCTTTGTGACCGGAGGTCTGGCCTGTGTCTTCCTGTTCGTTCTGGGGGATGCGCGTGCACTGAACATTGTGCCCAGCCGGATTTTCCCGCTGATGACGAACTATCAGCTATCCGCAATTCCACTTTTCATCTTTATGGCCTCGATGTTGGAAAGGGCCGGGATCATCAACGACATGTTCGATGTGATCTACAAGGTGCTCGGTGGGCTTAAAGGTGGTCTGGCTGCGGCAACAATCATCGCCTCGACCGTTCTGGCGGCGATGGTGGGTGTGATCGGCGCAGCTGTGGTGACGATGGGCATCATCGCCCTGCCCGCCATGCTGAAACGCGGCTATGACACAAAGATCGCCATGGGTTCGATCATGGCCGGGGGGACGCTGGGCATCCTGATCCCACCCTCCATTCTGGCCATTATCTACGCCGTTGTTGCCGAACAATCGGTTGGGGAGCTGTTCATCGGCGCGGTCATTCCCGGCCTGATGCTGTCGGGTATGTACATCATCTACGTGGTGGTGCGGTCCTATATCAACCCGGTGCTTGGCCCGCCAATCCCGGTTGACGAGCGTATCTCGAACCGAGAAAAAATGCGCCTGCTGGGCAAGATGTCCGCGCCCATCGCGCTGATCGTAATTGTTCTGGGCGTGATCTTCTCGGGCGTTGCAACTCCGGTTGAGGCGGCGGGTATCGGCACCTTCGGCGCCTTCATCGTGGCCGCTATCCACAACAAGCTGGACTGGCCCACAGTGCGCGAGGCATGTCTGACCACTCTGAAAGCCTCGGCTATGGTGATTTGGATCATGTTCGGTGCAACGATCTTTGTGGGACTTTACGTTCTGGAAGGCGGTCAGCAATTCGTCCAAGAGACTATGCAAGGCGCGGGTCTGGGCCCTTGGGGTATCCTGATCGTGATGCAGATTCTGCTGGTGGTTCTGGGTATGTTCTTGGACTGGGTCGGCATCCTGTTGCTGTGTGTCCCGATCTTTGTGCCAATCATCAAGGCGCTGGGGGCGGCAGCCTTCGGCTTTGACGACCCCAACGATCTGGTGCTGTGGTTTGGGGTTCTGTACCTCGTGAACATGCAGATGAGCTTTTTGTCACCACCTTTCGGCTATGCGCTGTTCTACTTGCGCGGTGTAGCGCCACCGTCGATCCCAATGACGGACATTTTCAAAGCCGCCTTGCCGTTCTTGTTCCTTCAAATTGTCGGGTTGGTGATCTGTATGCTGTTCCCTTGGGTGGTGACCTGGTTACCAAACATTGTTTACGGATAGACGTCAGGCGCGGGCAGAGTAAAATCTCTGCCCGCGGTCGTTAAACCTTGGCACAATCAAGCGGCGGACGCGCCTTTAAGTGCGGTTTCGATAATTGATTTCAGGTGGCGAGCGTCAATCGGCTTTCGCAGCAAAGGCAGACCCACATCCTCACAATACTCGGTCAATTCTGGCGAACGATTAGCCGAGATCACACAGGCAGGTAATGGACCGAATTCCTTCCATAACACGTCTATCGCCTCAGTTCCGGTCATACCTTTGTTCAACTGGTAGTCGGCAACCACAATATCCGGAAGAATGCCAATTTCCTGCAGCAAGCCAACCGCTTGTGCCTGACTTTCGCATTCCAAAACCTGCACGCCCCAGGATTCCATTGTCATGGTCAACGCCGTGCGCAGATTTTCGTCGTTCTCAATCAACAAAACAACCGCGCGCGTCAGAACCTTGGTGTCTGGCGAAGCCAAATCAGCAGACCGGCCATAACAATGAGACGCCGGTTTAGCCAAAGGCACCTCTACCGAGAAGACCGACCCCTTTCCCAATCCGGAACATAACTTCATAGGATGTTTCAACAGGACACACGCGCGCTCAACGATGGCCAGCCCAAGCCCCATTCCTTCGGCAGCGCTGGCATCCGAATGAAGCCGCTGGAATTCCTGAAAGATGATATCCCTCTGATCCGGTGCAATTCCGATACCGGTATCCCAAACCTCGATCACGACAGAGTCTTTTCGACGCCGGGCGCCAACCAGTACCTTGCCTGCTTCAGTGTAGCGAATGGCGTTTGACAGAAGGTTCTGCAGGATGCGCCTCAAATAACTTGCATCACTCTGAACCAGCGCGCCGCAAGAGACGACGCGCAGCTCCAATCCCTTGGCCTGTGCGACCGGACGAAAGGAATCTTCGAGCTGCGAAAACACGTCATCTATTGGCAATGTCGACAAATGAACAGTTGCCCGTCCTGAATCCAGTTTCGAAATATCAAGAAGCGCATCCAAAATATGTTCAACGCTGCTAAGTGCACTTTCCGCCTTGGCGGCCACGTCCCTCGCGTCTGTTTCGTTCAAGCCACTTCCAAGAGTGGCAACGTAGAGCTTAGCCGCCGACAGCGGTTGCAGCAGGTCGTGACTTGCGGCGGCAACAAAGCGTGATTTCGAAGCATTTGCCCGTTCCGCGTCCTTAAGCGCATCCGCAAGCTCTTCGGTGCGGGCTGCGACGCGCTGTTCCAGCAAGGCTTTGGAGTCGTACAACGCCTGGGCAGATTTACGCTCAGCGGTCACATCGGTGAACGAGATCACAAATCCCCGGTCGGACATTTCCTGCGCGAAAACAGATAGAATCTTTGCCCGACCGCTATGCATCTCGAACCTCAACGGTGGCCGTTCGGACGTTCGGTTTACCCACGCAAGCAGGTCTGCGTCACTTACGCCCTGTGCAAAGC
This sequence comes from Ruegeria sp. AM7, assembly GCF_056535965.1. Classification (NCBI taxonomy): domain Bacteria; kingdom Pseudomonadati; phylum Pseudomonadota; class Alphaproteobacteria; order Rhodobacterales; family Roseobacteraceae; genus Ruegeria; species Ruegeria sp. AM7. Next base: position 102,876 of record NZ_JBQFJE010000001.1, read on the forward strand.
GGATTGTGGTGCTTAGGCGATTGAACAGAGTTTTGAACTGCGCACCCATCTGAAACTGTGCATTTGGGATTGCCAACAATTCACTGGCCCGGTTGTTCCAGCCAATAAGCCTCAGCTTACTGTCGAAGATACATACACCCTGATCGATATGTTCCAGAGTGGCGCGGATAAGCCGGGCCTTGTCGTCAAGAATGCGGTCCCTTTCCTGACGTTCGATACGCATGATATCCGTGACATCAGTTTGCAAGATCACGGTACCACCGTCGGGTGTCCGATGTTCAGAGACTTGCATCCAGCGATTGCCATTCAACCTGACGTTAAAAACAACGTGGTCATCCGCATGGCGCGCGATACGACGTTTTGCCCAGTCCCACGGCGACACTGCCTCGGGGAGTGACAAAAACCGAGAGCGACTGACCAGTTCAACGTACTCGGTAAATTGCAAACCAGGCACCAGATGAGGCTGGATATCGGGCATGTGTATACCAAAGCGGCTGTTGCACAGCACAAGCTCTTCTTCCAAGTTGAACAGGGCAAAGCCCTCTTGCACCGTTTCTATCGCATTCGCGAGGTCCGCCCGCGCCGCCTCTGTTGCCTGATTGGCTTGAGCCAGACGAGCATTGGAATCGTTCAGCAAATCCAGCGCACGTTCAAGATCGAATGTCCGGGCGCGGACTTCTTGTTCCAGCACTGCAGCCCTTTGAAACTGTGCGTAAGCCGCGCCGCTTGCATCAGTCGATTCCTCAACCCTGCGCATCAGTGCCTCGGCGATCTTCAACAGCTTTTCATTCTGCCGGTCTGGCGGGTCGTCCGGGTTGATCAGGGATTCAATCATGTCGATCCTCTTCCGGCGGGTATATCGCAACCCCCGTCAACGTTTGGTTGACATGGATCGAATTGAATTGCTCGCCATAAGTAGAAAACCCAACCACGTGATTGTCGGCGAGGATTGCAGACAAAGCACCTGTCATCTGTTTTTCCTGCGCTTCCAGACGCCTGAGAATACAGTCGCATCCAAGAATCGTATCCGGAGCCTCGGCTTCTGTTAGGCCCTCGATCTCTTGCTCGAGATGCTCGACCATGTCGCGAGGTTCAGCCAAAGTCAGAACCAATCCTTCGTCGATGGCCGAGAAAAACACCAAATCCCCGTTCTCATCCACGCGCTGAATGGCCCGAACGTGATGCTGCCCGCCAATCTGTACGACGACCGGATGCGCAGCAAAGGTGAAGGTCGTCAACTGTTCGGGGTCTTTGCCCAGAATTCGGGCGTATTCGCGCGCGGCAGGTTCTGCGTTGATCTCACGAACGATCCGCCGGGCGGGGTCGGCTTTGGTCACGACCATCCGCTGCGCTGTTGGCACAAGATGATCTGTCTTGAAAACCTTTATCGGACATCGAGTTCGTATTTGCGCCAGGATTGCAGCATTTTCCAATGCCTGTCCGTCGTGCAGAACGTAAGTTGTTTCGAAATCCGTTCCATCCCCGGCGGAACCCCCAAACAACGGAACTGGCCCTAACCCCAACGCGAGTTCTGAAGTCAGCGCGTCTTCTTTTGTTGAAAGCCCGTCAATCAATAAAAAGGTGAATTCGTGGTGCCAGTCAGGATTTGCCTCCGTCATTTCATTGCGGTTTCGGATCATCTGATGAATCAGATCCTTAGCCAGAAATGTATCCAGATCAGGTACTGGCAAGATGCGAGCGTCAAAATGTGATGCAGGCAACCCGATGGCCACGATCTGGTTTTCGGTATAGCCGGCCCCCGCCAATTCACCGGCTGTTGTACAACCAACCACTGGCGCGGGCGCAAAGGCTTCGGCTGCCTTTGCAATAACCGATGCAGCGTCAGCTCTGTCCGTCACAAAAAGAATGACCAGAGATAACTCTCCGGCACCGAAAGTCTTCAATAGTCCGGTGACCGCGTCTTCGGTGTCGTATGGCACACATGCAGTTCTTACGATACCTGGCGCGCGGGTCGGAGCCGTTGCCCACCCGACAGCTTGGTCCATCGAGCCTCCTCCCTAAAGCGCGACGATTTTCTGTGAGTATGCAGCTTAACTCGACTCTTGCAAGACGCTGGCAAAGGACGCTTTCTTTGCTATCAAAACGGCCTGCGTACGACTTTGGACACCCAGCTTGCGCATGATTGCAGTGACATGCGCTTTGACCGTGGTTTCGGCGATCGAAAGGTCATAGGCAATTTGCTTGTTCAGCTTGCCTTCACAGATCAGCTGAAGAATACGGGACTGCTGATTGGTCAACGTTGCAAGCCGCCCGACTGCATCGCTTTGTTCATCTGCGCCGTCCAGATCGATCAGAACGCATCCATCCGGCAAAAAGACATTGCCCGCGTGAACGGTTTCAAACGCGGTTCGAAAGACGTCACGCTGGCTGTGTTTTGGAACGTACCCAGACGCACCCGCTTGAATAACCTGGCTAATCACCCGATTGTCCGTCATTGAAGACACTACGATCACAGGCGCATTTGCGACGGCCTTCAGACGGACAAGCCCATCCAATCCGTCAACGTCAGGCAAGTTAAGATCCAGCATGATTGCATCAGGCTTCAAACCTCCCGCAATCATCTCAAGCGCATCTTCCAGACGGTCGGCGGTATGGATTTCGCGGATATGAGCCACGCTTTGCAATGTCATCGACAAAGCGTCACAAAACAAAGGATGATCATCGACGATCAGCACATTCTCGAAATCGTTTTGCCCGACGGCATTTGCAAGCATTCGCATTGGCCTTTGCAATCATGTTGCCCAACCTACCAAAGCGTAGCAAGAGAACAGAGTCACGCCAACTGGCGGAAAGTCGTATAAAAAACGCGCACCCAAGCGAGGCGCGCGTTAAAGTCATGAGTTACGAAGAAGATCAATTTGCCGAGGCCAGCTCCTTGGGCAATCGGAAAGTCCAAAGCGTGCCACCCTGGTTCAGATAGTTAACCTTCTTTGCCACTTCGCCGCCCCAAAGCGGAACTGCGCCACCCCAGCCAGAGATGATCGAGACATACTGCTCGCCGTCCTGTTCCCATGTCACAGGTTGGCCGACAATCCCGGACCCTGTTTGGAACGACCAGAGTTTCTCGCCGGTCTCATCATCCAGCGCGATGAACTCGCCTTCGGGTGTGCCAAAGAACACCAAGCCACCGGCAGTGGTCATCACACCTGACCATAACGGCGCGTCGTTTTTGTACTCCCACTTCCACTCCCCGGTATCCGGGTCGATGGCTTTAAGAGAACCGATGTGGTCTTCGTAATTGGGCTTGATGGTAAAGCCCGCGCCCAGATAGGCGGCACCTTTCTTGTAGGTGATCGGCTCGTTCCAGATATCCATACCCCATTCGTTTGAAGGCACATAGAAATTGCCAGTGTTTTGAGAGAAGGCCATTGGCATCCAGTTTTTGCCGCCCAGGAAGGACGGCGAGGCAAAGATAACCTCACCTTTCTTACCATCGGCTGCTGCAGCCGGGTCACCGGGACGATTGTTTTCGACAAAGATCGGGCGACCCGTGTCATCCACGCCATCGGCCCAAGTAATGTCTTTGACAAAAGGCGTCGCCGAGACGAAAGCACCGTCTTCGCGGTTCAGAACATAGAAGTAACCGTTGCGATCCGCTGTGGCAAAACGCTTGTTCCCATCACGGTCCGTGTAGGCCACGACTTCGTTGACACCGTCATAATCCCAACCCTCGCGCGGGGTGGTTTGAAAGTGCCACTTGATGTCGCCAGTCTTTGGGTCGATCCCAATACGGCTGGCGGCATAGAGGTTGTCGCCTTTGTTGCCTTCAGTCGGAGTTCCTGCGTCCCGCAGCCACGAGTTCCAAGGCGCCGGGTTGCCCGCGCCAAAGACCAGCGTATCCGTGTCCGCATCATAAGACCCACCCAGCCAGGTCGCCCCACCACCGGTTTTCCACATGTCACCGGGCCACGTTGCGTTCAGCTCTCCGGTCATAGTGCTTTCTTCACCATTCAACGTGCCCATGTGGCCTTCAATCACCGGGCGTTCCCAGACCAGATCACCAGTGTTCACATCGCGCGCTTGAACGGCCCCGACGATGCCAAACTCGCCCCCGGAATTGCCGGTGATCACCAGTCCATCTACGATCAATGGAGCAGCGGTATAAGAATATCCTGCCTTGTAATCAGCAATCTTATCACGCCAGACAACGTCTCCAGTGTCCTTGTTCAGCGCCACAATCCGAGCATCCAACGTTCCGAAGATTATCTTGTCGCCGTATATTGCGGCCCCGCGATTAACCACGTCACAACAGGGCAGGATACCTTCGGGTAGACGGGCATCGTATTGCCAGACCTCTTTACCGGTCTCCAGATCAATCGCATAAAGGCGCGAGTAAGAGCCGGTGATATACATCATGCCGTCATAGATCAGCGGCTGGGTTTCCTGTCCGCGTTGTTTTTCCCCTCCAAGGCTGAAAGCCCAGGCCGGCAGCAGGTTTTTGACGTTGTCCTTGTTAAGCATGTCCAGTGGGCTATAGCGCTGAAGGTGCCGCCCCATACCGTTGGTTACGACTTGCGTGGTGATCGTTTGGTCATTGGCCAGATCGTCTTCGGTAACTTCTGCATAGGCCGCGCCTGCTGCAATAACACTTGCAACAGTTGCCATGATAAACCGACTCATCTGTGTCCTCCCTAGACTTATGTCTTTCCTCCGCGCCGAATCTCCGACGCATCGGGATTGCAGGCGAGAGTATTATTGGCGGGCAGAACTCGTGGTGAAATTGCACAATGGTCGTAGGGCGGAAATCATGGCTTTCAAGCGCGATCGTCAATTATTCTGGATAAACCAATTTTTCTGATCAGCTTCGGCCAACGCTCGGTTCTAGTCTGAGATGCTGCTTAGATATGCCAGAATAAAGTCTTGAACCGTGCGATCATCGATGCCGACATGCCGCATCTTGGTGCCCGGCATGAAGCCGTCGTTGTCTTCCATCCATGCCCGCAGAGCGGCCGGTGTCCAAACGATACCGGAACCAGCCAGAGCATCCGAATACTGATAACCTTCTACAGTCCCTGCTTTGCGCCCAACGACACCGTCAAGTTGCGGCCCATAACTTGGACCAGTTGCATCTGGCGCGTGGCAGCGTCGGCATTCAGAGAAAAAGAGCGTCTCGCCCGCCTCAATCTTGACTCGGTCGAACGTGGATTGAGCAAGTGTTGGCGCTGTCGTAACGGAACTGACGGCGAGGCCGAGTAGCAGGGTAAGATGTTTCATGTGGTCCTCCTAACGTTGGCCGAACTGTAAATCCGCGGCCATCGATACCGGCTTGACGTGGGTCAATAAAACCGAGGAAGAGCATCATCCTTTAGTCGTAGTTCTCAGAAAAAAAACTGGATTCAGAATAGAGGTGCGTATTTCCACTCGTCAGCGTCAGGTGTGACTTCGTTGGGATCATAGCCCGAATCCCTAAGGCGTTTGGCGATCCTGAGGCCGTCCTGTGCGGCCTCGTCAACATAGGCCCGACCCAGTTCCTCGTTCCTTGTCACACCGTGACCACGCAAAAGGTTGAGACCATAGTTGAACTTGCCCACCGGATCGCCCAGATCGGCGGCGCGCTTGTCCCATGCCGCCGCTGCATCAGGGTCATAGGGTCCGGCCAGCCCATTGTTATCCAACTGACCCATCCAGGTCATTGCACCGGTGTACCCTGCTTCGGCACAGGTGCGAAACAAGCGTCGCGCCAGATCGTGGCGGCCTGACTTTGTCATGTAGTAACCCGAAGCGCAGGTGGTCATATCGGTTACGCCATTGTCGATGTTGCTGAGGACTTTGCCCCAGCCCGTGTCCTGCGGGTTAAGCGTTCCGTACTCGTCCTCGACGGTCTGCGCCGTGACTGCAGACGCCAAAAGCAAAAAAAACGCAGCAATGCGGATCATGGCAGTACCCTCCGGTTTTCGACAGTTTACAGTAGTCGGCCCACGATTTCACCGTGGTATTGGTCTTAGATGCTTAGCCGCGCTTCATGCCACGCGCAGGATCGTAGCCCCAAAAAGCAAACCCAAGAAAAACAATACCCGCCAATATCGTCCACCCCAATGCCACAGCATTAAACTGCCCATAGAGCGCGAAACGGATTAGCTCGACCGCGTGCGTAAAAGGGTTAAGCGCGCAGATATCTCTTAATAAGGCCGAACTTTCTGCCATCTTCCAAAGTGGATAAAGTGCTGAAGACAGAAAAAACATCGGAAAGATCACAAAGTTCATGACGCCCGCAAAATTCTCAAGTTGCCTGATCGCCGAGGACAAAGCCAAGCCCAACGCGCCCAGCATCAATCCAGCGACGATTAGCGCTGGAAACACGCAGGCGTATCCGATCCAGGGCATGTCGATACCGTAAACCGCAGCGACCGCCAGAAAAGTATAAACCTGCAGGATCGATATCGTTGTGCTTGCCAACAAGCGACAAAACAGCAACCACCACCGAGGCAAAGGGCTGGTGAGCAGTAGCCGCATCGACCCCATTTCACGGTCGTAAACCAAGCTGAGAGAGCTTTGCATGCCATTGAACAACATGATCATGCCGCACAGACCGGGGACGATGTAGATCTCATAGGTGATATAAGTCTGATACGGCGGAGTAATCGACAAACCCAATGCTGCGCGAAAACCAGCGGCGAAGACCACTAGCCAAACCAGAGGACGTACAAGCGCCGCAACGAACCGGCTGCGTTGCCGCACGAACCGCAAGGCTTCTCGGATCAGGATTGCGCGCAAAGCGATCATTGCATCGATCATGAAGCCGCTCTGGTCATCGACAAAAAGGTATCCTGCATCGGAGCGCCGCCAGTGATGTCTCGGCAAATACCCTGATCCAGCAACTTACCACGATGAAGGATCGCCACTTGGTCGTCTGGCCCGATCTCGTCGGTCAAGTGGGTAGCCCACAACACCGTCAAACCGTCTTGCGAAGACAGGTCATGCACATGTTTGGTGATGGCATGACGCGACGCAGCATCAAGCCCAACGGTTGGCTCGTCCAACAAAAGGACCGAAGGCACATGTATCAGGCATCGTGCTATTTCCAACCGTCTGCGATGACCTCCATTCAGATCACGCGCACGTTCAGTAGCACGTTCAGCCATATCCAGACGCTCTAGTACGGCCGTGATGCGGCCCTCAGCTTGGCGGCCGGACAGACCGTGCAAAGCGGCAAAATAACTGAGGTTTCGATGAACCGTCAGGTCCAGATCAAGCGTAGGCTGTTGAAAAACGACCCCTATCTTAGCCAAGGCTTTCCGCGGGTGTTTCGCGATGTCAATTCCAGCAATTTCAATCTCACCCTGCCTTGTGGTGAACAATCGTGTCAGCAGGGAAAACAGCGTTGACTTACCTGCCCCATTCGGGCCCAGCAACGCACAAAACGCGCCCTGCGGGACGTGAAAATTCACATCATCAAGAGCGCGTTTCTCGCCATAGGCATAGCTGACGTTTCGGACCGTTAGCCCTGTCACTTAATGGTAATCTCCAGCCGCTGTGTCTCACCGGTGCTTCCCGGCACTTTCAGATAGTAGCTGCCCGGCTTGATCGCGACAAAGCCTATTTCCATTTCACCGGCCTCGTCGAATTCGATCGAATCCACACCCAGCGGCCGGATCTCTAAACCTTCTACCACAATCTCATCGACCCAGATGGCACGAAAGAACTCGGGGCCGATGATGGCAAGCTCCTGACTTCCGTCACCTTGAATTTCGAACTCGTAATAAGTGCCAGATTTTAGTTCCCATGGAGCATCTGCCAGGGGTTCTCCTGCTGAAAGGATGATGGGCGGTAGGTCTTCTTTGTTTTTGGCCGACAACAACCCGGCCAGACCGAACCCCGAGTCATCGTCGGCATTAACGACGCTGGGTAAGGTCATCGCGGCAGCAATTGCCAGCGTGGATAAACGCTTCATTTGAATTCTCCCTGATCAGTTTGTCGGACGGAACGCTGCGCCCCATGGGAACCGCCCGACCTTGATGGTTTTGATTGGTTCACGTTTTGCAACATCGATGACGGTCACATCGCCGGACACACCATTTGTGGTGAACAAGAGTGATTTGTCCGCGTTGAAATCCATGTGCCAGACCCGACGGCCGACGAGGATGTAATCCTCAACCTCATAGGTGTCGGGATTGACCGCTGCGACGTGGTTCGACGGTCCAAGCGCGACAAAGGCAGTTTTGTCTTCGTTGGACAGTTCAAACCCTACGGGCTGAACCCGATCAGGATGCACACCTTCGACTTCAAATTCAATCTTGGCTTTTTCGGTCTGGGTTTCCACATCAAAGACAGTGATCGTACCGCCAATCTCGGAACTCACCCAAAGCTCGGTTCCATCCTTAAGGAATTCGGCGTGGCGTGGGCGGGAATCGACCAGAGTATTGGCGAAAAGCTCCTGCGTTTCCGTGTCGATCCAATGAGCCATATTGGTGGTTTCAGAAGTCGTGATTGCGATCTTTCCATCCGGCGACACCGCCATGCCTTCGGGTTCGATCCCGACGTCGATCTGCGCGATAACCGTTCGCGTTTCAGTATCGACCACAGTGGTGATCGCGTCATCCTCGTTGGCGATGTAAAGATGACGATCATTGGGATGTAGAACGAACTGCTCAGGGTCTTCGCCAGATGGCAAGTCGTGCAGTATCTCTCCGGTTTCGGGATCCATGACCTGAACCGAGTCGCTGTCGGAGGCGCAGATGTACAGCACCGAGAAATCTTTCGAAAACGTAATTCCCCTCGGCCGCTCACCAGTTTCAATCGTGCGGATGACCTCAAGCGTCTCGATGTCGATCACGCTGAGCGTGTCGTCTTTTTCGTTGCTGATCCACATCTCATCCGCTGCTGCGGGAACGCACAATGCAGCAGAGGCCAATAGTGTCGCTAGTCTCATGCCCGTTACTCCTTGAATGCCTGGCACTGGCTTTCCGCCTCGTCAATTCCAAGCGTATCCAGTTCTGTACGCTGATGTAGAAATCCTTCCAGCGGAGCCATGGCGACCACCGCGCGGTCTGTGACCAAAGGGATTGGTTGCCGCAATTGCCCATTCCAAAACCTGAAGTTCATCGCCCTGCCCTTGAATCCGGCAAGTTCGAATTCATCCGACAAAATATAGTCACGCAAGACCGCAGGATCGTCGGACTGGGTACGTGTCACGGCTTCGCCCAACGTCCGGTATGCCGCCCATGCGGCGTAGTCTTTTGACATCATGGTGCGGCCCGACTGCTCAAAGAACCGATTCTGCATCTGGGCCGCACCCCATTGTTCGACCACGCGCGACCATGTGACGGGCTTAAGACCATCGGAACCAGCAACAGGGCGCGCCTTCCAGGTGTTGAATTCGACGTAGCGGCCGAAATCGTCCAATTCATCGGCCAATAACAGGACGTCATAGTCGCCGAATTCCTGCGTGAACAACGGAACTTCTTGCGCTGCGTTGCGACGCAGGTCAGCATCAAAAACCCAGGTCTTTTCTGCCCTCAGACCAAGACGGAATTTCTGCAATGACCGCTTCAGCGCGTCGGCAAAAGCTTGATCTTCTGGGTGGTTTCCAGAGATCAGAACCAGATCCTGCCAGCGGCGTTTGACCAGAAATTGAGCCAATGCATCCGTGCGCATTAGCCCCGACGGCAAAGTGTGCAGCAGGTTCGGCCGACAGTCCTGCTCGCGTATTGAAAGTTCAGGGGAAGATGCATTGAAAAGCACCGCACCATCGGCCTCGGCCAAGTCCGCGACCTGCAACTGAGCAGAGGCAGGCGCATCAAGAATTAGAAACGGACTGTCCGACAATGCCTTACGCGCTGCTGTAATCCAATCCTCACCCTCAGAAACGGTAGTGACCGTAAGCGTGTAGTCGTGTCCCAGAAACTTAGCGGTCGTCAGATTGTCTTCCAGCGCCAGCTTGGCACCCGCCGAACCAAGATCATCTGGAATCGGATCAAGGTTGGATAAAACGGGTGGACGCGCGACCTGCTGTTGTAGGTAAGTCACTGAAATACCAATCTCTGCCAACGCAGTGCCTGGCAGAAGTATCAGTGCCGCTACCGCACGGAACATCTTAATCATTTTCGCGCCTCCTCCTGCGCCGCCTTAGTAAAAACGGCCAAAATGCAGCCCACCATAAGACCTTAGTCGCAAACCTGCACGGATGTGCAACCAAGGTCGAATTTCACGCCTAGTCCTGCTGCGGTATGACCGTGAAAAGCATCGTAAAGGAGGAGAAGATGCGTCTTGGATTTCACAGCACATTGCTGGGCGGCCTTGTTGCCGGAGGTATGGCGCTGGCCCATGGCGATGTCGCCCCACAACCAGTCAACACAGACATCCTTCCCGATGTTGGAGAAGAGTGGCTGATTGAAAACCCCTATCGCGACCAGGGCGAAGAGGTATGGCAGGCTGCAATCGAAATAGGCGATTCCGGCTATAACCAGAATTGTGCCCGCTGCCATGGTCTTGGTGTCGTATCGGGCGGGTTAGCCCCTGATTTGCGGTATCTTGAAGCCGAGGAATATGGCGACGAATGGTATGTAGAGCGGTTCCGCGAAGGTTATACTCAAAACGGCATTACTAAGATGCCCGCCTTTGGCGAATTGTTGGGACAAAAGGCAGCGTGGGCCATTCGAACCTATATCGAAACGCGTCCTGATGACGGCGCGCTGGACGATCACTCGGACCGCCTGAAGGAAATCAGGGATCTTCTGGCAGCAATGGCCGGCGGCGCAGAGGGGGACACGGCAGCGCTTCAATCGGAATTGACCCAGATCGCCGAAACTATAGAAACCGGATCCGGTGCGCCCGTGGCCGACAGCGTGGCTCTGCGTGCGGCGGTATTGATATCAGGGAATGCACCCAATTTCGCCGAAGCCGCTGAACAACTGACCATTGGATTGTCCGCCGCGCAGTAGCGCGGCAGAATGGGGCGCATGATCAAGTACGTTTTCGTTTTCTCCCTGTTGGCCACCACCCTGTTTTCAGGACCGGTTTTGGCCAGGTGCGAAGATCATGTGCCCCAGCCCAAACCTCAGAACGCAAGCCGAGATATTGTAGGTGCCGATCTCGATACCATAATCGACCGCGGTTATATTGAATTCGCAGCCTACGAAGACTTTCCCCCTTGGTCGTTTGAGAGAGACGGTACTATCCAAGGTGTCGATATTGAGATTGGAAAACTCATCGCCAGTGATCTGGGGGTCGAAGCCCGGTTCAATCTGGTCGCTGCCGGAGAGAACCTAGAAGCCGACTTGCGCAATTGGATCTGGAAAGGCCCGCTGATTAACGGCCGAGTTGCAAATGTGATGTTGCATATCCCCTACGACAGCGAGTTCGCGTGCCGGGTCGAGCAGGTTGTTTTTACTGGTCAGTACCACGACGAAGAAATCGCAATCGCCTATCGTCGGGATGCCTACCCCGAGGATCCTCCGATCCCGGCTTATTTCCGGTTCGATTCGGTAGCGGTCGAAAATGACTCAATCGCGGATTTCTACCTATCCGCCTTTCCGGGTGGGCAACTTTCGCGCAACATCCGTCGGTTCAAGACAGCCGAAAAAGCTATGGAGGCATTGGCGGCAGGCGAAACCATGGCTGCTATGGGACCTCGGGGCCAGCTTGAGGCCGGATTGACGCCCGACTTAGGTGTCCATACGCCACCGCTTCCTGGGTTTGCTGTCAGCAGCTGGACGAATGGTGTCGCCGTTCACTTTGCGTATCGCGGCCTCAGCTACGCCGTGGATGACGCCATTTTTGCAGCGCTTCAGGACGGGCGTATTGCTAATATCTTTGCGGAATATGGCCTGACACATTCGCCCCCGAAACTGCGGTGACTACACCCAAGGTCTTATAGGCAACGGATAGATCACCGCTTAGCTTAACTAAAAATACTGGAGGGAGTGACATGGAACTACATGACAGCCGCGTCATTGCGGCCCCACGTTCCAAAGTCTGGGAGGCACTGCTATCGGCCGACATTCTGAAAGAATGTGTCCCCGGCTGCAAAGAAATGTCGGGAACAGCCGAAGATGGGTTTGCCGCGACAGTGGTGCAGAAGGTCGGACCCGTAAAGGCGACCTTCAAAGGTGAAGTGACCCTTTCGGACATGGTGGATCAGGAAAGCGTCAAGTTATCTGGGGAAGGCAAAGGCGGGGCCGCCGGGTTTGCCAAGGGTGCAGCAGATGTCACCTTGTCGGATGCGCCCGAGGGGACATTGCTGGCCTATAATGTCGATGCGCGTGTGGGCGGCAAGCTGGCTCAGCTCGGCGGTCGGGTGATTGATGGTGTGGCCAAGAAAATGGCCGACCAGTTCTTTGAGAATTTCCAGGATGCGGTCGAGGAAGAACCTCAGCCCGTGCCTGCCGCGGCTGCGCCCGAACCGGCCGCGGCCCCTGCTGTGTCCGAAGTGTCGCCTGAACCAGCTCCGGCAGCGCCGCCGCCAGAAGAGAAAAAAGGATGGTTCAAGCGCCTGTTCGGTGGTTGATCCGAAAATTTCAGGGAGGAAAATCTGATGAAGGTTTCGATGACTGTGAACGGTTTATCTGTGAGCGGTGATGTTGAGGGTCGGACGTTATTGTCTGGATTTTTGCGTGATCATTTGGGGATGACCGGGACGCATGTTGGGTGTGACACGGCGCAATGTGGTGCGTGTGTTGTGCATGTGGATGGTCAGGCCGTGAAGTCGTGCAACATGCTTGCGCTTGAGGCAGACGGGTCTGAGGTTGGTACGATTGAAGGTCAGGCGACTGCGGATGGGTCTTTGAACACCATTCAGCAGGCGTTTCAGGATCATCACGGTCTTCAGTGCGGGTTCTGCACGCCGGGCATGGTGATGAGTGCGGCGGCCTTGCTGAAGGAGAACCCGCGCCCGACGGAAGGAGAGATCCGGCATTATCTGGAAGGCAACCTGTGCCGGTGCACGGGCTATCATAACATCGTCAAGGCGATCATGGCCGCATCGGGTCAGGACGTCGGCAGCATCGCTGCGGAATAAACGCCACTGCGGGCCTGTAGCGCCCGTGGAAGGACAAGGATGCGTTAGCATCCGTTTATGGGAGGAGAACAAGCAATGCCCAAAGACAGTGGCATCGGAGCCAGTTCCAAGCGGCGCGAGGACGTGCGCTTTCTGACCGGAGCAGGCAATTACACCGACGACATCAATGTGGCCGGACAGGCCTATGTGTATTTCCTGCGCTCGGATATCGCGCATGGCCGGATCGCCAGCATCGACACCTCGGCAGCCGAAGGCATGCCCGGCGTGGTCCGGGTGTTCACCGGCAAGGATTTCGAAGGGGTGGGCGGCATCCCCTGCGGCTGGGAGGTGACGGACAAGCACGGCGCGCCCATGCAGGAACCGGCGCATCCCATTCTGGCACAAGGTAAAGTGCGCCATGTGGGCGATCCGATTGCGGCCGTGGTGGCCGACAGCCTGGAACAGGCGCGCGATGCGGCCGAGGCGATCGATCTGGATATCGAAGAACTGCCCGCCGTGATCGACATGAAGGCCGCCGCCCTGGATGGTGCAACGCTGGTCCATGACGATCTGAAGAACAACATCTGCTATGACTGGCAGCTGGGCGAGGCGGATGACGCCAAGGTCAATGAGGTCTTCGCCAATGCGGCGCATGTGACCACGCTGGATCTGGTGAACAACCGTCTGGTTGCCAACCCGATGGAGCCGCGCGTGGCGGTGGCGGAATACAGCCGCGGGACCGAGGATTATACGCTCTATACCACTTCGCAGAACCCGCATGTGATCCGGCTGCTGATGTGTGCCTTCGTTTTGGGCCTGCCGGAACACAAGGTCCGCGTGGTGGCCCCGGATGTGGGTGGCGGCTTTGGCACCAAGATTTTCCACTATGCGGAAGAGGCGTTTGTGACCTTCGCCGCCAAGGCCTGCAACCGGCCTGTGAAGTGGTCGGCCAGCCGGTCCGAGGCGTTCATGTCCGATGCCCATGGCCGCGACCATGTGGGCACGATCGAACTGGCGCTGGATGCGGACAACAACTTTATCGGTCTGCGGACCAACACCTATGCGAACCTGGGGGCGTATCTGTCGACCTTCTCAAGTTCCGTGCCCACATGGCTGCACGGCACGCTGATGGCAGGCAATTACAAGACGCCGGTCATTCAGGTGAACGTCAAGGCGATGTTCACCAACACGGTGCCGGTGGATGCCTATCGCGGCGCGGGCCGGCCCGAGGCGACCTATCAGCTGGAGCGCGTCGTCGACAAAGCCGCGCGCGAGTTGGGGGTCGATCCCATTGCGCTGCGCCGTCAGAACTTCATCACCCAGTTCCCCTATGACACGCCGGTGGCGCTGACCTATGACACTGGCGACTACAACGGGACCATGGACAAGCTGGAGGCCGCCGCCGATCTGGCCGGCTTTGCCGCGCGGCGTACGGAAAGTGAGGCCAAGGGCAAGCTGCGGGGCCTGGGCATCAACTGCTATATCGAGGCGTGCGGCATTGCGCCGTCGAACATCGTTGGCATGCTGGGGGCCCGCGCGGGTCTTTATGATGCGGCAACCGTGCGGGTGAACGCCACCGGATCAATCAGCGTCATGGTGGGTGCGCACAGCCACGGGCAGGGGCATGAGACCGCCTTCCCGCAGGTTGTGGCCGACATGATCGGCATCGACGAGTCTATGGTCGAGATCGTACATGGCGACACCTCGAAAATCCCGTTTGGGATGGGCACCTATGGCTCGCGGTCTTTGGCCGTTTGTGGCTCGGCCATGGTCAAGGCCACCGAGAAGGTGATCGACAAGGCCAAGAAGATCGCCGCCCACCTGCTGGAGGCCTCCGAGGCGGATATCGAGCTGAAGGACGGTCAATTCAGCGTGGCAGGCACCGACAAATCGGTGGCCTGGGGCGATGTGACCCTGACGGCCTATGTGCCGCATAACTACCCGCTGGAGGTGGAGCCGGGGCTGGAGGAGACCGCGTTTTACGACCCGGCCAACTTTACCTTCCCCTCGGGCGCCTATGCGTGTGAGGTCGAGCTGGACCCCGAGACCGGCAAAGTCAGTATCGAGGCCTTCACCGCCGCCGATGACTTTGGCAATATCGTCAACCCGATGATCGTGGATGGCCAGGTGCATGGCGGTATCGGTCAGGGTATCGGTCAGGCGCTGTTGGAGAACTGCGCCTATGATGAGAATGGCCAGCTGCTGAGCGCGTCCTTCATGGATTACGCCATGCCGCGTGCCGATGATGTGCCCTTCTATGGGGTGGATCATTCCAGCCAGACGCCCTGCACGCATAACCCGCTGGGGGTGAAGGGCTGTGGTGAGGCCGGGGCCATTGGCTCTCCGCCGGCTGTGGTCAATGCGGTTCTGGATGCGATGAACTCGGGCGGTAAGGCGGTGGATCACATCGACATGCCGGTGAGCCCGTCGCGCGTTTGGGCAGCGATGAACAGCTGAGAGGTTGGGGTAGCTGGGGGCTCTGCCCCCAGACCCCCGAGGTATTTATAGCCAGATGAAGAGCGGATCTGTGTTCTTCGGAAAGGAAAAGCGGAATGTATAATTTCGAGTTTGAGAAGCCCTCGAGCGTCGCCGATGCGGTGGCTGCGTTGGGGGCTGAGGATGCGCAGGCGTTGGGGGGTGGTCAGACGCTGATCCCGACGTTGAAGCAGCGGTTGGCGGCGCCCTCGGCGCTGGTGTCGCTGAGCGGGATTGCCGAGATGCAAGGGGTTTGCATCGAGGATGATGGCTCGGTCGCTATCGGTGGGGCGACGACCCACGCCACGGTGGCGCGCGAGGCGGCCGGGTCATATCCGGCGCTGGCGGCGTTGGCCGGTCAGATTGGGGATCCGGCGGTGCGCAATCGCGGCACCATTGGTGGGTCGGTGGCCAACAATGATCCGGCGGCCTGTTATCCGGCAGGGGTGCTGGGTTCGGGCGCGACCGTTGTGACCAATACGCGGCAGATCGCGGCGGATGACTATTTCCAGGGCATGTTCACCACCGCGCTGGACGAGGGCGAGATCATCACCCAGATCCGCTTCCCGGTGCCGCAGGCCGCAAGCTATCAGAAGTTCCTGCAGCCTGCGTCGCGCTTTGCGTTGGTGGGGGTCTATCTGGCGCGGTTTGCGGATGGTGTCCGTGTGGCCGTGACCGGCGCCAGCGAGGACGGCGTGTTCCGCTGGTCCGAGGCCGAGGAGGCCTTGACCAAAGAGTTCCGCGCCGATGCGCTCATGGGTCTCAAGGTGAACCCGATGAACATGATCGGCGATCTGCATGGCAGCAAAGACTACCGCGCACATCTGGTCAGCGTCATGACCAAACGCGCCGTCCAGGCCTGCAGCTAAATCAAACGTCAGCCCTGAAAAAAACAGGGCTGACTTTAGGAATAAAATACCGATACTTCGCCGCTTTCGTGCGTGCAAATGGCTTTGGGATTGCCCTTTGAAAGCGATAGTATCTCTGCAATTTCCTTGGCTGGGACATGGCACAACGCTGTGGAGAGTGCGTCGGCCATTGCTGCGTTTGCGGCTTCCACACTGACAGTCGACCATAGTGCAGGACGTTCGTTTTTTGCATTCAGGATATGGAGATGAACAGGGCTCAAACGAAGCACAGAGGGGCTGGAAGTTGCGATAGCCCGATCCCGAAGCCTGACGGTTTGAACGATGCCATGCACCGGGTCTGAAACTCCCAGCCTCCAGATTCGGCCAGCGGCGTAATACTCACCGATATTTACCAGCACATTGGTCCAGCCTGCATTCCGCAATGTGTTGGCCACAAGGTCCGTGACAAAACCCTGAGCGATGCCGTTCAATGTAAGTTGCTGACCCTGTCCCAGAACAATTCTGTCTTCAGATATCTGGACCCTATCCCAACCGATTAATTCTCGGGCAGCGTTGAGATTGCGACCGTTGGCGGTCGCCAGCCAAAGCGGTTGCACCGTAGGGTCAAACCGCCCCCCCGTCCGGCCATGTGCCCAATCACAAATACTTAACAACTCCAGCATTTCCGGCGCTGGGTTCACTAATATCCCGGTTTGGTTCAGGCGAACCAAATCAGAGCCCGGCCGATACAGACTGAACAGAGACTCGGCCCGATCCAAGAGGGCCTGCACTTTAGTGATCGCAGACGCGGCTGCCTCAGGATTGGCATCGAAGGTCAGGCTGACTTCGGCACCCATAGCGTGACCGCGCCACTGAGCCGGCTGAGCCGTAGCGGGAGCCCCCAGAGCCGCCGCTGATACGGCCAGGAATCGTCGGCGGTTCATCATTCTGCAGCAACCTTTCTGGATTGACGGCGTGCGGCTAGAATCAATGGGACACATTGGTTGCGGTCATCATGGATGGCAACGCAATCAAGGCATTGGAAACACTCATTATATTGAATTTCCCCAGTCTGCTTAATAGCCCCGTACTTGCACTTGACCTTGCACAGTTGACACGGTGACCCGCATTCAGCTCGTCTTTCGATCCAGTCGCGGCCACGAAGAAGGCCTCCGATCGCCATGACCGCCCCCAACGGACAGACATAGCGGCAAAACCCTTTGAACATTACCATGCCCAGAATAAGCCAAAAAATCGCATATGCGGCATAGTACCACTCGCGGATAAAGAAAGTTGTGATGGCGGTTTTGAAAGGTTCAACCTCAGCCACTTTGTCAACTTCGTCTGGGGCCAGAAACACGACGCCAATCAAGCCACCAAGAATCACGTATTTCAGCCATTTCAACCGTTGGTCCCACGCCCGCGATGGCTCGATCTGGGGCAAGCGGAGCGCTTTTCCCAGATGATGTGCAAACTCCTGAAGCGCGCCGAACGGGCAGAGCCACCCGCAGAACAAGCCCCTGCCCCAAGCGATTAACCCGGCAATCGAAACCGCCCAGATCAAAAGCGAAAACGGGTCGTACAGCAAAAACCCATAGCTGCCCCCGTCAATAGCTGTTCGGATAACACCCAACACGGTGACAATGGACAGTTGTCCCTGTCCCCACCAACCAATGAATCCCACGATGACCGCGAGAATAACGAGCCTATATGGTGTGAACAGCGGTTGCGCAGCAAAAGAATTCATCCGCAAACCGAGCGTCAGCACTAGACCGGCAAGCAATGCAGACAAAATGATCATGTCTGTCTGACGATTTCGCAGGGCCTCTAACCATGGTGGGGCGGGCGTGATCTGGACCGGACGCTCAAAGAACCGATCGGGCGTCACATGTCTCACTTCCAGTGTCACCGACCCCGTCTCGGGCTGGAACATGCCGTGTTCGCGAACGGCAAGAACCTTCAGTACCCACTCGCGTGAAGGATCAAAACCCAAACGACGGTCGGTGCGCAGGATCATTGCGACGCCGTCTGGCATTCCATCGGCCAATTCGACAAGCAGATCGGCGTCGCGCAATGCGACCGGTAACCCGTCTTGCTCTGCAGAAATCCAATCGGGTGCTGTGTTTCGCACGAACTTTTCGCTGACCAGCCCATGACGTGCAGTTTCGATCAGAAGGATTGGTTCATCATTGTCGGAAATCTCCAGAAAACCCTGCAGCTCGTCGAAACTGTCTTGGGATAATGCCGCGCGCGCAATGGATTTGGGCCCCAGATCGACCACCCACAAATCCAGATAAGCCTCGTCCGGATAATCCTGTGCCTCGGGATCGTCATCTTCCCACAATGTCCCCTCGAAAAGGGCGTCGACATCCGAATTCTTAATGATCTTGTTGGTTGCGATCCCCTTAGCGACCAGATCCTCCCAGCTGAGGGTCTCGTCATAGTCTGGGTTCGGAAAAGCGGGTGGCGCGGTTGCCAACCCTTGCATCTTTTCGCGCGCAACGGCCAGCGCCGCCCCCATGACGGATTCATGCGCTATACGGACACTGGCCGTGGCCTTCGTTACGCCATCCAGATAAACTAGCTGTGAACCGGACGCAGCATCGCCGTACGGCGTACCAACAACGATCGAGTCCGATATGGACAGCCCTCCATATTGCTCAAAGAACTTGTGGAACGGTGCCTGGCCCAAACCAGACACAAATATGGGTTCGTTATGTTCAATCAGCTGGACGTCCATGAACCGTCCTTCAAGATCCAAGACAACCAGCAAGTTGATTGGGGCACCGGAGAACCCCGGCAAAGGCGCTAAGGGTTCGGTTTCAAACACATAACCCGCCTCGATCCCGCCAGAGTTCAACAGCGAATAAACCCCGTCTTCGCTAAGGCGCTCTCCCAGAGAAAATGGGGCTCGGATAAATGTCTCGATGCGTTCGCGCGGCAGTGGCTCGGCCGCAGCCATCAGGCTGCCGAGCATCAGCAGGATCATTGCTATAACCGCGCGCATGGTCGCAAGACTATAAGCCCATCCAACCCGACGACATTCGACAAAAGTCCTAAGCTGGCAATCTACGACCTAAAGTCTGTTGACCTCGGCCCAAATGGGTTCAAAACTACCGTTCGAACCGTACGACCAAAGAAGCATTTTCTGAATCTGGCCCGAGATGTACGGTCTCATCAACGCCAGTGATTTATGGGAGGTAGCAATGACCTGGAGCACACCGAAGCTGAAAGAAGTAAATTGCGGCATGGAGATCAACATGTATTCTCCGTCCGAGGATGAAGGCCGCGAGCACGAGCGCGACCTGTTCTGATTACGTAAACGCAGCGGAGGCCCGAGGTGCATTTTCTGGTTCTTGGGGCTTCTGCGGGCGGCGGACTGCCGCAATGGAATTGTGGATGCCGGAATTGCGAGGATGCCCGTTTGGGAATCATCCCGCCCTCTGGCCAATCATCTTTGGCGGTCTCGCCCGATGGTGAAAGCTGGAGCATACTGAACGCTTCACCTGACATCCGGCAACAAATGCTGGACTGCCCCAAACTACATCCCAGAACACTGCGCGATACGCCTGTGGCTTCGGTATTGCTGACAAACGGAGATATTGACCACATTGCAGGTTTGCTTAGCCTGCGCGAACAAACCCCGTTTTCGTTGTTCGCCACAGGGGACATTCTGAACGTTCTAGCACAGAACCGGATTTTTGATGCGGTCAATCGCGATAAGGTCTTGCGGACCCCGATTTCACTTGATCAGGAATTCGCCCTGCAGCCCGGCCTCAGCGCACGCTTGTTCGCCGTGCCCGGTAAAGTGCCGCTTTTCATGGAAGGTGATACCGTTCAAACCGATCTGATCGGAGAGCAAACAGTGGGCGTTCGCCTGACTGCAGGCGACAAGATTGCCTATTATATTCCTGGATGCGCCCAAGTGACCCCTGCCCTGCTGGATCAACTCTCGGACGCGGATCAGCTGTTTTTTGACGGCACGCTTTGGGACGATGACGAGATGATCCGTTCGGGAACAGGGGTGAAGACAGGGCAGCGGATGGGGCATATCTCGGTCAGTGGCCCGGACGGTTCGGTCGCGCAATTGGCGGGGATCGACGCGGCCAAGACCTTTATCCACATCAACAACACCAACCCGATGTTGCAGCCCGATGGACCCGAGCGCGCCTTTGTCGAATCTGCAGGCTGGACCATTGCCTATGACGGGCAGGAGATCACGATATGAGCCGCGAAACTCTCGAAGCACGGCTGCGCCAGATCGGGGCCGAGCGGTATCACGACAAACATCCGTTTCACCACCGGCTTCATAGCGGTCAATGCTCCCCGGATCAGGTGCGCGCATGGGTGATCAATCGTTGGGCATATCAGGCGGCGATCCCCATGAAAGACGCTGCCTTCATGTCGCGTTGTACCGACCCAGATATCCGCCGCGAATGGCGGTCCCGGATCGAAGATCACGACGGGGACGTGAAAGAGGGCGGCGGCATCCGACGTTGGCTGAAACTGGCCGAGGCAGTCGGGTTGGACCCCGACTACGTCGCCTCGGGGCGAGGTGTTCTACCCGCAACTCAATTCGCCGTTGAAGCTTATGTGCATTACGTCCGCGAAAAGCCAATGCTTCAGGCTGTAGCATCCTCACTGACAGAACTGTTCGCCCCAAAAATTCATGAAAAACGGATCGAAGGTCTGCTCGAGCACTACGACTTCGCCAATGCGGACAGTTTGTCTTACTTCCGTAAACGACTGTCGCAGGCACCTAAAGATGTGGCTTTTGGTCTAAATTGGGTTTTGGATCACGCCGACACATCCGAGAAAGAGGATATGGCCTGCGACGCCCTTATTTTCAAAACCAACGTGTTGTGGGCACAGCTCGATGCGCTGTGGTCCGCCTATGTCGAACCCGGCCTGATCCCGCCCGGTGCCTGGCAACCCGGGGAAGGCATGAAATGACGCTGGTTTTCTCTGCATCGGACCGCCCTTATCTGCCGCGCGGCGTGCGGATTCAACGCGACACAGTACGTGATCGCACTGTTCTGATGGCACCAGAGAAAGTGATTGAACTGGACGATATTGGCGTCGCAATCCTGTCTAGGGTCGATGGGCAAGCCCGGTTTGGCGATATCATCGCGGATTTGGCTGCTACATTTGGGGCTCCGGCCGAGACCATTGAGAAAGACGTTCAACAGTTTTTACAAACTTTGCGCGGGCGTCTGTATGTGATGGTAAAGCCATGAGTATCGCACCGCCTATCGCACTGCTGGCCGAGCTGACCCATCGATGCCCCCTTAGTTGTCCCTATTGCAGCAATCCGGTCGAACTTGAACGCAAAGAGACCGAGTTGGACACCGACACGTGGAAAGATGTCTTCTCGCAAGCGTGTGACCTTGGCGTTCTGCAACTGCATCTGTCTGGGGGCGAACCAGCCTCGCGCCGCGATCTAGAGGACCTGACTCGTCATGCAGCCCAACTGGGTTTGTACACCAACTTGATTACGTCCGGCGTGGGATTGACACCCAAACGGCTCGAGCGCCTTGAGGACGCGGGCCTGGACCATATTCAGTTATCGCTGCAAGGCACCAACGCGGCACTTGCTGATCGGATCGGAGGTTATCGCGGCGGGTTCGACCGCAAAATGAAAATCGCCCGCGAAATCCGCGATCGGGGCATTCCGCTGACTCTGAACGCCGTGATGCACAGCCAAAACCTGGATGACCTGGATCGGACGATCGAAATGGCCGTCGAACTCGGTGCCCGCAGGCTAGAGGTCGCCTGCGTGCAGTTTCACGGATGGGCCTTGAAAAACCGGCACACTCTGATGCCGTCGTTTGAACAAACCTTGGCTGTGAAAAAAACGGTGGCGAAGGCCGCACAGCAACTGCAGGGCGTGTTGGCATTCGACTTTGTCCCGCCTGACTACTATGCAGATTATCCCAAGGCGTGCATGGGTGGATGGGGGTCAACCGGGCTAAACGTAACTCCGAATGGTACGGTACTACCCTGTCATGCCGCACAAACCCTGAGCCATCTGCATTTCGACTCTGTAAGAGATCGGCGTCTGAGTGACATTTGGTATGACAGCACGGCCTTCAATGCGTACCGAGGCACCGACTGGATGCCTGAGCCGTGTAAAAGCTGCGACCGCAAAGAGGTGGACTTTGGCGGGTGCCGATGCCAGGCGCTGGCATTGGCAGGCGACGCGTCCGCGACTGATCCAGTTTGCCAAAAATCCCCGGAACACGCTCGGATCAAGGCAATTTTACAAGACACATCGCCGCAGGAGGACCCCGGCTTTGTCTATCGAACACTGGACCCGACCCGGACTTGATCGCACGAGCACATAAAGTTCGGGTCACAACCGCGCGATAGTTCCTTTTCGTGGACGATCTGTCAGGTTATTCGGACGCCGAGCAATGTCGAATAACAAGAGAACGTCGATACTCGGAGATACAAACCATTCGCAATGGAGTATCTTTGATGAACCGCTTCTTCTCTGCCGTCGCCACCGCTTTGATCTTGTCAGCACCAGCCTATGCTCAGGACGTTTCTGGCATGAACGATCTGGAATTTGCGCATATCGCCTATACTGCTGATGTCATCGACATACGGTACGCTCATCTGGCGCTGGCGCTCTCGGACAACCCCGACATCCATGAGTTCGCCAAGACCATGATCCGCGACCACACCGCCGTGAACGAAGCGGCGCTTGGGTTGCTGAACAAACTCGGCGCAACGGCGCAGGACAATGCCTTCAGCCAGACTCTCAACGCCAACGCGGAAGAGATCATCAACACGCTATCACAGCTGCGCGGTGCAGAATTTGATGCGGCATATGCAGCAAATGAACTTGCGTACCATCAAGCGGTTAATGGTCTGGTCGAGGGTAGCATGATCCCGAACATCGACAATGCAGAGGTCAAAGCGTTGTTTGAACAGGGTTTAGAGATTTTCAAAGCCCATGAAGTTCATGCCGAAAAGATGGTAGAGTCGCTGAATTGATGCCGCGCTTGCTATCGCGACGTCAGGTTGTGACCCAAGCGGCTGCGTCAGCAGTCGCTTTTACCCTGGCCGCGCAAGCATCCCGAGCATCTGCAATACATATGGTCAGGATTCACCGATTTGAGTTTCAGCCCGCGTTGGTAAAGGTCCACGTTGGAGATCGCATCAAATGGACCAATCTGGATATCGCGCCACACACGGCCACGGCTGACGCACAGGGTTGGGACACGCAGGAATTGTCGAAAGGTCAGAGTGCAGAAGTCCTTGTAACCGAGGGTATGGAGCTTGAGTATTTCTGCGCCTTTCATCCCCATATGAAGGGCACCATTGAAATTATCTGATTTCAATACCGGTTTTACGTGATCAAATCTGCCTGAGATGGTCGGAAACCCGCCAAATGCCCGGGTTGAGACTTGTTATACAAATTTTTATCTATAAACATCCACATCAGCCTCAAGATGATGGGATTTTATCTATAAAATGACTGTTGCCACGCCAAGCTGGACCCGCGAAGACGCTCAGACCCTGCATGATCTGCCCCTTATGGACTTGATGTTTCGCGCTCAATCCGTTCACCGCACGCATTTTGATCCCAATAAGGTGCAGACCTCCAAGCTCTTGTCGATCAAAACAGGTGGATGTGCCGAGGACTGTGCGTATTGTTCTCAGTCCGCACGGAACGGATCAAAACTTTCTGCCTCCAAACTGATCGAGGTCGAACGTGTTCTGACCCAAGCGCGACAAGCCCGCGACGGCGGCGCAACCCGGTTTTGCATGGGCGCAGCATGGCGCGAACCCAAGGATCGAGACATGGATGCATTGGTTGCCATGGTCGAAGGCGTTCGGGCACTGGGAATGGAAACCTGCATGACGTTGGGAATGCTGGACGACAATCAGGTAATCCGTCTTCGCGATGCCGGGTTGGATTATTACAACCACAACATCGACACGTCGGAACGATATTACCCCGAAGTGATCACAACGCGCACGTTTTCGGATCGGATCGACACGATGAACCGTGTGCAAGAAGCTGGTATCAAAGTGTGTTCCGGCGGCATCCTCGGCATGGGCGAGGAAACGCAGGACCGTGTCGACATGCTGGTGACTCTGGCAAGTATGAACCCGGCTCCAGACTCGGTCCCGATCAACATGTTGATGCCGCAAGAAGACACACCCTTGGCCGATGCCAAACCGATCGACCCTATTGATTTCGTCCGTGTGATTGCAACAGCTCGGATCATGATGCCGACCTCATATGTCCGATTGTCCGCCGGGCGCAGCGACATGAGCGATGAACTGCAGGCGATGTGTTTCTTTGCGGGTGCAAATTCGATCTTTGTAGGAGAGACCCTTTTGACGGCCGAAAACCCCGAAGAGGATACAGATGCAATCCTGTTCGCAAAACTCGGCCTGCAGTCAGAGACCGTAGCAGGACAAAGCAGCAGGGAAGCGGCTGAATGAAAGCACATCATCGCCTTGACGCGATGCTTACGACCCTTACGGAACGGCATCGCAGACGTAGCCTGACCGCAGCGCAGGGTTTAGACTTTGCCTCCAATGACTACTTGGGGCTGGCACAGTCCGAGTTTATGGCCGACGCCGCGCGCAACGCCCTTGCCCGCGAAGTGCCTGTCGGGTCGGGCGGATCACGCCTGTTACGCGGCAACCACCCGGAACATGAGGCGCTTGAGCAGTCAGCGGCCCGTTTTTTCCAGTCCGAAGCTGCTCTGTTCATGGGCGGCGGATTTCAGGCAAATCAGGCAATATTTTCGACTCTGCCCGCAGCCGAAGATCTAATCCTTTATGATGCGCTTGTTCATGCCAGTGCACACGAAGGAATGCGCCTCGGTCGCGCTGAAACCCGGGCTTTCAAACATAATGACGTGGAGGACGCCCGGCGTATCCTTGAGGAGTGGCGCGCGAAAGGTGGGGCCGGGCAAATCTGGATCGCCGTAGAAAGCGTCTATTCGATGGAAGGTGATCTGGCACCTTTGACAGCGCTAGAGGATATCGCTGTTGCGTTCGACGCCATTCTGGTTGTCGACGAAGCCCATGCGACCGGAGTATTTGGACCCAACGGACGGGGGCTGGCCCATGGTTTGGAAGCAGAGCTTGTCACGCTGCATACATGCGGCAAGGGTTTGGGGGTTGCTGGCGGATTGATCTGTGGCCCTCGGGTGATGATTGACACGCTGATCAACCGTGCCCGACCCTTTATTTTCGCGACTGCGCCCTCTCCGCTGAATGCTGCGCTGCTGCAAGCTGTGCTTGAACGATTGCAAAGTGAGGCGACTCTGACCCAGTCGGCCGTCTCCAGAATGCATTTCGCGCATGCCTGCGCCCGGCGCATCGGCCTACCCAACGCCAGCCTAAACAGCCAAATCGTCCCGATTATCTTGGGCGATGACGCTTTGACAATGCGCATCGCGTCCGAGTTGCAAGCCCACGGGTTCGACGTTCGCGGAATTCGCCCACCGACGGTTCCGCGCGGGACATCTCGCTTGCGTATCTCCGTCACCGGCAATGTCAGCGATGCAGATATCACTGCCCTTTTCGACACTTTGTCCAACCAGTTGAAAGCAGCCGCATGAGCGCCATTATCGTCACAGGAACTGATACCGGCGTTGGCAAGACAGTTTTTGCAGCTGGCCTGACGGCCGCACTTGGCGCGCGGTATTGGAAACCTGTTCAATCCGGTTTGGAAGACGCGACCGACACAGAAACCATACGCGCTTTGTCTGGCGCTGAGACACTGCCCGAGGCGTACCGGCTATCCCTGCCCGCTTCTCCACATTTGTCGGCCGAAGATATGGGTGTCGAAATCACGCTTGATCAGTTGGCACTGCCGCGGGTCGACGGCCCCTTGGTCGTCGAAGGTGCAGGCGGCGTGATGGTACCGCTGAACCGTGAACATTTTTATCTGGACCTGTTCGCGCAATGGAAAGCCCCGGTTGTTTTGGTCGCCCGCACAGCACTTGGCACGATCAATCACACCAGCCTGTCCGTGATGGCGTTGCGGAACGCAGGATGCAATTTGGTCGGCGTTGCATTCGTGGGCAAAGCTGAACCGCCTGTCGAGCAGACCATTGCCCAGATGTGCTCGGTCCGGCATCTGGGCCGGCTTCCGCCTTTGCCATCATTGACACCCCAAATACTGTCGGACGCGTTTGAAGCCATCGACACCGCCACAATCCGGAGCGCCCTGTGACCCCGCTGGAATTTGACGCCAACCACCTGTGGCACCCATACACGAACATCGCAAATCCCGGCCCGATGCATCTGATCACAGAGGCAGAAGGCGTCTGGCTGACCCGAGACGATGGGGTAAAAATGATCGACGCCATGTCTTCATGGTGGTGCGCCATCCACGGGCATCGTCATCCGGCACTGATCGCGGCGATGCAGGCGCAACTAGATCAAATGCCCCACGTCATGTTCGGTGGGCTGACACATACGCCCGCGATCGAGCTGGGGCGGAAGCTGGTCGGCCTGCTACCTGATGGTCTAGACCGAATTTTCTACAGTGACAGCGGATCGGTTGCCATTGAGGTCGCGCTCAAAATGGCGGTGCAGTACCAGATGGCGCAAAACCGAATCCAACGTACCGAGTTCGCTACCATTCGCGGCGGATATCACGGCGACACATGGAAAGCGATGAGCGTTTGCGACCCGGTCAACGGGATGCACGGCCTGTTCCGAGGCGCGCTATCAATTCAGCATTTTCTGTCGCGTCCGAAAATCCGGTTTGACGACGACTGGTCCGAAGACGACGATACCAACGGCCTCAATGAGTTAAAGAAATTACTGTCTGAACAAGGTGACAAGATCGCAGGGCTTATCCTTGAGCCCGTGGTCCAAGGCGCAGGCGGAATGTATTTCTACCACCCCGAATGGCTGCGGCGCGCGCACGCGTTGTGCCGCGAGCATGACGTCTTGGTCATCTTCGACGAGATCGCCACGGGGTTCGGGCGCACGGGAAAACTGTTTGCGATGGATCACGCTGGGGTAGTCCCTGACATCCTGTGTCTTGGGAAAGCCTTGACCGGGGGGCACATCACGCTGGCAACGACGATCACGTCGCGGAACGTCGCTCGTCGTATCGGACAAAGCGAAGCCGGTGTTCTGATGCATGGACCGACCTATATGGCAAACCCATTAGCTTGTGCTGCGGCCTGTGCCAGCCTTGATCAGATCTCGACCCG
Organism: Ruegeria sp. AM7; assembly: GCF_056535965.1. NCBI lineage: Bacteria > Pseudomonadati > Pseudomonadota > Alphaproteobacteria > Rhodobacterales > Roseobacteraceae > Ruegeria > Ruegeria sp. AM7. The sequence continues at coordinate 130,355 of NZ_JBQFJE010000001.1, forward strand.
AGATTGGCAAGGTGAAGTTCAATCCATCACGGATCAGCTGACACAAGAATTGGCCCCCGCGCGAACCCTTGCCGGTGTTGCGGATGTTCGCGTGCTGGGTGCGATCGGTGTTATCGAGATGATGTCGCCGGTTGACCCTTCGGTTGCACATCAACTGGCTCCGGAAACGGGCGTTTGGCTGCGCCCCTTTGCACGCAACATCTATTGTATGCCGCCTTATGTAATCTCCTCGGACGAACTGAGCCGGGTAACACAGACCATGGTTTCCCTGGCCCGAGGACATTCATGAAAAAGCAATGGCTGGCACGCTCTGGTACGGCAGACTTGGTCCTGATCTTTGGGGGATGGGCCTTGGGCTCTGCCCCGTTTCAACAACTTTCCAGCGACCATGATCAACTGTTTATTGACGATTATACCCGCCTAGACGACCCCCTTCATGAAACCTCCGACTATGATCGAGTCACACTGGTTTCATTTTCCTTCGGAGTCGTTTCGGCCGCCCATTGGGTGAACGATTTTAATTTCAGACCGACAAGGCTTGTTGCTATTGGCGGTACTTTGCACCCAGCAGATCCGCGCTGGGGCATAGCACCCGAGATGATTAGGGCAACTGCCGACAACCTGACCGAAGCGAGCTTTTCCAAATTCTGCCGCCGCGCGGGATTGGACGTGCCCGCCCGCAAGCTCGACGTCCCCAAGGCCCGTGCAGAGTTGAACGCAGTTATCGCACGGGGGTCAGCGCCCGCGCTTTCATTCGATCGCATTTGGATTCCGCAGCGCGACCGGATCATTCCAACCTTTGCACAAGAAACCGCCTGGAAGGACCAGGCAAGCGTGGTGCGCGGCGTGGATGCGCCACATGTCCCTTTTCATAAGGGTCAAAACTGGACGGAGTGGTGTTCATGACGTTTCAAGCCACAGATCGGGTGCAGCGCAGTTTCAGCAGAAGTTTTCATTCCTATCACGGAGAGGCCAGCCAACAGGCACGAGTCGCGGATCGTCTGGTAACAGCCCTTGGCACGGCAGGTGCGCCTGAACGATTCAACAAAACGCTGGAACTTGGATGCGGCACAGGTCACCTTACTCGACGCCTGCTTGAAACCTTTGATTGTGGCGCTTTAACGCTTAACGACCTTACCCCCGCCGCCGCAGAAACCGCAAACCGTCATCGCGCCAAGTTTCTGTGCGGCGATGCCTCAAAAGTCAGCTGGCCGACGCAGCCTGACCTAATCGCGTCAGCCTCGATGATACAATGGCTACAGAACCCCGCAGAGTTTCTGCGTCAGGCTGCCAACGCATTGTCGCCCGGTGGATGGCTTGCCATTTCCGGGTTCGGGCCATGCCAATACACCGAATTGGCACAGATTGGTTCGTCTGCGGCCGCACCCGGCCTAATGGATCACTCAGATATGGCGTCGGCCGTCACCGAGTGTTTGGAGGTCATCAATACCGGGGAAGCGTTAGAGCGCGTGTTCTTCGCAACTCCAAGAGATGTCCTGCAACACCTGCGGAAAACCGGAGTAAATGGCCGGGCCCAACGGCCGTGGACCAAAGCCACGCTCAGACAGTTCAGCGATGACTATGAAAGGCTGCACCGGACCCCGGCAGGGGTCAGTCTGACGTATCACGCAACATGGATTGTTGCGCGCAAAGCGCGCTGAACGTCGAATTAGACAACGGAAAAAAACGGGCCGGATCACCTGTTTGGTGACCGGCCCGCCGTGTTTAGAAATGAGCCGAGCGGCTGTTGGCCAGTTTTTCAACCGGAGGCGCAAACCGGGTCAGGTCAATGCCTTCGACCGCGGCTTTGTACTCGTCGATCTTAGGCGTACGACCCAGAATGGCCGACAGCACAACGACCGGGGTCGAGGCCAGCAAGCTTTCGCCTTTCTTGTCCGGCGCATCCGCCACAACGCGACCTTGGAACAAGCGTGTAGATGTCGCCAGAACCGTATCACCTTTAGCGGCTTTCTCTTGGTTGCCCATGCACAGGTTGCAGCCCGGGCGCTCAAGATACAGGATGTTTTCGTACTCGGTGCGTGCCTTTTCTTTCGGGAACAGGTCGTCGAATTCGAAGCCCGAATACTTCTCGAGCACGTCCCAATCGCCTTCTTCCTTCAACTCATCGATGATGTTGTAGGTCGGGGCGGCCACCACCAGCGGGGCTTTGAACTCTACCTTCCCCGACACTTTTTCGAGGTTTCGCAGCATCTGCGCAACAATCTTCATGTCACCCTTATGCACCATGCAAGATCCTACGAAGCCCAGATCAACTTTCTTGTCACCACCATAGAAAGATACCGGGCGGATCGTGTCGTGTGTATAGCGCTTGGACACGTCCGCATTGTTAACATCCGGGTCCGCGATCATCGGCTCGACGATCTGATCCAGATCCACGACCACTTCGGCGAAATACTTCGCGTTGTCGTCGGGACGCAGAGCGGGTTTCTCACCGGACTTGATCTCGGCAATGCGGGCATCCGCAATCGCGATCAACTTCTGCAGCATTCCACTTTCATGCTCCATACCCTTGTCGATCATGATCTGAATACGCGATTTAGCCAATTCCAGAGAACCGATCAGAGTATCGTCATCCGAAATACAGACCGAGGCTTTGGCCTTCATCTCGGCAGTCCAGTCAGTGAAGGTAAAGGCCTGGTCCGCCAGCAGCGTTCCGATATGTACCTCGATCACGCGGCCCTGGAAGACATTGTCGCCATGCTGTTCCAACATCTGCGCCTGCGTGGCGTGTACCACGTCGCGGAAGTCCATATGGTCCGCCATTTTGCCCTTGAAGGTCACTTTTACTGACTCGGGGATCGGCATCGAGGCTTCACCGGTTGCCAGTGCCAAAGCAACGGTGCCCGAGTCTGCGCCGAACGCCACACCTTTGGACATACGGGTGTGGCTGTCCCCACCGATAATCACCGACCAGTCGTCAACAGTGATGTCGTTCAGAACCTTGTGGATCACGTCGGTCATCGAATGATACACACCCTTCGGGTCGCGACCGGTAACAAGGCCGAAATCATTCATGAACTTCATCAGACGCGGCGTGTTGGCCTGAGCTTTGGCATCCCAGACCGACGCAGTGTGACAACCCGACTGATAGGCACCGTCAACACTGGGCGCCACAACCGTTGCGGCCATCGCCTCAAGCTCTTGCATGGTCATCAGGCCGGTGGTGTCCTGCGAACCCACGATATTGACCTTTACACGGACGTCCGAACCAGCGTGCAGGGTCTTACCCGGGGTCGCCCCAACTGCGTTCTTGTTAAAGATTTTCTCAACCGCAGTCAGGCCCTGACCTTCATGGCTGACTTCCTTGGACGGTGCAAAGACCAGCGGGGCCTCGACACCCAGCGTCTCGGCGGCCAAAGTCTGCAGTTTCTTACCAAAGACAATGGCGTAAGACCCACCGGCCTTCATGAATTCGACTTTTTGCGGAGTGAACGAGGCCGACACATCCACCAGTTCCTCGCCATCTTCGTTCAGCAGTTTGTGGCTTTTGGTGTTGATCTTCAGAACGGTGCCGGTCGCGACCGAATACTGCTCTTCAAGAATCGGGTTGCCGTCATTGTTCAGGATGGCATTCCCGTCTTCATCGACCTTCTTGACCCAGTTCTTCAGGTCCAAACCAATACCGCCAGTCACGCCGACGGTGGTCAGGAAGATCGGGGAAATGCCGTTCGTGCCCGCGACAACAGGTGCGAAGTTGACGAAAGGCACGTAGGGGCTCGCCTGCTTACCCGTCCACAGGGCCACGTTGTTCACCCCCGACATCCGAGACGACCCAACCCCCATGGTGCCTTTTTCGGCAATCAGCATCACCCGCTTATCGGGGTGTTGCAGTTTCAGCGCCTCAACTTCTTGCTGCGCCTTGTCCGAGATAAAGCACTTGCCGTGCAGTTCCCGATCCGCGCGCGAGTGCGCCTGATTGCCGGGCGACAATAAGTCGGTCGAGATGTCACCTTCTGCTGCAACATAGGTGACAACTTCGATCTCTTCGTCGATTTCGGGCAGTTTGGTGAAGAATTCAGCCTTGGCGTAGCTTTCCAGAATCTCTTTGGCGATGGGATGCCCGGCTTTGAAAGCCTCTTTCAAGCGATCTGTATCGGCGTCATACAAGAAAACCTGAGTCTTCAGGACTTCGGCTGCCTGCTCGGCAATTGCTGCATCTTCGCCCAAAGCAAGGTCCAACAAGACCCGCACCGACGGGCCACCTTTCATGTGTGACAAAAGTTCAAACGCGAAAGGAACCGAGATTTCGTCGACCACAGTGTGACCCAAGACGATTTCTTTCAGGAAATCAGCCTTTTCAGCTGCGGCGCTCGTGGTTCCGGGCAGGGTGTTGTAAATGAAAAAGTTCAGCGAGTCCTCGCGATGCACGTTTCCGGTATCTCTGATCTGCTCAACGATCTCTTTGGCCAGCGCACCATCATCAATGGGTTTAGGATGCAGACCCTGTTCTTTGCGCGTTTCAATTTCACTGAGGTAATCTGTGTAAAGGCTCATGGCGGTCCCGACGATTAGGCGTTAGAAGAAGCTTGAGACCCGGCAAAGACTGGTACTCCAGACCCACAGGATGCTCTTTGTATGCGGCGGTATACTATTTTCCGCTGCGGATCAATAGACCAAAGCAGTGGTTGTGGCGCTAACGGGTTTTACCGCTTGATTTAAGAGATCGCGCCAGATCACTAAGATGTGCGTACAACTCGCCGGCTGTCGGGTGCCACCCGGCCACGACTCTGTTTTGTTGAGCAACGACGTCAGTATCCCCGCGTGCAGCGGGACCAGTCAACGCGACCTGTGGCCCCTGCGCTGTTATGTTTTCGCAGGTTCCGATCAACAGCTTTTCATTCAGGCGTGCTGCCATATCCTCGGAAACGCCCGCTTCGGCCCACGCCTCACGCGCCAAGGCTTGCAGAACTACCGTGAAGTTATTCGAGATTACCGCAGCAGCATGATACAGGCTTTTCGCATCCGACCGGATGGAAAAGCACTCGGCGCCCATCTCTTCGAACAACGAAGTAGCGATCCTTGCCGCATATGGGTCACCTTCGATGCCACAAGGGACACAGGAGAACTGCGATGCTGCAGTTTCGGGATCTGCAAAGGAAAGCACTGGATGCGCACTCGCCAAACCCCACCCATATTCGTTTAAGGCATCCATTTGGGCGGCCGGGTAGAATCCGCTACAATGCAGTGCAACAGGGCGCGATCCCTGCAACACACTATCTGGGTGCGAGTCACTTAAGGTTCTGGCTACCTCGGCAATCTTCGTATCGGGTACGGCAAGTATCCAGATGTTTGCTGGCCGCATATCGGCCAAGTGCTCAACAGCCCGCGCGTTATGACCGAATGCGGCAGCATCCGTAGCGGATTTAAGACGACGGCTGCTTACATCCTGCAGAACATAGGACTGCGTTGCCGGCAATAGTCGAGCCAGTGTCTGGCCAACCCGTCCTGCCCCGATGAGATTAACAGTCGTAGTGCCCAATTCTGAGCCCCCCCTTTAAGACGCACAACAGCTATTAAAATGATCGCCAACTATCTCAAAGGAATTGATCAAACAAAATACGTTACAGTTTGCTTGTTATTTTGTTTTTCTGTAACATATTGATCAAGGCAAGCGGAATGGGTTTGAGGAGGACAAGGCCATGTACGCCCAAATGGTAAAATCAACGGGCAAAGGGGTGCAATCTCGTGACGAGATAAGCCCCGAAGATCGGGCATTTCAAGATCGCATCGACCGCGGTGAAAAGATCGAACCCAAGGACTATATGCCTCCAAGCTATCGAAAAACACTGATCCGTCAGATCGGCCAGCACGCGCATTCTGAAATTGTAGGCCAACTGCCCGAAGGCAATTGGATCACCCGTGCGCCCACTTTGGAACGCAAGGCCAACCTTCTGGCCAAAGTTCAGGATGAGGCAGGCCATGGGCTGTATCTTTATTGCGCCGCTGAGACACTGGGCGTCAGCCGGGATGAGCTGGTCGAGATGCTGCACTCTGAGCGGATGAAATATTCGTCCATCTTCAACTATCCCACCCTGACTTGGGCCGATATGGGCGCGGTTGGTTGGCTGGTTGATGGGGCTGCTATCATGAATCAGGTGCCGTTGCAGCGCACCTCGTATGGTCCCTATGCGCGGGCAATGGTGCGCATTTGCAAAGAAGAAAGCTTTCACCAGCGCCAAGGCTATCACATCATGATCAAGATGGCGAAAGAAGGCACTGCCGATCAAAAGCGCATGGCGCAGGACGCTCTGAACCGGTTCTGGTATCCCGCCCTGATGATGTTCGGACCGTCGGACAAGGACAGCTTACATTCCGCCCAATCGATGGCTTGGCGGATCAAGATCAACACAAATGATGAGCTGCGTCAGAAGTTCGTCGATGAAACCGTTCCGCAAGCCGAGTTTCTGGGGTTGTCAATTCCCGACGAGAACCTGCGCTGGAACGAAGAAACCGGGCATTATGATTTTAGTGAACCAGACTGGTCCGAGTTTTTCGACGTGATCTCGGGCAATGGCCCCTGCAATGCCGAGCGTCTGAGCGCCCGCCGCAAGGCTTGGGAGGATGGCGCGTGGGTCCGTGATGCCATGCTGGCCCACGCGCGGAAAGCCCAAAACAAATCCAGAGCGGCGGAGTAGTCGATGTCACATCAAAACGAATGGCCCCTGTGGGAAGTCTTTATCCGAGGCCAACACGGCATGAGCCACCGGCACGTCGGCTCGTTGCACGCAGCAGATGCCGAGCATGCCATACGGAATGCGCGAGACGTTTATACGCGCCGCAACGAAGGCGTCAGTATCTGGGTGGTCGAGGCTGAAAAGATCACGGCCTCCAGCCCTTCGGACAAAGGGCCCCTGTTCGACCCATCCCGCGACAAAGTTTACCGGCACCCCACTTTCTACGACATTCCTGACGAAGTTGGGAAAATGTGATGGACGCGGCGCAAAAACCACTGTTCGAGTTTCTGCTGAGACAAGGCGACAACGCTTTGGTTCTGGGGCATCGAACCTCGGAATGGTGCGGGGTCGCTCCGATTTTGGAAGAGGATATCGCGCTGGCCAATATGGCCTTGGATCAGATCGGGCAAACCCAGTTGTGGCTGGGATATGCGGCTGAGGTCGAAGGGGCCGGACGCTCTGCCGACGATCTGGCGTTTCTACGTGACGTTTATGATTTCCGGAATTTGTTGATGCTTGAGGTCCCGAACGGCGATTTCGGGCGCACTCAGATGCGACAATTCCTTTATGACGCCTTTCAAGTACCATGGTTGACGCAACTGCAAAATTCCACCGACACCCGAGTGGCTGAAATCGCCGCAAAATGCTTGAAAGAGGCCCTCTATCATTTGGACAGGTCTTCTCACACGGTAATCGCCTTGGGGGACGGCACCGCGGAAAGCAACAAGCGCATGGATGAAGCGCTTACCTTCCTCTGGCCGTATAGTGGTGAAGTCTTTGTCGATGACGAAACCGATCACGCCATGGCGACAGCGGGTGTCGCGCCGTTGCCTTCAGAAATAAAGCCACTGTGGCTGGAAACCGTACAGACTGTGCTGGCGCAGGCGTGCTTGACTTTTCCGGAAGGCGACTATGCCCAAAAAGGAGGGCGGACCGGATTTCGGCACACTGAACACCTGGGCCATATGCTGGCCGTGATGCAAACCCTGCAACGCTCGTATCCAGGCGCAACGTGGTGACGATGATGGTGGTGACCGAGGCTCAGGTCTGGGATTGGCTCGACACCGTGCCTGACCCTGAAATCCCAGTCATCTCGGTTGTGGATCTCGGCGTGATCCGCGAGGTGCAGGTCGCGCAGGACCATGTGACTGTGACGATCACACCGACCTATACCGGCTGCCCGGCCATGGCTGTTATCGCGCTGGACATCGAAACCGAACTTGCAAAAAACGGCATCGGCAAGCTGGACATTCAAACCCGGATCGCACCGGCGTGGACGACTGACTGGTTATCCGAAAAAGGCCGGACCCGACTGGAAGAATTCGGGATTGCCCCACCCCAAGCTGCGGGTGGTCCCAAACGATGCCCCCATTGCAAATCCAAGCGGGTAGAAAAAATCAGCCAGTTCGGCTCGACCCCCTGCAAGGCCCAATGGCGATGTCAGGATTGCATGGAACCCTTCGACTATTTCAAGTGTATCTGAGGTCCCGATATGACCAACTTCCACCCTTTGAAAGTTACCGATATTCAAAAGACCATCCGCGACGCCGTGGTGGTCACTTTGCAAGCTGAAAACGCAGCAGAGTTTGGTTTTGCACCTGGTCAGTACCTGACATTCAAACGGGATTTCGAGGGCGAGGAACTGCGCCGGTCGTACTCTATCTGCGCGGCACCGCATGAAGGTATCCTGCAGGTTGGGATCAAAAGTGTGGATGGCGGGGCGTTCTCAACATGGGCAAATACCGAACTACAGGTTGGGGACGTAATGGACGCCATGCCTCCCATGGGCAACTTTCATGCCGCAGTCGAAGACGACGCGCCTCACTATCTGGCGTTTGCTGGCGGCTCGGGCATCACTCCGGTCCTGTCCATTCTCAAGACCGCCCTGTCCGAGGACGCATCGACGCGGTTCACTTTAGTCTACGCAAACCGCACACCAAATACGATCATGTTCCGGGAAGAGCTTGAGGACCTGAAAAACCGCTACCTTCATCGGCTGAACATCGTCCACGTTCTTGAGGATGACAGCCAGGACATTGAATTGTTCAAAGGCCGGGTCGATCAAACCAAATGCGCCGATCTGTTTCGACACTGGATCGACATTAAATCGGTCTCGATGGCTTACATCTGCGGGCCCGAGCCAATGATGCTGGCCATTTCAGAGGCGCTTAAGGATCATGGATTGCGAAAGGACCAAATCCGTTTCGAACTTTTCGCGTCGTCTCAACCCGGGCGCGCCAGAAAACGCGCCGTCTCAAAAGCCGCCGAAACAGGCGGCGTCAAAGGTCGCGTCACGTTGGGCGGTGAAACCAGAAGCCTTGTCATACCTAAAGACACAAGCTTGCTGGAAGCGGCTTTGGCCGAAAACTTGGATGCGCCCCACGCCTGTAAAGCGGGTGTTTGTTCGACCTGCAAGGCCAAGGTCCTTGAAGGTGAGGTTGAAATGGTCGCCAATCACGCCCTTGAGGATTACGAGGTTGAAGCCGGTTTTGTTCTGACCTGTCAGTGCTTTGCAGTGTCAGAGAAAGTTGCTTGGGACTATGATGAGGCCGGGCATTGAACGTTGCTTAACACTCCGGGCAAGCCCGCCACGGTGAAACGGGCAACCGTTTTGGCATATCCTTCGCGATCAGCACGTGTCGCCTTTGGATGCCACATGTAATACCAGTTCAGCATTCCGAAAACGGACATGGTCACCTCACGCAGCAGGTTGCCATCGTCTTGCAGCTTGCCACCACTGATCGCGTTCAGAATGTTGCTCATCTGCGCTACCATGTCTTTTTGATAGGCTTTAAGCACCTTCTGCATATGCTCGGGCAGCAGAGAGACACCTTCGCTTTGAATGGTGTGTTCGTAATCCATCCCTTCATAGGCCAGCAGATACTCGCGCAGGATCAGATGCAACTGTTCTTCTGGCGGATACCCGTCCAGATCAATTGCGGAGACGCGGTTCTTCAACTCGGACAGATAGGTATCCAGAATGTCGAACAGCAGTGCTTCTTTGCTGTCATAGTAGTGGTAAATATTCGCCTTCGATATACCCGCAGCTTTGGCAACCTGATTCATCGAAGCCCGTGCGATGCCTTCATGGGCGAACACATTTGCAGCCACCGCGAGGATGCTCTGACGCTTCTTGTCATGGTCCTTAGCGATCGTCCGCGCCACGGGTTTACTCCTTTGGCCTGTTGTCAACTACTCGACGGGCTTTGCCCTGGCTGCGCTCGACACTGCCCGGAGCACCGACATTCACCGATGCGCCGATCCCTATGGTGTCTTTAATCTTCTTGGACAAGGCCCCGGCAATACCTTCGCGCATGTCCTCTGGCGCGCCGGTTTCAACGCGTACTGTCATATCGTCCATTCGGCCCGTGCGGGACAGCTCTATTTGGAAATGCGGCGCCAGATCCGGGGCTGCCAGAACAAGCTCTTCAATCTGGGTTGGAAAGACGTTCACGCCCCTGAGGATGATCATGTCATCGGAGCGGCCGGTGATTTTCTCCATTCTCCGCATTGATCGCGCCGTTCCCGGCAAAAGCCGCGTCAGATCGCGAGTGCGATAGCGGATCATTGGCATGCCCTCTTTGGTCAGCGTCGTAAAGACCAGCTCACCCAGCTCGCCATCTGGCAACACTTCACCCGTCTCCGGGTCAATGATTTCCGGGTAGAAGTGGTCCTCCCAGATATGCAGCCCGTCCTTGGTCTCGACGCACTCATTTGCAACGCCTGGCCCCATGATTTCGGACAGGCCATAGATGTCGACTGCATGCATGTCGAAAGCATCCTCAACTTCTGCCCTCATTGCGTTCGTCCAGGGTTCGGCGCCAAAGATTCCCACATCCAACGAGGTATCGCGCGGATCAATACCAGCCGCGTGAAACTGCTCCAGTATGTTCAGCATATAGGACGGAGTGACCATGATCGTGCTGGGCTTGAAGTCCTGTATCAGCATCACTTGGCGTTCTGTCATTCCGCCGGAAACCGGAACAACCGTGCAGTTCAAACGCTCGGCCCCGTAATGCGCGCCCAGCCCCCCTGTGAACAGGCCATAGCCATAGGCGATGTGCACTATTTCTCCTGGTTTGGTACCGCTGGCCCGCATGGATCGCGCCACAAGTCCGGCCCAGTTATCAATATCTTTCGGCGTATAGCCCACCACCGTGGGTTTACCCGTCGTCCCGGATGATGCATGGACCCGCACGATTTCTTCCCGAGGAACAGCGAAAAGCCCAAATGGATAGTTGGCACGCAGATCGTCTTTGTGCGTAAACGGGAATTTCGACAGGTCGCTTAGTGATCGCAGATCATTCGGATGGACCCCTGCCGCGTCGAACCGTTGGCGATACATCTGAACGTTTTCGTAAGCGTGGCGCAGAGACCATCTCAGACGGTCCAACTGCAGGCTTCTGATTTCGTCGATGGAAGCAATCTCTATCGGATCAAGCGTGTTTCGGGCCGGTGTTAGGTCTTTCATGAACTCCTCCGCTATTCCTCGAACACGTGACCGCGCACCGCCCGAGAGCAACCGCGAAACACTGCTACAACTGTGTTGGTCTGATTGACCACGGTCACATCATAAATACCGCTCCGCCCAGTCAGGCTGACCTCTGTCGCTGTTGCGGTCAGATGATCGCCCAACTGACCGGGCGCGATGTAGGAAATTGAGTTGTGTTGCGCGACCGTCGATTGGTTCCGGCTGTTGCAGGCAAACGCGAATGCACTATCGGCCAGCATATAGATCACGCCTCCATGACAAATGCCGTGCCCGTTGGTGTGGTGCTTTTCTACTGTCAGCGTCAGAACCGCCTGCCCTTCATCCACTGCTTCGATCTGCATTCCCACCCAAGGGCTTGCCTGATCATTACCCCACATCGTTCGGGCCGCCTGTTCCGCACGTTCCTTGGGCGTCATAACTGTACCCTTGGGCTTTTGGCCGTAACCGTGGCCACTACGATACCACTCGCCAAGGCGATAATCGCCTTGTCCTGACAGCCAAGCTGTTTACGGCATAGGCGACTGGTGCAATGCGCTGCTGCCTCGCCTCACTGATCAAAACGTGTTGCGCAGCATTCGCGCAATTCAAGGCATCGCGAAAGATACGGCGCATTTCATTGGTCAAATTGCTCATCTGATCAGGTCGATTCACTGTGAACCCGTCCCAACCTGTGTGTCGCGTGGCAAGCACTGTATACTCCTTGATCTTAAGCAACCTTCAATTTAAACATTTCATAAACCGTCCGGTTGGTCAATTATTGAACGACACCATTGTAGAGGTCCCGAAATGGCAGTTCAGAACGTTGAAAGTTATGTAGCCGGTCAATGGATTGGCTGTGACAGCGCCGCGCGGGATATCCACTCGGCGGTGACCGGAGATTTGATTGCTCGGGCAGGCAACAGTGCTTTGGACACCCAAGCCATGCTGGAATATGCGCGTTCCAAAGGCGGTTCAGCGTTGAGGGCCATGACTTTCCATGACCGAGCCCGCATGCTGAAGGCGCTCGCGCTGCATTTAGGCCAGCACAAAAAGGCGCTTTATGACGCCTCTTTCGCGACCGGGTCTACGCACAAGGACCACCTGATCGACATTGATGGGGGGATCGGCACGTTGCTGGTCTTTGCCAGCAAAGGTCGGCGTGAGATGCCAGATGATACGATCTATTTGGACGGCAATATCGAGCAGCTGTCCCGCAGCGGAACCTTTTTGGGTCAACATATCTGCACCTCGTTGACGGGCGCCGCTGTCCACATCAATGCGTTCAATTTTCCGGTCTGGGGCATGCTGGAAAAGCTTGCGCCCACCTTGCTGGCCGGGGTGCCGTCAATCGTCAAACCCGCGACAACCACCTGTTACGTAACCGAGTTATGTGTTCGCATCATGCTCGAAAGCGGCTTGTTGCCAGATGGTGCGGTACAGCTGATCTCGGGCGATATTGGTGCGCTGCTAGACCACGTCGGATCGCAAGATGTGATCAGCTTTACTGGCTCGGCGCAAACGGCTCTTGAACTGCGTAGCACACCGAGCATTTTGCATAACTCAACCCGTTTTATTGCCGAGCAAGACAGCCTGAATGCCTCAATTCTCGGACCCGATGCGGAAGTAGGCACGCCCGAATTCGACCTATTCATCAAGGAAATTACCCACGAGATGACGGCAAAGGCTGGGCAGAAATGCACTGCCATTCGTCGGATTATTGTGCCTGAACCACAGGTCGAAGCGGTGATTACAGCTTTGCGGAAAACCCTTGAGCGGACAATTGTAGGCGATCCCTCGGACACGGCGACGCAGATGGGGCCGCTGGTCTCTCAGGCGCAACGCCGGGACGTTTTGCAGAAGGCCGCCCTGATCGAGCAGGATGCGACTCGCGTATTTGGCCACCCAGAAAAATTTCAGGTTTCGGGTGCGGACCGCAAAAAAGGCGCGTTCGTGCCACACATGCTGTTTTATTGCGAGACCCCAGATACAGCGCAATACGTTCATGATGTCGAAGCCTTTGGGCCGGTTTCGACCGTCATGACCTACCGCGATCTTGATCATGCCCTTCGCCTGACCAACAAGGGCAAAGGCAGCCTTGTTGCCTCGGTCATCACCAACGACGGCGACTTTGCCCGACAAGCCGCCTTGGGTGCGGGCGCGTTTCACGGTCGACTGTACTTCAACAACCGACAATCTATGAACGAAAGCACAGGCCATGGCTCTCCGCTGCCGCACATGGTGCATGGTGGCCCAGGACGCGCGGGCGGCGGCGAAGAGCTGGGAGGCGTTCGGGGCGTACTGCACTACATGCAGCGCACTGCGGTTCAAGGCAGCCCCGATATTCTGACGCGGATTAACCGAAAATGGACGGCCGGCTCATCAGAGGTCACCCGCGATGCACACCCCTTTACCCGCACCTTCCATGAACTAGAAATAGGTGAGACGTTACACACCGCGTCCCGAGAAATCTCTTTGGCCGACATTGAAACTTTCGCACATTTTACCGGCGACATATTCTATGCGCATATGGACGAAGCTGCCGCAAAGCGGAACCCGTTTTTCCCGGGACGGGTGGCACATGGGTATCTGTTACTCAGCTTCGCTGCGGGGTTGTTCGTGCAACCAGATGAAGGGCCAGTTCTGGCGAATACCGGGCTCGACAATCTGAGGTTCCTTAAGCCCGTGCAAGCCGGAGACAGCATTCAAGTTCATCTGACGGTCAAGCAGAAAACCCCGCGCAACCAAGACTATGGCGAGGTTCGCTGGCATGTGACACTGACAAACCAGAATGGCGACCGGGCAGCCGAGTATGATCTTCTGACAATGAATGCATATTCCCGAGGTTGAGCATCGGTTTTCCGTGGCCACACAAGACATTGGCATGATATCCAATAGGCCAGCCTGCGAACCGGCCATTTGGAAACCTTGATTTGAATTCAGCCGAAAAACTGATTGAAGAACTTGTTGCGTTGGAACCGATCAAGACCTGGTCGCTGATCGTTACCGTATTCGGTGACATGAATGGCAAGGAAATTACAGGCAAAGACTTGGGGCTGCTACTTGGTCGTGTTGGGATCAAAACCGAAGCCATGCGTGTCGCCTTGCATCGCCTTAGAAAAGACGGCTGGATCGAGTCAACAAAATCGGGACGCGAAGTTACCTATCGCCTTTCTTCACATGGCCTATCAGAAACCCGGGCCGCCTATGAGGATGTATATCGTCAAGACGCCAAATACCCCGAAGGCTGGGTAATCTGCTGGGTTCGTCAGGGTTTCGCAGCGCCACCCTTATCGATTCCAATGGACAAAACGCTGGTTCTGATGCCCGCCTCAGCTGCTGCCAAAGCCGAAAACGTTGTGACGCTAAAGTTTGATGACTACCCTCCGCCCGAGTGGTTCTCGAGCGGTCTTGTGCAGGACAAGGGTCTGCGTCAGGCGTCGCGCATCTTTGACCTTGCAGCTTCTGCCGAAATTCATCGCATGCAATCCTTGCCCCAAGCTGCGATACGACTGATGCTTTTGCACCACTGGCGGAAAATGGCACTGCGCCCTGCAGTATGGGCCCATATTTCCCTAAACCCAAAAGGACCACTGGCACTGTGCCACGGCAGGGTCACCGATCTACTTTCCGCGTTGCCCAACCTGTCCCCGGAACGATTTTCCCGATAATTCACGTTCTAATCTGAGTAGCTTGGCTAACTGTAACCGGGTCTTGATTGGTATTTCATCGCCGGTTAGGCCATGTTTTACCGATCAGTTAGGTTTTGGATGCACAGTTGGTTCTCATCGAGGGTAGCCGCGTGACACACATGGGACGATCAATCTTGCGCACTGCGCTTGCGGCAATACTGTCGCTGGGCTCAGTGCCTGCGCTGGCGCAACCCGACATTTTGGTGCTGGGCGACAGCCAGATCTCTTTTGGGGCAGGAAAGGAATACACCCGGTTCTTCCAAGACTTGCCACAACGCTGCAATATGACAGCAGAACGCACTCGGTTGCTGGAAAAGCTTGGCGCGCGTCAAACGGCTGCGATCGGTGTACGGTCCACCTCATTGCAATCTTGGACATCCGTCAGCGGGCCGACACGCGGTGCAATCTGCGATGTAGACAAGAAATTTGGTGTTAACGCTGGTGCCTATGGGATCGATGGAAACCCTGATCGTGTTTTCATCCAGATCGGAAAAGGTCCATCTTATCAGTTCTGCAAACCCAAACAGACCGCATTTGAGGCTATGTTTGCCGAAAACTACTATGATCCCAGTTTGTTGGTCCTGACTTTTTTGGGCAACTCGGCCGATCGCTGGGCAAACTCACCAGAGGCGGTCGCACAGGATGTGTCCAAGACTCTGGCACAGGTGCCCAAGGATATGCCTTGCGTCTTTATCTCAAGCGCGCCGGTTTACCTCAAAAAAACAAATGACAAGCGGATGAAAGCTCAAACGGCCATCGCCCGAGCGTTCGAGCGTGCAGATGCCCAGTGTATCGCCGTCGAAGGGTTTAATGCAAAGACGCGCGCGGCCATTGAGGGCAAGCCTAAGTATTTCCGCCGCAACGACGCCGGTCGTGTTAAAGATCCGCATCATCCAAGTCCGGCTGCAATTCGCCAGTTTTTGAAGATCAACACGGTCGATTTCTGCGATGCGATCTTCGAAGCCCTGAAATAGAGAAACCGCATAAGGGGGAAACATGCAGTTTCTGAACAAAGCCGCGGGCATGGCCATTGCCCTTCTTTTGCAAGCACTTCCGATCAGTGCAGAGCCGTTTGAC
The DNA here is from genome assembly GCF_056535965.1 of Ruegeria sp. AM7. Lineage (NCBI taxonomy): Bacteria > Pseudomonadati > Pseudomonadota > Alphaproteobacteria > Rhodobacterales > Roseobacteraceae > Ruegeria > Ruegeria sp. AM7. The sequence continues at coordinate 146,287 of NZ_JBQFJE010000001.1, forward strand.
TCGCCTGAAATACTGATCATCGGGGACAGTCAGATATCGTTCGGCTCGGGGCCTGCATTCCTGGAGTTCTTCAGTAATATCAAAACTCATTGCAAACCGAACGCCGAGCAAAAGCAGCATCTTGAGCGACTTGGAAAAATGCGGGTCGGTGTAATCGGTGTTCGCTCCAGCTCTATACCATCGTGGACGGCACGATCTGGCAAGGGTAAGGATACGATCTGCAAGGTTGATCCCAAATGGCGGGTTAATGCGGGGGCTTATGGCTTCGTAAACAAGTCCGGCAACAAATACGTCCAGATTGGCGAAGGGCGCGACTACCAGTTTTGTGCAGCAAACACGTCTCCGCTGGAAGAGATGTTGCGCGACGATTACTACGACCCTAAGCTGATCCTGATGTCTTTTCTGGGCAATTCCGCCAAACGCTGGGCCAACAGCCCCGAGGCTGCAATCCGCGATGTTCAAAAGTTGAAAACCCAGCTTCCACCTGACCTGCCCTGCATTTTCATGACCACCGCCCCGGCTTACAAAAAGAAAATAGTAGACCTGAGGTTGCGGGCGCAAAAGAACCTAATGGACGCCTTCAAAACATCAGGCTTGCGTTGTTCGTTTGTGCCGGGATCCACGCCGGAAACTGTCGCCGCCAATCAAGGGAACAAAGAGTATTTTCGTCTGAACAAAAAAGGCATGGTGAAGGATCCGTATCATCCGAACGAAGCTGCAGCCAAAAACTTCTTTGCCCTAGAAATGGATCAGATTTGTACGGCGATCTTCACGCAAATTTCGCCGACGAAGGAACAAAGCTGAATCCTGACCTTGCTCTTTGGCGCGACAGTCGAGTCAGCCGAAGGTCAAGAGAAAACATGCCCCGCGACTGGATGGGTCCAGGCTTAGGCGTCCACCGATCGCCTCGGCGGTTGCCGTAACAATATTCAAACCCATACCCGTCCCACCACTGTTTCTCCGCGTGGTGAAAAAGGGCTGCATTATCTTTCCTGCATTCCCATCGCTAACCCCCGTGCCGTTGTCTGCAACGCGCAGGGTGGTCGCATCGTTGCCTTGACCTGCTGTCAGAACGATTTCGCTGGCGTCGTGTTGTTGTGCATTTTCAAGCAAATGCGTCAGTATAATCCTTAGCGTTTCTTCAGCCACGGGCAGAGGGAGATCTCCGTTTACGACTTGCACCGAAAGGTTGGGAAAGGTCTCGGTCACGAAGGGAACGACATCATCCAGACGACAACTTCCGGTCAAAGCACTTTGATCGGCAAGGCTGAACGCACGCATATGGGCCAGCAAGTCCTCCATACGCTTGCCGCCTTTATCTACGGTGTCCAGAAGCTTGTTCCGTTGTTCCACAGGCAAGCTGTTGTCCCGCAGCAGCTCGGTCGCACCTTTGAGGGCAGTCAGAGGAGACTTCAACTCGTGCGTGACATGGGCGGTATAGGTTTTTAGCGCGTCTTGTTTGTTTTGCAGACGTGTGGTGAGAGATTGAAAGCTCTGACTCAGCTCCTCAATTTCGCGGGTTCCTAAATGCTCTGGTGGCTCCCACGCGTCAACGCCATAGCCTGCCGATTGCGTCCTTTCTATCAAAAGGCGGATGGGCCGTGTGATAAAGCGCCAGAACACAAACCCGATCAACGCAGTGGACAAAGCCACGAATACGGCCGCTTTGGCCAAGTTAAAACGCTCGCCATAAAGAAATCGGAAGATATGGTTTGGGGTCCGGCTCAGATAGACAGCCCCGATCTGCGCCTCTTCTACGAACACCGGCATCGCAACAAACACGCGAACACGGGCTGCCCTGCTGAGTGTATAGACCGCAGGCGTTCTGTCCTCGCGCAGACGCGTTCGAGCGACCGACGCGATGTTCCCCTGCATAGCTTCCTGTACTTCGGCCACCTGCCCCAGATTCTCTCCGAGTTCGGCGGTTCCGGCGAAGACATTTCCGAGCGTATCCAGAAACCGATACCCCACCAGCGTTTGCGTCTGTGCTCCAGCCGCGATCCGAGATAAAGGAGCCGCTATTTGCTTATAAACGCGGTCGGGGTCTAGTTGCATTGCCTGCGCATCAGGGCGCGGAGGCAAAACTGTTTCCCGGTTAACAGACAGCGCTGGAAAGACTGCCCGATCGACCGAAATTGCGCCGCGCTTGGGCGGATCAAGCCCTGCTGCCTCAGCATATAGCTCGGAATAGGTCGCCGAGAGGACAGCAGCTTGTGTCAGCAGGCTTTCTTCGGTTTGCTGGACCAACTGGCTGTCGTAAAATCGGAACAGTGCCAGCCCAGCAAACGGCAGGCACAGAACAATCCCCAGAACAAGCAAGACAACAGTCCAAAGCTTGGGACGTTTTCTAGGCTTTACCCCGCCTTGCATGATCCCATCCTCAGGCCAACACCATGCACGGTGACGATTCCGTCGGTGCAGCCGGCTTGTGACAGCTTGGCGCGAATATTGCGAATATGACTGTCTATTGTTCGGTCCGACACGTGGATGTTGTAGCCGTACAGCGCATCCACCAACTGAGGTCGGGACATAACGTGATCCGGTCGAGACATCAAAGTTGCCAACAACCGAAGCTCTGATCCTGTCAATACCACCTGCTCTACGCCGTACAGGCAAGAATGGCGCCGCGCATCCAGAGTCAGCTTCCCTTGCACGAGGACTTGTTCGGCCGGGGTGGCTGGCGGGACGCTGCGTTTGAGGATGGCTTTGATACGCGCCACCAGTTCGCGCGGGGAAAAGGGTTTGGTAAGATAGTCGTCTGCTCCGATCTCAAGCCCGACGACCCGGTCAACCTCATCATCCCGAGCCGTAAGAAACAGGATCGGGACATCCGAGGACTTGCGAATTTCGCGACACACTTCAAGCCCGTCACGTTCAGGCAAGCCGATATCCAATACGATCAGTTCAGGTTGCTCTTGTCGAGCAGCGTCAAGTGCGGCCAAACCGTCACTGGCAAACATCGTTTGAAAACCCGCGTTTTCAACTGCAAACCCTGTTACTTCAAGAATGTCCGGATCGTCGTCGACGATAAGAATACGTGCGGGCATCAAATAAGGTCCTCAGCTCTGATCCTGATAATAGGCTTGGATGCGCCACCTGCGAAAGCCCCATTCTCGCCAGTTGGAAATGGCATCCTGGGACATGAGATAGTCCAGTCTTTTACCGCAAATACGCTCGCCGGTTTTGGCTTCAAAAGCGTGTATGGCAGGGTATGCATCGGGACCTAATCCACAGATGTAGTAGGTATCGAGGAACGCCAGATCCTGACCTTGCGTCAGGTTGTAGCCAGCGATCAGGTGCGCGAAATTGACAAAGCAGCAAACATAGACTGTGACGACAACGGTGGCCAGGCACCGTCGCAATAGCCAATCAACTCCCAACCCTCGATAAACTTGAATGACCGTCAGCACCAAGCCGATCAATACAAGGCCCATCCAGATAAAGGCGGCAACGCGCAGATAAGTCAGGGCATATGCCTCGACATACAGCTGTAGGCGGAAGGCTGCGGTCATCACCAAAAAGATATTCTGAGCCAACCAAAGATAAACCAGATTCCGCAAGACTCTATCCTGCGCGATCATGCTGCGTGTCAACAGGACGAATACCCCTGCTAGCAATGCCGTCACGACCAAAGGATAGGCACCGCGATGGGCATAGGAAGCATAAGTCATACCATCGGGCAAGGCGACACCGCCGGTAAAAACACCGATATCCATACCTGTCTGCACAAAGAACAACAGGTTGAACAAAAACAGCGAATTCCGAACAGAAAGAGGGTTGATCAGAAATGTAACCCGTCCGGGCCCGGCCCTCTGGAAAGAGGGTTTTTGCGCTCCGGAACCCAACCAAGACTTACTAAGGTTCAAACACGCCCAAACTTGAGACCCGATCAGACACCAGAACAAGACGCGCAACCAAAAATCGGCTGTGAACAAATGAGTTGGGTCCAACCCTTGCAGGTAGCCTTCCAGAACTGGGTTTGCGGCGGCCAGCAGTATCAGGAAAATGATGCCCATCATGAAGGGAAGCACGGCCGAAGATGCCTGACGACGAATGCCCTTGCCCATATCTGCCTCAGGCAAATCACGCAGCGCGGCCCAACTCAGCAACAAGTTTCCGATTGTAGGCAATCGCACTGCAACCCTAAAAAACAAGCGTTCGTTCAACGGCAATCCGTAGACTGACCACCCCACCAGCAAAACCAACCCGGCCAGACTAAATAACACCGACAAGAATTGCAGGTCGATGCACAACGGCAAATTGCTCACTAGGGCAAAGCCCATGGCCCCGACCCACTCGCGCCGATTGGTCCGAGGGGTCTTCAATGCCACTATTGTTGCCGAAAGGATCATCGCAAACACGGCAAGAGAGATTCCAATCGGCTGGTGCCAGAACAGCCAATCTGCCAGTGTCACCAAAACGCCAAGCAATGGTATCTTGTGCCGCATTCCAAGTGAGGAAAACAGCGATTTATCGCTTTGCGCCCGTGGGGTTGTTTGCGCGGATGTTGTCTCTGACATGCTTAGCCACCACGCATCTCGTTTAAGGCTATCCGGCACTCCGTGGATTATCAGCTCCTGCCTCATTACGCGCCTCCTGATTGCGGTTGTTCTTCCCGTCAGGTTGACAGACGCAATTGCAGAGCTGGGGCGACTCCTGAACAGGTTTTGAAAGGCTATTGTGCAGATTTTGCGCACACCTTTGAGGAGACCACCCAGTTGACCAAACGGTCAGACCCAGCGACGGTCGCGTGTCGACCACCAGATACAAACCAACAGTAGGACTTGAATAACCAGGCGTAAGTTCAGCTGCCATTCGGCTACAAATGGGTAAAGCTCAGGGTTCAATGACATATGAATGTTGGCCGGGGTCACGGCCAATGTCAGTAAAATCAGACAATTCCCAGCCAGTTGGCGAACCTGCGGCAATAGAATGCCAATCGCCCCCAAGATCTCCAGAACTCCTGACACGTAAACCACCGCCAACGGCCAAGGAACATAAGGTGGCGTAATACTTAGGAAGAACTCTGACACGACAAAATGCCCGATCCCGCCGCAAAAAAACCAAAGGAAAACGATCAAAAGACCCAAGTAATAAAATCTGACCATGTTCCCCTCAGACTCGCAAGCACATTGGATGTCGGGAAGCCGCCAGGCATTGGGGAACTCCAAGTTGAACCAGCCGGTTTGAGGCAACGTCATTGTAGGTCCAAGCTGTTTGCGACAATGGCACATGACTTATTTTCATCCATAAATCTCCGCAACCGGAGGCCACGGTAAATTGAACACCGAACCCACTGAACAAACGACACTTGGCAGAGCTTTTTATCGCTTGAAAACCTGACTACTATGCTGCCTACGCAACCACTACCGCGGGACTGACCAATGAAAGCCGTTCTCTACGAAAATTTCTCGCAGCCTCCTAAGCTGGTCACAATAAGCGACCCCTCACCGGATGCAGATGGCGTTGTGATCCGCGTTGAGGCGTCGGGTGTATGCCGCTCGGACTGGCACGGTTGGATGGGGCATGACGACGATATCGAATTGCCACATGTCCCCGGCCACGAACTGGCCGGCGTTGTGGAAGCCACAGGCGTAAACGTCAAGAAATGGAAACCAGGTGACAGGGTAACAGTCCCCTTTGTCGCAGGCTGCGGCTCTTGCCCGGAATGCCACGCGGGACATCAACAAGTGTGTCTGGATCAACATCAACCCGGCTTTACGTACTGGGGCTCATTCGCCGAATATGTTGCGGTCCATCAGGCCGATCTAAACCTTGTTGCTTTGCCCGAGCGCATGGAATTTGCAACCGCGGCCAGCCTAGGTTGCCGCTTTGCGACGTCTTTTCGCGCCGTTGTCGACCAAGGGAAAGTCGGCGCAGGTCAATGGGTCGCCATTCACGGGTGCGGCGGGGTCGGTCTGTCTGCCGTGATGATCGCCAGCGCGTTGGGCGCTCAGGTCATAGCCGTAGATATTGATGACCGAAAGCTTGACCTGGCTCGAAACCTGGGCGCGGCCACCGCAATCAATGGCACCGGGACAGATGTCGCAGCAGAAGTTATCGAATTGACCCGTGGCGGTGCTCATGTCTCGGTTGACGCACTGGGACATCCGACGACCTGCTTCAACTCCATCCAGAACCTACGACCCCGAGGGAAACATGTGCAGGTTGGGCTTATGCTGGGCGAACAAGCGCAACCTCAGGTGCCAATGGCAAAAGTTATCTCGAATGAGCTTGAAATCTTGGGCTCTCACGGAATGCAGGCCCATCGGTACGGCGCGATGTTGGACATGATCGCTTGTGGCAAGCTGGCGCCAGAAAAACTGGTAGGCAAAACGATCAACCTGTCTCAGGCACCGCAGGCCTTGATGGAAATGGACCACTTTCAATCCATCGGCGCGACAGTCATCACTGATTTCGACCGTTAACGCGACTAGCTCTTGTCGTTAAAAACGGATTGTTATCACCAAGATTCTTGTGTGATCAGATAGATATAGGCCATAGTCTTGCTTAACCCGGTTGCGAACGCAGTGGAACCGAGTGGGAGGAGTTTTGAAAGAAAGGCATTATACAGCCGCAAAATTGAATGCGGCGCTTCGGGTATTGGATCGCTATCAGATTCAATCTGATGGTGTATTCGAACGAACCGATATCGACAGAAGTCGCTTAAAAGACACAGAGTATCGTGTCTCGCTGCGTCAGATCATCGATGTGCTGAATAATATCGCGCAGCAGCGCTGGCACCCGGAATTACCTTACGATATCGGAAGAAACCTCCATATCTCGGATTACGGGCTTTATGGATATGCTGTTCTAAGCAGCACAAGATACCGGGATACTGTAGATTTCGCGCAGAGGTTTCACTATCTTGCGGCGCCTACAGCCGAAATGTCCTTTGACTTTGATAAGGACAACCCGGGTTGGGAATTTGAACCGGTCTCGGTGATCGAACAATCGCCTGACTTCTATGCCTTTCTGACCAATCTGCAGGCCGGAATATTTGCCTCACTGCATCAGGACGTGATTGGTCAGGATTTCCAGTGCAATTTGCTTGAGTTGCGATACCCTAGGGACAGTTATTACACCATTCCGGCACACGCCGCAGATGCCATCAGATTCTCGGCTGAGAAGAACCGGTATAGTGTTTCTCCCAAATGGATGGACCAGAGATTGGAACTGGGAAACCGGATGACCTTTCAGCAAATCGTCCAGATTTGCGAACAGGAGTTGTCCGAATTGCTCAGCCGCGATGAGGGGCGCGTGTCTGGAGAAGTTCGAAAAGCGCTTGTTCAAAGCCTCTCTTTTGGGGCCAATATGGAACTGATTTCACGTCAGATTGGATTGACTAGCCGAACCCTGCGCCGCCATCTGAAACGAGAAAACACGACGTTCAGCGATATCGTCGATTCCACCCGGTCTGAACTAGCACTTCGGTATCTTCGGGATGCCGAACTCAGCACACAGGAAATCGCCTATGTGCTAGGTTTCTCAGATTCTGCCAGCTTCGTGCGCGCCTTCAGAAGGTGGACAGGAAAAACACCGAAACACTATAGGGTCGGTTTCTGAAGGCGGAATCTGACGCTACGTTGTCCTCGATTGTCAATCTTATGACCCGATGTGGGGTTTACGCACTGGGGTCGACTGGCAATATTTCCCACTAAGTCGAAACATCCGCAGATCAGTCTTTCTGTTGGGTATCGAGTTGCTGCTGGCTAGGAGAGAGGCTGAAGCATCCGAGAAACGGCCGGAGGTTAACTATGTCATTGCTGCGAGCGAAACCCCATCCGACAAACTCGTTTGGCTTTAAAGTTTTGTTCTTGCAAGCAAATACAGACTGGCGGGCGCAACTTGGTCCGAGCCGGATCAGCTTACGCACTAATCCTCGCGCCACATATAACCCGCAAGAGAGCAGGTAAACTGGAAGGAAATCTATGCAGTTCGATTACGTCATAGTAGGTGGCGGCTCCGCCGGGTCGGTTCTTGCCGCACGCCTCAGCGAAGATCCGAAAGTTTCGGTTTGCCTGCTCGAAGCCGGCGGGGGTGGCAACGATATATTCGTACGTATGCCTATGGCAGTCGCAGCCATGGTCCCAAGCAAGCCGATAAAGATCAACAATTGGAGCTTTGAAACGGTCGAACAACCCGGCTTGAACGGGCGCAAGGGCTATCAGCCGCGCGGGAAGTGTCTGGGCGGGTCCAGTGCGATCAATGCCATGCTTTATGTCCGCGGCCAGCGCGAGGATTATGATGCTTGGGCCGATCTGGGCTGCGAAGGATGGGATTGGGACAGTGTGTTGCCCTATTTCCGAAAAGCCGAAAGCAATGAACGCGGCGAAGACGACATGCATGGCGGCAGCGGACCGCTGCAGGTGTGTGATCAGAAATCCATCCATGTTTTATCTGAAGCCTTTGTTGATGCCGCCACGCAGTTGCAACATCGCAGAACTCGCGACTTCAACACCGGCGACAACGAAGGGGTTGGATTTTATCAGGTCACACAGTTCTTTGACGAAGACAAAAACGGTGAACGCTGCTCGGCGGCTGCAGGCTACGTGTTTCCCAATGCCGACAGACCCAACCTTACGATTGTGACCCGCGCTCGTGCACGTCGCGTCACCTTTGAGGGGAAACGTGCCACAGGCGTGATTTATCAACACAAAGGCCAAGACATTGCGGTTACCGCAAAACATGAAGTCTTACTTTGCGGGGGGGCCTTTCAGTCGCCGCAACTATTGCAACTGTCAGGGATCGGTAATGGTGCAGATCTGTCCAAGTTGGGCATTCAGGTCAGACATGATCTACCGGGCGTCGGCCAGAATTTGCAGGACCACCTGGACTTTATTCTTGGCTACAAGACCAATCGGCACGACAACCTTGGGATCAGTTTGAGAGGCGGTATCCACATCGTCCGCGAAATCCTGCGGTGGCGCAAAGACGGAGTTTCTCTTGCCGCGTCACCCGTCGCCGAAGCTGGCGCATTCTTAAAGACCGATCCGGCGCTGGACCGGCCGGATATTCAGTTTCACTTTGTGCCAGCCTTACTCGACGACCACGGGCGCAAACAACATCTGGGACACGGCTACAGCTGTCACGTCTGCCAAGTACGACCGTACAGCCGCGGCTCGGTCTTTTTGCAAAGCACAAACGAGCTGGCTGCACCGGGTATTGATCCAGCTTTCCTGTCCGATCCTCGCGACATAAAAGTCATGGTCAAAGGCGCGAAGATGATGCGCGACGTCCTTGAGACCGAAACTATGACCCAACACCGCAAAAAAGAGATGTTCGGATCTGATAAATTGAGGACTGATGAAGACTGGGAAAACCACATCCGGTCTCGCGCAGACTCAATCTATCACCCCGTCGGCACGTGTAAAATGGGCGTAGATGAGATGTCGGTCGTAGACCCTGAACTACGCGTGCACGGGATTCAGGGGTTACGTGTAGTTGACGCTTCGGTCATGCCCAATCTGGTGTCCGGGAACACTAACGCCCCTACGATTATGATCGCCGAGCGCGCCTCGGATCTGATTAAGGCTGCCCGCGCAGCCTGATATCTGAGTCCAAAAGGCACTGGTCGAAACGCGGACCAGTGCCGGAACTCACTCATGCATAATTCTAACGCTGAACCGAGACTTTCACGTCATAGGCCGTCTTGAATATCTCGGGCATTCGTGTGGGGCGACCGGTGCTCAGTTTGGTGCATACGTAGTGGGATTTTGCCCGCAGGATCGTTTTCATGTCTTGCAACCGGATCACTTGAAAAGACCGGCTGGCGCGCAACCGTTGGTCGTTGGCAGAGATCCAGTTGTAAACAACGATCTCATCTCCCAGAAAAGCAGACGCGATATAGTCGATTTCGTGACGCGCGGCCGCCATGCCGCGGTCCAGCTCCAGGCAGGCACGTTCACCCAAGCCCACGGCCCGTGTGTGCTCCCATACTGTCGCGTCCAGCCACTTCAAATAAACGGCATTGTTAACGTGGTTAAAGCCATCGAGATCGTCTTTCGTTACGACAAAGCGTTTCCAAAACGCATCAGGACAATCGGACAAGGTCGACAGGTCTTGGTCGTGACGGGCATTCATGAAATAGCCTTTGCGTTCAAATAGGGTTCCAGACTTTTGTGGTAGAACACGTCAGGAAACAAGACCCAGAACCCGATAGTTTTGATACTTCTTAGCTAAGCACCTACACGATGCCTTTACCCAGTCAAAACGCTGGTTACATCTCGATCACGCGCTGCAATTGCGCATAGCGATCGCCCAGTTGATGGTCGATCATTACCAAACGTTTGGCATAATGTGATCCTGGGTATTCCCATGTCATTCCGATACCCCCATGTAACTGAATGCTTTCTTCGGCGATCATGGCGCCTGCACGTCCAATGAGGTTTTTCGCCATGGCGACGTATTTTTCAGCTTGATCGGTTCCCAGCTTACTGGCCGCCAGAATAGTGATCGACCGACACTGCTCGATCTCGATTGCCATATCTACCGCACGATGCTGCAACGCCTGAAAGCTGGCGATTGGGCGACCGAACTGTTTTCGCTGTTTCAGGTATTCCACAGTCATGTCTACAAGAACCTGCATAACGCCAACCGCCTCGGCACAGAGTGCCAGACGGCCCGCATCCAAACTCGCTTTGATGCTCTGGGTTGCGTCTTCGACCAGACAGATGGCCGGAGTATTTTCCAAAATCAACTCGCCTGCACCGCCACCGTCAATCATGGCATAGTCGATGGTCTCGGGCGTCTCGACCAGAAACAGCCCGATTTCCGCTTCGACACGCGCTGCCACCAGTACGCCATCCGCGCCGGGCAGGCCGTATACCACAGATTTTCGACCGTTCAGAACCCAACCTTCACCGGACTTGTCTGCACTTGCCCGGATCAAAGAAAGACTATCAGCATCCGGCTCGAACACCGCAAAGGCGAACCTTCTGGCGCCCATGATCATCTCATCAACCAACGTCTGCGCCCCGCAGTCGGCAGCGACACGCGAGCTCATCAACGCGGCCAACATCGGCTCGGGGCATAGGCCCCGTCCCAGTTCCTCGAAAACAGTGGCTATATCGAAACCAGTGCCACCGAAACCGCCTTTGTCTTGGGCCACAAAAGCGGCGATCAGGCCCAGTTCTGACAATTCCTCCCATTTCTCAGCAGAATGGTACGGAGCGGACGCAGTCGCCGCGGCCCGGACTTTGAAATCATATTGGTCCGCCAAATAGCGGCGCACAGTATCGGACAGCATCTGGCGGTCTTCGGTCAGGTTGAAATCCATGCGTCAGCCTCCAAAAAGGTCTTTGGCGATGATGTTGCTCTGAATCTCGTTTGACCCGCCAAAGATCGACAGCTTGCGGTTGTTGAAATAACTGGCCGCAGCGCGCGCTGCTTCTTCGGGCACAGACAGCACGTTCTCTGGCAACTCATCTGCAGGGAATGGGGCAGCCGCAGACCCAAGCGCTGAACGGGTCAGGCTTAGAATTCGTTGGCGGATAACGGTTCCTTTGATCTTGAGCATTGAGCTTTGTGTTCCGGATGCAGCACTTTCTTTGGCCGCCGACAGCATACGCAGGTTCATGATTCTCAGCGCCTCCAGGTCGATTTCTACCTCGGTCATTTCCGCCGCAAACAACGGATCCTGGGACAATGGCCTGCCCCCCCGAACAAGGGTTTGGGACAACATTTTCAGCTTATCAAGGTCGCGGGTGGAAAACCCGACACCCGCAATATTTGTTCGCTCATGTGTCAGAAGGTATTTGGCGATGGTCCAACCTTTGTTTTCCTGACCGACCAGATTGGTCACGGGCACATGCACGTCGGTAAAGAACACCTCGTTCACCTCGTATCCGCCTTCCAACAATCGGATCGGACGCAGCTCAACCCCCGGTGTGTCCATATCGACCAGAACAAAGCTGATACCCTCCTGCGGTTTCCCTTCATTCGACGTCCGCACAAGGCAGAAAATCTTGTTTGCATACTGCCCCAGCGTCGTCCATGTTTTCTGGCCGTTGATTACATAGACGTCGCCTTCCCGCACAGCGCGGGTCTTGAGGCTTGCAAGGTCGGAGCCCGCGCCCGGCTCGGAATAGCCCTGACACCACCAATCTGAGCCATCCAGAATGCGTGGTAAAATTTCAGCTTTTTGGGCTTCGGTTCCGAACTTGATCAGAACCGGCCCTAACATGTTCAGGCCGAAGGGAACCGTACGAGGGGCATTGGCCAGAGCGCATTCTTCTTCGAAAATATGGCGCTCGACCGCACCCCACCCGGTGCCGCCATATTCCGAAGGCCACGTTGCAGCCAACCAGCCTTTTGCGTTCAGCTTTGCATGCCAGTCTTCCATATCCGCCTTGCTTAAAGCTGCAGAGTTACGGTTTTTTCGAACAAGATCATCAGATAGGTTATCGTCCAGAAACGCGCGCACCTCAGCACGAAACGCTTCTTCTTCCGGGGTAAATCTCAGGTCCATGTTCACGCCCCTTTGTTAAGATCGCCGAAGGTTTTACCCGCTTCGGCCAGTTCGCGCAGCAGGTCTGGAACCTGCCAGTAGTAAGGGTCTTCTCGCGCGTATGCCTCAATGCGTTGCACCAGAACATCCAGCCCCGTCATATCGGCATATTGCATAGGTCCACCCCATACGCGCGGAAAGCCGTAACCGAATAGAAATACAGCATCTACATCAATGGGACGCAGGGCTATTTTGTCTTCAACAACCCGAGCGGCTTCGGACACCATCGCCGCCATGTATCGGTCGACGATTTCCTGATTGGTAAAGCTGCGCCCGGTGATCCCTTTGGCATCACGTTCAGCCTGCGCAAATTCGGCCACCGCTGGATTAACGCTGCGGGATTTACCGTCGTACAAGTAGAACCCTTTGCCAGTCTTACGTCCGAACCAACCCTGTTCACAAATACGGTCGGCAATCTCGACATATCGTTCCTGCGCCGGACGGGCGGCAGCTTTGCGTTTGCGCGTGGCCCATCCAATATCCAAACCGGCAAGATCCGAGACGGCGAAAGGTCCCATAGCGAAACCGAACTCTTCCAACGCAGTGTCGATTTGATCAAACGGCGCCCCATCAAGATGCATGTAAGACGTTGATTTCAGGTAATGCGCAAGAATTCGGTTTCCGATAAACCCGTCACACACCTCTGCCCGAACCGCAATCTTTCGGAGTTTCTTCGCAAGTCTGAAACAGGTGGCGACCGTCTCGGGCGCGGTTTCTTTACCAACCACAACTTCAAGCAATCGCATGACATGAGCAGGTGAGAAAAAGTGCAAACCGATGACATTCTGAGGCCGCTTGGTCGTAGATGCGATTTCATTGACATCAAGATAGGAGGTATTGGTGGCAAGGATGGCACCGTGTTTGCAAACCTCATCAAGCTTTCCGAAAACCTCCTGCTTGACCTCCATGGATTCAAAAACAGCCTCGATCACAACGTCCGCATCTGCCAGCGCGGCCATATCCGTGGTACATGTCAATGCGGCCAAGGCCGTGTCCCGTTGCGCCTCGGTCAGTTTGCCGCGCTGGACGGCACCGGCAAGATTTTTGGTGATCGTATTGCGAGCGAAATCCACACGATCCTTTTCCATCTCAACCAGCGTAACGGGCATCCCGGCCAGAAGCATCGCCGTAGCAATGCCCGAGCCCATGGTACCACCCCCAATCACCCCGCCCGAGGTCAGCTCTCTTGCTTCGGCCTTGGCTTCGGGAATATGGGCAACTGCCCTTTCCGCGAAGAAGGCATGCTTCAGCCCTTTGTGTGCGTTGCTACCCATCGCTTCCACGAAAAGCTCACGTTCAATCTTTAGACCTTCGGCGAGCGGTAGGTTACTTGCTTCAGCAGCCTTTAAGGCGCGTTCAGCGACCTCACCGGTGATCTTGCCGCGAAAGGCATCGATTTCATCAGCACTGAGGCGATTGTCCTGATCCGCAGTTGCGCGGGTTTTCAGGGTGCTGTCCAACACCTTTTGACCTGCAGCCAACGCTACCGCTTCGGGATCACCCTCTTGCAGATCATCCAGTAACCCTGCATCCAGCGCGACGTTTGCCGATACCGGTTTACCAGAGGTGATCATTGTAAGCGCCGTTTGCCCATCAACCAGGCGCGGAAGGCGTTGCGTTCCGCCCGCACCGGGCAACAGGCCGAGATTAACTTCCGGTAGGCCCAGTCGAAGACCCTTTATACCGACCCGCGCGTGACAACTAAGCGCGATCTCAAGCCCTCCACCCAGTGTTGTTCCATGCAGAACGCAAACAATAGGCTTGGCGCTGGCTTCCAGTATCTCACACACTTCGGGCAAACCCGGCTGCTTCGGCGGCTGGCCGAACTCGCGAATATCAGCACCGGCGACAAAAGTCCGCCCCGCAGCATAAAGTACTATAACGCGAACGGTTTCGTCCCCGGCCAGATCACGGACTGCGTTCACCAGCCCGATACGCACACTATACCCCGCCGCGTTGACCGGCGGATTGTCGATTTTTACGAGCGCTAGGCCATTTTCTTTGCGTGTTTCAACTGACGCCATGGGTTCCTCCTGATTTCACTCGCATACGCCCAAAGCCTCCGTTGCCTTAGGTGCTGTCATCGCGAGGTGTCAGCCCTAAACTTCTGCTGCATTCTGTCAGCACCCACAAAACAAGTTTTGGAGTTTCGGCACCAGAGGGTTTCTTGTCAGTCACTGATTTAAGAAATGAAGTGCAGCGTGGCCAAAGGCACGAAAGAACCCGTGTTAATCGTGGTCGGATTCAATACACCATCAGTAGCTCCAGCGATAGCTGAAGCAGAGTAAGCAATCTGATCCGCGCAAAGCGCCTTGGGATAGTCCGGAAACAGGGCCTATAATCGTTCGATTTCATCCTTTTGCGGGCCAGTCAAAGAAGGGCCCGCAAACGTGAATTGTCTTCAAAAGCGCCAGCGTGCGCCCAAGACGACTGTGGACAGGTCATCAAACTCATCGGATGAGTCGTCATAGGCATAATCCTGGTACGAGAAGTAAGCTTCCATATTGTACTGGTCGATTTTTTGGACGACACCAATGCCCCAGACCTCAGAATCCGAACCATCCGCGTTAAAATCTGAGCCATCCCAGTAATGAAGCCCGACACCGGTTTTACCAAAGTTGAACCAGTCGCCCTCGTAGCCGATTTTGAGATAGTAAAAACTGGGATCTGCCGAGGCATCATCGTCCACATCCCTCTCACCGATGGCGACCGCGAAGCTTAAGCCGTTATCCAACAGAACCGAGGCCGATCCAACAACGTCCTCACGCTTTTCGCTTTCACTGCCGCCTGCACCGCTGTTGCCGGATCCACGTACCTGATAGGCCAGTCCGGCGGCAACTTCGACACCGTTGGCAAACGTGTTTCGATAATAGGCTGCAAAGTCATAATAGTCGCGGTCATCGTTGAAATCTTCTTCCAACACGTTCTGGCCATAAGCCAGACTGAACGAAAACCCATTAAACGACGGCGTGTCATAGCGCACCCGTGTCCGCCGCGCGCCATCAAAGTTATCGGTTGTTCCCGAGACCGTCGGCCCGCTCAGAATGCCGCCATCGTCACGGAACAGGAAAGATGCGTTTGAATCCGCGGTGAACGAATACAAGACCAGAGCAACCAGCGACAAATCCTGTTCGGCGACACCATCAGCGGCCATGCTGCCCTGCCCGGCCGAGAAAGTGCCCCAGTCTCCCTCTAGGGACAAATCTACATGTCGAATGTCTTCGCGTGTCCAGCCGCTGAAGTCGTTGCCGTTCTGATCCGTTTCGGTCGAATTTGGCAAACCCAGTGCAGTTTCAAAGCGGAACCGGAACGTGTTGGCGCCATAGGGTTGCTCGAGCCGTAGTCCAACACGACTGTTGGAGGCGTCGAAGTCGCGAACATTGGTTTCGGTCTCTTCTCCGTCATCAACCGAGATGATAGCGGGGTTCAACTGTCCATACAGCACAACAAAACCGCCCGAGTTGTTGTCGTACTTTAACTCGGCCGTGGCCGGCAGTGCAAAACCCAGAGCCAGAACGGCAGCCGAAGATATCAATCTGGTTTTCTGTGTCATCTGTCATTCCCTCATTTTTAAATATTGCAACGCACCCGATCACCTCTGCGTTTGTTGTCCGGTCAGTGTCAGAAAAAGGTGCGCAGCGGATGTGCAGGTATGTCTTGTCTGAATTGCGGCTCCTCCGTGTTTCAATGAAACACCGCGCCTGCTTCAGAACTCCACTCGTTGCCGAAGCCTCAGAGTTCCTGATACAGGCAACAGCTTAAATGCCGTGGCCCATTGCGCTGCTCCTGTGGGAATTTTCTCAGAGTCCCAACGGGCGACCGCACGCTATATGTCTTCAAGTATTTACGTATTATGTTTTTTAGTTTCGTTTTGAGATAAGCTAACCCAAGCGCTTCCGGTGTGTCACGTGATTTTTCGACACGCCACGTCTGAGAAAATCGGACTTTGAAAACAGGCTACCGCTCGCCATGACCAGACATGCCCCCGAGCTAGGCAACCGGGGGTTTTCGTGGCCCGCTTTTTCCGTGTAAACGCAAGACATGATCAGGAAGAATCCCGTCGGGACGCACATACTATTAGACCATCATGGCGGGTCGAGGCTTACGGACGCCTCGTATCTAGAGAGCGCGCTTAAATCTGCGGCCCACGCTGCAGGGGCTACAATCCTTTCAAGCAGCTTTCACACTTTCGGTGGCCATGGCGGCATTACGGGCGTTCTGTTACTGGCCGAGTCTCACATCTCGATTCACACATGGCCCGAGAAATCTTATGCCGCGATCGACATTTTTATGTGCGGGGGCACCTGTCCCGAACGCGCCGTGGTCTGCCTTGCAGAATTGTTGCACCCCGAGAGTGTGGACATCACTCGTATTCACCGAGGCGCCTTAACGGAACCAGAAATCCCACCCGTCCAAATAGTAGCCGACCAAAGCATGTGACTGCAGCGTATTCGGATCAGCCGCGATACGCGCGGTATCGGCTCCGAATACCTGCGTTGCACGCCAAACATCTTCATCAAGATATCGCAACCCCCCCGGCAACAAGATCTTTCGGCCTGACACAGGCTCTGGCGAAGCCAACACAAACCCCCACTCACCGAAACTGGGCACATAGCTGTGATAGGGCAAAACACTTAGCCCCTGCCCCGGTCGCTGAGGATTCCGGCTGGACTCGATCGTTCCAACAACGGACCAAAACGCCTGTCGTGCAAAAAAAGGTGAACCGGCTTGTGTCACAAGAAGTCCTTGCGCGCTGAGGCGTTCAACCAGAATGGAATAGAATTGCCTAGTATACAGGCGCGACAAGCTTATGGATTTCGGGTCAGGCAAATCTACAATGATCACATCGTAAATCTTGTGATCCCGTTCCAGGAATTTCCACGCATCATTATTTACGATCGTTACGCGAGGATCACTTAAAGCAAAATCGTTCAAACTCGATAATGCTGGATGGTCGCGGAACAACTCGGTAACTCGTGGATCAAGGTCCACCAAAGTGACATTGTGAACATCTGGGTAGCGGAGCACCTCTCTGACGGCCATTCCGTCCCCCCCGCCCAGAACCAGCACCTGAGCCCTGCGCGGTGCCAAAGCCATTGCAGGATGAACCAAAGGTTCGTGATACCGATGTTCGTCAAGGCTGTCGAATTGGATTGAGTGGTCCAGAAACAGCCGCACTCTGTCTCGATACCGCGTAACAGTAACCTGTTGATATGGGGTGGTTTCCGACAGGATTATGTCATCTTCAAACAACTCAGCCTCGGTTATGGAGACCAACCGTTCAGATTGCCATAGGCCCACAACCGTGGCCAGCATGGCCAACGTCCAGACTGTGACTTGCCTGCGGGTCGTTAGCTCCCGAAACACCAGCAATGACAGCCCCGCCACCGCAAGATTTAACGCGCCGAATGCAAGACTTGCGGACATCAATCCCAAATGCGGAATAACCAACAACGGAAATGCCAGTGAGGCCACCAAAGCCCCCACGTAATCCACGCTCAACACGTTTTCGAAACGGAACTTTAGCGCCCCGATCTCTTCCAACACACGCGCGATCAAGGGCAATTCCATGCCCGACAAGATTCCGATGGCAACCAGTGCCGCGTACAAAGGCAAGGCCACCTGACCTATCCACGCGTAGTTCAAGAACAGAACCGGGGCCATGAAGCCACCGACAATGCCCAACAGTATTTGCGCCCAAACAAACCCAGAAAAAGCATGAATAACATAGCGCGACAGCCACGCGCCGATCCCCATTGCCGACAGGAAAACCCCGATAACCAGAGAGAACTGACGCACCGAGTCGCCCAGCAGATAACTGGAAAGAGTTGCGGCAATCAGCTCGTAGATCAGGCCAGCCACGGCCACCAGAAAGGTGGCCGCCAGTAACCAAACCGCCCGTGCCTGAACCGCCGGAGCGGGTGTCATGACAGGATGACAGCGGCGATGATAATTGAGACAGCCACGAAGAGCAGGCCGATCAGAATTGCCAGCGCAATGTTCTGGTCCTTCTCGATCTCACGCACGATGGAAAACGGCGTCAGCCAATCGATCACTTTCCAGACACCCCACATCAGCGAGACACCAAGAACAGTGTAGAAGATGGTGCTTACAATCTCGGCGATCTGAATCGCTGCCAGATATTCCATTGGTTTTCCCTTATTTTACACGACCTGTTCGATAATATCCGCCGCCACTGCTACCGACGCGAACCGAAGTATCCAGATCGCGGCTCTCGGCGCCATAGCCGTGCCATGCGACGTACCCCACTGAAGCGATTGCGGTGGTTGAAATGACAACAAAAATAGCTCGGAACAGGTTCACGTTAATCCTCATCCACCCAATCGGTTCCGGACCAACGGGCGCGCTGGTGCAGCCATTTACGTCCGAATTGCAGCAAGAACAACAACCCGAAGCCGCCGGCCAACGCAAGCGTCCACATGCCGCTGGACAGACCGGAACGCACATTGATCGTGAGTTGGTTGAAAGGATAACTCGGAGCCGAGGATGCCCCCGGCCCGGTCCAGACCCCTTGGTCGGGCACGTCCACTGTTAGTGTGTAATCGCCTGTACGTTCTGGCCGAAACGACAGGTTGGCGCGTCTTGAGCCTTCGCTCCATGATCCGTCGGCGTCGCGGCCCGAGTAATACTCGATGGTCCGGCCTGCTAGGAAGACAGGAGTGTCGTCTGGATCCAGCAATTCCAGATCCAGATACGCCCAACTGTTGCGAACATCGGCCGAAAAAGAAATACGCGCAAGCTGACTGTCGGCTTCCAGCGGGAACGTGATTTCTGCGGGAAAATCCGCCCGCGTCAGGACATGCGCGCCCAGCACATCTTCACCCGTGCGGCTGGCAAAAACAAAGGACATGACAAGGCAGATGATCGCAAACACGCACGAGGCGACCAGTATAAAGCCATAATTCGGTCCGGCAACAAATGGCTCTAGCGGGTGAACGCGAAAAGGTTTCCGATCAAGCTGAACATCGAATGCGTCTTCGACTGTTTTTCTGGGGACATAAATCGAACGATAGCTCTCGCGTTCAGAGCCAGTCTTAGAAAAACCCAGCATCGCCGCATCAGACATCGCTGAAATGGTTGTGGTTTGCTCGCCGATTTCTGGCCGCCACGTGAATTCACCTTCGACATAGGTGATCGAGCTTGTCGTCGTTTCGAAATAGACAAACCGCTCTCCATTTACGCGGACAATCGGCGGATATTCTGATATTTCCACTGCCCGTTCAGATATCCATCCTGGCCCACGGTGGCGTCGGGTAAACACCAAATGGCCAGCTTCCAGCGTTAGCCACGCATACCCATGTGTGGGTGAATAAAGCTGGTGATCAATCCAGGTGTAAAACCGCCCGCCCCACCGTTCTGAGTGCTCGATCATCCCGATAATAGTGAAATCGACCCCATAAAGCGCGCCGGTCATCCCGATCGAAAACGGTGTTTTGGGACGCGTAAGTCCCTTGAACTGCCTGAGAGTTCTGTAGTTGTCCTGCGCGTCCAGTTCGCTACCGCAATAAGGGCAGATTTGTACCACGACACGACCGCCACCCAACACGTTCAGCCCCGCGCCGCAGCTCGTGCAGTTGATCGACAGTACCTCGGGGTTTCTGGTCATTACTGGCGCTCGACCTGTATGTCGAAAGGATCGTACCAGCGACCATAGAACCACGCGCCGGACTGATCCCAAAACTCACCAGACAGCAACGCTTCGTCACCGGCAGACGCGTTTACGAATTGATAGGTTTCTCCCACGGTCAGAGCTTCGTCGAACTGCCCGCGCAACGCGATACATTCGGCACTTTCCACTTCTGTCACCGTAAACGTCGCCGAGTCGAAGTGTAATGTTTCGCCGGGTTTGAAGGGCGGTTGGTTCTTCGGCGCGTCGTCCGCCTGCAAACGGGTTTGCCGCACGACGTCACCCTCGTCGACCGAAATCCAGCAGGTTTCTCCGGCTTCATCCACACCGCAGAACTCATCCCAAAACCCGCGACCGTAAGAATATCGGGCGTGACCTAGAATTCGGGTCGAAGTCCGGCCCATCACCACCCGATCGCCAACCCCGAATAAGAGTGGTGCATCATGCATCACGCCTTGGTCACCCGCGACCGAGGCCGTTTCGTCGTTCAGCATCAGCGTAGTTCCGCAGGACGGACAAACAACGACCTTAATCAACGTCAATGAAATAGGGCAGTCCGTCCCGCAATTCGGACAGTTCAAATTCTCCATACCGTCAAGTTGCTTATGGGCTGCCAAAGCGCAAGAACAGTTTGACAGAGCAAGATGCAGAGTGTTGCTTTTTGATCAGGTCAAGAATGCAGAGCCGGAATTCTGCTCCAAAATCTGATGCACCAAAGGATTTACAAACCGCCGTCGTAGAGTGACCGCATAGAACGTTTCCTTGATCCGGGGATGCTCTTTGGCCTCTTTCAATCGGCCCGAAGTCAGTTCGTCTGTCACAACGATAGGCGCCACAAGCGCAAGGCCAATATCCTCGCGCGCGAGCAGTCGCATCATCGCCATATCATCCACCTCGGCGGCGATCTGTGGACGAACCGATAACCGGCTGGCCAGCGCGTCAAAGGCCGTTCGAACGCTGCTGTCAGTTGTCGGCAGAATAAACGGCTGTTTATGCAACAACTCGCGCAAAGGTGCATCAGACTGCAACCGCCCCGGAGTGCCCACGATGCTAACCTCTTGCTCACCGATCGAGTGAATTTCGAAAGGGGTCAGGCTGTCATCAGGGGGGGGCCTGTTCATCAAGGCAAGGTCCAGATTGTGCGCCTCTAACCCCTCTAACAATTCGGTCGGACTGCCCGATCTTAGGATCACCTCTACATCCATACGAGACAAGATGGGCCTTAAAAACCCAATCTGAAAGTTGCGTGACAGGGTCGCCAGCGACCCCACCCTAAGTGCCTTTCGGTTCTGAACTGTTCCTTCCATCGTGGCCACAAGTTCTTGCCCCGTGGCGAAAATCGCGTCTGCATGGTCCAGTGCGATGCGACCGGCCTCGGTCAATTGCAACTGCCGACCGCGGCGTTCAAACAAGGCGTGACCCAGACGTTCTTCCAGTTGTTTGATTTGCACAGAAAGAGCCGATTGAGACAGGTTCAGACGCTGCGCCGTGCGGGTCAGGTTACCGTCATGCGCAACGGCCCAAAAATATCGGAGATGATGATAGTTCAATGGCATATTGTTCTATTTAATAGAACGTAATCTTGCAAACAATGAATTTTTATTGTCACAAATTCTGTCCTATCTGCCGCAAAGGGCCCTTTGGCCACGACACAGAAGGAAATGGACTATGGCTTACGTTTTTTTGCCGCTTCTTGGCCCGCTCGTCTTACTTGGGGCAGCATGGTTTGCGTCGCGGCAACCGGGAAAACGACCGGGAAACACAGCAGGCCTGACTGAAGTTGCCGCATTCGCGGCCTTCGGTTCCTCGATCCTTGCAACCATATTTTTGGTGATAAAGGGGCCCGGCACATCGGCATTGATCGGGATGTTCGGCGTCGGCCTCTCGGTTCATCTGAATGCGGTGAGTTCCGTGATGCTGTTGCTAGTCAGCTTCATCGGCTGGATCGTGATCCGCTATTCCAGAACTTACATGGATGGCGAAGACCACCAAGGTGCCTTCGCGGGCTGGATGTCAGTCACACTGGCGTCGGTTCTTCTATTGGTCATGTCCGGCAATCTTGTGCAGTTCTTTCTGGCTTGGGTCGCGACCAGCCTGGCATTGAACAAATTGCTGCTGTTCTATCCGGAACGCGCCACCGCGCAGCGCGCAGCACGTAAAAAAGCCCTCGTTGCACGGCTAAGCGAGGCGACCTTGGCATTGGCTTTTGTGCTGATCGTTGTCGCCACCGGGACCACAGACATAAAAACGATCCTTTCGGTCGTAGAACCAAACTGGCTGACGATGTCCGCTGCCTTTCTGATTGCCGTGTCTGCTGTCCTGGCTTCAGCCCAGTTCCCGCTGCATGGATGGCTGACCGAGGTTATGGAGGCCCCAACGCCCGTTTCGGCCCTGCTGCATGCAGGTGTTATCAATGCTGGCGGTCTGCTGCTAATACGTTTCGCCGACGTAATGTTGCTTGCGCCGGGTGTGATGGCTTTGTTGGTCATGTTGGGAGGGTTCACCGCCTTGTTCGGCGGGTTGGTGATGCTGACTCAACCAGCAGTAAAGACGTCGCTTGCATGGTCGACCATTGCCCAGATGGGCTTCATGGTCATGCAATGTGGCTTGGCGCTGTTCCCGCTGGCATTGCTGCACATTGTGGCCCATTCGCTGTACAAGGCACATGCGTTCCTCAGTGCTGGCGAAGCAGTGCGAAACGTCGCTGCTATTCGCCGCCCCGGACCGATTGCCGTCCCAAGCGCGCGTAACGTGTTGCTGTCCTTTGTAATCGCGATAGCAATCTATGGGCTTGTTGGCATGATCGTTGGGTTTGACGGAAAATCGGTTCAGGCCATTGCACTGGGAGTCATCCTGATTTTCGGCGTCGCTTATCTCTTGGCCCAAGGGTTTGCCGATGCTGCCCCAAGGGCGTTGATGCAACGCACTGTCGCCTATGCTCTGGTCACTTCGGTCAGCTATTTCGCCCTGCAGGTCATCGCACAGAAACTGACTTCGGGAACCCTGCCAGCTACTCCGGCCCCTGGCCCGCTTGAATGGGCTTTGATTATCCTCGCATTGATCAGCTTTGGCTGTGTTGCCGTGGCACAGGCGACATTCCCGTTATGGGCCGCGCACCCGGCAGCGGCAGGGCCAAGGGTTCACCTGACCAATGGTCTCTATGCCAATGCAGTTTTCGATAAGTTGCTGGACGGTTGGTCCAAGCGTTCGATCGTGTGAAAGGAACGTTCCTCATGTTTGCGAAACTTGAAACCTACCCCGCCCCTTTGTTGGAGCTGGTGACCGAGGCCAACGACGTCTCCAAAGCGATCCCGCCGCTGTTCCCGCTTTCCTCTAGCGTTGCGGTGAACCCCTTTCTTGGCCAGATTGATGAGCCACTTTCGGTCACCGCGGCACGCCTTGCACGGGTTGCCGGAACACGGATCACCCCTGCTCGGGAATACTGGAAAGCAAAATATGAGGGCGACGAGATCTTGCAAGAAGATGTGCGCGCCGCTGTGTCAGCGGTTGAAGGGCAATTTAATGCACCACGCCTGCAAGACGTACTGGACGCATTAGACACACCTCAGGACACGCCGCAGCCACTGGCAACCGTCGCCGAACTTGCTGCCGATGTTTCTGGTATTGATTGGCCTGGCTTGATCGAGGATCGCATCGGCGCCTGGGCTGCGGGTCATTTTGATCAGGGTCAGGCGCTGTGGCAGCAGTCCGATACAGGCGGCGTATTCCAGTCGTGGCGAGAATTCGCCACGCGTGACCTGACGCCTGAAATCCACGGTTTGAAAGGCTTTTGCGCCTTTGTCACTCGAACCAACAGGTCGCATTGGCGCGCCATAGGACGGGCGTCCGAGCGGTTGGGCGTCGACACTGAGGCCGCCAAAACGACGTTCCACCGCTGGTTGATAACCTTGGGCGGTTGGGCGCAGTACGGCCGGTATCATTTGTGGCAGGCCGAATTGGACGGACGCCCAGACAGCACTGTGGCTGAGTTGCTGGCCGTTCGCATGGTGTTTGATGAGGCGCTATATGACCTTTACCAAGACCAAATCGCCGCCCGTTGGGACGAGGTCGTAGCCAAGCACCGCACACCCGTCACGCCGTCCAAGTCTGAGGTGATCGACGCTGTCCTGCAGGATGCAGCTGAACGCGCACAGCAACGCGCTTTGGCGATTGAACTGAAAAAAAGCGAACCCGTCGCCTCCAATGGACGCCCTGACATACAGGCAGCGTTTTGCATCGACGTCCGCTCTGAGGTTTTCCGCAGGGCGCTGGAACCACAGGATGCCAAAATCGAAACCATCGGCTTTGCCGGGTTCTTCGGTTTGGCCAGCGCGCACAAGGCCGCAGGGTCGGACGTGACCGAGTTCAGGGGTCCGGTTCTATTGAAAGCCGGGGCAACCTCGGAAGCTGTTGAACCTGTCAAAGCGGACCTGAACCGCCGCTACACGGCGCGCGCTAAACGCGCATGGGGCCGGTTCAAGCTGGCCGCCGTGTCGTCCTTTGCCTTTGTCGAGGCCACTGGCCCGGTCTATGCCGGTAAACTTGTGCGGGATTCGCTTGGTCTGGGTGACAAGGCCAAACCGGAACCGGCGCCAAGACTGGACCCTTCCCTAAGCTTTGAAACGCGGGTCGGTATGGCCAAGTCGGTTTTGTCGGCTATGTCGCTGACCCATAACTTCGCACGAATTGTCATGTTGGCGGGCCACGGGGCCGACGTCACAAACAACCCCCATGAAAGCGCATTGCAATGCGGGGCCTGTGGTGGCTACGCCGGAGATGTGAACGCTCGCCTTTTGGCTGGGCTGTTGAACGATCCCAACATACGAAGCGGTCTTCAGGCTCAAGGGATAGATATACCCGAAGACACCGTGTTCTTACCTGCGTTGCATCACACGACGACTGATATGGTCACTTTGTTCGAACAGGATTTACCATCAGGCACCGCAGCGGCAGAGATTGCGCGGCTCAAAACCTGGTTGAATGCCGCAGGGGATCTGTCGCGCGCAGAACGCGCGCAACGCCTGCCGCGTGCAAACGAGTCTGCAGCAGTTCTGCGTCGTGCACGTGATTGGGCTGAAACGCGGCCCGAATGGGGTCTTGCCGGGTGTCGTGCGTTTGTCGCCGCTCCACGCGACCGGACCAATGGCGCGGACTTGTCCGGGCGGGCTTTTCTGCACAACTACAACTGGCGACAGGATGATGGGTTTGGCGTCCTTGAATTGATCATGACTGCTCCGGTTGTCGTGGCCAGCTGGATCAGCTTGCAGTATTACGGTTCAACCGTTGCGCCCGACTTGTTCGGAGGAGGCAACAAGCTTCTGCACAATGTTGTTGGCGGGATAGGCGTGCTGGAAGGCAATAACGGCGCCCCCAGGCCGGGCTTGCCATGGCAGTCCGTGCATGATGGCAACGGATTCCAGCATGATCCTCTGCGCTTGACGGTGGTTATCGAAGCCCCGCGCGAGGCGATGTCAAACATCCTGGCACGTCACCCTGACGTCAAAGCTCTTTTTGACAATGGGTGGCTTCACCTGATCGCCATGGATGACAGCGGACAACTGGCTTGGAGATACGACGGCAACCTCGAGTGGTCCCCAATCCGCGAAATTCCAGACACCTCAGGCGCAATCGCAGCAGAATAAGAACAGAGCAGCAAGACACAGTAATTTTGGCGGTTAAGTCCATTTTAAATTGGACTTAGCCAGCCTGTTTACTTCGCCTGGCCTGAAACAAGGCAAAGTATCCAGAGCACTCTTGGCCAGTCTCTGCCGGTTTCCCTTCTTGTCTGCATTGTTTCCCTTGCACCTTGCCCGCTTAAGGTTTCTGTTGCTGGGAAATATTTGCAAGAGGTTCCAATGCCCCAAACATCCGACACCAACCGTCGTATCGTTCTAGCTGAACGCCCCGTTGGTCAGCCCGACGAAAACACGCTTCGGCTTGAAACCACTGATATCCCGTCACCGGGCGCTGATGAGATGCTGGTGCGAACGGTCTTTATGTCGCTCGACCCCTACATGCGCGGCCGTATGAACGACGCAAAATCCTATGCCGAGCCCGTCGAAATTGGCGGCGTCATGACCGCTCAGGTTGTGGCCCAAGTGATCGAGTCGAACCTGGATGGGTACGAGGCCGGTGACTATGTCTTGAATATGAGCGGCTGGCAGGACTACGCGATTTCGAACGGAGAACAGGTGGTCAATCTGGGCAAAACACCAGACAATCCATCCTGGGCTTTGGGTATTTTGGGAATGCCCGGCTACACGGCCTATGCAGGTTTGTTGAAAATTGGTGAGCCCAAACCCGGTGAAACCGTCGTTGTTGCAGCGGCTGCGGGACCGGTCGGGGCAACTGTGGGACAGATTGCCAAGCTTAAAGGATGTCGCGTCGTCGGCATCGCAGGCGGGCCCGAAAAATGTGCGCATGTTGTCCAGAACCTTGGCTTTGACGCCTGTATAGACCACAGATCCGACGATCTGGCAGCTCAACTGCGCGATGCATGCCCAGATGGGATCGACGTCTATTTCGAGAATGTTGGCGGTAAGGTGCTATATGCTGTTCTGCCGTTGCTAAACCCGTTTGCACGGGTCCCTGTCTGCGGAATCGTAGCGTGGTACAACCTGCCCGGTTTGCCGGAAGGGCCGGATATGGGCCCTGCAATCTTAGGCACCTTGCTGCGGATGAAGGTCAAAATGCAGGGGTTCATCATTTTCGACAATTTCGGCCCCGAGGTCTATCAGGAATTTGTCCGGGACATGACAGGCTGGCTTAAGGACGGCTCGGTATCGTACAAAGAACACGTGGTTGATGGGCTGGAAAAGGCGCCAGAGGCCTTCAATCAACTACTCGCCGGGGGTAATTTCGGCAAAATGGTTGTGAAAGTCGGCTGATTGCCATTCGAGAGCAGGCGTTGCGCCTTTGATGCGCAACGCCAGTAAACACTCGGCGAATTGTCGGCCGATCGCCGTTTTGGCCGCTCACGTTTCCGCCAGTCGATATGGCGTCAACCTAACAGATGCGTGAATTTTCGGGCGTTTAGCAAAGCAACCTTTGCGCTTGGCAAATTCTCAATCCAATACTGCTTTACCGGTCATTGTTGTGGAGATGTGATGCGGATAAGTGTAGGCATCGCTGTATCTATCCTGGTCGCCCTGTCCATTGGCGTGTCAACTTTTATTGTTCATACGCTTTGGTGGACAACGGCACGGGACAACAGTCGTATGCTGGCTGCTGAAATCAACACTCAGATCGCCAATACCGTCCGGATCGAGGTCGGCGCGACACTCAGCTCGGCCGAAGCAGCCTGGGCCGCAGTGCGCACCATTTTCGTGCAGAATGTCATCGCCACGCGCCAGGCAGACAAGCGAGAATTCGTATTCCTGTCGCAACTACAAGCGCAGCCCAATATCTCGTGGATATTCTTCGGCTGGCCCGACGGCAATTTCTTCGCCTCGCACCGCCTTGGGGATGGCGGCCTTGAGATGGTCGAAATCGATAAGAACATCCGCGATCGGCAGTTGCGAACCGACCAATACATTTTCATTCCAGGTGACATCCAGTTCGAAGAGCGAAAATTCCGGGAAACAGACTATGATCCACGGGACCACGCCTGGTTCAATAACTTTATGAGCCTGAACTCATCGGGATGGATCGAAGCGCGGGATCTGCCAGGAAGTGAAAAAACGGTCTATGCTTATGCCGGTCCCATTGACGTCAACCGCGGGCGACAGGGTGTTCTAGCGGTCGCAATCGAAACCGACCGTTTGTCGCGGTTCCTTGCGACCTTACATCCGGGCGAATTCGGAGCAGCCTATATTCTGGATGCTGATGGCAAGGTGATCGCCGTT
The DNA here is from genome assembly GCF_056535965.1 of Ruegeria sp. AM7. Taxonomy (NCBI): domain Bacteria; kingdom Pseudomonadati; phylum Pseudomonadota; class Alphaproteobacteria; order Rhodobacterales; family Roseobacteraceae; genus Ruegeria; species Ruegeria sp. AM7. Next base: position 174,287 of record NZ_JBQFJE010000001.1, read on the forward strand.
CCTGACGCCCTGGCGGATGAAACGACACCGGCCCGTATGGGCGAAGGCGAGTTGTACGAAGCCGCCATGATATCGGGCGAACGGCTTTTGGGTGACCCTGCCAAAAATCCTGCCGGCGGGGCAACGACCCGGGTTGTAATAGACGGCGTTCCGTATGCAGTTGCCCTGACCCCGTTGGGATTTTATGGCTGGCGCGTTGCCACCGTAATCCCGGAATCCGCATTCCTGTCTGGGATCGACAAAACTCTGATCAACCTTCTTTATATTCTGATTGGAGTAGTCGTTTTCGCCACCGGGTTAGCCATCTGGCTGGTCCGTAGGGTTGTGGCGAACCCTTTGGCGCGGATCGCCGAAGATCTAAACAAGATCGAGCGTTTCGATGTTGAGCGTATTTCACGCAGGCCCTCAAAGCTGTCGGAACTGGCTAACCTGTCTGCGGCAACGGCCAGTATGGCTGCGGGTCTATCGGCGTTCCGAAAATATGTGCCAACCGATCTGGTTCGCATGCTGGTTGCCGAAGGCATCAAAACGCAGCCGGGCGGTGATATGAAGCAAATCTCGGTTCTGTTTTGCGATGTGACTGGCTTTACCGGACTGTCCGAGAAACTGGGCCCAGGAATTGTTCAGTTGATGGAACCGTTCTTCACCGCCGCTTCAGCCGCAATTGCAAGGCATGACGGAACTATCGACAAGTTCATGGGCGATGCAGTCATGGCCTTTTGGGGGGCACCACGTCAGGATAAAAACCACGCGGAAAACGCCTGTCGTGCGGCGCTAGATCTTGTCAAAACCGTCGACGCAGCAGGCATCAAGGACAGTCAGGGTATTCCTCTGCGGCTACGGATCGGGGTGAACAGCGGCGAGGCGCTTGTGGGGAACATAGGATCCGAACAGCGCCTGAACTATACGGCGATCGGCGATGTGGTGAATGTCGCAAGCCGACTGGAAGGCGCGAACAAAGTATACGGCACCCTTATCCTGATCGGCCCAGACACCCGACGCGAAGCCGGCGATTCTGTGATCGTGCGCGAATTGGATACGCTCACAGTGTTCGGCCGCAGCGAAGAGCTTGTGGTCTATGAATTGATTGCAATGACCGACGGTTATAACCCCTCACACGATTGGATCGAGGCTTATGAACGCGGCCTCACGCTTTATCGCGCCGGGCAATTCGGACAAGCCCTGTCAGAATTTGAAACCGCTGACCAAATCCGCGGCGGGGACCTTGCCTCGCTCGCGATGGCCGACAAAATGCGAGAACTTCTGGCAAGCCCGCCCGCTGCGGGATGGAAGCCCGTAACCATCACTGAAAAGTCCTAAATAAGTCAGCTGGTTCTACAAAAGCTGCAAAAAACAGCATATTTTCCTTTATTGACTGGTGTTCAATATAAACGAAATCCGATAGTCAGAGCGCCAAAAGATTGTAAGGCAGAAAAACAGCCCCGTGTTCGACCTACCCGCGCAGCGCGCGCATCTCTCCGAAAAATATGACCTGACCCCGTCGCCCGAGCTTGCAGCAAGCATGCGCGAAATATACGACCGCATGTCGCGTGTGGTCTCACCAGCGGATTGGGCGATTTATGCGCCATATGTAAAGGCGATCAATGAACTCAAGGAAAACCGCAACGCGGTCATCTTGGGACACAACTACATGACGCCCGAGATCTACCACGGAATTTCCGATTTCGTCGGTGACAGCCTGCAATTGGCAATCAAGGCCACCGAGGTCGAGGCCGAGGTGATCGTTCAATGCGGCGTTCATTTCATGGCCGAAACGTCCAAAATTCTCAGCCCCGAAAAAACGGTTCTCATGCCGGATATGGAGGCAGGGTGTTCTTTGGCAGAATCGATCACCGCCGAAGGCATCGCGGAAATGCGCCGTCGGTATCCCGGTGCACCGGTTGTGTCCTATGTGAATACAACAGCCGAGGTAAAGGCAGCCTCGGACATCTGTTGCACCTCGTCCAATGCGGCACAAATCGTGGCAGCACAGGACAGTGAGACCGTCATCATGACGCCCGACCAGTATCTGGCGCAGAACGTGGCACGCGACGTTCCGCAGAAAAACGTCGTATGGTGGGAGGGTTCGTGCATCGTTCACGAGCAATATTCGGCCAGTGACCTGCGCGACTTTCGCGAATGGAACCCCGGAACTCGCTTGATCGCGCATCCCGAATGCCCGCCAGACGTGGTGGCCGAGGCCGATTTCTCGGGTTCAACCAGCGGCATCATCAAATATGTCACGGACGAAAAACCAGAGAAAGCACTGCTGATCACCGAGTGTTCGATGGCGTCCAACATCGCGGACGAACTGCCCGAAGTCGAATTTGTCGGCCCGTGCAACATGTGCCCCTACATGAAGAAAATCACGCTGGAAAAAGTGCTGTTCGCGCTGGACACAATGACCGGTCAAGTCGAGGTTGACGCCCAGGTCGCCGAAAAGGCACGTCTTTCGGTTCAGCGTATGATCGACCTGTCGCGCCAGTTGGGCATTTGACACAGCAGATGCAAACCATCGAAACATCGCGAGTGGTTATCATTGGCGCTGGTTTGGCCGCCGTGTATGCGGCTCTCAAGCTGGCGCCCTGCCCAGTCGTGATGATTTCGCCTGAACAGCTGGGCTCTGGCGCAAGCTCAGCCTGGGCGCAGGGTGGCATCGCCGCCGCCATGGCGCGGACAGACAGCCCAAAGGCCCATGCCGACGACACGATGCGCGCGGGTGCGGGCTCGGTTTTGCGCGAAGTGGCCGAGTTTGTGACGCAAGCTGCGCCAGAGCATATCCTCGACCTTTCTGCGCTTGGCACCGGATTCGACCGTACTGCAAGCGGCGAGTTTGTTCAGTCGCGTGAGGCTGCTCACTCCGCTGCTCGGGTTGTGCGGGTCAAAGGTGATCAGGCCGGGGCCGAGATTATGCGCGCGTTAATCAAAGCCCTACGCGAAACACCTTCAATCCAGGTTATCGAGGGTGCGCAGGCCGTGGCGCTGGAAAGCGACGGCACGCAAGTAACAGGCGTCTACCTGACAAGTGCGATTGGGTCCGGCCCGGCGCAGCAGCTGCTGCGCGGGGCCGCTTATCTGTTGGCAACGGGTGGGTCTTCGGGCCTTTATGCGCAAACCACCAACCCAACGCGTATTCGCGGACAAGGGATTGGTATGGCTGCCCGTGCTGGTGCGCGCATCGCGGACGCAGAATTTGTACAGTTCCATCCCACCGCAATCGACGTAGGTTCCGACCCCACCCCGTTGGCAACCGAAGCACTGCGCGGGGAGGGGGCCGTTCTTGTCGACAAGAACGGGCATCGGTTCATGCCCGATTTCCACCCCGATGCCGAGCTTGCCCCCAGAGATACGGTTGCGCGGGCCGTTTATCTGCAAGCCAAAGCTGGCATGCGGCCAGCGTTGGACACGCGCGGCGCGATCGGTGCCGACATCGGCATTATTTTTCCCGGTGTAACACGCGCCTGTATGCGTCATGGCGTTGACCCAACACGGGACCCCATCCCTGTGACCGCGTCAGCGCATTACCATATGGGCGGCGTAGAAACAGATTTGTTCGGGCGAAGTTCGTTGGCCGGGCTCTGGGCCTGTGGCGAGGCGGCGTCCACCGGGTTACATGGCGCCAACCGGTTGGCATCAAACGGGTTGCTTGAAGCTTTGGTGTTTGCCCGATCCTGTGCCCGGGACATTGCGGGCCAAATCACCGTGAAGAGCGCACCCGAAGTCAAAATCCGTTTGGCACCCGGCACAACTGACGATGAGCAAGATTTGATGCTTTTACGCCGCATAATGACGGAACATGTCGGCGTGGTACGGGAAGAAGCTGGCCTGAGCCAAGCCCTATCCGGAATTGCCGCGCTTGAGGCCCAGCACTTTGGGTCAGACCAGTTTCTCAACATGACCGCTACGGCCACTCTGATCGCTACCGCCGCGCTGCAACGCCGCGAAAGTCGCGGCGCGCATTATCGGTCCGATTTCCCCGACCTCAATCGTGGCAACGGTCAACGATCCAGCCTGACGCTGACACAGGCGCTCAACTTGCGAGATCGCATAGCAAAGGACGCAGCATGACCCACCCCGCTTTGCCAGACATGATCCTAGAACCTCTGGTCCGGTCCGCGCTAACTGAAGATATGGGTACCTGTGGCGATATCACCACTCAGACAGTGATCCCCGCGGACGTCACCTATTCCGCACGGTTAAAAGCGCGTGAAAATGCTGTGGTTTCAGGGATGCAAGTGGCTGCGCTGGCGTTCCGTCTGGTCGATCCCTTGTTGCTCATCACGACCTACACCGAAGATGGCCAGAGCTGCGCCAAGGGCGACACACTGATGAAAATCCAAGGCCGAGCCGCCTCAATCCTGTCAGCCGAGCGCGTGGCATTGAATTTCGCCCAGCGGATGATGGGTGTTGCAACGGCCACTTCGGAATTGGTGGCTGAAACCAAAGGCACCAAGGCGCGTATCACCTGCACGCGAAAAACGACACCCGGGCTACGTCTGGTGGAAAAGCAGGCCGTGCTGCACGGCGGCGGTTTCAACCATCGTTTCTCGCTATCGGATGCAATCCTGATCAAGGACAATCATATCGCAGCCGCTGGCGGTGTGCGGGCTGTGCTTGATGCAACAAAAGCCCGCGCGTCGCATATGATGAAAGTCGAAATCGAGGTCGATACGCTGGACCAACTGTCCGAGGTGATCGAGGTCGGCGGTGCTGACGTCGTGCTACTTGACAACATGCCGCCAGACGTTCTGACGAAGGCAGTCAAGTTGGTGGACGGCCGATTGGTGACCGAGGCATCGGGTAATATCAGCAAGGCCACAGTTGCAGCGGTAGCCGCGACTGGGGTTGATTACATCTCGTCCGGTGCTTTGACGCATTCGTACCGATCGATTGACATCGGGCTGGACTTCTGAGCCGTTCGACGCCCCCAAAACGACCAAAAATTGTTTCTTCAGCGCGCGCAAAGTCAGCCACATTCGTCGCGCTGGCCCCAACGCAAGGGGCGTCATCAACCGTTCGAAACGGCGATTCATGCCGACTCAAATGCACTTGGAATACGGAAGATTCTTAACGAACACGCCACCCGTTTTGCATGTAAAACGGTCGGTCAAGCAACCTGAAATCGTGGAAATGGCAGAGCTGATGGGTCTGCAGAGAGTCTTATAACCTGATATTTTTAAACACTTTATTTGCAGTTCATCCTACCTTCAAATTCAAATTAAAAAATACCTCTTGACGCTCTGTGGACCTACGTGGTTTCGTATATAAAACCGTTTTGCGGTAAATCGTTAAGATCAACGAAGGGAGGCGTTGTGATGGCGAAGCAAGAATCTGCTCTGCGCGCACAACAAGGAACGGAAAGCCAGGTTACGGTTTCCCTCAATGGCATCGGTATGTCGTTTTCAGGTGTATCCGTTCTAAGGGATGTCGACCTGGTCATTGACGGTGGTGAAATTCACACGCTGATGGGCGAAAACGGCGCGGGCAAAAGTACGTTGGTGAAGATCATCAGCGGCGTGCAAAAACCGACATTCGGGACATTTCAGATCGACGGCGAAACCGTGGAGTTTGATGCGCCAAGGGACGCTGAAAAGCATGGTATCGTCATCATGCATCAGGAACTCAGCCTGATCCCGGAAATGACCGTGGCCGAAAATGTTCTGCTGGGCCACGAGCCCCGGAAATTTGGCACGTTCATCGACCGCAAAGCCCTGCGGGAAAAGGCCAGCAAAGCGTTGGCCCGCTTTGGCTTCACTCTGGATATCGACACGCCGGTAAAAGATTTGCGTGTTGGTGAGCAGCAGTTGGTAGAAATCGCCCGTGCACTGCTGATGAATGCGCGCCTTCTGATCATGGATGAGCCGACCTCGGCTTTGTCGCAAGCCGAAGCTGATATTCTTATGGAAGTCGTCCGCGATCTGGCGCTGCAGGGTGTTGCGGTTGTCTATATCTCGCACCGGATGGACGAAGTGTTCGAGATTTCTGACCGCGTTACAGTTCTGCGCGATGGCAATCTTATCGGGACTCGGCTTGCCTCAGAAACCACTTCGACCGAACTGATCAACATGATGGTTGGACGCACGGTTGAAATCAATCCGGTCGAACGCAACGCACCTGCGACCGACGAAACCGTTCTGCAGGTGGCAAACCTGTCCGCGTGGGAAGGCAAGCGCAAGGTTCTGGATGATGTGTCCTTCGAGCTTAAGCGCGGAGAGGTTCTTGGGGTTGGCGGCCTGTTGGGCGCAGGTCGGACCGAACTGCTTGAAACTCTGTTCGGCGCGCGTGGCGCCAGCTATCAGGGCGAAATCACACTTGAAGGCAAGAAACTAAGACCAGTCAAACCCCAGGACGGGGTGCGCAACGGGCTGGCTTTGATCACAGAAGACCGTAAAGGTAACGGCTTGATCCTTGACCGCTCGATTGCGTCCAACGTTGCTTTGCCGCTGATGCCGCTGCAATCGCGTTTTGGTCGGTTTTCCGAAGCTGAACAACGCAAGCAGGCTCTGACCGCGATCGAGACCTTGAAGGTTGCCGCAACCGGGCCCGAACATCCGGTCGGGAAACTCAGCGGCGGTAACCAGCAAAAGGTCGTGCTGGGCAAATGGCTGGCCACGCAACCGCAAGTATTGCTTTTGGACGAACCCACTCGTGGCATCGATATCGGTGCCAAAGACGAAATCTACGATCTGGTCGGACGATTGGCAGATCAGGGCATCTCGGTCCTGTTTGCCAGTTCGGAACTGTCCGAATTCATCGCCGTCTGCGACCGCATGATCGTTTTGTGTGAAGGCCAGATGGCCGGAGAGCTTTCACGCGATGAGATGACCGTTGATTCAATCAAGGCCCTGGCGATGCAGTTCCGCTGACTGCACACACCGTTAAAACTGGCCCAACCAGAGAAAAGACATGACCGTTATGGAACCCAATAGCCCGACAGTGAAACCCGAACGCCCCGGCGCGGCGACGTTAATGCGCCTTTTGGGTAAGACCAAACTATATTGGGGCCTGTTCGCTCTGATCCTGTTTGGGGCGCTGACCTCGCCGCTGTCGTCCAAAGGCAACAACATCTTTCTGTCGTTGGGCAACCTGACCGACATTTTGCGTCAGGTCTCGGTCACCGGGATCGTCGCGGTGGGCATGACCATGGTGATCTTCATTGCCGGAATCGACTTGTCTGTGGGTTCGGTCATGGCGTTGGGAACCGTGATCTGCGCCATGCTGCTGACGCAGGAAGGCTGGACGGCTGCCAGCTATTTCGGGGTTCCGGCTACCGGAATCGTACTGTTCGTCTGTATAGCAGCGCTGATCTATTTCGTGCAAAACAACCTGAGCCGCAGCTCGGACAACCCGACAGACAGCGCGCCCTCGCGGATGCTGAGCCGTCTGGTCGCCGCCGCCATTGCCATCGGTGTAATGGTCTGGCTGGCCGGTCAAGTGATGCCTAAATTCGGCGTTCTGGCAGTGCTGATAGTTGTGCCCTGCATTGGGGCCGTGATGGGCACGGTGAACGGTGCGCTGATCGTCTATGGCCGTCTGCAGCCCTTTATTGTGACACTGGCGATGATGGTGGGCGCACTGGGTCTGGCCCGCGTGATCGCCGGGCAGGATACGGCCGTATATCCGGTTTATACCGGGTCGAATGCGACCGAGAATTTTGAAGTGCTGCGTGAACTGTTGTGGGGCGTCGTCCCTGTACCAGGCCTGTTCTTCCTGGGTGTGTTGCTGGTATTCTTCCTTGTCACACGCTTCACCACATTCGGCAGCTATTTGATGGCCATCGGCGGCAATGAAGAGGCCGCGCGTCTGGCGGGCATCAATGTGGGCCGCAACAAGATCATCACCTATGCGCTGGCGGGTGGCCTGTCGGCGCTGGCCGGGGTGCTCTATGTGGCACAGTTCCGTCAGGGTAAACCGGATGCGGGCCTCGGTCTGGAACTGGACGCGATTGCGGCCGTGGTCATCGGCGGCACCAGCCTGATGGGCGGGCGCGGCGCAATCATGGGAACGTTCGTTGGGGTGCTGATCTTTGGCTTCCTAAGCAACATCCTGCAATTGAACAACATCGACAGCAACACGCAGCTGGTGCTGAAGGGCATCATCATCGTGGTCGCCGTCCTGCTTCAGGAAGGGCGATTTGAAGAGATCTTTGTCATGGCGAAAGAGCGCCTGGGCAGAGGGAGGAGGCTCTGACCTTAAGGTCTTGGTGGACAGTAGGTCAGAGCAATCAGAACGCGGGAACATTGGAGAAACCCGCATCATGACTAAGGAGTAGACTATGAAAAGAAGAACATTTGGCAAGGGCCTGATGGCCGCCACCGCGCTCGCAACCTCGTTTTCGGCATCCATGGTACTGGCCGCTGACAACTATGTGATCGGTTTCTCGCAGGTGACCACTGTTGAGCCCTGGCGCGTCCAGTTCAACAAAGACCTGCGCGCCGAAGCGGACCTGCACGACAATGTCGAGTTGATCATCGCAGACGCCAACGACCGCACCGAAAAGCAGGTAGCAGACGTTGAAAACTTCATCCGTCAGGAAGTCGACGCGATCCTGATCTCGCCGAAAGAATCCGCTGGCCTGACCGGTGTGGTCGAGCAGGCAACCGACGCGGGTATCCCCGTCTTTGTTCTGGACCGTAACGTCGACACCGACAAATTCGTTCAGTGGGTTGGCGGCGACAACGAACTGATCGGTCGCGAAGCCGGCAAGTACGCGGTTGAGCAGCTGGGCGGTGCTGGCAACGCCAAAGGCACCATCGTGGAAATCTGGGGTGGCCTGGGCACACAAGCCGCACATGACCGCGCCAACGGCTTCCACGAAGCGTTCGAAGGCGAAGACGGCGTGACCTTCCTGCTGGATCAGCAGTCGGGCGACTGGAAGCAGGATCAGGCCTATGACATCATGTCGACCGCCCTGCGCAACTATGAAGACATCACCATGGTCTATGGCCACAACGACCCCATGGCCTATGGCGCCTATCTGGCCGCCAAGGACGCAGGCCGCGCGGATGACATCATGTTCATCGGTGTGGACGCTCTGCCCGGCGAAGGCGTGACCTGGGTTGCAAACGGCGAACTGTCGGCCACCTTCCTGTACCCGACCCCCGGTGCAGAAGGTCTGCGTCAGGCACTGAAGCACTTGAAAGGTGAAGAAGTGCCGAAATCGGTTGTTATGGGCACCGAGGCAATCACCTCTGAGAACGCTGGTGAAGTCCTGAAAAAGAACGGTCTATAAAAGACTGTTCAGGTCGGCACCCTTTCTCCTCCCTGTCGGGATGGTCGACCGGACACGCAGGGGCTTGCGCCCCTGCGGTTTTTTTTGAGAAAGCACCGGTAAAAAGGAAACCCGATGTCCGAAGAAAAGACCAAGCTTCAGAAATACTCGGCCCCCGCCTTGGAAAAAGGGCTGGATATTCTGGAGTTTTTGTCGCTTTCGGATGTCTTTCCCACCCTGTCACAATTGGCGCAGGGAATTGGGCGCTCAAAAAACGAAATCTTCCGCATGATGATCGTGTTGGAAGAGCGCGGATATATTGAGCGTCAGGAAGGCGACTTGTTTCGCTTGACCGGCAAACTGGCGCTGTTGGGCGGAGATCGCACGGATAACAGCAAACTCGCCGAACTGGCCGAACCCTATATGGAACGTCTTGCAGAAGAAACCGAACTGTCCAACCACCTATGGGTGCCCAGCGGCTCCGGCGATCTTGTCGTTATCAACAGTGTTTCGTCTTCGCAAAACTACGGTGTGACCGTGCAGGTCGGGTATAACAGCCCAATCTTCCCAACCTCTGCCGGGGTCTGCTTCCTGTCAGAACTGGAAACAAAAAAAGCGCGGCTGGAACTGCTGGAGAAGCTTTCACCCGGCCATGACGAGGAGCACCTGAACAAGTTCGCTGATCAGGCCGCAACGTGTGAGGTTCAGAACTATATCTCTTTAAGCAGCCCTGAAAGTCAGGCCATCAACGAGATTTCGGCTCCGGTGAGGCATGCTCCGGGCAAAGCTGTCATCGCAGCCCTAACCATTCCTCATTTCGCAACGGCCCTGATCGACAACCGAAGAGAAATGGTCATTGACGCCCTGAGGTCTACGGCAGCACAACTGCAGGAAAGCATCGCGACCCGAATGCCATTGCCCCGATCGTCCTGGCATCAAATGATCTAAAGTAGTCTTTCAAGGCTTCACCGGACCTTGTCCATGCTTCTCAAGAACAAGCGCTGGAACATCAGCGGACGGCAGCTTCGCGGATTCCAAAGCGGAAAATTCAAACTATCTAAGACCGAGTTTCGACAGCAAACGATCGCGTTTCATCAACCACCATCCTGACTCAATCGGCCACAGGGTATGGTCAGCGTTCCGCCCAAGCTGGCTTGCCGCGTGCAAGGGCCAGTTCGGATCATCCAGCAACTCGCGCGCGAGGGCGATCATGTCCGCGTCTCCGCGGTCGATCAACGTGTCGCACACAGCGGCATCCCAAAGAAATCCGACTGCCATAGTCGGAATGTCGGCCTCTGACCGTACTTGCGCTGCGAACGGCACCTGAAATCCGTGTTCGATGGTCATACGTTGCGGCCGGTCTTTGCCTCCGATCCCGCCCGAGCTGCAGTCGATAAGGTCTACCCCAGCTGACTTGAGAGCTATGGCGATGTCCACCGTATCTTCCGGAGTAAGCCCATTGTCCATCCAATCAGAGGCAGACAACCGAAAAGCAAGCGGTAGATCCTCCGGCCAGTTCCGACGGATTTCACGCGCGACCTCGACCGCAAAACGTGCCCGGTTCTCAGTGTTGCCGCCCCACTTGTCTTGCCTTTGGTTGGTGATCGGCGACAGAAACTGGTGCACCAGAAAGCCATGCGCGGCATAGACCTCAATGATTTGAAAACCAGCAGTTTTTGCCCGTTTTGCCGCTGCCCCAAAAGCTGAAATGGCGGCCTGTATATCATCGTCCGACATTTGGCGCGGCGTAGGCCATCCCTCTGCATAAGGCAAAGCAGACGGCGCCATAGCTGGCCACGCATGTTCGCTTCGAACTGCCGCGTCTTCATCATCCAACGGCGTTTCACCGTGCCAAGGTCGCCGCTCTGACGCTTTTCGCCCTGCGTGACTAAGTTGGATACCCGGAACTGCCCCTTCGCGTGTTATAAAATCAGCGATGTTTGCCAAGGGCGCGATTTGGCTGTCGTCCCACAACCCAAGATCGCCCGGTGTCCGGCGCCCATCGCGCGTGACCGCTGTCGCCTCGGCATAAACCAGCGCTGCACCACCCATCGCAAACCGCCCCAGATGAACAAGATGCCAATCGTTTGCGAGACCATCTTGCGCCCGGTACTGACTCATCGGAGAAACCGAAACACGGTTTTTGAACGTCACGCCTCGCAATTCAAAGGCGCTGAAAAGTGAAGGCATTTAGGTCACTCCAACGGGTCGTAAGTTATCATAGCTTCGGCCTTTGCCCGCATCCTAAGTAAATCTCCGGCCAGCGAGGTCACATCTCTATGAGATCGCATACTGGTTCAAACCGTGAAATCACTCCTCAGCCAAATCGGAGAAGGTTTGGGTCTGCCCATATGTTCTCTCTCGCAGCATGGCATTCGAAACCGACAAAAGATGCGACTGCATGATTTCTGCTGCTGCCTGACTGTCGCGTGACGCAATGCTGCTGAACAGTTGCTCGTGTTGTTCCCCCAGACGGGTAAGGGTCGACGGTGAATATTGCGTTTCCCGCTGCCGTGTCCATTCCGCTTGCTTCCTGACCGCTCGGATCGAGTCGTACACAGTCAGAAACAACGGATTGTGGGCAAGTTCCGCGATCTTGTAGTGGAACACATCATCCGCAACCCCATAGGCTTGCGTATCCGCCGCATCCAACGTCGCGCGCATCAATTGTTCCAGCGTTCGCAGCTCTTTGACCGAGGCGCGTTGCGCTGCCAACGCCGCCAGCGCAGGTTCGATTTCCAAGCGGACTTCCATGACATCGCGCGGCATTACCTTGGCCGCAACAGCCCGGAACGGGCTTGCTCCAACAGCAGGCGGTGGCGACACAAACGTCCCCTGCCCGTGCCTGCGAAAAACGGTACCGTCTTCCTCCAACCGATCCAGGATACGTCGCATGCGGGCCCGCGTTACGGCCAGCGCCTCGGCCAAGGCTCTCTCGGGCAGCAGCTTTCCGTTTTTTAGGAACGCGCCGGATTCGATCCCTGCGCGCAATGCTGCGGTCAGCTCTGTGTCTGTTGGACAAGTCCCCAAGGTCAGAACGCTCCGATCAAGTCATAAAACATGCGCAGGGACGTAAGCATCAGGAACGCACCAAAAGCAAGCCGTAACGCACGTTGCGAAATGGTGTGTGCAATGCGGACTCCGACATGCGCAAAGCTGGTCGTCAGCGGAATGATCAACGCGGCGGCAATCAAATTGACGTAGCCGATGGAAAAAGGGGGCAATCCCGTTTGCCCCAGGCCCGTGCCCGCATAAATCAAAGCTCCGGGCAGACCTATGACAAATCCGATCGCGGCGGACGTACCGACGGCACGACGTATATCGTAACCCAGAAAGTTCAGCACCGGGACACAAACCGTACCGCCGCCAATGCCCATCATCGCCGATATCCCCCCTGCGGCAACGCCCGTAGCCGCCCACACGCGTGGTGAAAAGCTGCGCGGAGGTCCATCTCCACCGGGCTTACGAAAGATCATGTCCAACGCAACCAACGCTGCCACAGTAGCAAAGACAGCAACAAGGATGTAGCCACTGACCACTCCACCCAACAAGCCACCAATAACCACTCCGATCAAAATGGCGGGGGCCCAGCGTTTCAACAAAGCCATGTCCAGCGCACCGCGTTTGTAGTGGCCCCAGCTTGAAGACAGCGAAGTGAAAACAATGGTGGCCAGCGATGTACCAACCGCCACCTGCATGGTTAGCGCAGGATCACTGCCTGTCAGCGATAGCGCAAAGTACAGCGCAGGAACGATGACAATCCCGCCTCCAACCCCCAACAGCCCGGCCAAAATACCGCCGAACACACCGGCCGCTGCCGCAATTGCGACCAGTGTTGCCAATGTGGAAAGGTCAATCCCGCCCATGCATCACGCCGGATCGGTGGCCAGTGAACGGCTAACCCGTCCTTCAGCCTGACGTTTGGCCTCGGCCCCGGCAATTGCGGCGTCCAATGCGGTGCGATCCGGATTGCCCGAGAAGTTCCGTTCACTCGGCATCGCCTCGGCGAAATGCAGATAACGCTCACCGGCTACGTCATAGAGGCGTCTCAACTCTGCCAGCGGATCGGCATGGTCATCGCTGCGCATATCCAACCAGGAATGTACCTCGCCCCGATTGATCACCAGACCGGCGGCTTGCTTGCCACGCTTGTCGCCACCTGCGCGCTCTCCTGCCTCCATCGCGGCCATCAGACGTTCGGGAAACGGCAGCGCGGTTTCAGAGGCATAGGTTTCAAAGGTCGCATCCACAACCTCTGGCCCAACCAGCATGTTGCCGGCGACCGAATGTGTTTGACCGATCCGGTGCCCCGCCCATTCAACACAGGCCGACCCGGTATAGGCCGCAAAGTTGCCCTGCGCGTCCATAAGATGGGCTTGTCGCGCATCGCGGCCGGTATCACGAGCAACCAGATCATCCAGTACCGATTGCGCGGCCTCTCCGGCTTCAAGACGCCGCAACCCCTCGGTGCCCCAAACCGGGTTTGAGAAGGCTTGCGAGGCGATGGCACAGTGCGGACCAACATTGGGAACACGCGCACCACAGGCGAAAAAGCGGCTGGCCACGATCAAGCCGATGGCGCCGGTTTCCGGGTCTTTTGCAATCAGAGAATAAGTCATGTCACCGTCCCACCGCATAGGCTTGCATCAATCGCGGCGTCGCCGCCGCGCGCATTGATCCGTCTTTTTCCCGCAAGGCCGCTGTCAGGCGTCCAACCGTCCAGGGATCAGCCACGGTGATCTTGTGGCCACGTGCGCGCAGATCCTCAATCACGGCATCGCCAAAGGTTGCCTCGATCATCATCTCACCGGGGGCTGCGGCGCGCGGGTAGAATGACCCCTGAAAATGCGTCGAATGGAACAGCGGCGCGTCCATGCATTCCTGCAATTCCAGCCCGAAATGCACGAACCGCAGGAACCAGATCAGTTGCCATTGATCCTGTTGATCTCCGCCCGGCGTCCCGAACACCAGCCGGACGCCGTCCTTTTCAGCCAAACTAGGCGTCAGTGTCGTTCGGGGCCTGCGCCCCGGTGCCAGTGAGGTCGGCAAGCCGGGTTCCAACCAGAACATCTGCGCCCGGCTATTGAGCGGAAATCCTAAACCCGGAATAACCGGAGAGCTTTGCAGCCATCCCCCCGATGGCGTGGCCGCAACCATATTACCCCAACGGTCGATCACATCCAGATGCACCGTATCGCCGCGTTTTTCTGTCAGGTGAGACATCGTCGGCTCGCCCGCGCTCGCTCCGGTTCTGGCCGAAAAGTCCTGCGCCGCGCGGGCGACATAGGCATCCGCCAAATGTTCAAACCCGGGGACGCGACCCGGGCGGTGGTCTTGCGAAGCATCTACGCCAATCATCGCACGACGTTCCGCAGCGTATTCGTCGCTCAGCAGATAGTCCATTTGAATATCACTGTGATCGGGGTCGCCGTAATAGGCTTCGCGATCCGCATAGGCGAGCTTCATCGCCTCGATCACTGTATGGACGAACTCGGACCCGTTCGGGTCCATTGCGCCAAGGTCTATCCCTTTGAGGATCGCCAAAGTTTGCAAAAGGACCGGACCCTGGCTCCAGGCGTGTGTCTTGTGGACCGTCCAACCGTGGTATTCATAGGTCAGCGTGTCCTCATACGTCGCCTCCCAATTCGCCATGTCAGCACGGGTCATGACCCCTGCATTGCGTTGGCCTGATACATCCATGACCTTGGCGTCGCTCAGGTAGCCGAAAATACGATCGGCGACAAATCCTGCGCGCCATACCCGTCGGGCGGCATCAATCTGTTCAGTGCGGTCGCCATGCGCGGTTTCGGCATCAGTCACTATTCGCTCATAGGTCGTCGCCAGATCGGGATTGGCGAAGATACTGTGCGGCGCGGGCGCTTTGCCATCGGGCATCCAGGTTTCCGCCGAACTGGGCCATTCGTCTTCAAAAAAATCCGAGAGCCCGTCGATTGTATCTGCAACACGCGGCAGCACGGGATGACCATCCCGCGCATAAGCGATGGCAGGTTCCATGACGTCCCGCAGCGGTAGCGAGCCGTGATCGCGCAGCATAAGCATCCAGCCATCGAAAGCTCCGGGGATGACCGTGGCCAACAGCCCCGAACCCGGGATCAGGTTCAGGCCCAACCCTGTGTAGTGTTCAATCGTGGCTGCGGCAGGTGCAGGCCCTTGGGCGCACAGAACCTGCGTTTTGCCAGTTTCGGCCGAGTGGATAATGGCAGGCATATCGCCTGCGGGTCCGTTCAGATGGGGTTCGACCACTTGTAGTGTCATCGCGGTGGCGACGGCAGCATCAAACGCGTTGCCGCCTTTTTCCAGAATGCCAAAGCCCACAGCCGAGGCGATCCAATGGGTCGAGGTGACGACGCCAAACGTGCCTCGGATCTCGGGGCGGGTGGTGAATTCAGTCATTCTTAGTCTCCGAAATCAATGTTCGCGCGGGTCCAGCGCGTCGCGCAGCCCATCGCCCAGAAGGTTGAACCCCAGCACCACAAGGAAGATTGCAATGCCCGGCCACATGGCCATCCACGGGGCCTGATTGAGGAAGTTTTTCGCCGTGTTCAGCATCGAGCCCCAGCTGGGCGCAGGTGGCTGCTGCCCAAGGCCAAGGAAAGACAGTGACGCCTCGGCAATGATGGCGGTGGCGATGGTCAGCGTGGCCTGCACCAGAACCGGCGGCAGCACGTTGGGAAAGATGTAACGGCTGAGGATTTTCGAGGTCGGCAAGCCGATGGCGCGGGCTGAGGTGACGTAGTCCTCGGCCCGGACCGATAGCACTTGCCCACGGGTCAGGCGTATGAAGACAGGGGTCGCAGACAGACCAATGGCGATCATCGCGTTGGTCAGGGATGGCCCCAAAAACGCCGCCAGAGCGATGGCAAGGATCAGGAAGGGCGCGGCCAGCAACGCCTCTGTGCAGCGCGAGATGATGGCGTCGATCCAGCCGCCGAAATAGCCGGCGATAATGCCCAGCGGAACGCCCAGCAGCACCGCAATCCCGACCGAGACAACGCCTGCCAGCAGTGAGGCCTGCGCGCCCCAGATCATGCGGGACAGAACGTCTCGGCCAATTTCATCGGTGCCAAACGGGTGTGCTGCAGTGGGCGGTTTGCGTACAGCGCCCCAGTCGGTGGCTGCTGGGTCGGGCACAGGCAAAATTGGGGCCAGAAGGGCAATCAGCACGAAAAACGTAACCAGAAAACCGCCCAACATAGCGCTTTTATGCGTGCGGAATTTCTTCCAGACCCGGTTTTCCGGGCGGCGAGAAAGGATTGGATCAGCTAGAGCCATGTCACGCGTTCCTCAGACGGGGGTTCAACAGCACATAAGCCACGTCAGCCAAAAGGTTCATCACGATGAACCCCACGGCTGTGACCAGCACGATGCCCTGCACCACAGCGTAATCGCGGTTGAACACTGCATCGACGACCATCTTGCCGAAACCGGGGATGGTGAAAATCTGCTCGGTCAGAACGGCACCTGCAATCAGCTCCCCGAACAGTAAGGCAGTCAGGGTCACAATCGGGGTCAGCGCGTTGCGGAAGGCGTGTTTCAAGACCACGCGGCGCTCGTACAGACCCTTGGCACGTGCAGTGCGGACATAGTCGGATTTCAGCACACCCAGCATCGCCGACCGGGTATGTCGCATCAGCGTCGCGGCCAGTGCGGTACCCAGCACAAAGGCGGGCATAAGCATGGTGGTGATGGATTTCACAGGGTCTTCGGACAAGGGCACATAGCCTGAGGCTGGCAGCAGGTTCAGCTTTACCGAGACCAGCAGGATCAGCATGATGCCCAGCCAGAAATTCGGAATGGAGAGCCCGGACAGAGCCACGATATTGGCAATGTAGTCTGTAATAGTGCCTTTCTTGACCGCCGACAAAATGCCCGCCGGTATCCCGATCACCAGCGCAAACAGGATCGCCATGATGGCAAGCTGGATTGTCACCGGCAGCTTTTCTGCAATCAGCTCGGTCACCGGCTGGTTGGTGCGCAGCGAAATGCCCAGATCCCCCTGCAATGCATTCCCGACCCATGTCAGATATTGCACCGGTATCGGGTCGTTCAGGCGATATTTCTCGCGCAGGAATTCCAGCACTTCGGGGTCGCGCTCTTCGCCTGCCATGGCCAGAACCGGATCACCGGGCAGCAGCTTTTGCAGGCCGAACACGAAGATCGAGATCAGCAGGATCGTGGGGATCGCAATCAGGATGCGACGCAGAATGAAAGACAGCATAACAGGGGCTTTCGGTTAAGTTACCCGCCCGGTCAAAGGACCGGGCGGGCCGTGAGTGGCTTATTCCTCGAGCTTCACGCCTTCCAGCCGGATCATCCCATCCGGATAGGGGGTGAAGCCCGAGAGGCCATCATCAAGCGCCCAGATCCATGTCTGGTGATACAGGTACACAATGGGCATATCTTGGGCCAGAATGTCCCGTGCCGCGTCATAGTCCGCCTTGCGTACGTCGAAATCGGTCGAGGCGCGGGCGTTGTTCAGCATCTCATCCACTTTCGCGTCGGAATAGTGGCTGTCATTGATGCCGCCGCCAGTGGTCATGAACTGGTGGATGTTACCATCGGGGTCGACGCGGCCCGACCATCCGATCTGGCTGGCCTGATAGTCACCGGCGCTTTGATCGGCCAACAGAGTGGCAAATTCCTTGGACGTGATCTCGATTCTGATCCCGGCCTCGGCCGCCATGGCCTGCACGACCTGCATCAGTTGTAGCGGAACGGTGGTGTTAGGTACCTGAACCTCAAGGTCGATTCCGTCGGGGAAGCCCGCTTCGGCCAGCAGGGCCTTGGCTTTTTCCACGTCACGCGCGGGCACCGGGTGATCGGCGTCATACCACGGCGACGTGGGCGGGAAGGGCTGGTTGCCCGGCGCAAAGGCACCCTCGAACACGACCTGATTGATCGCATCGCGGTCCAATGCATAGCTGAGCGCCTGACGCAGACGTTTGTCATTTCCCCACGGATTATCGCCCTTTTCGCCATTGTTCACATTGATGGTAATGCCCTGATATCCCAGCGAAACGGCGCGTTCGACGTTGATCCCGCCATCACCTTCGGCCTGCGCGAGGTCAGTCGCGGCCAGACGTTCCAGCATGTCGATGTCACCCGATTGCAGGTTGGCAAGACGAACGGTGGTGTCCGGGATCGGCAGGAAGGTGACGCTGTCGAAATGGATCTCATCCGCGTTCCAGTAATCAGGGAACCGTTCCAGCGCGATACGATCCTGAGCGACGCGTTCCTTGAACTTGAACGGGCCCGAGCAGACCGGGTTCAGACCAAAATCCGCCCCTGCCGCCTTGGCTGCCGTTGGCGAAACCATCATGCCCGAGCGGTCGGCAAATTGCGCCAGCAGGGTAGCGTCGGGCGCGGCCATGTTAAAACGAACAGTATAGTCATCGACCACTTCGACACCGGTTACGGACTTCAGCTCGGACTTGCGGCGCGATTCCTCAAGATTTTGCGACCGGTCGATATTGTCGGCCACGGCTTGTGCGTTGAACGGTGTGCCATCATGAAACACCACGCCTTCTCGCAGGGTCATGGTCAGGGCTTTGCCGTCCTCGCTCCATTCCCAGCCGGTAGCCAGTTGCGGGATCAACTCAAGGTCAGGAGTGATGTCGACCAGCTTGTCACACATCGAGGCATAGACGATGCGACCCACAAATGTGCGCGACTGATCGGGGTCCAGCACGTCGGCGTCAGATTGCAGGGCGATGCGCAGGTCGGCAGCTTGCGCGCTGAGCGCGGTTGCGCCGAGCAGTCCGGCCAACAGACCGGTTTTCAAGACATTCATGGTGTTTCCTCTCTGTTTTCGGCAGAAGCCGGGGGCGTTTGGACAGCCGCGCGATACAGCGCGAACCGCTCTTCTGCTCCGGCGCTGCGGCGTCGGGGCGGGGCCGGTTTTCCGGCCTCTGGTATGGTTTTCCAATGATGACAGGCGACGTGATGGCCCCTGCCCGCGTCCTCCAGAACTGGGGGTGTCGTCCGGCAGTCTTCTTGCGCAAAGGGGCAGCGAGTATGAAACCGGCACCCTGCTGGCGGTGCGGATGGGCTGGGTGTTTCCCCGTTCAGCGCCATGTGATCGCGTTCGCGCCCCGGTTCGGGTTCCGGGATGGCTGACAACAGCGCGTGCGTATAGGGGTGGCGTGGTTCCTCGAACACCTGATCTGCAGGGCCAGTTTCAACCACCTGACCCAGATACATCACAGCGATGCGGTCGCTCATATGCCGGATAACGGCCAGATCATGGGCGATGATGACCAGCGTCAGATCCAGATCCTCCTTCAGATCATTCAGCAGATTGACCACCTGCGCCTGTACCGACACATCCAAAGCCGAGACCGGTTCATCCCCGATCAGCAGCCGGGGACCCGAGGCCAGCGCGCGGGCAATTCCGATCCGCTGGCGTTGACCGCCCGAGAATTCGTGCGGATAGCGGTTGGCGTGATCTGGAAGTAACCCGACCTGTGCCAACAACGCGGCAACCTTTTGGCGACGCGCGCCCTCATCCAGTTCGGGCGCGTGAACTTCTAAGGGTTCGCCAACCAGTTTGCCCACCGTCATACGCGGGTTCAGGGACGAGAACGGGTCCTGAAACACGAACTGCATCTGTTGGCGCAGCGGGGCCATGTCACGGCGGGGCAGGTCCTGAACCTCTTGCCCGTCAAACAGAACCTGACCCGAGGTTGGCCGATCCAGCCGCATCAATAGCCGCGCAAGCGTTGACTTACCGCAACCGGATTCTCCGACAATGGCAAAGGTCTCGCCTTTGTGAACCGACAGCGAAACACCATCGACCGCTCGCACTTTGGTTTTGCGCTCGAACAACCCGGTGCCCAGTGTGAAATGACGGGTGAGGTTCCGTGCCTCAAGGATTACATCGCGCATTTGACCCCCTTGAGTTGTTCCAGGGGGGCATAGTGGCAGGCCACCGCATGGTTCTGCCCAACGTCAGACAATACCGGGCGATTTGCGCAGTCATCAGTCGCAAAGGGGCAGCGCGTGCGAAAGCGGCAACCTTGCGGCATGTCCGCCAGCGAAGGCACGGTGCCGGGCACGGTGATCAGCTTGTCGCGCGATCCGCTCATGCGCGGGACCGAGCTCATGAGGCCAATGGTGTAGGGGTGTTGAGGGTCATCGAACACAGCATCGACCGGACCGCTTTCCACGATCTGCCCGCCATACATCACCGCCACATTCGTCGCGATTTCGGCAACAACGCCCAGATCGTGGGTAATGAAAACCGCACCCATTCCGGTCTCGGCCTGAAGTTCCCGGATCAGGTCAAGGATTTGGGCCTGGATCGTGACGTCCAGGGCCGTAGTCGGCTCATCCGCGATCAGCAGCGAGGGATTGTTGATCAACGCCATCGCGATCATCACCCGCTGCCGCATCCCACCAGACAACTGATGAGGATACTCGTTCAGCCGCTGCTCAGGGGCCGGGATACCTACGCGCCGCAGCATGGTCAGAGCGCTCTTGTCTGCCTCGGCACGGCTACAATTGCGATGGTGCAGAACGGCCTCTGTAATCTGATCCCCGATCTTGAAGGCGGGGTTGAGCGAGGTCATCGGCTCTTGAAAGATCATAGCCATCCTGTCGCCCCGGGTGGCGGCATCAAGCTGTTCCGAGCGCAAATCATAGCTGCGTCCTTCGAAGTCCAACCGTCCTGATGGAATTTCGATGACGTCCCGCGGCAACAGACCCATCAAGGCCATGGCGGTTACCGACTTACCGCAACCGGACTCGCCGACAATGCAAAGCGTTTCACCCGCTGAAACACTCAGGCTCAAGTCGTCGACCGCAGCAGTAGGCTGGCCACGAAACGACAGGCTGAAGGCGGACAGCTTCAGGATTTCGACGCTTGTGTCAGGCGTGGTGCGGACACTTGGTGTGGGCACAGGCGCAACCTTTTCATTAAACCAATGTGCAATTGGTTGCATCTTTGAAAAATACTTGTCAACGCTTTGATGCAGTTTTTCCAGCCGTCAGACGTGATCCACGAATTTGCGCCCGCCTTTTAAGCACTCATAATTCCCTCAAAAAGGCGGACTGAAAACCCAAACTGATCTGTTGATTAAATTTGTACCAAACGCCGCACCGCGGTCGTTGGCTTCACACGACAAAAGGGTGTGGCCTCGCATTCAGTTTCGACGCCACACTTTGTGGTTAGGGGCAGGCAGCCCTAAACATGTTGCACCAACAAGATTAAATCGCGCCATGCCATGCAACGCCGGGGCCCAAACGATACCCCCATGGCAATCCCGCATTGCGCCAACCATTAAGCGCACGTACACCGCGAGCGTCCTTGTCGCCCTCAAACCCTTCGATCAGATTCCAGACATTTGAATAACCCGCCTTGGCCAATTGACCGGTTGCGACAGCAGACCGCGCCCCTGACCGGCAAGTGACAAAAACGGCATCCTGCCGGGATCTCCCCTGCTGTTTCAACACAGCGTCAAACTCGGCCACCAGATTGGGATTGTTTTTCATCTGGTACTGACCGCTCTGCGGATCGACTTGATGGGTAACAATGCCCAGTGGGATGATCTTGTCCAACCCCTCTGGGTGGCCCACAAAGGAAATTTCGATCGGGTCGCGTACGTCAACGAACAAGATGTCACTATCCCGCTGCAGGGCCGCAAATGCGGCCTGCGGTGTCAAATACAAACCCAATGGAGTCCGTTGCCGGTCTGATAGGCGCGCAGGATCGACCGAAGTTTCAATCGAACTGGCCCCTGAAACCAACGATGGTGACGCCAGCGCCGTCGCGATCCCCATACCCAGAACGGCCCTGCGTGACGGAGGTGTGCGCAGGGTCATTGGCCGACCTTTCCGCAGGTGCATAGGCCCAGCATCGCGTAGATCGGACAGAACTTGACGAACGCAGTAACGACAAACACCGCGCCCAGCCAGCCCCACAGGCCAACAGTGCCAGTCAAAGCCAAGAGGATCAGCGCTGTCCCCAGGATCAGACGCAATGCGCGGTCGATAGAGCCTACGTTGGATGTGAATTGCATGATCGAATCTCCTTGATGATCTGGGAAGAGATTCGCAGCTTTTGGCTTGGCTATATGTGACGAGGTCACACAGATCCGGATTTTGCGTGCAACTGCAATGCAGAACGATTCTGCAGGTGGATTACACCCCGTTCCAACGCGACCCAGCCCCGGTGTTCGAAATCCTTGAGAATACGTGACATCACCTCGCGTGCGCTGCCCAGCTCAGTGGCAATTCGCTGATGAGTGGTGTGAATGTCGGGGACATCTTTGCCCTGATCCAGCAACCACTGCGCCAGCTTCTGATCCATACGATTCAGCAAAAGGTCGTCGATGACTTCGGAGAGTTCTACGATCCGTTGAGAAAACGCCATGAAAACCGCAGCGCGAAACGCCGAGTCCGTAGCCAGTAGCGCGTTGAACCGGTCCCGGCCAATCGCCAGCGCGGTCACTGCCCCTTCGGCATAGCCAAACCCGGAATATGGAATGTCGGACAACATGCAAGATGTCGTCATCACACAGCTATCATTGGGACCAACGCGGTACAGCACCACCGTGCGACCAGACGGGCTGGTTTGTTCAACGCGCACGATCCCCGACCGGACAATCAGAAAAACCTGTCCGTAGGCACCCGGAGCAAACAACTGCGCTCCGTCAGGGATTGTCATGCGCGTCCCTTCAGCTTCCAGCCGGTCGAGGATGGCTGTGCTCCAACTTTGATGCGTCACGTAGGTAGCTCCGATTTGCGATGACTCGAACTTAAGCGTTGGCCGCTTTGGGAAAAACCCACACCGCCTGTGACAAATCCACGTCTGGCGGGGGCAAGTGACTTAAATTCCCAAACGGGACTGCCCTTGCGAGCCCTATTTCCGCTGCTTCACCAAACCGGCAAAATTGTCAGCCAAGGCTGAGGCATCATCCCGGTCCATTTTCACAGTCGGCAAGGCCGAGAGATCAAGCCGGGTTTCGCCGTCGAACAACGCCATTATATCAACATCAAACGCAATTTCGCGCGCGCCGCTTTCAAGGCTCAAAGCAAGGCTTTGCTCACGCATATTCTCGTCAAACCCGACATGGTAAACCAACGGGATAAGCCCATCCGCCCCGCGCAGAGCGCCTTCGGCCAGTACGAACTTGTAGCCAATCTCCCAGTTCCAGGCCATGCGGCTGTTCGGGTCTACATCTCCGCGCGGCGCTATTGACCCGTTGGTCTGAACATCCAGACCGATGGCGAAAGTGATTTCCGAGACGGTCTGCAAGGGCATTTCCGGGATAGTTACCTCATAGGTTTGGCTACGGCCATCAAACCTGATCAGGTAATAGCTGTCGGGAACCACAAATTGCCGGGTGCCATCGGAAAACACCACATTACTTAGAAAAAAACGAAAGTCGCGCAGGCGAAAAGGTTCACCCCCAATTGGGTCGGAATGGACAAATTCATCGAAAATGAAAGGCGCGTCACCGGCCATCGCGTGGAATTCAAGCGTCATCGGAGACTGAGCCGCAACCTGTGCGCCCCACAAGGTCAGACCCAACCCTGCCCCCATCAACTGTCGTTTTGCCGTTAGAAGATTGATCATGAACAGCACCTTAAAATGGGTTCGAAAACTTTGGATTTGACAAGAATGCTTCGTCCGTGAGCGTGTGCAGAAAGGCGATGATTGCCTCTATTTCCACGTCAGTCAGTTGCAGCCCCAATGCCTGTGTCGGGTCGACCACTTCATTATCTGCCTCAAGGATCAGCGGGCTAAGCGTGCTGCTGCGGACGATACCTTCATTGTAGTGGTTCATAACTTCTCGCAATGTCTCAAAACGCCCATCATGCATGTAAGGACCGGTGACTGCGATATTGCGCAGGCTGGGTACTTTGAACTTTCCATGGTCACCATCATAGTTGGTCGTGGCGCTCAAGCCGGGCTTTAGATCTGTATCGGGGTCTAAACCGTTGTTGCTGAACCCATCAAACCCTTCGGTAAATCCAGCGGTGACAAACTGACTATGGCAATCGATACAGTTCCCTCCACGCAGTGATGTTTTCACATCCGGATGCGCCATGAACAGTTTGCGCCCATGCTCTTCCTGGTCGTTCAACTTGATTTCACCCCGCAGGTAACGGTCATATTTGCTATCGGCGGAAATCAACAGTCGAACAAATGTCGCCAGTGCTTTGGAAACGGACTGTTCCGAAATTTCGCCGTAAGCAGCGTCAAACATTTCTTGGTAGTGGGCGGAAGCTCTCAACTCATGCAACAACGCGTCCAGAGGCTGGTTCATTTCAATCGGGTTAAGCAAAGGTTGCAGGGCCTGATGTTCAAGGCTTGGGCTGCGTCCGTCCCATAGAAATAGTTGCGGACCCCAAAGCAGATTGCCCAGAGCCATTGCATTGAAGCCCAGTTCTTCACCGTTATGCCCAACCGACCGCGCGCGGCCATCTGTGAACCCACGAGACTGTTCGTGACAGGTTGCACAAGACATCGTGTTGTCACCCGACAGGATCGGATCGTAAAACAGACGTCGACCTAGCTCAAAGGCTTCTTCCGTCAGCGGGTTGTCGGCGGGTACCGTGAACCGGCCAAATACAAAGGGTGCTTGAAAGCCCTCTATCGGCGTAGGATCGGCATGGCCCTGACCATCAAATGAACCAAAAAGCACCCAAGCCAAAATGGCCGTAAGCCCGGTGCAAACGGCCTTTTTGGACTTGGAAGAACGCAGCCTAGTGGTGATGTACGAAGCCCGAGCCAAACAGGCCTTCGACATTTTCGACCCCTTTCCGGTACGTTTCTTTGAAATTCACCGTGCCCAGACGTTCTCCGGTTTCCAGATCATGGACGGTAATTGTGTTGGCATTGACCGACGCGATAAAATCGACATCCGTCGGATCATTCGCTTCAGCATTTCCAAGGTTCAAAAGGTTGTTCTGAACAGCGATCAGATCGCGTCCAGACGCCGAAGTGAAAAAGATCATGTGATGCGCACCTGGATCGGCGACGATATCAGGACCAGACGAGACAAGCTGAGGCAGCTTCGACAAGTCGTAGCGCTTTACGACACCCGGCAGACCGTGACTGATAAACAGCTCATCCTCGGTTCCGTAAAACTCAAGTGGCACGCCTGTGCCGTTTTCAGTCCCGGAATAGATCACTTTGCCTTCGCCAAACGTCTTAGTCGCCGCATCGTAAGGGATGGACCAGGTTTCAAAGCCAAACATCGTATTCACCATGACCGCTGGTTCGATCTCTGGGTGGATCGACGGGCGGGCAAAAAGCACTTCGACCGGAGATGAAGGAAAGCCAATCGGTGTCTCACCTTCGACCGTAATTGTCTGGATAGGTTCGAGCGTATTGAGGTCGATTACCGTGATTGAATTGCCAACTCCGGTCGCCAGATCAGGATGGATTGTTGACGAGATCACCATACGATCTTCAAACGCCGAAATCCCGTGGGGATACATGATGTATGGCGCGCCCTCAGCGACCTCGCTCTTGCGGGCCTCAATGACTTTTACGACTTCATTCGTCTGTGGATCAAACACACCCAATGACCCGCCGTCGTCGCCGCCAAGGCCACCCATGAACGTGACAAACATGTACTCGGACCCATTCGACGTGGTCCACATGATGTCTTCGCCGACCATCTGGCCTGCCGTGTCTAGACATTCAAAACCTGAGACCTGCGGCGCACCGCTGGAATCGCGGACAAGACCGATTTCTGCCAAACTGCATGTTGGATCCAGCCCGGTGGCATACAGGCGACCATTCGGGCTGTAATACAAATGATGAAAGGGCTCAGCCATATCAGGCTGTTCGGCCTCGCTGAGTATTTTCCCGAAGTTTTCGGATTCCGGATCAAGCTCGACAATCGCCACACTGTGCGACGTGTCCAAAGTTGGCAGTCCGCGCAGCAAAACCATACCCTGACTTTCCTCGCGAGCACTTTCAGCCAGTACAGATGTTCCGCCCGCAGCGATTACAATCGGCAAAGCAAACGCGCTGAGTATCCCTGCTGTTTTCATATTGATTTCCCCCCAGTATTTTCACGACTACAAAACGTAAAACCCTACCTATAAGGGCTGCACGGAACACTTGCCTGACCGTCAGTGATCTCATCTTCAACACACCGAAAATGCTGGCACGTTTCTAAGACGATAGAGTCTTGCGACTATTCTGTGCACACAAACCTTAACGCACCCCACTCAAAATTTCGAGGTTACCGCGTGAACGATGGCTGTTTTAATGCAAACCTTAGCTACCAAATCACGAGTTTTGCCCGAAATGCACGGGCTGCGCTTACTCTCAGGAATTGGGTGTCGGCATAGAACTTGAAAGCATACGTCGTTTCTCGGCCATCGTCTCTCGCCGGCGTCTTTCAATTCCAAGGCGGAAAGACTCCTCTACAAAATCAATATGGTCGAATGCGGCCTGTTCGGCACGCGCCTCGTCACCCGCAATGACAGCCTCACCCAGTTCTTTGTGCTGTTGCACTAATCGCTCGCCGGTTCCGTCAATGGTTTTCAGGAACTCGCGGTTGTAGAAAACGCCTTGACGAGTCAATTCATAGATTGAGGCCATCATGTGAATGAGCGTGGCATTCTGGCTTGCGTCGACAATTGCTGCGTGCAACGCAAAATCAGCTTCACGAGAAGCAGTCGGATCATTCGCGCGCCAAGCCCGGTCATCTTCAGCCAGAATTTCCGTGATCCGTTCTTTGTCGGCCTTAGTCGCGCGGCGCGCGGCTAGTCGCGCAGCAAAGCCCTCTTGTTCGCGGCGATACTCAAGATAATCGAAAAAGGCCGGCTCGTGGCGTTCGTACAATGCCAGCAACGCGGGCATCATTGCCTGCCCTGTCAAAGCAGCGACAAAAGTGCCTTCGCCGTGTTGGGTTGTGACCAGACCACGCTCTTCCAGAACATGTAGCGCTTCACGTAGTTTAGGCCGGGACACGCGCAACATCTCTGCCAAATCGCGTTCGGAAGGCAGCTTCCGACCCTGCTTGAGAATACCTGAAGCAATAAGATCCTCGACCTGAGCAACCACCGCATCTGCAAGCGATTCGTGGCCGATTGGTTCAAAAATCGCAGTTGGTGTCATCACGCGCAGCCTTTTGTGGTTTGGGCTCAGTCGTTCTTACTGGTAAATTAAAATAACCTTTGAGATATCAAACTTCAACTAGTTTCTGCGCACGCAAGATCACCTGACGAATTACCTTAATAGACTGTTTTAAAATATTTTATTCTGTATTTCTGAACTTCCTTCACAAAGTCAGAAATTATCTACCGATCGAGACGCAAGGCAGTTTGTGCCTGCGGCCACATGATCCAGTGGTAAATAAAGTTGTTGACTGGATATGATGGTAAACTTTATTGACCACTCAAGGCGCCAGATAACCTAGCGTCACAGATTGATTGGACGTTGCGTCCGAAACATCCCGGAGGAGAATTTATGAAAAAGACCCTGACCAGCCTTGCAGTCGCTGCCAGCTTGATCGCCGCACCTGCACTCGCCGCCGACAAGTTGCTGCTGAAAACACCTATCGCCTTCTCGACCGAACTGCCGGGTCTGGGCTCGCCAATTCCGCGCGTAGCCGAGCAGCTGCAGCTGATGTCGGGCGGCACGCTGAAGATGAAGGTCTATGAGCCGGGCAAGCTGGTTCCGCCATTTGAAATTCTGGATGCGGTGTCGACCGGCAAGATCAACTCAGGTTACACCACCGCCGGTTACTGGGCCGGTAAAATCCCCGCCGCACCGCTGTTCTCGGCCGTTCCGTTTGGCCCCGAAGCCGGCGAATACATGGCCTGGATGTATTACGGAAACGGTCGCGCGTTGTATCAGGAAATGTACGACCAGGCGGGCTACAATGTACACGTCATGCCCTGCGCAATCATTGCCCCGGAAACCTCGGGCTGGTTCGCAACCGAGATCAACAGCCCCGAAGACCTGGACGGCCTGAAGATGCGCTTCTTTGGCCTGGGCGGCAAAGTCATGCAAAAGCTGGGCGTTGCAACATCGTTGTTGCCAGGTGGTGAGATCTTCCCTGCGCTGGAAAAAGGCGCAATCGACGCGACCGAGTTTTCGATGCCCGCGATCGACGCTCGCCTGGGCTTCCACAAGCTGGTCAAGTACAACTACTTCCCCGGCTGGCACCAGCAGGCAACCGTGTTCGAATTGATGATCAACAAGGATGTCTGGAACGAAGCCAGCGACCAGCACAAGGCGATCATCGAAAATGCCTGCAAAGCGTCGATGACAGACAGCTTTGCCGAAGGTGAAGCCATTCAGCACGCCGCATTGATTGACAACGTCGAAAACAACGGTGTCACCATCAAACAATGGTCGCCCGAGATGCTGGACACCTTCCGCACCACTTGGGAAGAAGTTGCTGCTGAAGAAGCTGCAAACGATGCCTTCTTTGCCAAAGTCATGACCGACATGACTGAGTTCCGCGAAGGCTATGACCTGTGGAAAACAAACGCGTTCCTCCCTCGTCAGTAAATTGAACGACTGACGCGTCCGGGGCGGCGGGCTCCTCCGCCCCGGATATTCACAGGACCACTGCCTGCAAAGCCTTGATCGCGCCCGCGCCGATCAACCGAGGGAGGATTACCCATGGCTACGCCAAAGAACGTCAATGATCCGGTCGAAGCCTATGAAGGCCTCCTGGAACATCCCGATACAGACCGCCAGAAAATTGCTGTTGCCATAGACACCAGCGTAAAGGCCGTTGGCCATGTGGTGATGTGGGCCAATGTGCTGCTGATGGCCGCGATTTTCACTCAGGTTTCACTACGCTATTTGTTCAGCCAGAACTATCCCAAACTGGACGAGATCCAGTGGCATTTCTACGGCATCGTGACGATGATCGGTATATCCTATGCCCTGATCACCGACAGCCATGTGCGTGTGGACGTGCTGCATATGCAGCTTTCCCGCCGCGCTCAGCGGGTGATCGAGGTGATCGGCATCCTGACCCTGCTGACCCCTTTCATCTATCTGATGATCGACCAGGGGTATGATTATTTCTACGAAAGCTTCCGCGT
Organism: Ruegeria sp. AM7; assembly: GCF_056535965.1. Taxonomy (NCBI): domain Bacteria; kingdom Pseudomonadati; phylum Pseudomonadota; class Alphaproteobacteria; order Rhodobacterales; family Roseobacteraceae; genus Ruegeria; species Ruegeria sp. AM7. The sequence goes on from NZ_JBQFJE010000001.1 coordinate 203,547, forward strand.
CAACGAACGGTCCGACAGCCCGACCGGCCTGCCGGCACGGTGGGCGTTCAAAGCGGTCATTCCTATCAGCTTTGTGCTACTGGCGCTCGCCGCCCTTGCCCGGCTGATCCATGATGGCCACGCGCTGATCTACGGACCCGAGAGCGAACGCGAAGGCGCGCCGCTGCGCCGTGTCCTGCTGGTTCTGGCCGTCTTTGCCGCGATCTGTGTGGGCCTGACATTCCTGGTGGAAACCACCGAGGAAAAGCTGGTCATCGCCATGTTCCTGACCTTCATCGCGCTGCTGTTCACTGGCTACCCGGTGGCATGGGTGCTTGCCGGTGTTGGCGTAGCCTATTGCGGGTTGGCCTATCTGTTCGACAACGACCTGATGCTTTGGACGGGGCTGGAAAGCACCTTTACCGGGCTGGACTATCTGACGTTGGGTGCGGTGGTGAACCGGGTCTATGCGACTATGTCCAACGCGGTTCTGGTGGCCCTGCCGATGTTTATCTTCATGGGCCTGATGCTGGACGAATCCGGCGTGGCCGAGCGCCTGATGTCCTCGATGCAGCGCCTCTTTGGCACAGTGCGCGGAGGTTTGGCGATCACCGTGACCCTGATCGGGATCATCCTTGCGGCTTCAACCGGGATCATTGGTGCGTCTGTCGTGTTGCTGGGCGTGCTCTCGCTGCCCTCGATGATGCAGCAGAAATATCAACCGACACTGGCGGCAGGCGTGGTTTCCGCGTCTGGTACGCTGGGCATTCTGATCCCGCCCTCGATCATGCTGGTGATCATGGCCGACCAGATGGCTCTGTCTGTGGGTGATCTGTTCATGGCCGCCGTCTTCCCCGGTGTGATCATCGGTGGACTGTATCTGAGCTATATCTTTATCCTTGCGCTGGTGAAACGCGATGCGGCCCCTGTCCCCGAAGGGGCCAAGGCCCCCGACTGGGCTGCCGTCAAGGACGTGCTGATCGCGGTCATCCCGACGCTGATGCTGATCCTCGCCGTGCTGGGTTCGATCTTTGCGGGCCTGACCACGCCGACCGAAGCGTCGGGCATCGGGGCACTGGGTGCGACCCTGCTGGCCTTGGGCTATCGCAAGCTGACCTTCCAAAAGCTGTGGAACGTGCTGGTGTCGACCTTCAACACCACCGCCTATATCTTTGCGATCTTCCTGGGCGCGACCGTGTTCTCTTATGTACTGCGAGAACTTGGCGGCGATGAACTGATCGAACATGTGGTTCAGTCCACCGGCTTTGGAGCCAATGGCACGATCCTGTTCATCCTGTTCATCGTTTTCCTGCTGGGCTTTGTGCTGGACTGGATCGAGATCACGCTGATCGTCCTGCCCCTGATGCGCCCGATCGTGAATGGGCTGGGCATCGACATCCCCGGCTTTGGCGTTCTGGACGAACCCGCGCTGGTCTGGTTCGTGATCCTGGTAGCCGTGACGCTGCAAACCAGCTTCCTGACACCTCCGGTTGGCTTTGCCTTGTTCTATCTCAAAGGCGTTTGCCCGCCAGAGATTAAACTGACCGACATCTACAAGGGCATCATCCCGTTTGTCCTGCTGCAACTGACGGGGCTGGCGCTGGTCTTCCTGTGGCCCACATTGGCCACCTGGCTGCCATCCGTCGCGTATTGATAGGAGGAAGAGACATGCGTCTGACCGATTGCCATAACTTCCACGATTTCCGCCAACTGGCCAAGCGCCGCCTGCCGGGACCAATCTTCAACTATATCGACGGCGGTGCCGATGATGAGGTGACGTATCGCGAAAACACCAACGCCTTTGATCGCTGCGATCTGCTGCCATCGGTGTTGCGCGGGGTGAAAGACGTGGACATGTCCGTCACCGTCATGGGGCAAAAGCTGGACATGCCGATCTATTGCTCGCCCACCGCGCTGCAGCGCCTGTTCCACCATCAGGGCGAGCGCGCGGTGGCGGCGGCGGCCGAGAAATACGGGACCATGTTCGGAGTATCCTCGCTGGGCACCGTTTCGCTGGAGGAACTGCGCCAGAAACACAAAAACCCGCAGGTCTATCAGTTCTATTTCCACAAAGACCGGGGACTGAACTCGGCCATGATGCAGCGCGCCAAAGAGGCGGGTGTCGAAGTGATGATGCTGACCGTGGACTCCATCACAGGTGGCAATCGCGAACGTGACCTGCGCACAGGGTTCTCGATCCCGTTCCGGCTAACGTTGGGCGGCATGATCCAGTTTGCGATCAAGCCGATGTGGGGCATCAACTATGTAACGCACGAGAAGTTCCGCCTGCCGCAACTGGATGAACACGTCGACATGAGCGGCGGGGCTAGTTCCATCGGCAGCTATTTCACCGAAATGCTGGACCCGTCGATGAACTGGGACGATGTGGCCCAGATGGTGCGCGAATGGGACGGTCAGTTCTGCCTTAAGGGGATCATGACCGTCGAGGACGCCCGCCGCGCGGCCGAGATCGGCTGTACGGGCATCATCCTGTCGAACCATGGCGGACGCCAGTTGGACGGCTCGCGCACGCCGTTCGACCAACTGGCCGAGATCGTGGATGCGGTCGGCGACAAGCTGGACGTGATGATGGACAGCGGCATTCAACGCGGCACCCATGTGCTGAAGGCGCTGTCTCTGGGGGCCAAAGCGGTTGGTGTCGGACGGCACTATCTGTATCCGCTGGCCGCTGCCGGTCAACCTGGTGTCGAACGGGCCCTTGGCCTGATGCGGGCCGAGATCGAGCGCGACATGAAGCTGATGGGCGTCACGCGAGTTGATCAACTGTCGCGCGCCAATCTGCGGTTTCGCGACCCGGTGACGGTTCAGGGACAGGCGCATCGGAACGCGGCATGACCAACGATGCCCTCATATCCGACTTCCGCGCAATCGTCGGGTCGCGCCATGTGCTGACCGGCGCACGCGCGACCGAGCGGTTCCGCCGTGGGTTCAGGTCGGGTGAGGGCGAGGCACTGTGCGTCGTACAACCCGGCACCCTGCTGGAACAGTGGAAGGTGCTACAAGCCTGTGTTGCCGCCGACAAGATCGTCATCATGCAGGCCGCAAATACGGGCCTGACCGAAGGGTCCACACCCTCGGGTCGCTATGACCGCGATGTGGTTCTGATTAATACCCGCCGCATGGATACTCTGGTGCCGCTGAACGGCGGCGAACAAGTCGTCAGCTTTCCGGGTGCCACGCTCTTTGCACTGGAAAAGTTGCTGGACCCAATGGGGCGTGAGCCGCACTCGGTGATCGGATCTTCGTGCATTGGGGCGTCGATTGTGGGCGGAGTCTGCAACAATTCGGGCGGTTCATTGGTTGAACGCGGGCCGGTCTACACCGAGCTGTCGGTCTATGCCCGCATCACCGAAGACGGCGCGTTAGAGCTGGTCAACCACTTGGGCATTGATCTGGGTGAGACACCGGAACAGATCCTGTCAAACCTAGATGCAGGCCAGTTCGAGCGCAATCCGGGGGCCACGAATAAACGCGCCTCGGCCAGTGACTATGCGCAGATCGTGCGCGACGTGGATGCCGAAACGCCCGCACGATACAATGCGGACAAGGCGAAGCTGTTTGAATCTGCGGGTTCAGCCGGAAAAATGGCTGTGTTTGCCGTGCGTCTGGACACTTTCGCCAAGAACGAGGCTGAACAGGTTTTCTATATCGGAACCAACTCCCCAGACGATCTGGCCGAGTTGCGCCGGCATATACTGTCGCAATTCGCGTCCCTGCCAGTCTCGGCCGAGTACATGCAGCGCGACGTGTTCGACATCACTAAGACCTACGGTAAGGACACAGTGTGGATGATCGACAAGCTGGGCACGGACCGCTTGCCGATGTTCTTTGCGCTGAAGGGCGCGGTGGATGCACGTTTGCGGCGCATTCCTTTTCTGCGCAATTTCACCGACCGGTTCATGCAGGCCGCAGTCAGCCTCCTGCCGCAGGTCCTGCCCAAGAGGATGACCGAATACCGAGACGCCTATGAACATCATCTGATCCTGAAGATGAAGGACGAGGGCATCGAGGCGATCCGCGACTGGTTGCCCGGCTTCTTCGAAGGACGCGATGCAGGTTTCTTCGAATGCACGCCACACGAAGCCAAGATCGCGGGCCTGCACCGGTTTGCTGCTGCGGGCGCTGCGGTGCGCTATATGGCGATCCACGCAGATGAGGTCGAGGACATCATCGCGCTGGACGTAGCCCTGCGCCGCAATGATCGTGATTGGCTTGAGGTTTTGCCGCCCGAGATCAGCGATCAGATTGTACACAAACTCTACTATGGCCACTTCATGTGTCACGTGATGCACCAGGACTATGTGGTGCGCAAAGGGGCGGATCCCAAAGCACTGAAAACTGCGATGCTGAAGCTGTTCGACGCACGTGGTGCCGAATATCCGGCGGAACATAATGTCGGGCACCTCTATAAAGCCAAGCCCGACCTTGCGACGCATTACACGTGTTGCGATCCGACGAACTCTTTCAATCCGGGGATCGGCAAGATGTCAAAATCCCGCAACTATGGCGAAGGGATCAAGTAAATCGCCCAAGGCTATGCGTGACCTTTTTTCAGATAGTTTAACGTTAAACTTTTCCTGAGACGCATAGCTGGTATTCCGCTCAGGCCTATCCGTACGCTGAAAATTACGCTACGTAACAAGGCGAGTTAGGTCACAGTTACTGACTAATTGGAGGAATTGAAAATGACGCGTACTGCCCTTGTAACTGGTGGTAGCCGGGGTATCGGCGAAGCGATTTCCAGAAAGTTAAAGGCTGAAGGATATAATGTCGCCGCGACTTATGCGGGCAATGATGAAAAGGCCGCAGCCTTCACCGCCGAAACCGGTATCAAGACTTACAAGTGGAATGTAGCCGACTACGAAGCCTCGGCCGCAGGTATCGCCCAAGTCGAAGCGGACCTTGGACCCATCGACGTTGTCGTGGCCAATGCAGGCATCACCCGCGATGCACCATTCCACAAAATGACCCCGGACCAGTGGAAAGACGTGATCGACACCAACCTGACCGGTGTGTTCAACACCGTCCACCCCGTCTGGCCCGGTATGCGCGAGCGCAAATTCGGTCGCATCATCGTCATCAGCTCGATCAACGGCCAGAAAGGTCAGTTCGCGCAGGTGAACTATGCTGCAACCAAGGCGGGCGATCTGGGTATCGTAAAATCACTGGCGCAGGAAGGCGCACGCGCGGGCATCACCGCCAACGCGATCTGCCCCGGATATATCGCAACCGAGATGGTCATGGCCGTACCCGAGAAGGTGCGCGAGTCGATCATAGCCCAAATCCCGGCGGGACGGCTGGGCGAGCCCGAGGAGATCGCCCGCTGCGTGGCCTTCCTGGCCTCGGATGACAGTCAGTTCATCAACGGCTCGACCATCTCTGCCAACGGCGCGCAGTTCTTCAGCTAACGCCCGGACATACACAAGAAAGGATCCTGCCACATGAAAGACCTTGAACCCGACATCGACCCAATCGAGTCTCAGGAGTGGCAGGACGCCATCGAAGACGTCATCGAACGGGATGGCGCCAATCGCGCACATTTCCTGCTGGACAAAGCGGTGCAAAAGGCGCGCGCTGCTGGGGCGACCCTGCCGTTTTCGGCAACGACGCCCTATCAGAACACCATTCCTGTCGATGATCAGTATGCCTTTCCAGGCGATCAGGACATGGAATGGCGCATTCGCACGATCAACCGCTGGAACGCCATGGCCACCGTGGTGCGGCGCAACAAGGTCAGCAGCGAATATGGTGGCCACATCGCCTCATTCGCGTCGTCGGCGGTCATGTATGACATTGGCCTGAACCACTTTTGGCGGTCGAAATCAGCGATCCATGGCGGCGATCTGGTGTTCTTTCAGGGCCACGTGATCCCCGGCATCTATGCCCGGTCCTTCATGGAAGGTCGCATCAGCGAAGAGCAGTTGGAAAACTTCCGCTCGGAAGTCAGCGGAGGTGGTCTGTCCAGCTATCCACACCCGTGGCTGATGCCGGATTACTGGCAGTTCCCAACCGTTTCGATGGGTCTGGGTCCGTTGATGGCGATCTACCAGGCACGATTCATGAAATACATGCACAACCGGGGCCATATCGACATGGCAGACCGCAAAGTGTGGTGTTTCCTGGGCGACGGCGAGATGGACGAACCCGAAAGCCGGGGTGCCATCGACCTTGCCGTGCGCGAAGGTCTGGATAACCTGATCTTTGTCATCAACTGCAACCTGCAACGCTTGGACGGCCCTGTGCGCGGTAACGGCAAGATCGTGCAAGAGCTTGAGGGCGACTTCCGCGGCGCAGGCTGGAACGTGATCAAGCTGCTCTGGGGCAAAGGCTGGGATCAGCTGTTGGAGAAAGACACCTCCGGTCGTCTGCGCCAGTTGATGGATGAGACGGTCGATGGGGACTACCAGACCTTCAAATCCAAGGACGGCGCTTATATCCGCGAACATTTCTTTGGCAAATACCCCGAGACCGCCGCCTTGGTCGAAGACTGGACCGACGATCAAATCTGGGCGCTGCGCCGGGGCGGACACGACCCTGAGAAAGTCTTTACCGCGTTCAAACGCGCAACCGAGAATGAGGGCACGCCAACCTGCCTGTTGGTGAAAACCGTCAAAGGCTATGGCATGGGCTCGGCTGGCGAAGGTCAGAACACCACGCACCAGCAAAAAAAACTGGCCGAAGATCAACTGCGCGCCTTCCGCGACCGGTTCCAAATCCCGGTTAGCGACGAAGATTTGCCCAACGCGCCGTTCGTGTCGCTTAACAATGCACAGAAGGCTTATCTCGCGGACCGGCGCAAAGCGTTGGGGGGGGAATTCCCCAAACGCGACAGCATCGCACCCGCGCTGGATATCCCGAACCTGTCCAAGTTCGAAGCGCAGCTCAAAGGCACCGGGGACCGCGAGATTTCGACCACCATGGCCTTTGTCCGAATCCTGACCACGCTGCTGCGTGACAAAGGAATCGGCAAAAACGTGGTTCCGATCGTGCCCGATGAAAGCCGCACCTTCGGGATGGAGGGGCTGTTCCGCTCGGTTGGCATCTACAACCCGGCGGGTCAGAACTATACCCCCGAAGATGCCGATCAGATGATGTTCTACAAGGAAACGACCAACGGTCAGGTCCTGCAGGAAGGCATCAATGAGGCCGGAGCCATGGCCGACTGGATCGCGGCGGCGACGTCCTATTCCAACCACGGCGTGGCGATGATCCCGTTCTTTATCTATTACTCGATGTTCGGGTTCCAGCGGATCGGCGATCTGGCCTGGGCAGCGGGCGACAGTCGCGCGCGTGGCTTCATGCTGGGTGGCACTGCCGGACGGACCACTTTGAACGGCGAGGGGTTGCAGCACGAGGATGGGCACAGCCATATCCTTGCGGGCACCATTCCGAACTGCATCACCTATGACCCGACCTTCAGCTATGAGGTCGCGGTAATCATACAGCACGGCCTGCAACGGATGTATGGCAATCAGGAGGATATCTATTTCTACCTGACCCTGATGAACGAAAACTATGTCCATCCCGATATGCCGATGGGCGCGGAAGAAGGCATCATCAAGGGGCTCTACCGGTTCCAGGAGGTCAAGAAACCCGGCAAGAAGCACGTCAATCTGATGGGCTCGGGCACCATTCTGGTTCAGGCGATGAAAGCCGCCGAGATGCTGAAGAAAGATTTCGGCGTGACTTCGGATATTTGGTCGGCAACCTCGTTCAACGAACTGGCCCGCGATGGTCAGGACGCGGCGCGCGCCAACCGTCTGGACCCGCTGGCCGAAGAACGTGTGCCTTACGTGACCGAGCAGCTGTCCAAAGCCAAAGGCCCGATTATTGCGGCCACCGACTATATGAAGAACTACGCCGAGCAGATCCGCGCCTTCGTGCCCGGTCGCTACACCGTGCTGGGCACGGATGGCTATGGCCGCTCGGACAGCCGGGTGAACCTGCGCCGGTTCTTCGAAGTCGATGCCAACCACATCGCGGCGGCCGCCATGGTCGATCTGTACCGCGAAGGTGCCGTGACCAAGGCCGAGCTCGAGAAAGCGCTCAAGACATATGAAATTGACGGCGACAAGCCGAACCCCCGGTTGGTTTAAGGCCACGGGGCACGAGGAGACATAGACATGGCAATCGAAGTAACAGTCCCGGATATCGGGGATTTCTCGGACGTTCCGGTCATCAGCATTCTGGTCTCGGTCGGTGATACGATCGCCGCCGAAGATCCGCTGATCGAGTTGGAAAGCGACAAGGCAACGATGGAGGTTCCTTCCCCCGCGGCTGGTGTCGTCAAGGAAATCAAAGTGGCCGAGGGAGATAACGTGTCTGAGGGCGCGCTGATCCTGCTGCTGGAAGGCGAAGGGGCCTCTGCCGCCCCAGCCGAGACTGCGCCCGCACCTGCTGCCGCACCTGCTACCGCTCCGGCAGCGCCTGCTGCCCCGGCACCCGCACCCGTTGTGGATGGTGGGTTCGGCAAGGCCCACGCGTCGCCATCGGTGCGCGCCTTTGCCCGCCAGTTGGATATCGACCTGTCCAAGGTCAACGGCTCGGGCCGCAAGGGTCGTATCTTGCGTGAAGACGTCACCAAGTTCCTGAAAACCTCGACCGCTGCGGCCCCGGCGGCTGCCGGTGCGGCGGGCGGCATGGGCATTCCGCCGATCCCGGTTGTTGATTTCTCGAAATTCGGCCCCGTGGAAGATGTGGAAATGCCGCGGATCAAAAAGCTGTCGGGCCCTGCCCTGCACCGGTCCTGGCTTAACATCCCGCATGTGACGCATAATGACGAGGCGGACATCACCGATCTGGACAAGTACCGCAAGGAAATGGACACGATGGCCAAAGAAGAAGGCTATCGCGTTACCTTGCTGAGTTTTGTCGTCAAAGCCTCGGTCAGTGCGCTGAAACAGCATTGGGAGTTCAACTCGTCCATCCACCCCGATGGCGACAAGCTGATCCGCAAATCCTACTACAATATCGGTTTTGCTGCGGACACGCCCAACGGTCTGGTGGTTCCGGTCATCAAGGATGCCGACCGCAAGGGGATTGTCGAGATTTCCAAGGACCTGATGGAGCTGTCCGGCAAGGCCCGCGCGGGTGAGCTGAAATCGGGCGACATGCAGGGCGCGACCTTCACGATCTCGTCGTTGGGCGGTATCGGCGGCACGCATTTTACGCCCATCGTCAACGCACCCGAGGTGGCTATCTTGGGCCTGACCCGCTCGAAAATGGCGCCGGTCTGGAATGGCGAGGAATTTGTGCCGCGCCTGATGCAGCCAATGTCGCTTAGCTATGACCACCGTGCCGTCGATGGCGCCTTGGCTGCGCGCTTCTGCGTGACGCTCAAGACGCTGTTGGGCGATATGCGCAAGCTGATGTGGTAAGGAGAGATCAGATGGACGTCAAAGTACCCGATATCGGTGATTTCTCCGATGTACCCGTGATCAGCATTCTTGTCTCGGTCGGCGATACTGTCGCCGCCGAGGACCCGCTGATCGAACTGGAATCCGACAAAGCCACGATGGAGGTCCCCTCGCCCGCCGCAGGCAAAGTGGTCTCGATTGCCGTTTCCGAAGGCGACAACGTCTCAGAAGGTGCGTTGATCCTGACACTGGAAGCCGCCGATGGGGCCACGCCCGACGCTGCTCCGGCAGAGGCACCCGCCGCCGCACCGCAAGCGGTGGCTGCCACCGGCACGGCGACTGGTCAGGGCGATGTACATGCCGAGGTGGTTGTGCTGGGCTCTGGCCCCGGTGGTTACACCGCAGCTTTCCGTGCTGCCGATCTGGGCAAGAAGGTGGTCATGATCGAACGCAATCCAACTCTGGGCGGTGTCTGCCTGAACGTGGGCTGCATCCCGTCAAAAGCGCTGCTGCACGTGGCCAAGGTCATCACCGAAGCCGAAGAGATGGGCGCACACGGGGTTAGCTTCGGAAAACCGAAGATCAACCTAGACGAGCTGCGCGCTTTCAAAGACAGCGTTGTCGGCAAGCTGACCGGCGGTCTGGACGGTTTGTCCAAAGGCCGCAAGGTTCAAATCGTGCGCGGCTATGGCCGTTTCTCGGGCCCCAACATGATCGAAGTTGTGGGCGATGATGGCATGACGACGGTTTCTTTCGATCAGTGCATCATCGCTGCGGGCTCTGAACCTGTTGAATTGCCTTTCATCCCGCATGACGACGATCGCGTGATCGACTCGACCGGAGCGTTGGAACTGGCGGATGTGCCCAAACGGATGCTGGTTCTGGGCGGCGGTATCATCGGTCTGGAAATGGCCTGCGTCTATGACGCTTTGGGGTCGAACATCACCGTGGTCGAACTGATGGATCAGATCATCCCCGGTGCCGACAAGGATATCGTCAAACCCTTGATGAACCGCATTAGGGGCCGGTACGAGAACATCTTCCTCAAGACCAAAGTGACCGCGATTGAGCCTCAGAAAAAGGGCCTGAAAGTCACATTCGAGGATGACAAGGGCGAAAGCTTCACCGACACGTTCGACAAGGTTCTGGTCGCCGTGGGCCGCAAGCCCAATGGCAAGCTAATCGACGCAGAAAAGGCGGGTGTTGCGGTGGATGAACGTGGCTTCATCGCCGTGGACAACCAGCAGCGCACAGGCGTGCCGCATATTTTCGCCATCGGTGATCTGGTCGGCCAGCCCATGCTGGCACACAAGGCAGTGCACGAAGGTAAGGTCGCCGCCGAAGTGGCCGCTGGTCACAAGCGGTTCTTCGACGCCAAGCTGATACCCTCGGTCGCTTATACCGACCCCGAGGTCGCATGGTGTGGCCTGACCGAGACCGAGGCCAAGGCCAAAGGCATCAAGGTCGAAAAAGGCGTGTTCCCTTGGGCTGCATCGGGCAAATCCCTGTCCAATGGCCGGTCCGAAGGCATCACAAAATTGCTTTTCGATCCCGAAGATCAACGCGTAGTGGGGGCCTGCATCGTGGGCACGAACGCGGGCGACCTGATCGCCGAGACAGCTCTGGCCATCGAGATGGGCGCAGATGCGGTGGACCTCGGCCACACGATCCACCCGCACCCAACGCTAAGCGAGACGGTGAACTTTGCCGCCGAGATGTTCGAAGGCACGATCACCGACCTTATGCCGCCCAAGAAACGCCATTAGGACCAGACCCATGAAGCTAGGCACACCAAAGGAAATACTGGACGGTGAGAACCGGGTCGCGATGACGCCCGAGTCCGCTTTGCAGTTGCAGAAACTTGGCTATGACTGCGCCATTGAGAAGGGGGCTGGTCTTGCGGCAGGTTTTTCGGATGCTGCCTATGAAGCTGCAGGGGTTGAGGTTATCAAGACCGCTGCTGCGCTGTGGAAAGACTGCGATATTGTCGCCAAGGTGCGTCAGCCCACCGAGACCGAGTTGAAGCGTCTGACCAAGGGCAAGACGCTGATCTCGTTCTTCAACCCTGCGGGCAATGAAGACGGGATGGAGCTGGCCAATTCCAAAGGCGCGAACGTGATCGCGATGGAGATGGTGCCGCGTATTTCCCGCGCGCAGAAGATGGACGCGCTGTCGTCGATGGCCAATATCGCGGGCTACCGTGCCGTGATCGAGGCGGGCAACAACTTTGGCCGTTTCTTCACCGGTCAGGTGACGGCGGCGGGTAAAGTACCCCCTGCGAAAGTTCTGATCGTGGGGGCCGGTGTGGCCGGTCTGGCCGCGATCGGGACGTCCACGTCGCTGGGCGCGATCACCTATGCGTTCGACGTGCGCCCCGAAGTGGCCGAACAGGTCGAGTCGATGGGTGCCGAGTTCGTCTATCTGGACTTTGAAGAGCAGCAGCAGGATGGCGCGGCCACTGGCGGGTATGCGTCGGTTCAGTCCGAAGAATTCCGCAACGCGCAGTTGGCCAAGTTCCGTGAACTTGCCCCCGAGATGGACATCGTGATCACCACCGCGCTGATCCCGAACCGCGAGGCGCCTGAGCTTTGGACCAAGGATATGGTCGAGGCGATGAAGCCGGGCTCGGTCATCGTGGACCTAGCGGCGGAAAAAGGCGGCAACTGTAAGCTGACCGTCGCGGATGAGAAGATTGTGACCGACAATGGCGTGACCATCATCGGCTATACCGACTTCCCCAGCCGGATGGCGGCGCAATCGTCGTCTCTGTACGCGACCAACATCCGTCACATGATGACTGACCTGACGCCCGAGAAGGACGGTCAGATCAACCACGACATGGAAGATGACGTGATCCGCGGCTCGACCGTGACCTTTGAGGGTGAGATCACCTTCCCGCCGCCGCCGCCGAAAGTGCAGGCCATCGCGGCGCAGAAGAAGCCCGAGGTCAAGGAACTGACCCCGGAAGAGAAAAAGGCGCAGGAAATCGCTGCGTTCAAGGCGCAGACCAAGCAGCAGTTCACCCTGCTGGGTGTGGGCGGCGCGCTGATGCTGCTGGTGGGTCTGGTCGCTCCGGCCAGCTTCATGCAGCACTTCATCGTGTTCGTGCTGGCCGTGTTTGTGGGCTTCCAGGTGATCTGGGGCGTGGCGCACAGCTTGCACACCCCGCTGATGGCGATCACCAACGCGATCTCGTCGATCATCATTGTTGGGGCGCTTATGCAGATCGGGTCGGGCTCGTTCCTGGTGATCCTGCTGGCGGCGCTGTCGGTCTTTATGGCTGGGATCAACATCTTCGGCGGCTTTCTTGTCACCCGGCGCATGCTCGCCATGTTCCAGAAATCTTAAGGAGGCCGGGTAGATGATTGGCTTCACCACTGCCGCTTATGTTGTTGCGGCTGTCCTATTTATCCTGTCTCTGGGCGGGTTGTCGAACCAGGAAAGCGCCAAGCGCGCCGTCTGGTACGGTATTGTCGGTATGGCGCTGGCGGTCTTTGCCACGCTTGTGGGCCCCGGTTCCGGCCTGTGGCTGCTGTCGCTGCTGTTGATTGCAGGTGGCGGTCTGATTGGCTCTTACGTCGCCAAGCGCGTGCAGATGACCGAGATGCCGCAGCTTGTGGCCGCGATGCACAGCCTCGTGGGTCTGGCGGCTGTGTTTGTGGGCTTCAACGCGCATTTTGAGATCGGCAACGTCGCGCAGGTCATGGCGATTGCGGATGCGGCGAACCAGGCGGACCTGTCGGATCTGGGCGCCTTTGCCAAGCTGATCGCCAAGAAGACGGCGGCCGAGCTGACGATCCTGCATGTGGAACTGTTCCTGGGCATCTTCATCGGTGCGATCACCTTTACCGGTTCGGTCGTGGCCTATGGCAAGCTGGCGGGTAAGGTGACCTCGGCGGCGACCAAGCTGCCCGGCGGTCACGCGCTGAACGCGGCGGCGGCGGGTCTCTCGCTGATCTGCCTGATCTGGTACACTGCGTCGGGTGGTCTGTTCCCGCTGATCCTGATGACACTGGCGGCGCTGTTCATCGGCTATCACCTGATCATGGGTATCGGTGGCGCAGACATGCCGGTGGTTGTGTCGATGCTGAACTCGTACTCGGGTTGGGCTGCGGCGGCCATTGGCTTCAGCCTCGGCAACGACCTGCTGATCGTGGTGGGTGCGCTGGTGGGCTCGTCGGGTGCGATCCTGTCCTACATCATGTGTAAGGCGATGAACCGGCACTTTGTCAGCGTGATCCTGGGCGGCTTTGGCGGCCCGCAGGGTGAGCAGATGGAAGTTGAGGGCGAGCAGGTGGCCATTGACGCCGATGGCGTTGCCGCAGCTCTGAACGACGCTGACAGCGTGATCATCATTCCGGGCTACGGTATGGCGGTTGCACAGGCACAGCAGTCTGTCTCTGAACTGGTCCGAAAGCTGCGCGCCAAGGGCAAAGAGGTGCGTTTCGCGATCCACCCCGTTGCCGGTCGTCTGCCGGGTCACATGAACGTGCTGCTGGCCGAGGCCAAGGTGCCTTATGACATCGTGCTGGAGATGGACGAGATCAACGATGACTTCCCGGAAACGGATGTGGCCATCGTGATCGGGTCGAACGACATCGTGAACCCTGCGGCGCAGGAAGATCCCAACAGCCCCATCGCCGGGATGCCGGTTCTGGAATGCTGGAAGGCCAAGCAGGTGTTTGTGTCCAAGCGTGGTCAGGGCACCGGCTATTCGGGCATCGAAAACCCGCTGTTCTTCAAGGAAAACACCCGCATGTTCTATGGCGACGCCAAGCAGTCGCTGGACAAGCTCCTGCCCATGATCGACTGATCCAAGGCACATAAAACTCAAAAAGGCGCCCAAACGGGCGCCTTTCCGCGTTTCGCGGTAGGTTAAGGGCTAAGCCCCCATGAACACGTAACCTACCCCGTGAACGGTCACCAGAATTTCGGGCGCTTTTGAATTCTCTTCAATTTTGTTCCGCAGTCGTCCAATGATCACATCTACGGTGCGATCAAAGGGTTGCCAGTCGCGACCTGATAGACAGTCCAGCAACTGATCTCGTTGCAGCACGCGTTTGGGGCGTTGGGCGAGATAGCTAAGCAGTTCAAACTCGCCGCGCGTGAGGTGAACGTCTTCTCCATTTGCTGCTGTCAATGTGCGTGCGCCGCGATCAAGAGTAAGCCCGTTGAACTCGAGCACCTCATCCTGTTCCGAATGAGGAACGGCCGGCATTGCGACCCTGTGCAGTATGTTCTTTGTCCGCACCAACAATTCGCGCAGGTTGACGGGTTTGTGCAAATAATCATCAGCACCAATTTCCAACGCGACGATCCTGTCCACGTCCTCGCCGCGCGCACTGGCGACAATTACAGGTACATCCGATTCTGCCCGCAATTCACGCAAAAGGGTCAGCCCGTCCTTTCCGGGCAGGCGAATATCCAGGACAACCAGATCAATCACGTGCCGCTTAAGTTCGCGCTCCATTTCGTCGCTGTCGTGGGCACGGACGACCCGGTAGCCTTCGACTTCATAATATCCTGCCATCGCCTCAAGGCTGGTCGGATCATCCTCGACGATCAGGATTTGCTTGGCTTGCATGTTGTCTGGCTCCGCGCGTTTACATGACGTTTACATACTTTTACCAACCGTTCAAAGACCCAAAAAACCGTGTTTACAGCCCCCGCCTATGCTGACGGCATAATCGGAGGCGAAACAGATGATTGGACGAATCTGGCGAAAATTCTGGGGCCCTGCAGGTGCCCTGTCTTTTGGCTTCATCATGATCGGCGGCTTTATTGCCGGGGTCATTTTCTGGGGCGGTTTCAACACCGCGATGGAAGCCACAAACGAAATGGAGTTCTGCATCTCGTGTCACGAAATGCGGGACAATGTATACAAGGAATACAAGGAATCCCCTCACTTTATGAACGCATCCGGCGTGGGTGCGGTCTGTTCTGACTGCCATGTGCCGAAAAAGTGGTTCCCCAAGGTGATCCGCAAAATTCAGGCATCGCAGGAGCTTTACGGCCACTTTGTAACGGGCGTTATCGACACACCTGAAAAATTCGAAGCCCACCGGGCCGAGATGGCGCAAAGCGTCTGGGCCACGATGGAGGCCAACGATTCGCTGGAATGCCGCAACTGTCACGCGGTCGAGCATATGGACTTCAAACTGCAAAGCCCTAAAGCGGCCGAGCTGATGCAGGCCGGGTTCGAACGGGGTGACACCTGTATCGACTGTCACAAAGGCATCGCGCACAAACTGCCCGACCTGTCGCAAGGGTATAAGAAGAAATTCGAAGACCTGACAGCCGAAGCTGCTCATGGCGCATCCGGTGAGGATTTGTACCCGATCAAAACTGTGCCGCTCTATGAAACCGCTGCTGACGCGGCCGCAGGCGAAAACGTCATCGGTCAGGTTCTGGCTGCAACCCACATGCATGTGCAAGATCGCAGCAAGGGCGCACTGAATGTTCAGGTCGAAGGCTGGCAACAGGATGGCGTCGGACAGGTTGTCTATGCTCTGCGCGGCCAGCGTATCTTTGAGGCGACTGTGAAAAAGGCCAAGATTGACCTGGTTCAGAACCATGGCACCGAAACCGACCCGGACACCGATCTGGTCTGGCACAAGGTCAGCCTGGACGGCTGGGTGGCTGACAAGGATCTGATCTCGGACGTGGACCAGCTGTGGACATATACATCCGAGATGTACTCCGCCAGCTGCGGCACCTGCCACTCGAAACCTGATCCGGGACATTCGTTGGCGAACCAGTGGATTGGCTCTTTGAAAGCGATGAAACGGTTCATCACGCTGGACAAGGAAGAATACCGTATTCTTCAGAAGTACCTCCAGCTGAACGCCAAGGACACAGGCGGAGCGGGTAGCCATGGCTGATCGGTCCGAACCCCTGCCCCGCAGCGCAGCCTATCGGTGGTTGGCACAGCTTCTGCTGTGCCCCCCGACCCGGCCCGAACTGCAGGCTTATCGCAGCGACGATGGTCTGAGGTTTCTGGCAGAATGCGCCACCTATCCAGCGCTGAAGCCTCTGGTGCAGTGGATCACTGACGAGATGGCCGAAGGACAAGACCTGGACGCCCTGCATGATCGGATCGTCCGCGCCTACAGCCGGATCTTCGACATGGGCGGCAAGCACGGGGCTCTGCCTTATGCCTCGATCTACCTCAGTGGCAGCGGGCGGCTGTTTCAACAACCCGCCCGCGACATGGCCGCCCTTCTGCAAGAGCTGGACATGCGTCTGCCCACCGATCTGAAGGAACCCCCCGACCATCTGGGCGTTCAGCTTCAGGTCATGGCCGAGTTGCTGGACCGTGTCGATCAGGGGGACGACCTGCCACTGACACCGTCAGAGTTCCTGGACCGATACGTCCTGACCTGGCTGCCCCAATTCGCGCATCGCTGTGAGCAGCAGCGCGACCCCGCCCTGATCGCGGAAACCGCCCGCGCCGCTCTGGCGCTTGGTCGGGACGACGCACAGGCGGCCCAAACCGCAGCGTGACCCGACCTGAAGGTCGGATCAGCCACACCGCATAGCGATCCCCTACACCCAAGACGGGGGGCCGCTTCAGAAACCCGAAAGGCCAGTCCTTTCGACCCGTTTGACGAAGTAATGGAGGGAAGAATGTCCATTAATACATCCACCAAACTGTCACGTCGCAGTCTGCTGAAAGGGGCCACATCGCTGGGTGTCTTCAGCGCGTTTGCTCCGGCATTGTTGCGTGCAGGTGCGGCCCATGCCGCAACCTCGGGCGAGGTCCTGTCGGGCTCGCACTGGGGAGCGTTCTACGGCACCGTTGAAGACGGCGTCTGGACCAAAATCCGCCCCTGGGAACAAGACCCCCATCCCAGTGAAATGCTCGAAGGCGTCATGGACAGCGTCTATTCGCCTTCGCGCATCAAATACCCGATGGTCCGCAAAGCCTATTTGGAAGGTGGCGCAGGTGCGAACCCCGAAGGCCGCGGCAACGAAGAATTCGTGCGCGTCAGCTGGGATCAGGCGCTGGAACTGGTCACCAATGAACTCAAACGCGTCAGCGACACGTATGGTCCGACCGGCGTTTATGCGGGCTCGTATGGCTGGAAAAGCTCGGGCAAGCTGCATAACTGTCAGAACCTGCTGCGCCGTGCGCTGAACGTGGGTCTGGAAGGCAAGTTCGTAAACAGCTCGGGCGACTATTCGACCGGCGCCAGCCAGATCATCATGCCGCACGTGATGGGCACGCTGGAAGTTTACGAACAGCAGACCGTCTGGCCTGTTTTGATCGAAAGCACCGACGTACTGGTCTTCTGGGCCGCCGACCCGGTCAAAACCAACCAGATCGGTTGGACCGTGGCTGACCACGACACCTATCCCTACTACGAAGAGTTCCGCAAAACCGGCAAGAAGGTCATCGTCATCGACCCGATCCGCACGGAAACAGCCAAGTTCTTCGATGCCGAGTGGATTCCGATCCGTCCGCATACCGACGTCGCCATGATGCTGGGTATCGCGCATGAGCTGTATGCGCAGGGCCTGCATGACGCCGACTTCCTGGACGAATACACCGCAGGCTTTGAAGACTTCCTGCCCTATCTGACCGGCGAAAGCGATGGCGTTGCCAAGACACCAGAATGGGCTGCGGAAATCTGCGAAGTCCCTGCCGAGCAGATCAAGGAACTGGCTGCCCTGTTCGCCAGCAACCGCACCATGCTGGGTTCAGGCTGGTCAATCCAGCGTCAGCACCACGGCGAACAGTCGCACTGGATGCTGGTCACTCTGGCCTCGATGCTGGGTCAGATTGGTCTGCCGGGCGGCGGCTTTGGCCTCAGCTACCACTATGCCAACGGTGGCGCACCGTCGGCGGACTCGGTTGTTCTGCCGGGTATCTCGGATGGCGGCGCAGCGGTCGAAGGCGCAGCATGGCTGACACAGGCCGGCGCGGCCTCGATCCCGGTCAGCCGGATTGTCGAGATGCTGGAACGTCCGGGCGAAGAGTTCGACTTTAACGGCACCCGTACCACCTTCCCCGAAGTGAAGATGGTCTACTGGACCGGCGGCAACCCGTTCTCGCACCAGCAGGACCGGAACCGTATGGTCGAAGCCTGGCAGAAACTGGAAACGGTTGTTGTGCAGGACTTCCAGTGGACCGCAACCGCGCGCTTTGCCGACATCGTTCTGCCCGCCACCACATCCTACGAGCGCAACGATATCGAGCATATCGGGGACTACTCGCTCAAGGCGATCCTTGGCATGAAGAAAATCGTCGATCCGGTGTTCGAATCCCGCACCGACTTTGACATCTTCACCGAGATTGCCACCCGTCTGGGTGCTGGTGACGCCTTTACCGAAGGCAAGGACGAGATGGGCTGGATCCAGGGCTTCTATGAAGATGCCGCCAAACAGGGTCCGGGCAAAGGCATTGACGTTCCCAGCTTTGACGAGTTCTGGGACGCCGGTGTCGTGGTCTTTGACATCCCCGAAAGCGCCAAGCAGTTCGTCCGCTATGCTGATTACCGCGACGACCCGCTGCTGGAGCCGCTGGGCACGCCGACCGGTAAGATCGAGATCTTCTCACGTAATATCGAGAAGATGGGCTATGACGACTGTGGTCCGCACCCGACATGGTACGAACCCGAAGAGCGTCTGGGTGGCAACGCGCCCTACCCGCTGCATATCGACTCGGCGCACCCGCAATACCGTCTGCACTCGCAGCTGTGCGGCACGGTCACCCGCGAGAAATACGTGGTTGGCGGACGTGAGCCCTGCATGATCAACACGCAGGACGCCGCCGCCCGTGGCATCGCGGATGGGGATATCGTGCGCGTCTTCAACGATCGCGGTCAGGTTCTGGTGGGGGCCATCGTATCGGACGATATCCGCCCCAGCGTGATCCGCATCTTCGAAGGCGGCTGGTACGATCCGGTCAATGGCGGTGAGCTGGGCTCGCTGGACGCATATGGCGACGTCAACTGTCTGACTGTTGGTCGCGGCACATCCAGCCTGGCGCAGGGTAACTGCGGTCACACCGGCATGGCAGAAGTCGAGAAATATACCGGCGAACTGCCCGAGGTGAACGTCTTTACCGCCCCGGCAGAGGGCTGATCCTAACCTCCCTACTGGCGCGCGCTTTCGGGCGCGCGCCTTTTTCCCTTCAGGTGCCGAAATGTTTAGACTGTACCGCCTCCTTATTCTTTGCGCGGCTCTTGGTTTGACCGAAGTCGCACAGGCCGACCCCGATCTGCAGTATCTGGATCAGATGAGCGCCATCCACCTAACCCCTTCAACCGATGGCAAACCCGGCCGGGTCTTTGTTGCAACACCGCTGCAGGTACTGAGCCGTCAGGACGATTGGGTGCAGGTCCGTATCACCGGATGGACCCAGTCCGGGGCTGAACGCGTGATCTATGCAGCCCCCGGCATTCGTGTGCTGTCGGCCACGGTGCCAAAATCGGCAGTGGGCGATCTGATCCTGACCGACACGCAGGAGGATCCGGAAACCGGGCTGACATGGACCCGGACGGAGTTGCGCGGGTGGCTACACGACCCCGCGCTGCAATCCGATCTGAGTCAGATCTGGGCGCGCGCCGAGCCGCTGTTCGCCAAGCGCTGCACCGCCTGCCATCAACGCCGCATTCCCGATCACTACACCGCGAACCAGTGGACCAGCCACCTTAAGGTGATGGGACCCCGCACCGGGTTGCCGAAAGACGATCAGTTCCTGATCCGCACCTATCTGCAACATCATGCGAAGGACAGCGCACGACTGACGCAAAACCCATAATTCAGTCAGGCCCCTGCTTTCGGGGCGTTCGACAATTCCTGCACCAGCTCATGCAACGCCTTGGTTGCGCGCAGACTTTCGGTCTCGACCTCATGCAGCTTTTGCTTGATGGACGTTGCATCGTCGGTTTGTTTGCTGCGCTGGTTCAGTTCTTTGGCCAATGCAACCAACCGAGTGGCACCAACAAAACCTGCGGCTCCGGTCAATTGGTGAGTTAATTCGGCTATGCCCGAGTGGTCACCCGCAATTAATGCAGCATTCAATTTGGAAACCAAATCGGGACAGCTTTCAAAGAACTTGTCCGCAACCGCGCACCCCCTTTGCACACCAAGATCGGCAAAGATTTGCCTTAGATTTGCATCTGCAATCGCGTTTTGAATCGAGGCAGTTTCCGATTGCGTGTCATCAGCAGCAATAGCGCCGGATAGAGCAGCTCCAAGTTCAGCCTTGGTAAATGGTTTCTCCAGAAAACGGCTGATACCCGATTTACGCAACATATTCAGCCCATCTTGCGGCAAAGCTGCTGTTGCGACAATTACTGGAATGCTATGGCCGTAATTCGCACCGACAGACTTGACATGCTGCGCCACATCCAGCCCCGTATGCGAGCCCAATTGAAAGTCGGTGATTACAACATCAAAATTTGGATTCTTCAGAACGTCTCTGGCCTGAGCGAAACTGCTGGCTGTAACCACGTGATTTCCTAGCTCGCTCAGATAGCCCTCTATCACAGTGGCATTCAACGGGTCGTCTTCGACAACAAGAACCTTACGGCCACTGGGTTGGCTGGGGGTCTTTCCCGTTAGCACCCGCATTTCAATCGCAAATGTAAAGATACTGCCGCCCGTGGGATTCGGCAGATATTCCAACCGTCCGCCCAGAAAACTCACCAATCGGTGGCTTATCGCCAGCCCCAACCCTGTCCCTGTATTCAGCCCCAAATTGTCGCCCTGCGCGATTTGCGTGAACGGCTCAAAAAGATCGGATACGGCGCTTTCCGGAACTCCGGGACCGGAATCTACAATTTTGAACATCAGGCGTGTTCTATCAGGTGCTCCGCAGCCCTCAGCCGTGACATTGAGAACCACCTCGCCCTCGCACGCGTATTTGCGCGCATTGGACAAAAGGTTCAACAAAACCTGTCGCAACTTGTGCATATCACCGTTCAAATGCCGCGATACTTCGGGCGCGATCCGCAGCTTGAACTGTGACTGCTCCGAAGGCTGATGCACCCAAACAATCTGCGCAATAGAACTGCAAAGTTCATCAAGGTCGAAATCCTGATCCACGCGTTGCAATGCGCCGTTTTCCGCCTTGGACAAACCCAGCACATTTTCAATCAGTGAGGCCAGAACCGTACCCGACGCCCGGATACTGAGTAGCTTGTCGTTGGTAGCCGGAGCCAAGTCTTCTTCCAACAGGCGGGTTAAGCCCAGAATACTGTTGATAGGAGTTCGGATTTCATGGCTGATCGTATTCAGAAACACGGTCTTGGCGCGGTCGGCCTCGCGCGCGGCATCTATGGCTTTCAGGTAGTCTGTGATGTCTTGCAGAATAATAACGCGCCCTGCAAATTTCTCGCTGACATCAAGCATTTCCTGGATAGCGACATCGAAAAAGCGGGCGCCGTGTGGGGTATCAAGCACAACAGGTTCCAGCGACGGACCGTGGGCGCTCAACAATTTCGCAACGATCTGCGACAAAGCCGCCGACTGAATTTCGGTGTAGTATCCGGCACCGGATTGCATCTGACCTAGTAGAATACGATTGGCCGCGACATTGACATGTGTGGGTTTGTTCTCGCTGTCCAGCAAGATCGCAGGCTCAGCTATACTCTCGAACACGGTCAGGTATTTGTTCTTTTCGTTACTCAACGATCGGTTAAGCGTCTGAAGTTCTTCTAGCCGATCAGAGCTGTTCGTAGCTTGCCACGTCTTGATCAGACCGGTCTCCATAGCATCAAAAAGTTCCAAGATCAGGTTACGCAGCTCCTCGCGCTGATTGTCCGGGTTGGATTTTTCGACCACCAAATCCAGATAGGCGTTTCGGTACAGCTTCATCAGCCCGACGAAGTCCACTATGTTTATCCCACGCGCCCGATGTTTGAGCCCCTGCTGCACCCCAAACTCAGAAGCGTGATCCAGCATAGCTTCATGAGGCAGCGTTTTAGAATGAGCGGTTTCAATCAAATCGACCAGAGGTTCACTGAGCCCGATGACCGAAATCCTCCAAGCTTCACGCAGGGTGGATGAGAACTGAGTATAGTCCCTTTTATGCGCATAGTGGATCACCCGGTCGGTCAGCCACTCGGTATGGGAATTTATCAGGTTTGAGACTTGCAGCATCACTCATTCCGGCTGTTCTTAGGCTCCGGCTTCATTGTACCTACAGGCAATGCCACGGGTCCATGCGCAGGATAGTCACAGCCCATGAACTCAATCACGTGCCGTGTTTCATATCCGGCAAGTAGCCGGCTCGGTGCACATCGTCCCAACCGTGGTGCGGTTAGTTTTGCGCGCGCGATCAAAACATCCTGCTCCGGGCCCTGACGCCAAAATCCGTCGGGGGCCTACTCATGTAACACAAATAACCGACGAGGATTTACGTCCAGATACAAGTATTCTTGCCCACCCTTGAGCAGTACACCTTGTTCTGAGGGGTTTCCGAAGAACGATTAGCCAAATCACATTTGGCCAAACCGTCCGCCACAATCACGCAGTTTAAATCTTCTGAGCCTTGGGTCATCGCAGTCCTTCCTGTTGCCGGAAGGTTAGCGCCCTTAATATTAGTTACTGCGCGAATGCCAGTTCGGGCTATGATCCTTGTCGACCAGCACTGCCCGGACACCTTCGATAAGATCGGGGTGGCGTATGGCCATCCGCATAGCTTCGAATTCCTGTTCCAGACATTCGGATAGAGTCAGATGTTTTCCATTGCGCAACAGGTTCAGGGATTCCAGCAAGCTACGCGGAGACGCCTTTCGCAGAGCCTTAAGAGCCGCCTCTTTGCGTTTACTGGGGCGTTTTTGAAGGCATTCGGCAATGGCGCTTAGCGATGTGGGACTGAAACAGCCGGACGTATCGGACAACATCAATATACTTGGTTGATTTACGTTCGTGACGCACAAATCAGTCAGGATATCGTCGATCGAATGGTCTGAATGACACAGGGCCTTCATCAGTGCAGGCAGGGATTCTGTCCCCGTCATATGGGTCGAAATCCCAAGACCATGCGCATCAAACCCGCGAACCGAGGCCCCGGTAAGGCCCATCCAGACACCGCAATGATGCGGCATACGTGACAGGAAATAGCTGCCGCCCACATCGGGAATGAACCCGATTGCGGTTTCCGGCATGGCAAACAGTGCACGCTCGGTCGCGATACGGTAGGCTCCGTTCACCGACAAGCCCATACCGCCGCCCATGCAAATCCCGTCAATCACCGAGATATAAGGTTTGGGAAACCCGGCGATCCGTTCGATCAGGGCGTACTCCTCCCGAAAGAACTGCTCGGCCTCGTCCAGCTGCTCGGCGAGAACCAGCTCGCGCACCCGGCGCATATCGCCCCCGGCACAAAAGGCCCGGTCGCTGGAGGATGTCAGAACCACGCAGAACACGGCCGGATTGTCCTGGAACTGGTCCAGGGCCGCGTCTATCTGGCGGATCATCTCAAGATTCAGGGCGTTCATCGCCTCGGGGCGGTTCAGGCAGATGATGCCTGAACGCCCTTTTTTTTCAACATTGACCAGTGACATGGCTTGTTCCGCCATGCCTCAGCGGTTGCGGAATACGGGTGCCCGCTTGGCGATAAACGCCGCCATGCCTTCTTTTTGGCCATCGGTCGCGAACGCGGCCTGGAACAGGCGGCGTTCATGCAGCACGCCCGGGGTCAGCCCTGTCTCAAGCGCGTTGTTCACCGCTTCTTTGGCCATTGCCACGGCAGGGGCGTTCAGACCGGCGATCTGATGTGCAGCCTCCAGTGCAGTTTGTAGCAGATCTTCGGTAGGAACCACGCGGGCGACGATGCCCGATTCCTTGGCTTCGGCCGCGCCAATTGTCCGCCCGGTCAGGATCAGGTCCATCGCAAACGCTTTGCCAATCGATTTGGTCAGGCGCTGAGAACCCCCAATACCCGGCAGAATGCCCAGTTTGATCTCGGGCAGACCAAATTGCGCGTCTTCGCTGGCGATGATGAAATCGCACATCAGCGCCAGTTCAAACCCGCCACCCAGCGCAAAGCCGCTGACGGCAGCGATAACGGGTTTCTTAATGAACCGCATCTGATCCCAGTCGGCAAAGATGTCATTTGCCAGCAGGTCCACCAGGTGCTTTTCGGCCATTTCCTCGATATCGGCACCCGCAGCAAAGGCGCGGGGGCTGCCGGTGATGACCACGGCACCGATGCGGTCATCGGCGTCGAATTCCTTGAGGGTTTGCATCACCTCGGCGGCCAGTTGCAGGTTCAGTGCGTTCAGGCTTTTGGGCCGGTTCAGCGTGATCAGGCCAACGCTTTCACGGCGTTCAACGATGATTTCCTCAAGAGCGATGCGCTCGGATTTGGCTTCGGGTGCGGCTTTCTTGGCGGTGTCGGCGGCTTTGGCCTTGGTCTTGTTGGTCGTCATGAGTTTTCTCCCGGAATCTGATTCAGTTTTTGAGACCAAAATCGGTCCAGTTGGTGCCCTCGGCGGGCGCTTCATCGCTGTGCTTGACCTTGGCCGAGCGGTTCTGATCGTAGGATTCGAAATCCGCCATCTTTTCGGCCAGAATCGCCTCGCGGTGCTGGTTCAGCCCCGGCGCGACCTGCGGTTGGTCAGGGTCCATATCCTTGTAGGCCGACAGCTTGATCGGGTTGCCAGCGGTGCGGAACGGCGTTTTGCCCTTACCCTCGACCTGAACGATCATGTTGCGCGACAGCAGTTGCGGATGGTCCAGCAGCTTGTCGATGGTGTTGACCGGGCCACAGGGCACACCAGCCTCGTTCAACGCGTCCAGCCAGTGTTCCATCGGCATTTTGGTAGTAACGGCCTCGATCGCCTCAACCATCTTGGGACGGTTGCGCACCCGCAGATCGTTGGACGCAAAATCCGGGTCCATCGCCAGATCAGGTGCGTTCAGCGCATCGGCCATCAGCAGGAACAACTGGTCGTTGCCTGCGGCGATGACAAAGCGTTCATCCTTGGCCTGAAACGTCTCGAACGGGGCCAGCGAGGGGTGGCAATCCCCGGTGCGCGTGGGCACGACGCCTTCGACATCATACCGTGCCAGCGCGGTTTCCATCAGCGCGGCCTGACAGTCCAGCATGCCGATATCGACCCGCTCGCCCTGTGCGTTCTTGGTGCGCTTATACAGCGCCGACAGGATGCCGATCACGCCGAACAAGGCCGCGCCCAGATCGCCAAAGCTGGTGCCAACGCGCGCCGGGCGTTCGCCGGGCCAGCCGGTCAGGCTCATGACGCCGCCCATGGCCTGCACAACCATGTCATAGCCGGGCAGATCGGTCATCGGGCCGGAGTGGCCAAAGCCCGAGATCGAGGCATAGATCAGATGCGGATGCGTCTTGGCCAGCCGTTCTGCGCCATAGCCAAGGCGGTCCATCACGCCGGGGCGGAAGTTTTCGACCAGAACATCGGACGTATCCAGCAGGCGCTCCAGCAATTCACGGTCGCGGGGCGATTTCACATCCAGAACGATGCTCTCCTTGCCCCGGTTGAAGCTCATGAAATAGGCGCTTTCGGCGTCGATAAAGGGGGGGAAGGCGCGCGTGTCGTCGCCTGTCCCGAACTTTTCAACCTTGATCACCCGCGCGCCCAGATCGGCCAGCACCATTGTGCAATACGGCCCCGCCAGCACGCGCGAGAAGTCAAGAACGGTGATCCCCGACAGGGGACCGCCTTCTAGTTTTTCGTCTTCGGGTTTTTGCATGGTTCCTCCTCCCAACCAGACAATCAGCGCGCGACGGGCATTGTGAATTCGGCGCCTTTTGAGATGCTTTCAGGCCAGCGCTGCATGATCGACTTCTGCTTGGTGTAGAAGCGGACGCCCTCTTCGCCATAGGCGTGGGTGTCGCCGAACAGGCTCTTTTTCCAGCCGCCAAAACCGTGCCAGGCCATCGGCACCGGGATCGGCACGTTCACACCGACCATGCCCACCTGGATCTGACGTCCGAACTCGCGCGCGGCGTTGCCGTCGCGGGTGAAGATGCTCACGCCATTGCCGAACTCGTGGTCGTTGATCAGCTGCACACCCTCGGCAAAGCTGTCGACGCGGACACAGGCCAGAACCGGGCCAAAGATTTCCTCTTTGTAGATGGTCATGTCCTTGGTGACATTGTCGAACAGCGTGCCGCCCATCCAATAGC
Source organism: Ruegeria sp. AM7 (assembly GCF_056535965.1). Taxonomy (NCBI): domain Bacteria; kingdom Pseudomonadati; phylum Pseudomonadota; class Alphaproteobacteria; order Rhodobacterales; family Roseobacteraceae; genus Ruegeria; species Ruegeria sp. AM7. The sequence continues at coordinate 230,025 of NZ_JBQFJE010000001.1, forward strand.
CATCCTCGTGACCTTCAACCGTGTAACCACGGCCATCGACCACCAGATCAGCGCCTTCTTCGACACCTTTGGCGATATAGCCGGTGATCCGCTCATGCGCGGCCTTGGTGACGATCGGACCCATCTCGGCGTCCATCTCGACCCCGTTCTTGACCTTCAGCGAGGCCAGACGCTCCGCGATCATCGGCACGATCTTGTCGGCCACGTCGCCCACCAGCGTGGCCACCGAGATCGCCATGCAGCGCTCGCCGGCCGAGCCATAGGCCGCGCCCATCAGCGCGTCGACGGCTTTGTCCAGATCGGCGTCGGGCATCACCAGCATGTGGTTCTTGGCCCCACCCAACGCCTGCACGCGCTTGCCGTGACGGGCGCCGGTCTCGTAGATGTAGTTCGCAATCGGGGTCGAACCGACGAAGGAAATCGCCTGCACGTCCGGGTGCTCCAGCAGCGCGTCCACGGCCACCTTGTCGCCCTGCACCACGTTGAAGACGCCATCGGGGAAGCCGGCCTCTTTCATCAGTTCGGCATACATCAGCGACGGCGTCGGGTCAGTCGGCGAGGGCTTGAGCACAAACGTGTTGCCCGCCGCAATCGCCACCGGGAACATCCACATCGGCACCATGACCGGGAAGTTGAACGGGGTCACGCCCGCCACCACGCCCAGCGGCTGGCGCAGGGTCCAGTTGTCGATGCCGGTCGAAACCTGATCGGTGAAATCGCCCTTGAGCAGCTGCGGGATGCCGCAGGCGAACTCGACGATATCGATGCCGCGCTCAACCTCGCCACGGGCGTCGGTGAAGACCTTGCCATGCTCGGCGGTGATCGCGCGGGCCAGATCGTCCTTGTGCTCGTTCAGCAGGTTCAGGAACTTGTTCATCAACCGCGCGCGGCGGATCGGAGGCATGTTCGACCACGCCGGAAACGCAGCTTTCGCCGCCGCAACCGCCTTGTCCACATCCCCCGCCGAGGCCAGATCAACCTGCCCCGTCAGAGCCCCCGTCGCCGGGTTGAACACGTCCTGAGTATTGGTGCGCGCACCACCATAAACCTCGCCATTGATATAATGGCCGATTGCTGTCGTCGTCATGGATGCCTCCTCCTTGGGTTGACCTCAATCTGCCAAATCCAAACAAAACAAATCCAATGACTAATCATACCAAGTGATATAAGCAGCGTTAATATGAGACCAATTACCGACATCCGCATTTTGAACGCCTTCGTCGCCGTTGCGCAGGAAGGAAACATCTCGCGCGCGGCAAAGCGCCTGCACCTGACCCAGCCAGCCGTCAGCCTTCAGCTTAAAAGGCTGGCCGAAGACACCGGGTTGGAATTATTTCACCGAACCTCCAAGGGTGTTGAACTGACACGCGACGGTGAAGCGCTTGTGGCCAAGGCCGAGAAGGTTCAGAATGCGATCTCCGAATTTGGCCAGACTGCTCGGCGGATCAATGGCAACGTACGCGGGTCCTTGCGTCTGGGTACAATCGTCGATCCCGATTTCATTCGCTTGGGTACGTTTCTGGCTGCGTTGGTAGATGGGTACCCTGATCTTCAAACCAAACTGGTTCACGGGATAAGCGGCGACGTGATCAATCGGCTAATCAACGATCAACTGGATGTCGGCTTTTTTCTTGGGGAATTGGAAGAATTTGAGCCCAAGACCGAAGACCAGACCGGCTCGCTTTTTTATCAGCGAGAACTGACCAAGTTCACTTATCGCGTCATCGCGCCCGCTGGATGGCGAAACCGTATTCAGGGAAAAGATTGGTCCGAATTGGCCACAATGCCATGGATTGGGACACCCCAAAATTCCGTACATCAACGGCTGCTTACCAGAATTTATGGTGACCTCGACACCCAACCCGAACCGGTTTGCCTTGTCGATCAGGAGCCTTCGATGCTGGCAATGGTTCGGTCCGGCATTGGCCTCAGCCTGTGCCGAGAATCCATTGCACTGGAAGAAATGCAAAACCGTGGGCTGGCCGTCTCGGATCGCGTGAGAATTGAAACCTGTCTACGGTTTGTGACATTGTCCGCCAAGAAAAAGGACCCGAATGTCGAAGCGGCTTTCGACGCTCTGGACTCGACCTGGAGCTGACCGCTGCATCTTCACGATTGCGCGACGACATGTGCAGCCACAGATAAAGATATCCATGCGGCCGCACACGCCCGAATCGCGCGGGATACGTCGCCCGCTCCCCAGTAGCTTTTGGCTTATTTGAAGACTGGTTTGCGCTTTTCTACGAACGCCGAGAAAGCTTCGCTGAATTCATCGTTTTGCAGCGCTTCTCCGAAGTCTACTAACTCTTCCGTCACCCGGCTCCAAAGGTCGCCGGTCAGAGGGCGACGCAACAGTGCTTTGGTTTTCATAACCGCATTGGGTGGCAGCTCGCCGAGTTCAGCAACAGCCGCGGCCACGGTTGTTTCCAGGTCTTCCGGGCTGACGACCCGGCTAACCAGTCCTGTTTCCAACGCTTCCTGCGCCGAGAACATCCGGCCCAGCAAAAGCAACTCGGCAGCTTTAGCCTGCCCCATCAATCGCGGCACGATATAGCTGGAACCAGCTTCGGGCACCAACCCAAGGTTGACGAAGGGCATACGAAACAGAGTTTCTTCGGCCACGTAGATCAGGTCACAATGCATCAACATGGTGGTCCCGACACCGATGGCGACACCCTCGACCTGAGCAACGATCGGCTTGGGAAACTTAATCAGCGCTTCCAAAAAAGCAACGACCGGAGGATGATCGCCGGACGCAGAATTGTGGAAGTCGCTCACCATGTTGCCGCTGGTAAAATCCCCATCCGCGCCCCGCAGCCAGACCACCCGGATGTCCGGGTCATTCGCCGCGTTGGTCAGCGCGTCGGCCAAGCCAAGATACATCGCCCGGTCGATCGCGTTTTTCTTTCCCGGATTCGACATGGTCACACGAAGGGCAGATCCCAGTTTTTCCGTGATTACACCTGGCTGGGTTGCGTTTTCGTCGGTCATTCTGCGCTCCTACCACTGGTTGGTTTCTTATGCCCGGTCTATTAGGCGTTGTTATACCCGGCGAGGCGATTGGCGATGATCTGATCAGCCTCGGACATAATCCGATCCAGCAGCTCCTGACAGGATGGGATGTCATTGATCAGGCCCACAACCATGCCACAGGACCAGGCGCCAATATCCATGTCCCCGTCCTGCATGACACGCGGGTAGACACCAGCCACTTCATCAATGATGTCCTCAAACTGGATGGCATCGCCCTTTGCCTTTTCAGTGGCCAGAATACGTTCGACCGCCGGGTTGGTCAGAACCCGTTCCGTATTGCGCAGCGGACGCATGACCAGGCGTGTGTCCAGCTCGGACGCGGCGACGATGGCATCTTTGACGTTCTGGTGCACGGGGGCTTCTTTGGTGGCCACAAAGCGGGTGCCCAGATTGATACCCGACGCGCCCATCGCCAGCGAGGCCACCAGCGAGCGACCATCCGCCTGGCCGCCGGACGCGACAAATGGGATTTCCAGCTCATCTGCAGCGCGAGGCAGCAGGATCATGTTGGGCACGTCATCCTCACCCGGATGTCCGCCGCATTCGAACCCGTCAACCGAGACGGCATCGCAGCCGATTTCCTGCGCTTTCAGCGCATGGCGGACCGAGGTGCATTTGTGGATCACCTTGATCCCGGCATCCTTGAGATACGGCATCACCTGCGACGGGTTGCGCCCGGCGGTTTCAACCACGGTGACGCCGCCTTCGATGATGGTCTTGATGATGGCCGGATAGTCCGGCGCATTGACGGTGGGCAGAAAGGTCACGTTCACCGCGATGGGCTTGTCGGTCATGTCCTTGCAGCGCGCGATCTCATTGGCCAGATCGGCGGGTGTTTTCTGTGTCAGCCCAGTGATCGTGCCCAGCCCGCCCGCATTCGAGACAGCGGCAGCCAGTTCGGCAAAGCCCACATAATGCATCCCGCCCTGAAGGATCGGGCGTTCGATGCCAAAGAGTTCGGTGATTTCGGTTTTCATGGCCGCAGCCTCCGTGATGATTCTGGCGCTGGTTTCGGTTTGAGTGCGAGAGAACATGTCGCTGCACACAATAAAAGCGCCTTACAGATGAACGTTGCGTCGAGAACAGGATCGACGTGGGTTTGGGGAATTCCGTTTGCGTTGTGATTTGGAATAGGTTGGGTGCTGGCATCGGGAAGGCGCCGCACGACGCCTTTCCCCGGCTGGTTTGGGTTATCCGATTTCGACCGTCGCCGAGAACAGATACTCGGCCAGGGCATCCTGAACCTTTGGGATATCCGCGCGGTTCTGCTCGGGCAGCGTCACCGTCACATGCATCCCGCGCGCGCCACCATCGGTGACGGCAATCTGCGCCTCGGGCAGTTTGTGTTCATAGCGGACCAGTTCGGCCACGGCGCGTTTTGCCGCCTCAAGGCGCAGGCTTGGCTTGTAGATTTTGCCCACCGTCGTCAGCGGGACCTCATCCACGATGAAAATCTGTTTCGGCCAGGCCGGGCGTTCGTCAATATGCGCGTGAGCGTGTTCCTGCAGCTCGTCCATCGTAACGTCGGCCCCGTCGATCAGCTGCACGAAACACACCGGCAGCTCTCCGGCATAGGCGTCGGGTTTGCCCACGGCGGCGGCGATGGCCACGGCGGGGTGGTCGGTCAGGACATTTTCTATCATGGCCGGGTCGATATTGTGGCCGCTGCGGATGATCAGATCCTTGGACCGGCCCGCGATGTAAATCCGCCCATCCGCGTCCTTGTAACCCAGATCGCCCGAGTTCAGGTATCCGCCTTCAAACACGCCCGCATTCTGGCTCGCGTCGCGATAGCCGGGCGAGACATGCGCGCCCTTGATGGCGATCACGCCGATCTCGTCCACGTCGCAGGTATCGCCCAACGCGCCCTCTGCCGTCAGGCGCAGGATATCAACCTGAGAATAAGGCAGCGGCCAGCCGACCGAACTGACGGCCCCAGCGCCCGACAGCGGATCAATACTGACCAGCCCCGAAGCCTCGGTCATGCCCAGAAGTTCAAACAGGGTCGCACCTGTCACCTCGCGGAAATGCGCCCCGACCGCAGGGGGCAGCAAGGCCGCCCCGGTCAGACCGGCGCGCACGCGGCTGAGGTCATACCCGTCGGCCGGAACCTGCAGCACCGCACCCAGCGCGGTCGGAACTCCGCCAACCAGTGTTACTTTGTGCTGCTCCACCAGACGCCAGAACCCGGACACAATCGTCGGAGTGCGCAGCCCGCCCGGCGACATCACCACCAATTCAACACCGCACATGAACGCGCTGAGCCCGGCGGCGATTGTTCCCGCCACGTGGAACAGCGGCAGTGTCGCGGTCAACACGTCGTCGGGGCGGTATCCGCACATGGTTGCGCCACCAAAGGCCGCGACCAGTTGCCCGCGATGGGTATGGGCCACCAGCTTGGGCACGCCCGTCGTGCCGCCCGTATGGAAATAGGCCGCCACATCATCGCCCGAGCGCGCCGCGCCAAAGGTCAGGTGATCCATGGGCTGGCCCTGGATGGCTTCGGCGAAATCCACCACACCTTCGACCGGCGGCGTCCCCGGAGGCGCGATGCGCACCAGGGTCAGGCCGGGGATCTGGTCGCGGATTTCCAGCGACTTTTCCCAGATATCCAGCTGCGGATGCGGCCCGAGCGTCACAAGAATTTTCGCCTCGGAGGCGCGCAGCAGGTCAACGATGCTCTCGACCTGCAGCAAAAAGTTGATCGGCACCGCGTAACCGGCGGTTTCGGCGCCCCACAGGGTCACGTAGGTTTCGATCAGCGAGGGCAGCATATAGGCAACGCCGGGCGCGGGGCCGCCAAGATCGGCAAACATGTTGGCTGCGCCCCGGATCAGGCCCAGCAACTGACCATAGGTGACCCGCCGCGCCTCTTCGTCTTCGGCCCCGGTCATCAGCATGGTCAGGGCGGACTTGTCGGGATGGGCGGCGGCGCTGGCTTCGAACACCTCAAGAATACTGCGTTCGGGCAGGCGTTGATCCAAGGTCAGATCGGTTTCCAGCCGTTTGATATCCTCAAGGGTTCGAACGGGTTGATCGCTGAATACAGCCATAGTCTGTGCTCCTCCAAAACACTGTCTTTTGTCAGGCGGCGGCTTAGTGCCGCCGCTATGCCTTTTTTGGTTGCCGCACCCTGTGACAGTGCTCAGGGCACAGCCTGACCGCGCCCCTAAACGCCTTTGATAGGGGTTAGAACGGATCGCAGGATTGGCAGATCGCGATTAGGGCTTTTTAAAGCGGCGCAGCTGAAAATTGACCAGCAGTTTGAACATCTTGTTGTCCCACGGCGCGCCGACGAACTGGTTACCGTCAAGCTTACCCTTGCGCACAACGCCCTTGGCTTTCGAGAAGTTCAGGAACCCTTCCTTGCCGTGGTAATGCCCCATCCCCGACGGGCCAACGCCGCCAAAGGGCATGTCATCAACGGCCACATGGGTGACAACCTCGTTGATGCAGACACCGCCCGAGTGGGTTTCGTTCAAAATCTTCTCGCCGCGGGCTTTGTCCCAATCGAAGTAGTACAGCGCCAGCGGGCGATCACGGTCATTCACATAGGCAATCGCGTCGTCCAACGTGTCATATGGAATGACCGGCAGGATCGGACCAAATATCTCTTCCTGCATCACGCGCATGTCTTCCGTCACGTCTGTAACCAGATGCATCGGCAGTTTGCGCGTACCTTCAAAGTTGTCATTCGACGGGTTGATCGCTGTGACTGTGGCCCCTTTGGCCTTGGCGTCCTCGATATTCTCTAACAGCCGGTCACGCTGACGCTCGGTGATGATCGAGGTATAGTCATTGTTCGCCGCAAGCGTCGGATAACGGCGCGAAAACGCTTTGACGAACGCTGCAACAAAGGCGTCAACCTTGCCACGCGGGACCATCACATAGTCGGGGGCCACACAGATCTGACCCGCGTTCAAACCCTTGCCAAACACGACCCGCTTGGCGGCTTCCTCGATTTCAAAGTCATCATGAATGATGACCGGAGACTTGCCCCCCAACTCCAGAGTAACCGGCGTCAAGTTCTCGGCTGCGGCGCGCATTACGATGCGCCCAACTGGGGTCGAGCCGGTAAAGACCAAATGGTCGAAAGGCAGCTTGGTAAATTCCGTGGCAACGCTAACATCGCCATTAATCACCACGACCTCTTCATCGGTGAAATGCTTAGAGATCATCTCGGTCAGTGTGTCAGCGGTTTTGGGCGCAAATTCCGACGTCTTGATCATCGCCCGGTTGCCCGCGGCCAGCGCACCCACCAGCGGCGAGAGTCCGAGGAATACGGGGAAATTCCACGGCACCACGATGCCAACCACTCCTAACGGTTGATAGTGGACCTTGGCATGCGCCCCCATCAGCATCAACGGCAGATGGCGCTTGGACTGACCCATCAGCTTGCGCAGGTTCTTGCGGTAATATCTGATGCCTTCCAGAATTGGCAGGATTTCAGCCAGCATCGTCTCGGCATGGGCGCGGCCGTCGAAGTCCTGATCGACCGCGTCGATGATCTTGTCTTTGAATTCCATCAAACCGGCGTGCAGCCGGCTCAGTCGGCCTACCCGCTGCTCGTAGCTTGGTGCAGGATCAGCACGGTAAGCCGCCTGCAGCTTGCCAAGCACCCCAGAAAGAGCAGGTCCGACCGGTTCGATTTCAACGACGTTTTGAACAGACATGAGCTTCGTCCTCCGTTAGCACTGCCGAGATCATTTATTGAGTTTGGCCTCGTAAATATTGGGCAAACATCGTAACTCGTTAAGAGTTCGGCAGGACAGATTGTTGTCCGCTCGGGACAAATTCACAACTAAGACCTACACCAGACGATTGTGGGAAATAGGGCATCCGTGCTTTCAGCGACCTCAGTACACGGCGAACCACACCTCGACTGTTTTCGTTTAGTAGCCGATTGGTCGCATCTTTGCACAGTTCCGGCCTGAGACACTGGCAAGACAATCAGATCGCACCGACGGACCGCCAATATCCTTAGGTATCAGAACGTCAAAATAGGTTTTTCGTTCCTACCATGCCGCTCAACAATGCGCTTTTGATGCTGAGCCGACGGAATAGGAAACGCTGGCTGCCAATGACCAATATCGAGGGACAGTTCCGGAAAGATCGTCAAGATTTCCTCACGTTGAGCAGCGGTCAGTGAAAGCATTGCTTGGGCGCCCGGCAACATCGTCTCGGTCGGTGCGCTTTCGGCAAATATCACCTCATGCCGATCGCAAAGGATATGGAAATAGCTGACCTCTTTTACGTCGTCGGCCACTTCGATACCGGGCAATTCTGTCAGTCGGAACGCCGGAATCAAGACATCCTGACTCTCAGTTACCCGCTGTGCAATCTTCGATGAGACCTTCATCCGATGCTGTCGCGATACCAAAAGGTCTTTTGCGGGCAAGGCTCGCCCAAGAGCACCAGCTCGGATACGGACCGGCAAGAGCTTGGGATTGGCCAAAAGCTCTTCCAGTTTCACGACACGTGAACCTATCCACCGGATCGCTTCGTATTCACCCGAGTCGGTCAGGACCCGATCCCCCACTGAGAGGTCCTTTATCGCTATCAGGCCTTGGTCCGTCGCAATCATCGCGTCGCCTTGAATGCAGACAAAAGTAGCCGTGAGCGTCGCATCCGAAATCTGAGTATCGCCATCAAGAAAATTACCGGAAGTCAGCCCGATAAAAACCGAACGGTCGTCAGTCAGAAAGCTGTCTAGCTCCGCCTCAGTGAATGTTCGTGAACCGACCTGTGTCCCGTCAATTGACCATGTCATTGTTCGCGAACTGGCATCCCAGCTGATAACGTATGAGTGTTCATTCCCATCATTCAGATCGACAGGCAGCGCATTGTTCGGCGCCGAAATATCACTGGAGGATTGAAAAATGTTTCCGTCTGTGTCGACGATATGGCTATGGTTATCCGAAGTTTCGTCACCTCCGGTTACGGCGTTATTTAAAAACGTGTCGAATTCGATCCCAATACCATCGTCAATTCCCCCAGTGCCGATTTGCCGACCAACCCCACCCAATGCGTTCACACCGTCAGTGTCGTTGTGAAGCACAACAGCAAACCCGTCTGCACCCGTTAAGGTAGCATTCAATGTGAACGTAAAATCTTCGTTCAAGGAAATCTGCTGATTGTAAAAGGCGGATCCAATAGACGGATCACCACCAGGTTCTTCAACAGAACCATCCAGCAAATCCAGATCATCACCTGCGCCCGTGGCGTCCCCGTTCAAGGTACCATTTTCAGTGTTCAAAATGATCGTCGAGGGCATGTGTTTCTCCTCACTGAAGAGCGCTGCGAAAGGCGGCTCTGAGTTTTTACAACGCAGTTTCTAACAATTACTGCGACTTGGATAAAATACAATTCTGAAAAGACACTTACGCTGTACTCTAAGTGAACCGGCGAACCCATGCAACTGACGAAAACGAGATTGGTGAACAGGAGACAATCTGGCGAAAGTTCGAGCGTCATAGAATGACTTAAGAAACAGTCAGACGGAACAAAAGTATCAGGGCCGTCCGAAGGCGGCCCTGAAGAAATGGTCAGCTTACAGCAGCCAACAAAATTGCTGCCGCATCTTCCGATGACGCAGGATTTTGGCCAGTGATTAACAACCCATCTTCGACGACATGCGGCATCCAATCCTCTCCGGAAGAAAATTCAGCACCGTTTTCCTTGAGCATATCTTCAACTAAAAAGGGTACGATTTCAGTCAATTCCACAGCAGCTTCTTCAGAGTTTGTGAAGCCCGTCACAGTCTTGCCCGCGACCAGCGACTGGCCATCAGGGCCTTTGACGTTTTTCAAGACGCCGGGGGCATGGCAAACCAACGACACAGGTTTACCAGCACCATGGAACGCTTCGATCAGGGCAATCGACTTCGCGTCTTCGGCAAGATCCCACAATGGACCGTGGCCGCCGGGATAGAAGAGCGCGTCATAGTCTTCTGCATTGACGTCCGCCAGCTTTTTAGTCGTCGCCAATTGAGCCATTGCCTCTGCATCTGCCTCAAATGCCCGTGTGGCATCTGTCTGGAAACCTTCATCTGCGCTTTTGGGGTCAAGAGGCGGCACTCCGCCCTTGGGAGACGCCAGTGTGATCTGAGCTCCGGCGTTTTTGAAAACGTAATAAGGAGCCGCCAACTCTTCGAGCCAAAACCCGGTTTTCATCCCGGTATCACCGAGTTTGTCATGCGAAGTGAGAACCATCAGGATTTTCATGATTATGATCCATAAATGTTGCTTATATGTGTGTCCGCCCTTCCTTGACCTACAGCAACGAGAGGAGTGAGTCGCCGCAGGGTAGGGTCGGTGAGCACTTCCACTATACTTTATTAGACCGGTCGTCTAGTCATATCTTTTTGTCTCTCGCCATACCGGCATAGAATATTTTGTAGCCAACTGGGATATTGAAAACAGAGAAGAATGTTATTAGACTGTTCGTCTAGTGAAATCAAATTCGCCTGAAGTAAACACATGAACACACGGTCTAATATCGTTACAGCGGGCCAGACCTTGATCGGCCAAAAAGGTTTCAGCGCCGTAGGGCTTGCCGAAATCCTGAAGTCAGCTGGCGTTCCCAAGGGGTCATTCTATCATTTCTTTGCGTCTAAGGACGCATTCGGTGCCGCCGTATTAGACGATTACTTTGATGCCTATCATGCCGAAATGGACGAGATGTTTGGCATGCAAGGGCTCACGCCGGGCGAAAAACTCATGCTGTATTTTGCCAATTGGCGCGAACACCAGAGGTTTAACGACTGCCAGGGCAGATGCCTGGCCGTCAAATTGGGAGCAGAGGTTTCAGACTTCTCAGAGACCATGCGTCATGCGTTAAAGCAAGGAACTGACGGCATTATCTCGCGCCTTGCAAATGTAATCGAAACTGGAAGGAAAGACGGTTCGCTGCGCCCTCCATCGTCCAGTGAAGATGCTGCCGCCAATCTGTACGCCCTTTGGGTCGGCGCGAGCATCATGGTCAAAATCTCACGCGAGCAAGACGCCTTCGACGCGGCGCTGATAAACACGCGGCAGATGTTGAAAATGGCTGCGAGCTGACACAGGCCTCAGATACTTTCTAGCTTGTCACTGGTGTACACGGTGACTCCGTTCGCGGCGGTATGGGCGATTGTGCCCATTGCCCGCGCGACCTGGCTGGCCTTGATAGGTCGATATTTTTTGAGTGGACCACATAGAAGAAAATTAAAGTGAGGCATAATGCGACCGGCCCATTTTTCTTTGAACCGATGGTCCAAGCGATCACCTATCAACAAAGACGGTCTAAGTATATCGACAGCAGGATACCCAATCCTGGCAATGTCACGTTCTGTCTCGCCTTTGACATGTGCATAGTAACTGATAGACCCGATCCTTGCTCCCATTGAAGACACTAAAAGAAACCGCGTGGCCCCCTTTCGATACGCAATTCGGGCGCATTGCAGGACATAGTCATAGTCGATCTCGCGGAATGCCTCACGACCCCCGGCCACTTTCTGAGTTGTCCCAAGGCAACAAAACACTGTGTCCGCACAAAGGCTCGCGGCGACCGCTTCGATAGAACCCTGGTCCGCCAGAACCTGGACAACCTTATGTCCTTCGTACCTAATTGGCTTGCGATTGACACAAACAACGCGTTCCCAGCGTTCGTCACGTATTAGCAAGTCGACAAGCGCTCTGCCGACAAGTCCGGTTCCTCCAAAAACAAGAGCAGTCCCAGACATGAACGGAACCTCCAGCGCCCATGGTTTGGGTCATGGTTTTCGTCCGATATACGATCACCGGTCAACCCAAGGATTTTGTGACGCCAAGGAATAACCGAACATCGGCGCGCTAACCTAAGCGGCACCTTGGGATCAAGGTACCGCTTAGGTCTTTTTATTAACTGGGCAGGTATTCCCTGCTCCAGCTCTCGCTGACCGTGCCATCGTTTAACATTCCGTCAATGGCTGCGTCGTCATAGCCCAGCTCCTGCAGAACCGCCCGCGTGGACGTGCCGAATTTCTCGGCCGGGTCCAGCGCATAAACCGTTCCGCGCACAGGACGGATGGCAAAGGGGTCCAGCTGCGTGACCGTGTGGCCGCTGGGGTGATCTTCGCGCACCGAGAAGGAATAGCTGCCCCGGTCGATCCCCGGCGTGCCATCCGCAGGCCGCGCGTTGTAATAGCGCAGCGACTCGATGTTTTCGCAGATCGTTCCACCCACATCCGCCGCCTGCAGACGTTCCGCCCAGTCGCTGGCGCGGGCCTGATAGAAGGCGTTGGCCAGAAAGGCGTCGCGATCCTCGGGGGCGACCTCATCAAATCCTTCCAGACCCTCGACCGAGGCCAGACGGGGCACATCGTGTTCATAGGCGCTCAGCAGGATGAAACGGTCGGACGAGGTGTAGTAAAAGCGCGTCAGCGCGTCATAGCCGTTGAACTCACGGCCCGCCGGTTCGTCAAACAGCCCCCGGCGTTCATGGTCATAGCAATAGGGGATCTGAGCCAGACCGCTGAGTGCCGCCAACGAGGTGCGCGGACGCCCGACCTGACCGGTTTTCAGCTTTTGGTAAAGCGCCGTCGCCACACCAAGCGAGCCGCCAAAGCCGCACATGACGTCAATCGTGCCCACATGCGCGTGTTCTTCGGGCGTCTCCATCGAGCCGCCAAAGCGCAGCATGATGCCTGTGGTGGCCTGCACCAGATCGTCATAGCCCAGATAGTTCGACCGCGGGCCCCGGCGGACGCCGCCAAAGCAATCCATCTTGCAGAAGATCGCATCGGGGTTCAGTTTCGCCAGGTTTTCGCGGTCCAGACCCATCGACTGCACCTGCGCGTCGGTCGCGTTCCAGACGATCACATCGACAGATTTCACCAGTTTCTCAAAGATCTCGCGACCTTCGGGCGATTTCATATCCGCCAGAACCGAGCGTTTACCCGACCCGTGGGTCAGGCTGAAGATCACCGTGTTCCAGCAGTCATAAAACGGCTTAGCCGGGTCCAGCTTGATCACCTCGGCCCCGAACCGGGCCAGATAGGACACCGAATGCGGCCCGGCAATCACGTTGCACAGGTCCAGAATGCGGACGCCGTCCAGCCAGCCGGTTTTCTCTTCTTCGGGCACCGGGTCGGGCACCAAGGTTTCATGCGCGCGCAGCGAGGCCAGAGCCGTGTCGAAATCCACCCATTCCCGGCCGCGCGGTTCGAGCATTTCTTCGCCGCTTTCCTCAAGCCAGACCATCGGGCCGGGCTGGATCATGGTGCCAAACTCGGGGTCTTCGACCTCGACCATCAGACCGGCGGTTTCGGCGTGGTCATCGTGAATCCACTCCTGCAGCCATCGCTGGGGGGCACCGGGGAATTTGCCGCGGCCGAAAATCCGCTCCCACTCCTTCGACGTGCGGGTCAGGAACACCTCTTTCATCCGCTCGGCGATCTTGTCGGCCCATTCCTTCGGCAGCGGATAGACGCCCAGCGACACGTCGTTCTTCCACTCGGACATGGGCAGATAGGTGTCTTCTTCCTCGGTCAGCCCTTCCTCGACCAGCTCATCATAGATGCCCAGTTTCTTGAGGCAGCGCTTGGCGTGGTCCCTGTGGCTGGGGCAGACCACATAGAACATCCGCCCGTCCTTGCACTTGTAGGACCGATAAAACGGGTCCAGCATTTCCTGCAGGTCTTCATAGCTGACATTCATCGGCAGACCTTCGATCCGGCGGCGCTCGATCTCAAGCTCGCGCTGGGTCTTGTAGCGGTCGGGATAGTCCTCGATCTTGATCGAGTTGTAGCTGAGCCCCTCCATCACGGCCGAGGCCAGCGGCACTTCGATCTGGTCGCCGTACCCGGTACGCTCGCGCGATTGCAGCGCCAGCACGACCGAAGACGCGGCCAGCATCGTGCCATAGGCCGAGGCCAGCGGCAGCGGCGAAAAGGACGGGTTGATCCCCATCAGCACCCGGTTCAGGCCCATGTCGGTGAACACGCCCGAGGACGCAGCGATGACGCTTTCATAGGCCCGCCATTCGCGGCGCAGCTCGTCATTCGAGGCAAAACCGGGGATCGACAGAGTGATCAGTTCGGGGCGGGCTTTGCGCATCTCGGCAAAATCCAGACCCATGCGGGTCATGGTGCCGGGGCGGAAGCTCTCGACCAGAATATCGGCCTCGGCGATCAGCTGACGGACCTGATCCATACCTTCGTCGGTTTTCAGGTCCAGAGTCACAATCTGTTTGTTGCGGTTCAGCGTCGCGTTGGCCGGGCTCTCCCACAACGGACCGCCGGGGATTTCCACCCGGATCACGGTCGCGCCGAAGTCGGCCAGCACCATGGCAACAGCCGGGCCGGCAATATATTGACCAAAATCGATCACCTTGACACCGGCAAGCGGCAGCTCCGTGGACGTGTGACGTGTCATGTGCATTATCCCTGCAAAATGTCGGACCCGCAGCCCGATATGACGTGAAAAGCCCCGGGTCCGCCCATGAACCCGAGGCCAGATTTTTCTAAGCGCCGCGTTAGCGGCCCGCCTGAATCCACCGCGCCGCCTTTTCCGCGATCATCAGGGTCGGAGCGTTGGTATTGCCGCTGGTGATCTCGGGCATGATCGAGGCATCGACCACGCGCAATCCCTTGATCCCCTTGACCTTGAGCTGAGGGTCAACCACCGCCGTCGGATCATCCGCGCTGCCCATCTTGGCAGTACCGACGGGATGGAAGATCGTGTTAGCGATATCGCCCGCCAGCTTGGCCAGTTCCTCATCGGACTGGTACTGGGTCCCCGGTTTCCATTCCTGCGGGTTATAGCGCTTCATGGCCGGTTTCGCCATGATTTCACGCACCTGACGCAGGCTGTCGGCGGCGACCTTGCGGTCATCCTCGGTGTCCAGATAGTTCGGCGCGATCATCGGCGCGTCGGTATATTTGCCCGACCGGATGCGCACATGGCCACGGCTGGTGGGGTTCAGGTTGCACACACTGACCGTAATCGCCGGGAATTCATGCAAATCTTCGCCAAAGGCCTCAAGGCTCAGCGGCTGGACGTGATATTCCAGATTGGCATGGGTGCGGCTGGGGTCCGACCGGGTGAAGGCACCCAGCTGGCTGGGCGACATGCTCATCGGGCCCGAACGCTGCAGCGCGTATTGCAGGCCGATCTTGGCCTTGCCCACCAGGCTGTTGGCCAGCGTGTTCAGGGTCTTGGCCCCGTCCACTTTGAACACGGCGCGGATCTGCAGGTGATCCTGCAGGTTCTCACCCACGGCAGGTGCGTCCAGCACCACGTCGATGCCCTGCGATTTCAAGAACTCACCATCCCCGATGCCCGACAGCTGCAGAATCTGCGGCGAGTTGATGGCCCCGGCGGACAGAATGACCTCGGACTGCGCCTTGACGGTCACCGGCTGGCCCGCACGGCGGACAACCGCACCGGAACAGCGGGTCGCGCCGTCATCGGTGGTGTCAAAGGTCAGACGCTCAACCTGCGCTTCGGTCCAGATAGTCAGGTTCTGACGGTCTTTCGCCGGGCGCAGAAACCCTTTCGAGGTATTCCAGCGCCAGCCTGACTTCTGATTGACGTCAAAGTAACCGACCCCAGCATTGTCGCCCGAGTTGAAATCGTCGGTCGATTCAATGCCCGCCTCGTTTGCGGCCTTGGCAAAGGAATCCAGCACGTCCCATTGCAAGCGCTGCTTTTCCACACGCCACTCGCCGCCATGACCATGCAGGTCGGAAAAGCGGCTGTTGTCTCCGGTCGCCGGGTCCGCCCCACCATCCAGCTTGTAGTGGTTTTCATGCGCCTTGAAGTCCGGCAGAGAGTTCTGCCAGCTCCAATCGTCTTCGCCGCTCAGGTTTGCCCAATTGTCAAAGTCGCGCGCCTGACCGCGCATGTAGATCATGCCGTTGATCGACGAGCAGCCCCCCAGTGTCTTGCCGCGCGGATAGCGCAACGAACGGCCGTTCAGGCCCTTGTCGGGCTCGGTCTGGTACAACCAGTCGGTGCGGGGATTGCCAATGCAATACAGATACCCAACTGGGATGTGAATCCAAGGGTAGTTGTCTTTCTTGCCAGCTTCCAGCAGCAGGACGCGTTTCGACGGATCCTTGCTGAGCCGGTTGGCCAGCAGGCAGCCGGCAGTGCCGGCCCCCACGACGATATAGTCAAAGGTTTCCATGGTCAGTGCTCCGATCTTACCGCGCGACGGGCATTGTGAACTCAGCGCCTTTTGAGATGCTTTCAGGCCAGCGCTGCATGATCGACTTCTGCTTGGTGTAGAAGCGGACGCCCTCTTCGCCATAGGCGTGGGTGTCGCCGAACAGGCTCTTTTTCCAGCCGCCAAAACCGTGCCAGGCCATCGGCACCGGGATCGGCACGTTCACACCGACCATGCCCACCTGGATCTGACGTCCGAACTCGCGCGCGGCGTTGCCGTCGCGGGTGAAGATGCTCACGCCATTGCCGAACTCGTGGTCGTTGATCAGCTGCACACCCTCGGCAAAGCTGTCGACGCGGACACAGGCCAGAACCGGGCCAAAGATTTCCTCTTTGTAGATGGTCATGTCCTTGGTGACATTGTCGAACAGCGTGCCGCCCATCCAATAGCCATCCTCGTGACCTTCAACCGTGTAACCACGGCCATCGACCACCAGATCAGCGCCTTCTTCGACACCTTTGGCGATATAGCCGGTGATCCGCTCATGCGCGGCCTTGGTGACGATCGGACCCATCTCGGCGTCCATCTCGACCCCGTTCTTGACCTTCAGCGAGGCCAGACGCTCCGCGATCATCGGCACGATCTTGTCGGCCACGTCGCCCACCAGCGTGGCCACCGAGATCGCCATGCAGCGCTCGCCGGCCGAGCCATAGGCCGCGCCCATCAGCGCGTCGACGGCTTTGTCCAGATCGGCGTCGGGCATCACCAGCATGTGGTTCTTGGCCCCACCCAACGCCTGCACGCGCTTGCCGTGACGGGCGCCGGTCTCGTAGATGTAGTTCGCAATCGGGGTCGAACCGACGAAGGAAATCGCCTGCACGTCCGGGTGCTCCAGCAGCGCGTCCACGGCCACCTTGTCGCCCTGCACCACGTTGAAGACGCCATCGGGGAAGCCGGCCTCTTTCATCAGCTCGGCATACATCAGCGACGGCGTCGGGTCAGTCGGCGAGGGCTTCAGGACAAACGTGTTGCCCGCCGCAATCGCCACCGGGAACATCCACATCGGCACCATCACCGGGAAGTTGAACGGGGTCACGCCCGCCACCACGCCCAGCGGCTGGCGCAGGGTCCAGTTGTCGATGCCGGTCGAAACCTGATCGGTGAAATCGCCCTTGAGCAGCTGCGGGATGCCGCAGGCGAACTCGACGATATCGATGCCGCGCTCAACCTCGCCACGGGCGTCGGTGAAGACCTTGCCATGCTCGGCGGTGATCGCGCGGGCCAGATCGTCCTTGTGCTCGTTCAGCAGGTTCAGGAACTTGTTCATCAACCGCGCGCGGCGGATCGGAGGCATGTTCGACCACGCCGGAAACGCAGCTTTCGCCGCCGCAACCGCCTTGTCCACATCCCCCGCCGAGGCCAGATCAACCTGCCCCGTCAGAGCCCCCGTCGCCGGGTTGAACACGTCCTGAGTGTTGGTGCGCGCACCACCATAAACCTCGCCATTGATATAATGGCCGATTGCTGTCGTCGTCATGGATGCCTCCTCCTTGGGTTGACCTCAATCTGCCAAATCCAAACAAAACAAATCCAATGACTAATCATACCAAGTGATATAAGCAGCGTTAATATTTCCTCGAAACGAAACGTCTAATAAATTGTTTTTACAAAATTAATTTTCAGGAAAACGAGTAGATTACGACTTCCTTAGCGCCCAAAGGTGACGTTCGATGGACTATCTGTTGGGTCGAATTCGCGCGGCCGTCTTATTGGCAAACGCCTCAAGTCGCGCGCGGGCATCAGTTTGAGTATTCACCACACCGGCAACGACCGATTCGGCATAGGACGCGTCCAAAGGAGACATGTTCTGCATGTGGCTAATCGCAGAGCAGATGGCAAAGTTGGTCAACGGCAGGTTCTCGGCCGCGCGGCGTGCAAGTTCCAGCGCCTTGTCAAAGCTGGAGCCTTCGACGCGGTATTGCGCGAGGCCTATCTCGATGGCTTCTTGTCCCTGATACACGCGACCTGTCAGCATCATGTCAATCATGCGGGCCTTGCCGACCAGATCGGCGACCCGAATCGTGGCTCCACCTCCGGTAAATAACCCACGCTGACCCTCGGGTAGGGCGAAATAGGTGCTGGCATCAGCGACACGTATATGCGCCGCGCTGGCCAGTTCCAGCCCGCCGCCCACAACAGCGCCGGTCAGGGCGGCAATGACAGGTACGCCACCATATTCCATCTTGTTGAATGCTTCGTGCCAACGCAGGCAGACATACATGAAATCAGCAGGGCTGCGATCGGCCTGATGGTGCTCGACCAGATCGAGGCCAGCGCAAAAGTGATCGCCTTCACCCGTCAGGACAATCGCCGCGGCGCCAAGCCGAGGCGCGCTGCTGAACAGGTCAACCAGCTCATCAATCGTGGCAATATCCAACGCGTTGCGTTTGTTCGGGCGGTTCAATCGCACAATCCAGACGCCATCTTCGTGTCGCTCAACGACCAGATTCTTCAGTTCACTCAGTTGGTCGAGGGTCAGCATCGTCTATCCTATGGCTTTTTGTCTGGATCAAACTTCTAACGAATTCTGTAGCCCACGAAAGGCCGGGCACAAAAAAAGGGCGGGCGTTTTTACACGCCCGCCCCGATTTTCTTGACCTTACTCGGCCGGTTCAGCGACGTGAACGCTGTTCACACCCAGCTTTTCACGGCGACTGTCACGGATGATACCCTTGATCAGTGCCACACCCATCAGCGCCATCACCAAACTGAACGGCAGCGCACCGATCACCATTGCGGTCTGGATTGCGCCCAGCCCACCGATGATCAACAAGGCACCCACAACCAGCGCCAGGGCAGCGCCCCAGAAGATGATGTGCGGACGGCCTTTGGGGCCTTCGTCACCACCCGAGTTGATGGTGTTAACGATCAGAACAGCCGAGTCTGCCGAAGTGACCAGATAGGTCAGCAGCAGGATCACAACAATGACCGCCATTACCCAAGCAAAGCCAGACGACAGGATCACGTCCAGCATCGCAAACAGCTGTGCCTGCTGACCGGCACCCGAAATCGCGTCACCAGCGGTGCCGTTCAGGGTCAGGTCAATGGCGGTGCCACCAACGATGGTGAACCAGACGAAGCACATCATCGAGGGGATGATGATCGCACCCAGCACGTATTCACGAACGGTCCGCCCGCGCGAGATACGCGCCAGGAACACACCCACGAACGGGGCAAACGCAATCCACCAGGCCCAGTAGAAGACGGACCATCCGCCCTGCCAGCTGGCCAGCGCATCGCCGGTTTCGGTACCATCAGCTTTCCAGACGTTGAACAGCATACCCGGCAGCGCCACGATATAGTCGAAAATGCCAACAAACAGTGCTTGCAGACCAAACAGAGCCGAGCCGAAGATCAAGAAGAACGCCAGCAGGAAGAAGCTGAGGCCCATGTTGATGTTCGACAGCCATTTGATGCCTTTGCCGACGCCCGACAGAGCAGACAAGGTGGACGCACCCATGATGACTAGCAGGGCAACAACGATGGCAGCGGTAGTGGCTTTGCCATCTTCGTTCAGCAGCCAGTCGCCAACACCAATCCGGTGCAGACCTGCGACGAACTGTTCAACGCCAAAGCCCAGCGTCTGCGCGACGCCCAGAATGGTGGCAACAACTGCAACGATGTCGATCGCGTGGCCCAGCTTACCCGACAGCGCACTGCCGAACAGCGGTGCCAGACCCGAGCGGATGGTCAGCGGCAAGTTGCGGCGGTACGAGAAATACCCCAGCGACAAGCCAACCAGCGCATAGCACGCCCAAGCCGAGAAGCCCCAATGCAGGAACGACCACTTATAGGCATTGCGAACGTTGTCAGCCGACGACCCTTCTGCCAGACCCTGAATAACCTCGGGGTTATTGGCAAAGTGGTACATAGGCTCTGCGGTTGCAAACGTCAGCATTCCGATGCCAATCCCCGCCCCGAACATCATCGAGAACCAGGAAAAGCTTGAAAACTCGGGTTTGTCGCCGGGCAGGCCCATTTTCAGACGGCCAGTCGACGGGATCAGCGCCAGCACCACACAGACGATGATGAAGAACGCCACGACCCACGTGTACCAGGCCGCAAAGTTCGACAGCAGGAAGCTGTTCATTGCACCCAAAACACTCGATGCGTTCTCTGGGAAGGCAATCGCCCAGAAGATCAGCGCACCGACCAGGATTTTTGACGCGATGGTGACGTCCTTGCTGAAGCCATCATAAAAGCCGCCTTCGCTGACTTCGATGGGCAATTCCATCAGTGGTGGTTCTTTTGCCATTTATGTTTCTCCTCCGTGATTTCGTAAAGCTCGCACTTAAAATAGATTGTCATTAAGCACGATCCGCCCGGCACCTAGGTCTCCGTCTTCTGTATCGAGCGGTGTTTTGTGTTCGAGTGTCTCTCACCCTAAACCCGTTTTTCGCGCCTCAGAGCGTTGATCGCGCAAACGTGCTTCTGGTGTGACTGTATCCATCTACTCCTTTGCGGCTTTGGCGGTTTCCCGCAGCTGGAATTTCTGGATCTTTCCGGTCGATGTCTTGGGCAACTCAGCGAAGATCACCGATTTAGGGGTCTTGAACCCAGCCAGATTTGCGCGACAAAAGCTGATGATTTCCGCTTCGTCAGCCTCGTGACCCGGGCGCAGTTCAACAAATGCACATGGCACTTCCCCCCATTTCGGGTCAGCCTTGGCAACAACCGCCGCTGCTTGAACTGCCGGGTGGCGGAATA
This sequence comes from Ruegeria sp. AM7, assembly GCF_056535965.1. Taxonomy (NCBI): domain Bacteria; kingdom Pseudomonadati; phylum Pseudomonadota; class Alphaproteobacteria; order Rhodobacterales; family Roseobacteraceae; genus Ruegeria; species Ruegeria sp. AM7. The sequence continues at coordinate 250,953 of NZ_JBQFJE010000001.1, forward strand.
ACACGGCCTCAACCTCGACCGACGAGATGTTCTCGCCCCCCGAGATAATCACATCCTTCAACCGGTCGCGGATTTGGATATAGCCGTCCGGTTGAACAACGGCGGCATCACCAGACCAGAACCATCCATCCTTGAACGCCTTGGCCGTGGCTTCGGGATCTTTGTAGTACCCCTTCATCACCGTGTTGCCCCGAATGGCAATCTCGCCTTGCGTTTCGCCGTCGCGCGGAACTTCTTGCCCGGTCTCGCTATCCAGAACCGTCACATCTTCGACCATTGGGAAAGCGATACCCTGCTGGGCTTGCAACTGAGCTTGTTCCTCGGGGTGCTTGTGATCCCATTCATCCTGCCACAAGCACTGCGATATATGACCATATGTTTCGGTCAGGCCGTAAACCTGCATGACGTCCAGACCCATCGCCTTGGTCTTTTCCAAGACAGAAGGTGGCGGCGGCGCACCAGCGGTAAGGACACGAATTGCCGGATCAAACGGCGCGGCATCGGTATCTTCGTGCTCAGCGATCATCTGAAGTACGATAGGCGCTGCTCCCAAATGGGTGACACCATGGGTCCGGATCGCGTCCAGAACTTTGTCTGCTGCGGGCGTCCGCGTGAAAACCTTGGTTCCGCCCAGAATAGCCATCATCCACGGATGGCCCCAGCCATTACAATGGAACATCGGGACCACAGACAGATAGATCGGATAGTGTGGCATTTCCCAAGCGGCGACAGTACCCAAAGCCATCAGATACGCACCGCGGTGGTGATACACGACGCCCTTCGGGCGCCCTGATGTGCCTGACGTGTAATTGAGAGCGATCGCATCCCATTCACTGGCTGGCGAGACCGACAGATCAGGATCGACAGGGGCCGCGGCGAGATCTTCGTAGTTTCTGCCACCCAACGTGTCGGACCTTGGCGCATTCACATCGTTGATCTCGACCACTGGAATCGTGCGGCCAAGCCGCTCGAAAGCCTGCGACAGGAGGGGAACGAACTCACGATCAACAATCACCAGTTTGGTATCGGCATGATCCAGAATGTAAGCGATCGTTTCGGCTTCCAACCGTGTATTGAGCGTGTTGAGAACCGCGCCCATCAGCGGGATGGCGAAATGAAGCTCGAACAATTCCGGGATGTTCGGGCTCAGGATCGAAATCGTGTCTCCCTTGGACAAACCCAACGCCTTCAGGCCGCTTGCAACAGCACGCGCCCGAGAGGCTATATCGCTCCAATTGCGGCGAACATCCCCATAGATAACCGCGACACGGTCTCGATGGACCGAGCTTGCCCGCGACAAAAACGAAAGCGGTGAAAGCGGTACAAAGTTCGCCGCATTTTGCGCCAATGCGTCATAGTTGTGCTGCATGGCCTTTCCTCCCAAACGACCAGATAAGTTTTTTAGTTTGCCGCCAACTGTTGGCGGCTCAGAACGTTCAGGAAGAAAGCTCAATGGCACTCTCAACGCCGAAACAGGTTCCCGTCAAGCCACCAAACGCCACGAGAAGACGTAGTTAACTTTTTGGAAACCAATCCGGATCACTTCTGGCGCATTGTGTCTTTTTCTGTCTGACTAATTTCTGGTCCGCGTTGTTTAATTAGAATGCGGATTCTGTAAAATATGGAAAAATTTTGAAGGGGTATCGAATTTTTCAATGTCACGACGCACACCGACACTCAAAGGCCTGCGCGCCTTCGAAGAAGTCTACATTCTGGGTAACTTTACTAGGGCCGCCGATGCCCTGAACGTCCAACAGCCAGCAATAAGCTATCAAATCAAACAGTTAGAAGAAGACTTGGGGACTCGTCTTTTCCTGCGAAAAAACGGCAAGCTTGAACCCACGCCACCAGCTCATGATTTGTTTCACTCGGTTTCACGAGCATTTGATGGAATCCGCGAGACATCGGCCCGGATTCGACGTGCCGATCAAAAGCAGGTCTGGACGATCGCAACATATGCCGGCGTAGGCGCACATTGGGTGTCACCCCGCCTACCGGCACTGTCCAAACACCTAAACGTGCGCACCAAAGTCGTAACGCTAGTAACGGATGCTGACTTGTTTCGAGAAGAGGCAAATTGCTGGATTGCCTTCGGGGACGGATACTGGCCCGGGTTCGAATCCCGCCTGTTGATCCAGGAACGTGTTTTCCCGGTCGCGTCGCCCAGCGTCGCACGACAGATTCTCAAATTGAAGGACCGGGTTGAAACCGGAGGCGTTCCCCTCATCGAACTGGAAGACACTGAGCACCGCTGGTTGGACTGGCAATCCTGGCTTGGGGCCAGTTCCGAGAACTGGAACTTCTTGGACAACCGGATCATCGTAAACGATCATGGTATGGCGCTACATCTGGCGCTGGCAGGATCAGGGATCGCACTGGGATGGCATGGCGTTTTACAAGGCCACCTGAACGCCGGCAGTCTTGTTCAACTTTCCCAGTACGAGGCTACCTCCTCCAGTGGATATTGGCTTTTGGGTCGCAAGGGTTTTTTTCAATCCGAAGAAGGTCAGAAAATCTACGATGCCCTCGCTCCAGAAACCGACTAAGGACTGGATAGTGGTTCCCAACACTACTATCGGAAAACGTAACTTTTCCGCAGGATCAATGTCTGTACAAGTCGACCTAGTCTATGTTTAACAAGCCTGCCGCTACAGCCCTGAATGCCGGCCAATAAAATGATGCAACAGGACGCGCGCATATTATTGACGCACGGCTTTCAGCGAACTCTCTCGGCTGCTCTCAACAAACACTGCCCGGGCAAAAACGCCTAACCGAACCCCGGTGACTGAGCGTCCCAAATCAGATTGTTATCTGTTCATCTGTTGGGCTATCGTGAAATCATGTGCCAGACCCGCATGACCATCGGAATACCCATCATTCTACTGTGTTTGACCTTGAGTGCGGCACAATCCTACGCAGCCGATCGCGTCGCATTATTGATTGGCAATTCGGACTATGCCACGCAGGAAATGTCACTGCGCAATCCCGGCAACGATGTCGGAGCTTTGGGCAACACGTTGCAAGAGCTAGGTTTCACAGTCATTCAGGCCACAAACCAAAACGCACGAACTATGCAAGAGGCGGTAGACAAGTTTGGTGCTATCTCAAAAGGCGCTAAGATGGCCGTGTTCTTCTATGCCGGGCATGGGGTACAGATCGGCGGAGCAAATTATCTGATCGGAACCGATTTCAACGGAAATAGCCTGCAGGCACTGAAACGCAGTTCGATCACCTTGGACCGAGTGCGAGACGTTATGACCAAGGCCGGGCCCGATGTCGGCGTCCTGCTTTTGGATGCCTGCCGTAACAATCCGTTTTCCGATAAGGGCCTCGTCGAACATGGCCTTGTCAGAATGCGTGGCGGAGCGGGTTTGTTGATAGCCTACGCGACAGACCCAGGAAACGTGGCATATGACGGGCAAGGAAAGAACAGCGTTTTCACCAATGGGCTACTGGACCATATTGCGACGCCGGACCTGGACGTTCGACTGATGTTGGGTCGTGTCCGCCAGCAAGTGGTTTTGGAAACCGATGGGCGCCAGATCCCTTGGGTCGAGGAATCTGTGCTGGACGAACACAGCTTTGCACCCGGCCTGCCCAACAGTTCGCCCAAAGACGAAATCACTGCCGATCTGGAACATTGGAGACGTATCTCCTCCAGTTCGGACAGCCGGGAATTCGAGACTTACCTGAAAACCTATCCCGATGGGTTGTTTGCCTCATTCGCCCGTGAACAGCTGGCATCCCTTGAAACACCGGCGGCGACTCCGCTGACACCGGTCAGTGCCACATTCACACAGGCCGATCCTCAGAAGCTTGCGACCGCCTTGATGGCATTGGGGCATCTCAAGGAACCGCAGTCACCTGACCTTGGCCCTGCACTGGACAGCTACAGGAGGGGTTTGCCAGCTGCCGAAACAGCCACGCCGGAGCGGCTATTTGAAGACGCGGCTCAGGTTTCGGTGTATCTGGCGGTCACAACGATGCAAAGGCTGCGCACCGACATAATAGCCCTTCGTAGCGTCGAGCGCACGCTCACTATTGCCGAGGATGCTTTGAAGCAAATCGAAGACATCGCCCGTTCAAACGCAGACGCATTGCCGGTTTTGCAACAGGCACGCAGTGATATCTACGACATCTACCGGTCGCGCGGGATTATCCTGCGCCGTCTGGACCAGAGCCGCAGTTATTATGATGAGGTACTGGCCCGCGCTGTTATTTTTTTTCCACCCGACATTGATGCTTCGATTGTCAATGCCGCATCAGGGTCACGTGATCTCGATTTTGCCAATGTGCAACTGACGCAGGACGCGAGCTTGTTCCTGCGGCATGTATCGCAAGCAGATGATAGCAGAAAAGGAAGTTACCAATGGCTGGCCGATCTTATCCCTCCCGAATAGGTGCAAGCCTTGTTGTTGCGACCTTAGTCCTGGCGGCCTGTGGCGACAGCACTCAGACGTCGGCTCCAGCAACCACCCCCTCGGGCATGACACAAGCCGAGGCTGATTTGGTCAAACAGGCCGCAGCCATGCAAAAAACAATCCTGCAGGGCGCAGTCGCCGGAGGCGCGGTAGGCGGAGGGATCGGCTTTGGCCTGGGTGGTAGTGATGATGTGGGCACAGGCATCTCGATCGGCTTTGGCGCCGGGGCTTTAGCAGGGACTTACGTCGCCTTCGTCCAGCGCAGCTATGCAGGGCGAGAGGCGCGTTTGCGACAGATCAAGAAAGACCTGGATCGCAACACAACTGAAATGCAGACGACACTAACAGTTATGAACCAGGTTCTGGCTGCACAGAAAGCCGAACTGGATGCACTGAACGCAAGCATCGCCGCGGGCACGGCCGACCCATCGCAGATCGAAAGAGAACTGGCCGAAGCCAACGGAAACTTGACCCAGATGGAACTGGCCATTGACGGTGCCGCCAAACGACAGGCCGAATTCACCGAGGCCCGCTCTCTTACAATTGCCCGCGGACAGACAACTTCACCAATAGATGCGGATCTTACGGCTTTGTCGAATCAGATCACGCAAATGCGCGGGATCGCCAGTGATCTGGCGTCGTCGTTGTGAAGGGTGCACGAATGATCCGCTTTGCCGCCCTAGCCTGCCTGTTGCTTACCGCGTGCCAAACCACGACTGATCCTGCAGACGGTGGGTTCTTCGCCGGTGTTTCTGGAATTACTACCGGTGCCTACGACGATCGTATCACCGCAGCCGAGGGGGATGTGGCCACGGCGCAGGCACGAAATGATGCGCTTGCTGCGCAAATTCGATCGTCGGAATCTGAACTGGCCAAGCTCAAGCTCAAAATTTTACAACAACGCGACGCGACAGGCGGAGGCGACGCAGCAACGGCGGCTCGCATCGACCGTGTTTTGAACGACACGCCTGGGGGGGCTACGCCGGAAGCCAGACTGACGGCCCTGCAAAAAAGCATCTCGGACGCGCGCGCACTCAGCGCCGATTTAGCTAAACTGTCGAGTTAAACGATTAGCCCTGACATCCGCCCAATGCCCAACGGCGCAGGTTGACTTTCAAACCGCCGCCAAAGGGGTGTTGCTTGGCGACATTCCCGGCCTCGGGGCGGTTGACATAGGTCTGGGCCTGATTGCACAGGTCCTCGGGCGTCCACTGGTGGCAATTCGAACAGGACTGGTCTTTCCACAACTCATCCGGCAAACCTTCGATCGGAGGGAACAGTGGCGCGCCTGCCACCAGTTGGTTAATCGTTTGCCCGCGCACATGGTCGTTGCCGAAATCCAATACTGAATCGAGCGTCATCGGGGTGTTGCCCGGCGGTCCTGTTTCTGTCAACTCACCATCTGCCTCGGTCTTACGGGTCACGGTTTCCTCACCGTATTTCAAGGCAGCCAAACGTTCGGCTGCTTTGCCCGAGAACGCCCCTTCAGGGAAACTTTGCAGATAGACCTCATATGCGTGCACTGTGTCGTCAGCCAACGCCAGTTCGTACATCAGGCGTTCGGTTTCATTTGCCTCGATCACCGTTTGCTCTGGCACTTTGGGTTGCGGCGCGGTTCCAAAGGATTCGGCTAGAACGGTCTGCAAAAGATCGCTTGCTTCGGCAGCATAAGCGCTGTCTGGATAGGCGCGCATAAACAACATGATCTGAACCGGATCACGCGAGATGGTTGCCTCCCGCCAAAGCTCCTCTTCGCTTCGGGTCTGGACAACGGGCGTCTGAACCTGCGGAGAGAAGGCAAAATCCTGTGTCAGGGACGAGGTATCCCAAGGCGTTTGCAACCCTCGGGTCTGATCCAAAACGTCCACGCGGACCTTCTTGAACAAGTGCTCGATAGCCATACCCGGCGTTTCAATGTGTTCGGCCAAGCTCAACGTAAACGGGCTGTTGCCTTTCTCACCATCCAGTGCGACGCCGCCGGGATCGGTGGCATAGGCCAGAAATGTGCCCGTGGGGGCTTTCATCTCGGCCAGGCCGTTGTCATCCATATCGGTCAGATTTTCGAACGGGTTGTTCCGGCAGGCATCCAGAATGACGATATTGGTTTTGTTATGCGCCGAGGCCATCTGGTGCAGGACCGAACGCGCCTCGACCGCCATCAAATCAAGATCAGCGGGGTCGCTCAGCGAGATATCGACAGGCAGCAAATAGTTCGATCCAAAGGACTGCACCCCGTGGCCCGCATAGTAGAACAACCCAACCGCATCCTCGCCACCCTGCCGTAGATCGCGGCCAAACTGGGCAATGGCGCGCTTCATCTCGATCTGCGTGCTGTCAGTCAAATTGCGAACATCGAACCCAAGGCCCTTAAGTTTCCCCGAGATCAGCGTGGCGTCATTGACCGGATTATCCAATGGCGACACCGACGCATAAGCAGAATTGCCAATAACCAATGCAATCCGCGGCTCGGCCATCGCCGGCGCCGCCCACGAGATCGAAATCATCGCAATCAGAAAGTAAAAAATGCGAAGCACGTCGGGTCCTTTGTTTCGGGTCCTTTATCACGCCCGTGACGCCATGGCATCACGTAAGCCTGATTATATTTAAATATGTCATTTGACTTTATTGTGGCCATCGCCTGACATATCCCGAATTGACCAGCAAGCATAGGAAGAGGTTCACACATGCCAGGCTCAAACTTGATGCGAAGCATTTGTGCCATAACCGTCATTTTGCTGTCTAACGCAGCATGGGCGCAAAGCGCGGATCCGTTTGAACATGGCTGGACGTTGGATGCAGGCGCCTCGGAATTGCAATTTCTTTCCGTCAAGAAAAGCTCGGTCGCTGAGAACAGCGGTTTCGCCAGCCTGTCAGGCGTGATCGGCCCCGATGGCGCCGCCGAGATCCGGGTGCAAATGGACAGCGTGGACACCAAGATCGACCTGCGCAACGTGCGGATGCGGTTTTTGTTCTTTGAAACCTTCAAATACCCCGAAGCCATCATCACCGCCCAGCTTCCCCCTGAAAAACTGGTCGACCTGCATCAGTCGCGCCACAAGATCATCGACCTTCCCTATTCTCTGTCGCTACACGGTGTGACCAAGGACGGCGTCGCGCAGGTTGCGATCACTCTGGTCGACAATGACCGCGTGGCCGTGGCCAACACCACGCCGATTGCCATCGCCCTGCCCGATTTCAACCTCGAAGAAGGCCGCGGCAAGCTGCAAGAGGCCGCGGGCGTTGATATCCTGCCCTTCGGTTTTGTCAGCTTTGGCTTCGTGTTCGACCGCGCCCAGGCGGGCACCCCGCCGCAATTGGTAACGGCTTCGGCCACCCCCGGCGCTGCCGCGCTTGAGACCAAGGGCGATCTTGACCGCGAGGCGTGCGAAGGCCGGATGGAGATCCTGTCCCGGACCGGCAACATCTATTTCAACTCGGGCAGCGCGCGGCTGTCCGACGCCTCAATCCCGCTGTTGACGAACCTGCATGACATCGTGAACCGCTGCCCAGAACTAACAATCGAGATCGGCGGGCATACGGACAGTGATGGCTCAGACACCGCCAACCGTGTGCTCAGCGAACGGCGGGCGCAGGCGGTGAACGCCTATCTGGTAAATCAGGGGATCGCGCCGGAACGTCTTGTGACCGTAGGCTATGGCGAAAGCCGCCCCGTGACCTCGAACGACACGGCTGAGGGCAAACGCCGCAACCGCCGGATCGAATTTGTGCCGGTGAACTAGAGGCGTCAGTTCGCCGCCAGGATGATCGGATCGAACCCGCCGCTGCGCCATTGTTGCAGGGCCGAGAGGAAATTCGGCCCAGGCACACCGTCGATGGTGCTGTTGTAGTAACCAGCCTTTTGCAGCAGTTTCTGCACTTCCATCAACGTCTCGCGCGTCCACTGGTCCGAGGCCAGTGACAATTGGTTCACGATTGCTCCGTCATCCTCAGCAGCGCCACGCAGCAACATACGCGCGGCCTCAAGCGGATCGCGGGGCACGCCGCGCCCTTCGTCCAGCAGGATCGCCGCCGCCAGATAGCCCTGATATTCGCCTTCACGTGCGGCGCGCTGGAAATAGCCAAGCGCCTGATCCGGAGTGCCTGCTATCCCATCCTGAGCCAGAACGCCCAGATTGAAAGTCGCCTTGGCTGACCCCCCATCCGCCGCCTTTTGCAACAGCGCGATCGCGCGCGCTTCGTCCTTGGGAACGATCTGTCCTTCAAACAGAGTTACGGCAAGATTGATCATCGCATCAAAGCTGCCCCCTTGGGCGGCTTGTTCATACAGAGATAGCGCAGTGGCCTGATCTTGCGGAACACCGGTGCCGCCCTCGTGCAATTGCGCCAGCGAAACCATGGCCCGCAAGTCCCCCGCTTCGGCTGCCTGCTTGTAAAGCGTCACCGCCCGTTCCACATCCCCTGCCGCAATCGTAGCCCGCGCCAGCAGGGCCACGTAGTGGGACAGGTCAGGCGTCTGCGACGCTGCAGCACTGCACGCCTGAATGGCGGTCAGGGCGTTTTCCTGAAGACGACTGAAGGGCACGCCGGGGATGCTGGCCGTGCGGTCGCGCGGGTGGGTAGCCAAACGTTCACATATGCCGCCGGGTGTGCTGTCCTCGGGGCGCGGGATGGACGCGATCAGACGCTGGGCCTTTGCCGCATGTGCGCCCTCGGGATATTGCTCAAGGTAGAACTCCAGCAGCGGGCGCATTCGGCTGCGCTGCGCCAGCTTCCACAGACGTTCGGCCTGTTCGTCTGCGTCCTCAACCGTTACCGCGCGGGTCAGTGTCTGCCCCTGCCCGGCCCTGTCCAGAAAGGCCACGACCTCATTCACATGCGCGCCCTGCGGGTAGCGATCCATATAGAGCTGCATCAGGGACGCATCCTGCGCATTAGCGGCCACCTGCCACAGCAGCGTCTCCTCGGACGCAGTGACAGGGCTGTTGTCGAACCGGAACTGCCGCGTCAGGGATGAGTTGTCCCACGGAATCTGCCGTCCCCCTGTTGAGGCCAGCACGTCTTTGCGCACCGAGATCATCAGGTCCGAAATGTCCTGACCCGGCGTATAGATATGGCTCAGCAGCGCTTCGGTGAAAAAGCTGTTCCGGCCGGTGCCGTCATAGGCCACGTTATCGGGTTGGGTGGCATAGGCGAACATGAAGTCCGCCGCGCTGCCAACCCGTGCCAGACCCTCGCCACCAACCTCGAGTCCCGTTCCTTCGAACGGGTTGTCGCGGCAGGCATCCAGAAACACCAGACGGATGCCGTCCGAGCGTTCCATCCGGTTGACGAATTCCTCCATCTGGATTGTCTGCTCGGGGATGTCTTCGGGCTTGGTGATCTGCGCATCGACAGGAACCAAATAGTTGCGCCCGTTCACCTGAAACCCGTGCCCGGCATAAAACAGCAGCGATACGTCGGAATCCGCAGCAGTCGTGCCATAGGATTCCGCCAGCGACAGCATCTCGTCCCGTGTCAGGTCGGTGCCCAGAAACACCTCGAACCCCAACCCTTCCAGCGCGATGGCGAGATCAGAGGCATCGTTGATCGGGTTGTCCAGCGGGCTGACCGACACGTAGTCGGAATTGCCGATAATCAGCGCAACCCGCTTGTCCGCCAGCGCAATGGTCGCGCTGAACAGCATCAGGATAAGCGCTGCGAAGCACCGTTTCAGAGCCAATGGTCTACTCTCCGACGTATCAAAGGCCGATGGCGCGGGTCAGTCCGATATCCGCCTGACCGACCGCTGCCACAATCGTTTCTACCTGTTGGTTCTGAACGATGGCAAGCTCGGGATCGGTTGCTCTAATCAATGTGATGGCCTTGCGGATCTCACGCTGGGCCTGACGGATTTGCCGCCGCGCCTGCTGTACCGCCTCGCGGCGGATCGCGTTGCGCTCTTCGGCGGTAGTGGCCAGCGACAGGCGACGATTCGCTTCGTCACCCGCCTCGCGGATACCCGCGCTGGCGCCGCGAATGATGTCACCGACGGATTCGAGCCCCGGTGGCAAACCCTTCACGATACCGTCAAGTTCGGACGCGTAGTCATCCATCGCTTCGGCAAGACAGGCCAGGTATTCACTGACATTCTCACCGCTGCTGGCGCAGGATGCGATCTCGCCTCCGAATTCCTCGGATACGTTTTCAACAGTCCCAAGTGTTGCTTCAGCCTCGGCGACTGTTGTCACGGCAGTGCCACCACCTCCGCCGCCTCCGGTTATAGTGGTATCAACGGTCGGAGTAACTTCTACCTCGGGTGTGGGCGGAACGGGTATCGGCTCCACTACTGTCACAACCGAACCGGGCAAAGACACAACTTGATATCCTATTTCGGCCGAGCTGAGCAAAAACGAGGTCGACAGCGTAAATGTCGTGGTGCCATCGTCGTTTTCGATGAAGTTCAACCCCTCAAATACTGTGGACGTATCCAAAGAATCAGATGGGGGACCAAACAGGTAAACGGAAGGCCCACCAAAAATGGTTCCCGTCGTCGCATTGGGCGGCTGTTCGCCCTCAACAACCGCGATATCGTCGGGAATAGCAAACACAACCGGCGAGGTCGTGTAATTTGCCGGGCCTGTCTCACCCGATCCCGGAGCCCAGGTGTTTTCAAAGTCCCAGCCTTGTGCCGAAGCAAGGTTGAAGAACGTCACTGTGTCGTTCAGTTGGAACGTGGACAGTCCCGTGCCACCGGCGCTGGTATTCTGCCCGGAACTCTGCGTGTCCCAGAAAGATGCGGTGACGGTCCCGGAATTACTGCCGATCAATCCGCCTAACATCGGAGTGTCGCTGCCGGAGAAATCCACACTGCCGTTCGAATAGCTGCGTGTGACCGAACCACCGTTGTTTATTCCGACCAAGCCACCGACGGCTACGGTATCCATCGGGCTGGAAAACTGGCTTACCCCCCGGACGTCCGAGTTGGAATACGAGTCAACGATCGAACCGAAGTTCTCGCCGACCAATCCGCCCATGATAAACTCGCCAAAGCCAAGTCCGGTCACCGAACCACTACTGAACGAACGCTGAATGACCCCAGAATTCTCTCCAACCAAGCCACCGACCAAAACGAAATCAGCCTCGATCGGATCAACCGTCACACTGGCAGTCGAGAAACTGTCACTGATTGTACCGCCATCGTTAATGCCAACCAGCCCGCCGGTCACGTCGTCACTGCCGGTGAAGCTGCCCGACACACTAACGCCCGAGATTGTCCCAAGGTTTTCACCGGCAAGTATGCCACCACCCTGAGCGGTAATATCCGCATTCCTGATACTCAGGTTACGCACGGTACCGTCCAGAGTGCCGAAAAGGCCGCCGAAGGTGAAGTCGTTGTCTATGAACAGGTTGTTGATCGAAAACCTGTTACCTTCAAGCGTGCCTGAAAAATCTGCAGGGACAAAACCAAATGACCAGCTGGACGTGGGCGAGGCATCGATGTCGTTGACCAGCGCAAAGGATTGGCTAGAGCCATTGAGACCCTGCAAACCATAGATATCGGTTAACTGGAACGGGTTCGCGCCCGACCCGTTGCCGCCCGTGGCGCGCAGGAATGTGGCGTTTGGCGAGACGATGAAATCGCCCGCGAAAAAGCTGGGCAGCGTGGCCGAAACCTGATCCCAGAACCCTGCAACCAAGTTGAACGTGGCCACACTTATGCTACCGCCGGGGCCGGTGGTGATCCGGCCTACTCCGTCGACCGCCCCCATTGCATTCAGCAACAACCCACCGTTGACCGCGTTGATCGCACCGTTGATCGTGATCATGTTATCCGCGATCAGGAACAACGTATTTGCCGCCATCCAGTCGATATCAGCGTTGATCGTGATATTGCCGTCATCTGTGCCGGTCACAGACGTAGTCAGAAACACATCCGCAGATTCAAGCTGGGCTTCCAGACCCGCTTCGGTAAACGTGCCCGGAATCGTTATGTTCACCGGATCGATCAACAGATCTCCGGTTTCCCCATTCGGAGCGCGCAGGTCGGTAAAACCGCGATAGACCAGATCGATCTGCCCCGAGACCTCGACAAAGCCGCCATCGCCCGCAGTATCGCCGCCACGGGCTGATATCTGGCCGTGGAACTCGGTCAGGTCATCAGACCAGATAATAACGCGACCGCCATTACCTTCGTCTCCGCCGTCTGCCGAGATACTGGTGCTCGCATCTACGAAGGTTGTCTGCGCCGTCGGAAGCGTACCACCGCCCTGAAAATCGCCACCGACCAGAATGGTTCCACCATCTCCACCACCCGTCCCGTCGGATGTCAGTGTGGCCCCTGCCAGCGTGATCGCCTCACCAGTTATGGTTATAGACCCACCGTTCTGAGTACGAACCTTTGGCCGAAGCGACGTTTCGACAAGTGTTTCCTGAGCCGACGTATCGATCGTGCCACCGACCCGAACGCCGCCGCCGCTGCCACCCAAAACGACAGCTCCGGATACTCCGCCAACCGATTGAGCCTCGATCACGCCAGACATGTTGATTACCTGTCGCGCCGCATTCCGAGCACTGGCCGCTTTGAGGTGAACAGAACCGCCATTGGCCTCGATCCGCCCTGAATTGGTAATCAACGCCTCCATCATGGCGTCATCGCTATCCGAAGGAACAGCGACCTGCAAAAAGCCATCGCCAGAAATATCCAGTGTTACTTGTTCACCCGCACCAAGCCCTACCTTGCCAAGAGGCACACGGATCAAGCCCGAATTGGAAACTTGCCCACCAATTAGCGCTGCATACCCGCCCGGAACAATCGAGATTGTTCCCGCGTTTTCCACTGCGGCTGAACTTCCATTTCCGGCAAAGCGATAGCGCCCGTTAAGGAAATCTTCATCCGTTACATCAAGGGTCGAGGCCACAAAGCCACCCGCATTGACTGCACCGTTGGGGCCAATAAAGATACCGTTAGGGTTAACCAGAAACACCTGACCATTGGCATTCAACTGGCCGAGAATTGCGCTGGTAGTATCCCCTGTCACCCGGTTCAAAATCACGCTTTCTTGCCCGGGCTGGAAGAAATTAACTGTCGAGCCAGACCCGATCGAAAACCCGTTCCAATTCACTACGGCCGCGCCCGACCCCTGCGTAATGTCCAGCTGGTTGCCGCTGGGTTGCGCAATCGTAACAGTTCCCGCCGCCACGGTTCCGCCATTGGGCAGCGTTTGTGCCAGAGCTGTCGTGCCCCAAAGCGTTGCCGTGGCTGTCAAAATTGCGCCGCGGATCACTGTGGCGCGAGCCCTAAAATCTGCGGCTTGCAACAATAGTGAAGCGGTTTTCGTCTGCCCCCAGGTCATCGCGTTCACCTCTCCCATATTCAACTCGTAACGATCCCGACTTGTAGGTCGAGTCTTCAATTGCAATCAAATCAGCACCGATCCCATAGGCGTAGGCCGTGGTCGTGCTTTGCTCAAAAACCGTAGGTTGTTCTATTCCCAATTCGCCGTAAGCACCAAATACATAAGGCTTCAGGATCAGCGGCAACCCAGCCACTTCGACCCGCTGCGATCGACCCACTTCGGACCGCACGACCCATCCGTCATCGCCACGCAACGAACCCGCATCAAAGGTCGACAATTCGCTGGTGCTTGCGATACTGAATTGCTCGGACGTCACCAGTGCGTCCCCAAAGCTGGCTTGAATTCGGCCGTTCAAAGCCAACGACCAGTTGGCATTCAGAGGACGCTGATACTGGCCGGACAGAACGAGTTTCGTAAACTCCGGTTCTGCGTCCTGGCGCGAGAATGGAGTTTCTCCGGGGCCGACCGAGGTCCGTGCGCCAAGGATATCCAAACCCCTTGAAAGCACAACACTCCCGCGCAGGAAGCCACCATTGTCATAGGCGCGTGTAGCATCCAAAGTGGCGCGCAGCACGCTGATATCGTCGTCAAAGACCGGAATCTCAAAGGGACCGACCAACAGGTTCTGCGTATCGCTGATACGATCCAGGATCAGTTGCGACGAAAGATTAACTTTCTTGGATCTAATCCACGGATAATAGAGCCGCAGCGAAAACCGTTCGAACTCGCTTTCGTTAGGTAAAAAATCCGTGTCGGGGCGCGCTTCGCTAGAGGTCACCTCGGCGTTAATCGTAAAGCCATCATAACCGATCGGGAATACCGCACCTGCAGCCAAAATCCGATACTCAGGGTCACCCGAGAAAAACCGCGTCGGAGACCCACCCAGGTTAAAATAGAAAGTCTCACCCAGATCCAGCAGGCCATTGAACTCAAGTCCAAGGCTCAGATTCAACGGACCAAGATCGTCTGAAAGCGTATTGTCGAACCCATATGAGCCGGTAAACTCCTTGAACTCTCCGTCCAAAGTCAGAACGGTGCCGCCATTGCTGTCACCTGCCGACAAGGTCGACGCCAAGCGAACTCCGAACGTATCACCTGCAAGCAGCAAGGCGCGCTCGATCTGCTGCAGTTTGATGCCACGCTTGCCGATTAACGGCTGGGTAATCTTGACCACGCGGTCCCGGACCTCTTCCGGAACTTTGGTTGCGTCAATACGCTCGACGAACCCGTCGACTACAACGATCCGCAACGTTCCACCATCTCGCAAAGTTTGCTGCGGCAGAACGACCCGACTCAGAACAAAGCCGGCATTGCTATACGCGCTTTCAAGGCGATTTGTGGCTGCAAAAATTTCAGAGGCAGCAACACGCTTTCCCGTCAGTCGCTCAATAAAGGCAGCGTTGGCAGCCTCCATTTGCGGCAAAGCGCCTTCGATGTCCACGCCCCCGACTGTCACAAACAATTTGTCCGCACCTTCGGGAACCGGCGCGCCAGGGTCTCTGGCGACAGTCACAGGGCCCGTATTACGTTGATTTTGCGGCTGAAATGTTGACGGTGCCAAATTCGATGCGCTTTGGGCCAGCACCGCGTCCGAAAGGACAAGACTGCCACCGGTTGCAAGAGCAAATATCATGCTGAGACGCGGAATCCGCATGATCGCCTGAGGTAGAGTCTTTGGCATTCGTAACCCTTAGTGAAACCTTAAAACAGAACCTAGCAAAGCCCAGCCCGCAGGCCAAAGCAAGATTGTATTTCCCAATACAGGATACCCGTCTGGATTGAGGTTATCCATATCACGATTGGTTCCGAGACTGTCCGTGTCCTAGTTCACAGAGCGTCGTATCATTCGACGATTTTACAAAAGTCCCTGCTCCAACCATTCTTCGATCTTGTTGCGGCTAACCTCGAAATGCATCGAGTCTTCTCGACCCCAGGCCGCACCCCATACCCAGCCCTCCTGCCGGAAGAAGTCGGCCAGAATAGTCAGGCCCAGCTGGGTTTTACCATCGCCTAGCGTGTCCAACACTCCGTCGATATTCAAGTCAACAGCCAGACCATAGGCATGGGCCGATGCGGATGAGGTCGCGCCACGAATCCGCCGCACACACAAGGACCCGGCTGTATTGATACGTGCAAAGAGGTCGGGGTCCGTGCGACGGATGTTTTCGAAAACAACACGCAGAGATTCTATTGCCGGTTTCAACATGCGTACCCGAACCGGGCCGACTTCTTCTAATACAAGGTTTTCTTCTAACCGCGGGTTGGTCATGGACTGACAATTATCTGTTAAGTCTTCGCGCGGCAGCCCGAATTTCTCTTTCAGAAACGACGAACTCGCCAGTTTGAGCTCTTTATTAACGTCGTTGCGGTTGGCGATAAGGACAACCTGAGCGTAGGCATCAATGATCTCGTTTGGGCTGGTGCTGTCATATCCATAGTCGTCCGCCCCGTCTGCGCCTTGCAACACGGGCGAACCGTCGCTTTGGGATCGCGATATCTCGAGCGACAACCTCTCAATCTCGTTGCGCATATCTTCAACCTGTTGGCTCAGCATTTCGATTTCGATCCGCGCGCCTGAATCGATTGCCGGCCCCTCAAAATCACTTTCCATAGGAACGATCAGTGGAAAAACATACCAGATAACAGGGGCCAACATAATCGAAACCCCAAGAATTACTGCCGGAACTATGCGCATCTGATGTGTTTACCTGTATCTCAATTCAATTGCGCCCAAATCTAAAAGTCGCCGCGCAAGATGTCACGTGCTCGGCTTTATTTCTTAATCACAAATGTGACTTTCTTCATTGTCGCACACCTGAGGCACGGGTACTCTTCGTCCCAAACAGGGAAGGACTCCGGTAATGATTACTTTTTCTCGACTTAAATTTTTTGGGGCTTCGGCCGTGGCCCTCGTTTGCACGACGCAATTCGCTTTGGCCCAATCCAATGAACTAACAGCCGACGAAATCACCGATGCATTCAACAAGCAAAAAACGCGCGGCTTGGTGATCGTACCTTCAACAGCCGCGACTGAAGCAACCGACGAGGCTGTGGAAACCACGGTTGCTGCCGCCCCGGCCGAATATCAACCGGTGGCCTCGGAAGATCAGGTTAATATTCAGGTTCGGTTCGACTTCGCCTCGGCCGCCTTGCGCGATGATCAAAAACCCAAGCTGTCATCCTTGTGCCAAGCGATGAAAAACGTCGACGTTAACGTCTTTCAGATCATCGGCCACACTGACAGCGCAGGATCTGCGGACTACAACCAAAATCTGTCTCTGCTACGCGCGAAAGAAGTCAAACGCTTTCTGGTCAGCGATTGCGGTATCGCCGAAGGGCGACTGGAAGTACTGGGCGTAGGTGAAGCCGAACCTCTGAACAAGGACGATCCGCGCGCCGATGAAAACCGCCGCGTTGAATTTCAGGCGCTCGGCTGATTTAGTCTCCTCATAAAACACAATTTCGAGGGCAGCATGACTGAATCCCGCGCAGGCGACCTGTTTCAGCCGGGCGATCTGGTGAACAATACATATCGGATCGAGGCAATCCTTGGGCGGGGTGGTACCTCTGACGTTTATCGCGCGCGCTCCGAGATATCGGGGCGTCTGGCCGCGCTTAAGGTTCTGAAGGCCGAATTTTCCAGCAACGACGATTACCTCGTTCTGTTAACCCGTGAGGAAGAGATCCGCGACATCCGCCATGACGCGGTGGTGCGCTATTCCGAAAACAACCGTACTGCCGACGGACATGTCTATCTGGTGATGGATTATGTGGACGGGCCGGGGTTGGACCGGAAACTGGCTGATGGTCCTATGTCGGCAGACGACATTCTGACCATATGCAAACGCGTCTGCGAGGGGCTCGAGGCCGCGCATGCGCGCAACATCGTCCACCGTGACCTGAGCCCCGACAACATCATCCTGCGTGACGGTGATCCTGCGCAGGCGGTAATCATCGACTTTGGCATCGCCAAGGATACCAACCCCGGCGCAGAAACCATCGTGGGCGGAGAGTTCGCGGGCAAATACGCCTATGCCGCACCCGAGCAGCTGTCGGGAAAGACCGACCAGCGTACCGACATCTATTCGCTGGGCGCGCTGCTGCTGGCGAACTTCCGGGGCGAAAAGGCCAATTCCGGGCGTAACCTGCTAGAGGTTGTGGAAAGTAAAAAACAACCGCTGAACACTGCAGATGTGCCCGAGCCGCTGAAAACCGTGCTGGACAAGATGACCGCGCCAGACCCCGATGACCGGTATCAGTCGACCAGCGATGTATTGAGGGCTTTGTCCTCGGCCCGGTCGGGACAGGCGGAATCCCCCCCTGCCGAGACCGATGACGACGCAACCATCATCGTGCCCAAAAGCAAACCTGCGGCCCCTGCGCAGCCCGCCCCGGCCGTCGCAGCACCCGCCGCACCTCCGGCCGAAACGCCCGAGAAATCGCGCACCGGACTGGTTGCCGCTCTTGGCGCGCTGGTCATTGTCGGCGGCGGCGCTGGTGCCTATTTCAGCGGCGCATTCGACAGCTTTACCGGGCCCCAATATCCCGTGGCAGCACCTTATACGCTGGTGGCGGACAAGCGTGAGGGCCTGCCGCCGCGCGCCGTAGGCTTTGTGCCCTCGGAAGACACTCGTGATGCCATGACCCGCGAGATAACCGATCAGGGTGGGACGGTTGATCTGACGTTGGCGTCCGGGGAAATCTCGGAAAGCTGGGGCGCCGCGGTCAGCGACGTCATCGACACAGTGATGGAGCTGGATGAATGGCGGCTGGTCGTAAACGGAAATGATGCGCAACTGACCGGGCAAACCACGGATCAGGCATTGCATGACAAGCTGGAACAGCTTTACTCGGCAGGCTTGCCCGCCGGGCTGCAAGGCACTGTCGAACTAGAGCTTGAACCACTGTTCCTGCCCGCTGGTGATATCCGCCCGATCCTTGCCGGTCTGGCCGATTGCGGCGCGCTGAAACTGGAGAATGCCCCAACTGCCGGATATGGCCCCGAGACACCGGTTCGGATCAGTGGCACCTTGGCCTCGCAGGACAGCCTGACCGGCCTGGGCACTGCCCTGACCGCTTTGGTCGGTGAGCGACCGATTGATCTGGGCGGCGTGAATGTGCTGAACCCAACTCTTTGTCTTGTCGAGAACTTTCTACCAACTGCCCCAACCAGCGATATCTCGATCGCGTTTTTCAATGGCGAACAGAATGATGCCCCTAACCCGACCGGGGATTTTGTCGTTGGCCAGAACCCGGTGATCGACGTGGACCTTCCTGCAGACGTACAAGATGGTTTCTTGTCTGTTTCTATTCTGGACGTCTCTGGGAACGTGTATCATTTGCTTCCCAACGTTACACGACAAACGAACAGTATTGCTGAGCTGCGTGACGGGGAAACCGGGCCGATTTCAGTGCGTGCCGCTTATTCTCTTGATGAAACACCTACAGATGGCGGCCTTCAGTTTAGCGTCGATGACAGCACCTTGGGCAAAAGCAAGGTGATCGTGCTGCACACTGACAATCAACTGTTCGACACACTACGCCCAACCACGGAATCCGCTGCAGGATATGCCGAGGCGCTGCGCGAACAGGATCGCAATGTGGAAACGCAGATTTTGTCGCTGGACAGCCGTATCCTGACCACCCTCGCGCAGTAGCGCGGGGCTTAAGGAATATCGACCACAATCACCGAGATATTGTCGGCCCCGCCCCCGTCCAGCGCGATCTGGATCAACTGATCGGCGACGGTTTCAATCGGCATCTCGGACAGAGCCTTTTCCAGCATCGGGAAGGTCGCGTATTTGCTTAGACCGTCCGAGCAGATCAGGAACCGGTCGCCCGGCTGAACCTCGCCCCGGATCTTGTCCAGTTCCAGCACATCCCCGACACCAACCGCACGATTGATCGCATTTGATTGGGGATGCTGTTCCGCTTCATCCCAGCTCATTTGGCCCGCCAACACCAGATCGGCCACAACCGAGTGATCGGTGGTCAGCATTTGAATCTGGTTGTCACGCAGCAAATAGATGCGGCTGTCGCCCGCCCACAAACCGACGAAATGGCCGTTGGCCAGCATCATACAGGCAACGGTCGTGCCCATGGTTTTACCGCCACGGGTCTCAGCCTCTTGACGGATTGCCGAATGCGCTTGCTGTAACACATCCCGCAACTTCACCAGTCGATCCGCTGGTGGCAGTCCCGGCGGGATCGCCGCGACCATGTCAGCGACAAGACGGCTGGCGTAATCGCCCCCTTCGTGGCCGCCCATACCGTCCGCGACCATCCAAAGGCTTTCCTCGGGCAGGGCCAAAACGGCATCTTCATTGAGCTTGCGCTTGAGGCCGACATGGCTGCGGGCGCTGTACCGAACGCGGTGACTTGAATTCATAGTGGCCTTGCCTCGGTCCAGACTGCAGCGTGAAGATTAAACAAACCTTGCATGTTTGATCCTTGCGGTAAACCTTCGCAGACCATCATCCGAGGGACGCCGCCGATGTCAGTGCTCCAGATTGTCGGAGACCGATAGCGATGCGCGACCAACCCCGCCGCGAGGTCGGGCAACAGACTGTCAGCGACTTCCCCGCGCGTCAGAACCAGCGTGTTTCCCTCGGCCCGAACCGGGGAAGTCGGCTCTTGTAATGGAACCACCAACGCCTCCAATCCCTCGGCCAGTTTGTCCCGCGTCATGTCATCCTCAAGCGCAGCCAAAGCCAAGTCTTCTAGCTGGCGGTATGTCGCCTCGGCCCGGAAGTGAGACAGAATTGCCGAACCTTCATTAGATACGCCCGATACCAAAGTCAGGGGAAACCGTCGTCCGACCCGATCCACTGATGGCATCAAAACGCCCAACATCTTTTGCGGGCCTGCCAATCCCGGAGCCAGACAAAACCGCCAAATGGGTGCGGACATGTAATGCGCGTCCCACACAGGTCCCAAAGCTTCAGCCGCGTTTAACATGCTGTGCTGAATCCAGGTATCCCAGGGCTGGACGAAATCCTGTGAAACCCCCAGCCGAAAAAAATCTCCGACCGAAGGCATCTTACCAAACGCGCCAAACCCAGCCCGCTGCATCAGAACGATTTAGGGCAGCTGAACTTTTGCAGCGCCGGAAGGGCAAATGGGTTGATGACCGAGCCAGATTGCAACTGGAAGATCGCAATGCGGCCGCCGACATTGAAGATCACCTTCTTGCGGTCCGATACGTTGGTCCGCCGCACCTCGGCCGCGTCCAGAAGGCGGAACCACGCCCATGGCCCGTCCTTGGACAACACACTTTCGATGTTGCGTTTGTCGGGCTGGAACGTGACCCGCGCCAATCCAACCTGCCCCGGCCACGTCACCGCCATCGGCGAAGGCAACCCGCCGCGATGGCGGAATTCCAGCGATTGGCCGTCAATCTCAAGCGTGACGCCCTTGGCTTTGGGGTCCAGCGCCTCGGGCATGATCTGGAACTGAATCTGCGGCTGAGGGCCTGCGGCAAAGAAAGCCTCGCGGATTTCGGCGGCGTTCTGGAATTGGGTGAGAACGGCCTGGCTGATGCCCAAATCCGCCTCGTTCACGCTGCTTTTCCAACTCCACGGGCGCGTGCGCATGTCCACGTGTTTGGCGAGGTTGTCCGTAAAGAACGTGTCGATCAGACCTTGCGGCCCAAACAACCGGCTGAAATCGCCCATCGCCACATCCGCACCTGACCTGCGGCTGAACGGGTAGCGGTCAGTGACGACCTGCTCGCAGAAGGGCAGCACATTGGCCTGCCAGCGTGCGTTCAGCGAGGCCCGTGTACTGTCAGACGTGATCCCCGACGATCCGTCGATGATCTGCACCGCCCAGCGTTCCATTGGGCCGGGAATGCGAGCCGCTTCTTGCTGAAACTGCTGCAGCGCCTGCCCGGACTCGCCGCCGGAGGTTCCGCTGAAGGACATCTTGTTCAGTTCCTGATAGACGCCCGTCAACGATCCCATCAACTGATCCAATTGCGAGGGCTGCCCCTCGGGCCGGTCCACAAGCTGGTGCAGCCAGGCAAACCGATCCTCGACATATTGGCCAGGCTCTTGCACCGGCTGTGACGCAGTCGCGCCGCTGGATTTGGCCAAGGCCTCCAGCAGGATTTGCGTCTGGACCGAGGTCGCCGACTGCAACTCGAGGCTGGCCGCGCTGGACAGTCCTTCACCCAGAGCATCCGAATTGGGCAGAACCGATCGGCTTTCGGTCAGCTTCGTCTCGTCCGAGATCGAGTTCAGGATATTCACGATAGGCGAGGTCGGGCCGGACAGCACATTGGTCACTTCGACAGCGTGGCTGAGGCTTTCCATCGGCACGATGTCGATATCGCCCAGCATCGCGTCATAGCGCGCAATGTAGTCGTTGTAATACAGGTCCAGCACATCGCGGCTGAGCGCGGCCAGCGCCAGTTCGGTCTGTTCCGCCTCGCCGCGCGGGCCCAGAACCCAGCTTTCCTTTTGCACCCGTTTGGCTACGCCAACTGCTTCGCCGACAAATACGTCGTTGAAACCGCGGTAGGTAAAGATCCCCTCGATCCCGTCATTCAACGGTTTGCCCGAGGACCGCACCAAAACGCGCGCAACCGCAGGGCCGCCGACCTCGGTGATCCGCCATTCAGGCAGAGCCGTCGCGGACGGGCTTGAGATGATCCCGTTATACACGCGCTGCGCCAGTGGCAGTTCAGACAGCAGACCCTGTATCTGCTCGACCATGGGCCCGTTCAACGCCACAGCCTGCATCGGCTGGCTCAGCAATGCCTCAAGATGGTCGTTCAGATCATCGCGAAACTCCTCGCGCGAGGGGCCGGGGAAGGACACCGTCCAGTCGATATTCATCCATTCCTTGACAAGGTTCTGGTTCATCGGCCCTTGCAGACCCAACATCAGATAAACCTTCAGCGCCTCATACAGCACATCGGGGTTGTTGATATTGGCGCTCATCTGTTCTTCGAGACGCAGCAACAAGCGCGGCAGAAGGCGCTGATTCAGCGCCGCGCGGTAGGTTTGCGCCGCCTGCGTGCCAATCACATCCCCCTGATACAGGCCATAGGTCAGGCGCGTTTCAGGGTCCGGGTCGGACAGGGTCGGGTTCGCGGGCAGATCGCGCAGTGTGTTCAGCGCTTGCACTACTGGCACCAGATCGGTATCGCCCACCGGGCTGGGCGGCAGAGTCGCGGCCGCGGCCTGATAAGCGGACACGCCGTCTTGTGCCTCAGCGATCAGTTCGGAATTGCCCGAGAAGCTGCGAACCAGCAGGGCACCCACTGCAACAGCGGCAATCAGCGTCGCCGCGACCGAGGCCCATTTGGTGATCTTATAGCGCCGCTCAACCTTGTCATCGGCGCTGACCAGACCGGCCTCGCGGAAGATCACCTGATCAAACAGGCGGGTCAGGAAATACGACCGGCCCGAGCCCTGACCCGAACCAATCGCCTGACGTCCGATCCCGAAGGTACGCGCCATGCCCAACATCAGCCGGTCAATGGGGGTGCCTTCTTGCGTGCCGGATGTGAAATAGACCCCGCGCAACATGTGGCGGTGTTGATAGCGGCTGTCCTGAAACACCTCGGTCAGGAATTCATGCGCCACTTTGCGGAACGAGGCCACCTGCATCGGGAAGCCCGCAACCAAGGCGCGGCGCTGGGGGTCTGTCTCGGCCTGCATCCGCTCCAGCGACTGGGCGTTCAAACGGCCCAGCAGCAACGCGAATTCCTCGTCAAAGGCGGCGACCGGGGATTGCTCAGACCGGGACTTGTCCAATGGCAAGGTAAAACCCCAAACCTGTTCACGATCTTCCTTGCCCAGATTGTCATAGAACTCGGCAAACCCGGCAATCAGGTCGGCCTTGGTGAACAGGATATAAACTGGAAAGCGCACGCCCAGTTTTTCGCGCAACTCTTCCAGACGGCGGCGCACGGCTTTGGCGTGCTCTTTCTGGGTGATCTCATCCTGCAAAGACAGATCCGACAACGAGATCGCGATCATCGCCCCGTTGATCGGCTGTCGCTTGCGGTATTTCTTGAGCAGCCCAAGGAACCCGATCCACGCCGCGTTGTCGACCTGCGCGTCGCTTTCCTGTGTCGTGTATCGCCCGGCCGTATCGATCAGAACGGCGTTTTCGGTGAACCACCAATCGCAGTTGCGCGTGCCGCCAACACCACCAATCGCGGTTTTACCCATCTCATCTGCCAGCGGAAAGTTCAGGCCGGAATTCACAATGGCTGTGGTCTTGCCCGCGCCCGGAGGGCCGATCATCACGTACCACGGCAGCTCATTCAGATGCCGCCGTCCGTTCTTGGACTTGCGCAGCTCTGCCATTGCGGTTTTCAACTTGCCGCGTAATTCCGAGATTTCGCTGTCGATCATGTCGCCGCCGTCGCTGACGGCTTCGGTGATTTCTTCGGTCAGCTTCTTTTCGCGACGACGACGAACAAAGAAGATGGTTAGCGCAATGATCAGGAAAAACGCATAAATCACACCGCACCAGATCAACCGCGCCGTCATCCCATCCAAAGGACGCCATTCATCCGACCCAATAAGTGGTCCGAAAAAATAAAGGCACAAGGACAACGCCGTCGCCGTAAAAAACAGCACGGTGTAAATCGACATGAAGATGAATCTCAAGATTCTACGGGCGGTCATTGAGTATCCTCCTGCACCAACAGGACTTCGATCCGGCGGTTGGTGGCGCGGCCTTCACGGGTGGAATTGTCGGCAATCGGGTCACTGTCGGCCCGACCTTCGGCGCTGAGGCGATTGGGGTCGGTCAATTCGGGTGACATCTTATTCATCACCGATTTTGCGCGCGCCAGCGACAAGGCGAGGTTGGACGGAAAGCGCGCTGACCGGATTGGCACATTGTCCGAATGTCCGGTCACGATCACCGTGCCCGGCTCAGCATTTAGCGCCACGGCAACCCGACGCACCGGCTCTTGGAATTTGTCTTGCAGACTGTCCGAGCCTGACCCGAACATACCCGACCCCTTGATACGGATGACCAGCGTATTGCCTTTCTCAAAAACCTCGACCAGCCCCTCGTCAATCTCGGGTTGAAGGAATTCGACGACCTTCGCGATCTGAGGTTGCGCCTGCGGAGGAGGCGGAGGTGGCGGAGGCGCGCGGCGCTGCAGCTCGGTCACGGGACCCGCGTCGATCACCGACATCTGACCCACAAGATTTTCCGTCTTGTTCGACAGGACATAAGACAGACCACTAAATTCAATCACCAGCAAAAGCGCCGTCACGCCAAGCGCGATCCAGACCGGTTTCCACATGCTAAGCGCACGGTATGGCTTATCCACACCTTCCCAATGCGGGGCCAGATCATGCTCAACGGGACCGCGCTGCGCCCGGATGACCCGAGCCAGGCCCTGCCGGATTTGCAGATGCTTGTCCGGGCCGCCTTGTTCGACCCGCAAGCGGCCTTCAAAGCCCAGCGACAGGCACATATAGACGAATTCCAGCAGTTCGATATTGTTCGCGGGCTCCTGTTCCAGCCGCGCCAGAAGGTCATAGAACCGATCCCCACCCACCGTCTCGCGGTGGAAAGTGCCGACAAGTGATTGCGTCGCCCAACTGGACTGGCCGCCCCACGGCGTGTTCAGCACCACATCATCCAGCGTCGCGCACAGCGCATAACGCGCCACCTTGACCGACTGCGCCGGGATGCCCGCCTGTAGGGCGGCATTTTCAAAGCTGCGCACCTCGGCCACCACGCTTTGGCGCAGCTTGTCGGGGTCCATGTGTTGCGCGCGGTTGCGGATACGGCTGATCAGTGAAAACAAAGGCGCGGCGCAGGCGTTCAGCCGGTTCATCCCAGTTGCGGCCACCTGTTCCCCACCGCCTTGTGGCGGGCGCGACTGTGGGGCCTGCGCCGGAGGTACGCCATATCCGTCCCCTCCCGCAGCGGGCTGCGGCTGAGGCGCTTCCATCGGCTCGGGGTAACCCGCCGGTTGCTGAGGCGCGGCGGGTTGTTGCGGCATGGTCCCGGCCTGACGTCGTCCACCCGGGTTGGGGCGGATGACCGTCTTGTCTGTATCGTCCGGTTCGGCAAAAGGATCGTTGTCGGACATGATCTACCTGCTTCCTCACAGCGCCCGCATGGTCCAGTGGTCCACGCGGGCAGCCCCATCAATTTGTTTCGTACCAACCAGCTGCCCGGACGGCTACTGATTGCGGATCGCCCAGAGCTCCATCTGCAAGCCGGGATATTGCCCCGACACATGCACCGCGATCCCGCCCGAAGTTGTCATCTTGCTCCAATACGGGCTGGCGGCATCCAATTCGAAATAGACCACGCCCGAATGGTACGGAATCTGGCGCGGCGCGACCGGTAGTGGGCGCAAGGTGATGCCCGGCAGGGCCGAGTTCACCAATTGGCGGATTTCCTCAACCGGGCCGGTTTTGGCCTGACCCGCAAAGTGCCGCCGCACATCTTCGGCGGGGATATCGGCATTAACCGCCAGCACAAATCCGGCCGAGCCGATCAACTTGCGGTCAGCAATCACACCGACACTGATGCCGTATTTGCGCGGCTCCAACGGGATCGAGATCGCCGTCTGTTCCAGCACCGAGCTGAGATATTGGCGCAGCACCCGGATCACCGGAGCGAAACTTTCGGTCAGGTTGTCGTGCTGGTAGGCGGGGAATTGCACGGCTTCTTTCTCGGCGCTCATGAAGGTGGCCAATTCACCGGCAAGGGCTGCGCAAACGCGGTAGACGTGTTCGGGGTGCACGTTTTCGATATTGGCGAAATGGCGCACCAGGGGCAGGTTGCGGTTGATCACCATCAACAGCAGGAAATCCGAAATCTCGGCAGCACCCTTGGCGGGTCCACCTTCGGACAGCCGCCCGGCCAATGCCTGCATCCGGTGCGACAGCATCCCCTCAAGCTCATTCATGAACCCCGCCAGTGCCGGGGCTGCGCGCACATCCAGGACCGAGGGCACAAAGCCGCGATCCAGAACAATCTCTTTGTCGGGGCGCACTTCGATGATGCGGGCAATCGGAATGGCCAGTTTGTCGGCCAGATCGTCCACCGCCAACGCAAATTGAAGCCGCAGCTTGCCAACGCCCAGCGTCACCGGCTTTTTCTGCTGGCTCATCACGTCGGTGATTTCCTGTTCGGCGGGACGCAGGCGGCTGACGGACTGTTCCGCACCGCTCAGATCTACCTCAGATGCGCCTTGACGCCGCTGCGGTACGGTCAGGTAAACAACGCAATCCTTGATCGTTTCGGGCACTTCCAAAGCGGGCGGATGGTCTTCGGCCTGCGGAACGCGAAACACCTGCCCGTCCGGCGTCAGCCCTGAACAGGATTTCAGCGCAATCTGCCCGACCTTGAGCACCTCGTCATCCAGTTCAAGCGCACTCAGCCCCCAGGCATAGGGTGTAACCCGGCGCGCAAGCCCGGCCACCAGCGCCTCGGTATACCGGTCGGCCTGCTGGAAATGGTGGGGCTGCAAAAACAACCCTTCGGTCCAAAGCACCTTGCTGTCCCAGGACAATGGCTGCCCTCCCTTGTTATTGCGCCCGATGGGGCGTTACTTCAGCTTTTCCAGCTGTTCTTTATACGCACGCGCGAATTCCCGGCTGAAGAGATCGTGAAAATCATTCTCGGCCTGATCCGAAATTTCCGCATACATCTTTTCATACACTTCCCAATATTGGGCCTTCTTACCCTTGAAAAGTGACCCAAGTTTGCCGGAGCCTTCGATTTTCCCGGCCAGCACCTCGGGGTCGAGCCGCGACAACACACCTTTGAGCGCGGCCTCCATCCCTGTGACCATGGCGACCTCATGGGCCTTGATATCGTTCAACGCCTCAGCGGTTGCCTCCTCAGAAGCGAGGTAGCCTTTGACCCGCGGTTTCACCAGCGCCTCGATCGCCTGTTCGGCACTGATCGAAAACTTCAGCGGGTTGTTTCCGCCTGCGCTGATCATCGTCTGGTCAATGCGGAATTCGGACTTGATCGAGGTGCGCGTCATCAGAATTTCGCGCAGACCCGTGATCATTGCCCGTAACACGCGCCCCATCCGGCCCATCGTGGCGGGCAGATCGGCATCGTCGATGCGCAAGTCATCGACCTCCAGCGCCTCAAGCAGAGCACGGGCGGCGGATTGGTCGCCACTTGCCGCAGCGGGCGCAGGGGTTTCGACGACTGTGGGCTCATTCGCAGGCTCGGGCGCAGGGGGCGGAGCCACAGGTTCCGACGGCAGAGGTGGGGCCGCACGCACGCCCGGTGTTGGCTTGGCCGGTGGAGCGGCAGGTTCCGGCGGTGGCGCAGCAAACGGGTCCGAAGAGGACGGCTCTGGCGGCGACAGGAAATCGTCATCCCAATCGTCGGGGATCAGGTTCGCGCCGTCGCCACTGGTGGGCGCTGAAAACGCATCCGTAGCCGAGGGGTTGTGCATGGGGTCGCTCGCGCCCATGCCCTGATGCGCATCGGCAGGTTTGGCAAAGAACGGGTCATCATCACCGAGCGGTGGCAACAGTTCGTCCATGGGATCAGGCGTTGCGATCTGGCCCGGTCCTTTGGGGGCTTCACCACCCAGCAGGTCGTCCAGAAAATCCCCTCCCGGCGAGGGCGCGTCCAGCAAATCCAGCGGGTCCGGCGCGTTTTGCGACTGTCCGGGCGAGACATTGCCCTGCTGCATCGGCTGCGGGATCATCTCTTCGAACGAGGGTAAATCGGCGCCGATCTCGACCACCATCTCATAACCGCCCGCCGTCAGCACATCGCCATTGTTCAGCGGTGTCGGCGTTCGACCCAAAGCAATCTTTGAATAGTTCAGAAAGGTCCCGTTGGTCGACAGGTCCACGATCACCACGTTGCCATTGTGATCCTCGATCACGAAATGGTTCTTGCTGAGTGTCCGCTCGGGGTCGGGCAAAACAAGATCATTGGCCGGACCGCGCCCTACGGTCAGCGATCCCCCCTGCATCGACACAGGACGCCCGTCGCCCGGCACGACGCCGGTGGATTGGAATTTGAGCGTGACCGTCATACTTCTGTCTTCATCCTCCGACCAGCACGGTAAATTCACCTTTGACGATAGGTCCGCCACAGGCGCAGGTATCCATCACCCGCGCAGCTGGCATCTTGCCAATCAGTACCGTCGCCGAGCCTTTGATGATCGGGTGCGGAAAGGCGGGTGTGGCCATGTCAAAAATGCGAGCGGCAGGCATCTTACCCACCAACACCGTGGGGCAGCAGGGCGGCAGGATCGGCATCGGCGCAGGCACCGGTGCGGGGGGTGCAGGCGGCGGGGCCAGAAACGTACAGGTGTGTAGATCCGCGACGCGGGCTTGTGGAAATCCCATGTCTATTCCTTCGCCTCAAGATTGCCGTTTCCACCACGAGCGATATCAAGGCCACGGTCGATCAGCAATTGCACATAAGCGTCGAAATCGCCCTCATGATAGCCCATCGCTGTGACATTCATCGCGAATGCCAACGCTTCGGCTGCGCCATGCGGGGCCGGCATCGACGCAAGCTCGCCCGTGCCAAGCGTGCCGTCGGCATAGAGCACGCCCATGGCGCAATTTATGGTCTCATCATCGGGCTCGGCCAGATCAATCGTATGCTCGGCCTTTTCGCGATTTTCCTGCGTCGGGCGAAACACCCAAGCCTCGGACGCCGCCAGAGACGGCGTGTTGTGATCGGGCGCAGCTCCGATATAGTCGCGCGCAGCCAGACACGACCACCAGACCCGTTCGCGCGGCGGCAGAGCCACGCCCAGCAACCGCAACATGTCAATCGGTGCGCCTTTTTCTTCAAGCTCGGCCAGAACAACGTCCAGAGGCGCACTGGCCGGTGCATCCAGCTTGGTGCCCAGCCGCGCATTGGCATCCGCCAGCATCCGGGCGGCAGGCATCTGGGGTGTCTTGGTCAAATTGGCAAATCGTTCGCTCATCCGTTCGCCCCTTAGTTAATCATCGTCACGCCACCCTTAAGGGTCAGCATAGCATCGCCGCTGACCGTCGTCAGTGGGCTTTTTGCGTCCATCTTGGCGGTCGCCTGCACATTGATCATTGTGCTTTTGATCGTCACCGAGGTCGGATCCAGCTTAATTGACGAGGTCCCGACTTTCAGCTCGATTGACTGCATGGCTGTCATGGTGATCTTGCCCGCCTTGGCATCGACCTGAATGTTCCCCAGTTTCACAGTCGTCGTTTTGTTACCGGAATCGACCGACGTGACCATGTTGCCTTGCTTGATCGTTTCGGTGTCGTTGCCGGTAACGGTGCGGGTGGATTTGCCCTCGATCGTTTCAGTCTGGTCAGTCTTGATGCTGACCTTCTGACTGCCGGTTTCAATCGTGAAGGTATGATTCCCTTCCTTGATCGTTTCATTCACGTCTTTCTTCACCACCTGGCTCAGGCAACCGTCGCCGCCGTTGCCCCCCGTGTCCAGCTTGTCATAGCCTATCGTGACCGTAGACTTGTTCTTGACCAGCTTCTCATGATCTTTCTGCGCCTGAAAGCGCACCAGTTCCGCATCCTTTTTGTCTTCGAACATCAGTTCGTTAAATGTGTCGGGTTTGCCTTTCTCGGACGACCGGGTCCTGATCCCGGACTGCGTCTGGTTTGCCGGCAAATCATAGGGCGGCATCGTTTCGGCGTTATACAACATACCAGTGCAAATGGGTCTGTCGGGATCGCCCTCTTCAAACTGGATGACGACCTCTTGCCCGATCCGGGGGATATGGATCATGCCCCAGTTCTTACCGGACCACGGGGTGACGACACGCACCCAGCAAGACGTCTTCTCATCCTTCTTGCCCACACGATCCCAATGGAACTGAACTTTAATCCGGCCATATTTGTCGGTGTGGATTTCCTTGCCCGAAGGGCCGGTGACGATGGCCGTGTGAAGCCCTGCAATCTCGGGCCAGGGCGTAGTGCGGGCGTTACGGTATTGAACCTTTTTGGGCTGAACGTCGAATTCAACCATATACATTTCGCTAATGTCTTCGGGAAATTCCAACGCGCCTGTATCCAGGTCTTTGGAGTTCTTTTCAAAACCGTAGCCTTCGGTCGTCTGTAGATAGAAGGTAGCCGCCGTGACCAGATATTCCTGGTTCTGATCTTTGTCGGGATGTTCTTTCAAGGTGAAGGTCTTGCCGACCTCCATCGCCCGGACCGAGGCACGGCCCCGGCGGCGGTCATATTCGGTTTCTTCAGCCTCCATCCGAACCTGCGCGCGGGGTTTGCCCTTGTTGGCGTCAATGTAATGACCGGGCGTGTCATACAGCTCGTACTTGTTGTGCTTGTGATCGGGCGAAAGGATGGTTTTCGACACCGAGGCCATTTTGGCACTGGGTGTCTCAAAATTGAAATCTCCTAAAGCAACGACACCGGGAACGATTTGCTGCGCGCTGGCCCATTCAGTCACGCTGTCGGGCAG
Source organism: Ruegeria sp. AM7 (assembly GCF_056535965.1). Taxonomy (NCBI): domain Bacteria; kingdom Pseudomonadati; phylum Pseudomonadota; class Alphaproteobacteria; order Rhodobacterales; family Roseobacteraceae; genus Ruegeria; species Ruegeria sp. AM7. Next base: position 282,079 of record NZ_JBQFJE010000001.1, read on the forward strand.
GCGCTGTTCATAATCGTCGCCCGCCCGGTAAAACAGGTCTGAACTCCCGGTCAGCGGCGTGTGCCCCGACAGCCCGTCACACAGGACCAACGTTTCATATTTGTTGTCCGCCTTCGCATAGTCGAAGAAGTAATAAATGCCCTCTTCCTGCATCAGGCGTGAGACAAAGTCGAAATCGGTTTCCCGGTACTGAACGCAATATTCCCTCTGTTCATAGGTTCCGCTCAGCTTCTTCTGGAAGTCCGAGAACCCGTGCGCTTTGAAAACATCTTCGATGATCTTGTCGGCTGTCATGTTCTGGAAGATGCGACTGTTGGTGGTCTGTTGCAGCATCCAGAACCACGGGCGCAGCTCGGCCAGCAGATGCACGAACCCATCCCGCAGCGCCAGCCGTTCGACGCGCACGATCGTGCCGGTGAACTTGCGTTCTTTCCCCTCGCCCGAAGCCATATGGATTGTAAGAATTTTACCCAGCAGCTCTTCCAGCTTGATGGTTTTGTCGGGCGACAGCATCTCGACCTGGATCTCAGTCAGTTCACCCATCTTCTCGGTGATGATCGCGCGACGAATGACAAGCTCGTCTTCCTTATATTTATAACTGCCCGTGATCCGAAGCGGCCATTCCTTGCTTTGCAGACTGTCAGACATTTCCTAATCCTTCCAAATCGCGTTGGATACGCCGTTACAGATCAGCCAATAATGCGGCCAATTCCGGGTCCATTTCGTCGTCATCCTCATCTTCTTCCGCATCGTCATCGAAGGAAGCAAGGAAATCATCCAAATCGTCCGAGTCACCAGAACCGGTATCGTCCTCCAGCCCCAGATCATCCAGATCAAAGTCATCCTCGACTGTCGTTTCGTCAAACTCTGGGTCATCGGATTCGGGCGCATCAGGTACATCCGGCGAAGGCGCCGGGGCGGGAACACCCGACCATGGCCCCAGAAGCTCTTGCCCCGCGACCGAGTTGAACGAGCCCAGCCGGATCTCGTCCCGTCCCTTGACGGACAGCACCGGCATATAGCCCCGCTGGACCGAATGTTCGTGCTTGTCCATTGTCAGGTTGCGTTCGGTACAGGGCAGCGCCACCTGGTCACCGTATCGGTCGTTGACGAAATGATAGGGCACCCCACCAAGGCTCATGACGGCCCCCAGATTCATCGCTTTGCCATTCTGCTTAAAGGACTGCGCCAACAGGATTGTCACCAACACCGCCGGATTGGCCCACAGCATCCCGCGCAGACCTTCAGCTTCGGTGAATTCCTCAAAGTCGAACTCATATATCGGCTCGGACTTGGCCCCATAGGGCCGTCGCAGCATAAAGCGAGGTGAGGCAAGCCCGACATGCCCGGCCTCGGGCATCGCGCGGAACGTATCCCAGGCTTTAACCACCAGCGGGTGGCGATCCTCTTTCTTGATGTCCAGATAGGCGGGGGTGATCGCGCTGATGAAAGGCGCATCCACATGGGCGGCGACCCGGCCGATACGCCCCAGCAACTCGGCATGGGGCGGGGTTTCCTCGAACGTATAAAGCCCGATCAGGGCGGAATAGCCGCCGCGCCCGTTTTCCTCATCCAAGGGTTCCTCGGTCAGAAGACGAACCAACCCGGTCTGGGCCAGATCCTCTTCCGACGCCAGATCGGCCGCAATCTCTTCGGCCGAAACATCATAGAGGATCACGTCCAGCGTATCGTCATCCTCAACGCTGCGCGCGATCAGGTCCAGACTGCGCCACTGCGCCTCGATCGACTGGAATTCGGGATGATGCAGAACCATGCGCATCGCCGTACTCAGCGCCTTTTCCACCGCTGTTTTCATCGCCGCTACGTCCGGGCTGGGCAGTTTGCGAATATGCGGCCCGACCACCCGTTTCAGCAGATCATCCACCGGAGAAGGCTGCGCCAGCTCTCCGCTCGTATCTCCGATCAGCTTCTGAAAATCACTGAGTTTCAGATCAGCCCGCACAGTATTGCCACCAGACGTTTTGCGCGGCGGCACCACGGCCTGCCCGAATTCCTCTCCCCATGCCGTCAACTGTTTCGCCGCGTGATCGGCGGTAGCTCCGGCGCCAAGCTGGCCTTTCAGGCCCGACAGCCCTTCGAATAGCGCGACCTTTTCATACAGCTCGTCGGGGTGCAGATCGTCCAGTTCGGTCAACTTGACCTCGATCCCCGCGCCGTCCTTACCGATGGGCAGAACCAAGTTAGTGGCAAAACTTGAGATCACATCTTCGACTGTATCGGCGTCCAGCAGGATCGGCGCGCGCACAGCCAGCGCATCGCCAGTTTCCATCTGCCCCCGTGCCGCCCGGCCCGAGAAATCACCGAAGATGGCAATTCGGAACCGGCTGCGTTTCAACTGTTCCGGCTCGGGCCGGTCGGCGCTCATGCGGCCAAAGGCCAGCACCGGTTCGCCATCCGTCTTGACCTCTTGGGAAACGGATGCGTCATCCAAATCGTCATCGCCCTGTTCTTCGGGTTCGGATACGTCATCCAAATCCCCCAACAGGTCGTCCAGATCCAGATCATCCAGGTCAACTTCGCTGCTTTCCTCGGTTTCAGTCTCGTCTTCTGCCAACAAGCTGTCCAAATCGAGGTCATCCAAGTCGGGCTCTTGCGCATCGCCGTCGCTTTCCGTGCCCTCATCCGCCAAATCGCCCAGAAGATCATCCAGGTCTATGTCGTCCAAGCTGTCCGGCTCAGTAGCGGTTTCAGCCAAATCGTTCAGCAGCGCGTCAAGATCATCGTCATCCTCTGCGTCCTCATCCGGGGCAGCGTCGGCAAGATCGCCGAGAACGTCATCTAAACTGTCTGCGTCCTCATCCTCGTCAATGTCAGGAAGGGACGCCAAGACGTCATCGGTGTCATCACTTGCGTCAACCTGCTCAGAGGGAGTCTCGGCAAGATCGGCCAAAAGATCATCAAGATCAGAGTCCGCATCGTCAAACTCGGCCACATCGGGCAACGACGCCAGAGCCTCTGCCGCAGAGCTTTCGTCAGACGCATCCTCATCAGGAGCCATGCCGGCAAGATCGCCCAGCAAATCATCTAGGCTGGTGTCTTCTGGGCCGTCATCTGGATCTGCATCGGCCAAATCGGACAGAATATCGTCACTGTCATCGGCATCCTCGACTTCGGCCGCATCGGGCAACGACGCCAAAGCCTCTGCCGCAGAGCTTTCGTCAGACGCATCCTCATCAGGAGCCATGCCGGCAAGATCGCCCAGCAAATCATCTAGGCTGGTGTCTTCTGGGCCGTCATCAGGAACTACATCGGCCAAATCGGACAGAATATCGTCACTGTCATCGGCATCCTCGACATCCGCCACATCGGGCAATGAGGCCAGAGCCTCTGCCGCAGAACTTTCGTCGAACATGTCCTCTTCAGGAGCCATTTCGGCAAGGTCGCCCAGCAAATCATCCAAACTGGTGTCCAACGCCTCATCCTCTGGCGCCGCATCGGCGAGGTTTGACAAGACATCCGAGTGATCGGCCGCACTTCTGTCTTCGACCTCAGGCAGGGAAGATAATGCATCCTCGAGAGCATCACTTTCTGTAACTTCTTCCGGTGCGCGATCCGCCAGATCAGACAAAACACCCGTGGTATCATCCTCGACGTCTTCATGTGTCACCTCTGGAACCGAAGACAAGGCCTCTTCGACCGACCGATACTGTTGTTCGTCGTCAGGAGCGGATTCCGCCAAATCTGAAAGCACATCCGCAAACTCATCCTGCGGATCGTCAGTTTCGACGGCGTCTGGCAAAGAAGCTAGGGCGTCATCCACAGACCTGTCTTCCGGTGCGTCTTGGGGCGCAGCTGCGGAAAGATTTGACAAGACATTTGACGTGTCATCTGTGGGCTCTTCAATTTCAGCGTCGGGCAGAGAGGCCAAAGCATCGGCGACCGAGCGATCATCAGGTGCTTCCTCTGGGGCCATTTCGCGCAGGGCATCGAGTGTTGTCTGTGTATCTTGCTGATCAACCTGACTGTTGGCCAACGTTGCCAACAACGCAGGATCAGCCAAGATCTTCTCGATCAGCGCCTCTGCACCGGCCTTGCCATCCATATACGCCATGAGAGTAGCCAACTGCGTTCGTGCATCCAGCAGCTTCTGCAATGGTTCGATCTTGGCGGCGATCTGGGCCGGGTTAAAATCGTCCATTTTCTCGAATGTCAGATCAACCGAAAGACTGCCCTCGCCGGTCAGCGTGTTCGGCACCACGAATTCGACGCGCGGGGCCATCGCCTTCATGCGGTCGTCGAAATTGTCGACGTCAATCTCAAGGAACTTGCGATCGGATACCGAAGGCGTCTCGGCCTTGGATTTGCCGGACAGGTCGCTGAGCACGCCCATCACAAATGGAAGTTGGACCTTTTTTTCAGCCCCGTACAATTCCACGTCATATTCGATCTGAACGCGCGGCGCCCGGTTACGCGCAATGAACTTTTGCGAGTTGTCAGCCATTGCCTTGTCCTTTCAATTCCGCGACCTCGCGGCGTAAGGCTTTGACCTCGACCATAAGCTCCATCACGTGTTCGTCCACAATATCCGTTTCACTGCGAACAAGGTCCCGAAGGTGCGAAAACTCTTCCACTGACTCGTCTTCAACCGCCGACTGCATCGTGTTGACCAGAAGGCCAATGAACAGGTTTAATACCGAAAAAGCCGTTATGACGATGAAGGGGACAAAGAATATCCAGGCCGTCGGATGCACGTCCATCACCGGACGTACGATGCCCATCGACCAGCTTTCCAGCGTCATGACCTGGAACAGCGTGTAAAGCGACCGGCCCAGCGTACCGAACCAATCGGGGAAATCTGGGCCGTACATCAGCGTGGCCATGACGGCAAAGACATAGAACACGATCGAGATCATGATGATCACCGCGCCCATCCCCGGCAGCGCGTCCAGCAGCGCCTGCACCACCGACCGCATCTGCGGAATGACTGACAGCAATCGCATCGCGCGAATAACACGCAACCCCCTAAGCGCCGACAACCCATCACGGTTGGGCAGCAGGCCAAGCGTTACAACCACAAGATCGAAAATATTCCAGGCGTTATTAAAGAAGCTCAGACGGTAAGCGTAGAATTTGAGAAGCAATTCCGCCACAAAAATTCCCAGCACGACAGTGTCGATAACCCGAAGGACATGGCCAACATTGGCCTGAACCGAAGGTGAGGTGGACAGTCCCAACGTGATTGCGTTGAAAATGATCACACCCAGAATTGTGTTGGTTACCGCCTTGCGTTCGACGAACGCGCGCACGGTTTCGCGGAGCGTTTCGCTCTTCTCGATACCGTCTTCCACCCTTGCCTCCTGTCGTCTTGCTTGTGCCGAGCGCTCGTGTGATGCGCCCGGCCTTTTTAGATGTCGATCACCCTACAGCATCACTGATATTGTCGATCATACCTTTCACGGTCTTGATGTTGGTGAACATGTTCTTGGCTTCTGTCGCGATCGTTTTCTTGTCCAGCGCCTTGATCTTGTCGATGATCGCTGTGTCATCCACCTTTAGTCCGTTACCTTCCATCAGAGTGTTCATTTCGGTCAGGAAATTTTCCCGATCTTCCAGCTTTTTCGACAATTCACTGGCCGAGCGTTTCACGTTCATACACTCCGCGCCCAGTTTGATGCCTTCTTTCAGGGTTTTCGACCCGCGGGCAGCCTTCATGAGCTTGTCTGCAGATGCGCCCAGGTCATCAACTTTATGCCGCGTCTTCGTCGTGTGTTCGCGATATTTCTCTCTGGCTTTCTTGGCGTCATCCGCCTTGCCTTTGACTGCCTTGGCCGCAAAATCCAGCATGTTCTTTGCGATTGTCTTGGGGTCTTTGCCTTTGGTGACTTCCTCACCCATCGCCACCGCTTTGGCGGTGAACTTCTTAATCGCTTCCAGAGGCTTTTTCACAGAAATACCCGAAGTATCCGTAATGCCCTGACGCTCTGCCGCCTGCATGATGACGCTTTCGCGCAGCTTCATGTAGTTCTGGATTGCCTTGTACAAATCCTTACGTAGCTTTTCCTCGCCCTTCAGCTGTTGCTGAAGCTCTTTGCCCAGGGAATAGACCTGCTTGGCGATGGTCTTATACGCCATTGCATCCGCACCTGAAGTTGCCACCAAACGCGCGACGGCTCCGCTGATCTTGACCACACCCATGGTCACTTTGACCGTGGTTTTGACGCGCGCTTCTTTCAGCAGCTTGTCTTTGTTGGCCTCATCTTTCAGCTTTTTTTCGATCGCCACCTGGGCCGCGCTTTCGGCGGAAGCCATGGCATTCTTGATCGACTGGTTGACGCCTTGAATTAGCTTTTCAGCTTCAGCCTGGGACTTTTTCCCAGGCGTCTTCATCAATTCGCCGACCTTCTTGTCCAGTCGGATAGCTTCTTGAGTGATGGTCTTTTCGTAATCATCCAGCACTTGCCGGCCGGCGTCTTCCAAACGTTTCAACGCCGTCGAGGGTACCGGATCGGGTTTCTTGAGCTTGCCCGATTTCGTGATTTCAAACGCCACATCGACCCGGTATTTCGGGATTTCGATGTATTCCAGCTTGGGCTTCGATCGGATCAGATCGACGACGTAAAACTTATGTTTGGTGACTGTTGTCTTTGCCATCTAGGGGGTCCTCCACTGGCGAAATTCTTTTGGTTTGTGATCCGTCAAAAGCGCGGTCTCGCTCAGTCAAATCCATAAGTGAAGTCGCCGTCTGTGACATTGATCACGACTTTACTAACTTCTTGGCCCTCCATCATTCTTTTCAGGAATTCAGCCGAGATATCGGGCAGCATCGTGTTGGTCACAATCGCGTCGATCATACGCCCTCCGCTGTCCAATTCCTGACAGCGGTTGACGATCTCTTCGACCACCGCATCCGTGTACTCGAACGGCACGCCATGCGCCTCTTGCACGCGTTTTTTGATGCGGCCCAGTTGCAGCTTGGTGATCTCGCCCAGCATATCGGGGCTGAGCGGGTAATAGGGGATCGTCACCAGACGTCCCAGCAGCGCAGGTGGGAACACTTTCAGCAGCGGGTCGCGCAACGCCTTGGCCATGCCTTCGGGTTCCGGCATCAGGTCGGGATCGGCGCACATATCCATGATCATTTCGGTGCCGACGTTCGAGGTCAACAGGATCAGCGTGTTTTTGAAGTCGATCACGCGGCCCTCGCCATCCTCCATCACGCCCTTGTCGAAAACCTGAAAGAAGATCTCGTGTACGTCGGGGTGGGCTTTTTCGACCTCATCCAACAGCACCACGGAATACGGCTTGCGCCGCACCGCCTCAGTCAGAACGCCACCCTCGCCATAGCCGACATAACCCGGAGGCGCGCCTTTCAGGCTGCTGACCGTATGGGCCTCTTGATACTCAGACATGTTGATGGTGATGACGTTCTGTTCACCACCGTAAAGCACCTCGGCCAGCGCCAACGCGGTTTCGGTTTTACCCACGCCCGAGGTACCTGCGAGCATAAAGACACCAATGGGTTTGTTGGGATTGTCGAGCCCCGCGCGGCTGGTCTGCACCCGCTTAGCGATCATCTTCATCGCGTGGTCCTGACCGATGACGCGTTGGGCCAGACGGGTTTCAAGGTTCAGGATTGTCTCGATCTCATCCTTGACCATGCGACCCACGGGGATGCCTGTCCAATCACCAACAACACTCGCCACCGCCTGATGATCAACGATGGGCAGGATCAGGGGGCTGTCGCCCTGCAGTTCTTCCAACTCGTTGTTCTTGGCTTTTAGCTCCGCCAGCAGCGCATCGCGGTCGATGGGCTGCACATCCGGCGCTTCGTCGGTTGCGGCTTCGCCCTCGGCGGTGCCGGTGCCTTCGACCTCCTGCCCGCCTGCGCGCAGCTTGGCCCGCAGGTCGAGGATCTCCTCGACCACTTTCTTCTCAGCCTCCCAACGCCCGTTGAGTTCGGCCAAACGCGCCTCTTCTGCCTCTTTCGCGGCATTCACCGCCTCACGCCGGTCGGCGACATCATATCCAGCGGTTTCATCCCGTTCGATGATCTCTAACTCGGTGGTCAGGGCCTCAATCCGCCGTTGGCTGTCATCCACCTCGGCTGGAACCGCGTGCTGAGACACCGCGACCCGCGCGCAGGCCGTGTCCAGCAAGCTGACCGATTTGTCCGGCAATTGCCGAGCGGGAATATAACGGGCGGACAGAGTCACCGCCGCTTCGATCCCTTCATCCAAAACCTGCACGCGGTGGTGTTTTTCCAGCATCGAGGCAATGCCGCGCATCATCAGAACCGCTTTCGGGATATCGGGTTCCTCAACGTGCACGACTTGGAATCTCCGGGTCAGAGCCGGGTCTTTTTCGATGTATTTCTTGTATTCGGCCCATGTGGTCGCGCCGATGGTGCGCAGCGTGCCCCGTGCAAGCGCCGGTTTCAGCAGGTTGGCCGCGTCACCGGTTCCTGCAGCACCCCCTGCCCCGACTAAGGTGTGGGTTTCATCGACAAACATCACGATGGGCGTCGGGCTGGCCTGAACTTCGTCAATCACCTGACGCAGTCGGTTTTCAAACTCGCCTTTCATGGAGGCACCGGCCTGCAACAGGCCCACATCCAGCACCAACAGGCGTACATCTTTCAACGCGGGCGGCACGTCGCCGCGCGCAATCCGCAGAGCGAACCCTTCGACCACGGCGGTCTTACCCACCCCGGCCTCACCGGTCAGGATCGGGTTGTTCTGACGGCGGCGCATCAGCACATCGACGATCTGTCGAATTTCTTCGTCACGCCCCACGATCGGATCAATCTCACCGTTGCGAGCCTGTTCGGTCAGGTCGGTGCAGAACTGCTCCAGCGCCTCACCCTTGCCCATGGCACCGGGGGCCATCGCGCCGCTGGCCTCGCCGGGCTCGGCCCCGCCACCGACGTTTGAACCATCCTGCGCGCCCAGCGTGTCCTCGGGCGAGCCTTCGGTGGCTTCGGCAAACTTGTCGGCCAGATCATCGGCACCGATCTTGGCCAGTTCTGGCGACATGCTGGCCAGAATGTTGCGCAACGCAGGCGTCTTCAGCATACCAAGGATCAGATAGCCGGTGCGCACCTTGCTGTCGGAATACAGAAGCGAGCCCCAGACCCAGCCCCGCTCCATCGCGTCCATCAGATGGTCCGACAGGTCCGAGATCGAGGACGCCCCACGCGGCAGCATATCCAGCGAACGGGTTAGTTCGGACGCAATCTTGCCGGGGTCCAGATCGTAATGCTGGATGATGCGGTGAATGTCACTGTCCTGACCATTCAGGATTTGGTGCAGCCAGTGCTGGATTTCGACATAAGGGTTACCCCGCATCTTGCAGAACACAGTGGCCCCTTCGATCGCTTGATACCCCAGCTTGTTCAGCTTGCCGAACAGCGACACGCGGCTGATTTCCGTCATCTTCATTACCTCTCGTTGTGGACCGGTTCAGCGGCCTCAAATTCTTGGTTCATGTATCCGGGGTAGAGGATCAGATCGTCGACATCCGGACGCATTTCATCCGGGTCGTCGCGGGTTCTGATCCAGCTTGTATGGCCCAGCTGCGTCGTACCGCCTAGCGAGGCACGTGGGACTTCGTCACCGGCCAACACCAGATTGACCTCCCAATCCAGTGTATCACCGACATACGTGCGAAGAATGGACTCGAGCCGTTTTTGCGACAAACCTCCGGGCAGAAGGCGTTTGTAATCCTCGAAAGAGACCGGCCCCAGTCGGATGCGAAACTTGGCAGAGCGCGACCAGACCCGGTTGCCAATACTTGTGGACTGCCCCAAACGCACGGGTCCACCCAACTGCCATGTATCGTCGGGTTCAAGTTCAAGCCAGCTGCCGACGAATTGCTGCACATGAGCCTCGACGCCGAAATAATCAGACAGAATCGCTATAAGCCCTTCGACGGTCTTGGTTCCTGATCCCAGATGTCCGGCGAAAAACCGACGCAACATGTCAGGCATTTCGTCCCGGTCATCGAACCCGTCTCCTTTGAACCCGGCCAAAGCGGCAACGCGTTGTTCGAAGGGATCATCCCCACGGTCAAAACTGGGGGCTGGTTCAGCAGCCGACCATGCCCGGTAAAGCAAACTCATCATTCGATGCGTCAGCATGTCGGCGAAGGCAACAAAGGTCGGATCTCGGTGGTTGCGCAACCGGTCGCGAGCGAATTCCGTCAGATGCAGCGGTAAAGGCCCTTGCGGGCCGAAATAGCCAAAAAACAGATTGCTCAGCTTGCCGGGTGCGCCATCCGTTGCCGGTTCGAACCGGGTCAGAGTGGTGGGCGGAAAGGCCAACGACACGTCCTGACCCAGTCGCACCTTGTCTTCGTGCGGACGGCGGGATTCACCCAGACGCGGCGCGTCGGCGTAATGCGCCTCGATCACGCGAAGCGCCTGAAAGACGTGATGCCTTTCAGGATGTGCCGCCAGAGCGGCAAGCAGGTTCAAATGACCCTGCCCAGGCCCGCCGCTGGTCGCCATCTGGCAATCTCTCCTCGTCTTTCGGTCTTAAGAACAGTTTCCGTAAAGCTGTTGATGGTTGTGTACTTTCGAAAAAACCGTTCCAGCACCGCACCCAGAACATAAACACTGGTGCCCTCATAAAAGCTCTCATCAAAGCCCAATGTGATCTCAAGCCCGCGAACGGCGGTGCTGAGAACTTCGTCGCTCATGCGCCGCACAATCGGACGGCTGCTAACGGACACAACACCTTCTAGTTGCTTTTCCGTCACGCGGTTGCCCAGAGGGGCGTAAATTCCCAACAATTCGCGCAGCGCCCCAGCGCCGCCTTCCTTGCCGTCGCCGGCGATGGACAAGTAGTTCAGGCTCAGATGGCTAATCAGTTTCCAGGCCGCGTCGCCTTGTGCCAGCGTTGCATGAGGGCGTGTGGGCGTCACCGGTGTGCGCACGGATTTGACTGGGCCCCCTTCGGGCAAGTGGAAAACATCCGCGCCACCTGCTGCCAGAAGCATGGGAAGATCGCGGTTCGAACACAAAGCCTCGACCGCCAACTGATCCAGCGTTCCTGGATAAGGTGCTTCGGCCCGGTCTACCAAAGACAGATACACCTCGGATCCAAGATACGAGGTGCGCACGCCGCGCAGACGCTCTTTTTCATTGCGCTGACGCATACGGCGTTTGACCGTGTAGTACGCCGAATGATTATCGCCCGCAGCCGTCAGATCAGTTTCGCTGTAAAAGGCACGAAATGGGACGTCCCCTTCCTCGTCGGACTGAATTCCAGTTACCCGGTCTATCGCGAAAATCTCAAAGTCCAGCCCTGCTGTTCGGTTAGGAACGACGTGATGTTCGATATCCATTTGGGTAATGTGCACCCGGTCGCATCTGCGACGAAACAAGTTGACGGCTGGAACAGCACTCAACGCGAACGCTGCAGGTGCGACCGCCGGAGCAACATCACGCATCCCGTCGCGCAACAGAACGTAGATGTCGACATCGGTACCCGTTGATCGCCGCAACGCTGGCTGCAACTCTGTCAGCTCTACGAACAGAAACCGTTCAGGCATTGAAAAATATTCTTGAAGCAACCGGTAGCCATCAAAGGATTGGCGCGGCGTCGGCAAAAGGGCCTCTTCCCGTTCAAACCCTTTGGGAACCGCATCCGCTCCAGTCAAGCGGACGGTCCAGTCAGCACGCCGATCCGTCGACCGTCCAGTCAAACCGACACATTGTGTCGCCAGAAGTTCGTGCAGCGCCCAAGCTTTGCCGCTTTGAGTGTCCAGATGCAGTACAAGCCTGTCCAAGGCCAGCTCTGACATGGGCTCGCCATCGGTCCGATTAAGACGAAGCCTTATACCAGCCCGTGCGTCAGTTTCTTTTGCGACCCCAGCTGCGACCAGTTCACCTCGACCGTCGATATACTCGGCCTCGGTAATCTCGATGGGCCACAGCGTCATATCGGCTGAGGTCGTGAACTCACATGCTGTCTGTTCGCCTTCGGCCAAATGCGAACGCAGCGTCGTACCACGGGGAATTTCATAACCTTCTTTCAGCGCCGCGTTGCCAATGTCAGGCTCGAATTGGGCAATCATCATCGAGGGCGTAGGGGCCAGATAATGCGGATACACGATTTCGAGAAGGTTCGAGGTAAAGGCCGGGAACTGCATGTCCAGTTCCAACTGAACCCGGGCCGCCAGAAAGGCGCTGCCTTCCAGCAACCGTTCTACATAGGGATCGACGACCTCAATCCCCTCCATGCCCAGACGCGACGCGATCTTGGGGTAAGCGGCCGCAAACTCGGCCCCCATTTCGCGCAGAAAGGCCAGTTCGGTTTCGTAGTGCTTAAGCAAACGGGTGTCCATTACGTCAACTCCGCTCGATTGCGACTTCGCCGGTCGTTATATCTACACGGCTGCGCAAATAGAGTTCCAAGGGCATCGGTTGCGCCCACATGACGGCACGGATGTCATATTCAACATGCATTTCACCCGAGCCCTTTTCAGAACGCAAATCCACTGCAACTGAACCCTTAACGATCCGTGGCTCAAAAACCTCGATGGAATCGGAAATCGAACGCTGAATACGTTGCGCTTGCCGCAATGTGGAAAAGGCGCCCGACGTCTCGCGAATGCCATAGTTGAGGACAGATTTCGCCGCGTGCGGGTAAACGTCTTCATCGATCAGATCGGACTGATCAGTGGTGTTCAGAAGCAAAGACAAATCGCGCTGGATGATTTCCCTAAGCCTTCCGACGTCGATCACACGTGCGTCGCGACCCTCTTTTTGCTGGTCCGGCGCATCGTCCGTCAGCCGATCAAGAAGCGAAGGCTGCAGGCGTTCGGCAAGGGTCTTCTCAGCCATCTCCTGCCGTTTCCCCGGCCTCGGTGGCCACGTTCAGTACCAGTTCGCGCACATCCAACAAGGCGACATCGGATTGATCCGTTGTCAGCAGACGCTGACCCACGCCCACAAATGTATCAGAGCCCGCATCCATCCAACTTGTCGCCCGCGCCAAACGTGCTGCATCATCACCCTGCTGGGTTGTACCGGGATACCGTGTCGGGATCAGCGCAGCGACTTCTCCGCCGCTGGCGACAGTCAATGTGCAGGCCGTCCAGACGGCATCGCGCAGATCACTGGGGGCTTCGATCTCTAACCGGGCGATTTGTGAAAACGGGAGCCAGAAATAACGACCGTTTACAATAACTTCCAGAACCGGACCCAGACGCATATCTGCATCAGCGATCCATTCAAATGCCTCACCGTTGACAGTTCCCGAGGTTGCCGGGGCTGCATTAAAGGCTTTCGCCCGCATTTCGGCAGCTTGCTCGAAATTACCTCCGGCCGTCAGTTTCTGCGCTTCGATCAGGTGGGCCAGCCACTCTTCGGGCTCGCCGAAAACCATGGGTGTCTTTTCGGCTGCAAAAACCTTTTCGCGGTACACTTCGCAGATGATCGCCTCGCGGTAGGTCTTGGCCATCATCGTGGCCGCCTCATCCATTTCGGCGCTCAGTTTCAACTGCGTGATTGCGCGTTTCCAGTCGCCCATAACGCACAAAAGCTGAAATAGGAAAATCCGCAGTTTGGCATCTGCGGGATTGGCGCGGATTTTGTCTTGCAGCGCAGTAAGCGTGGCAGTCAGATCGCCTGTTCTTAGATGGTCTTCCGGCGTCATGCGGCCCTCGCGTCGTCAGGATAATAATTAAAGAGGGCTTGGGCGACATGCGCCGCCAAAGCCCGGATCGTGGTGAAAATCAGCTGACGTCGCCGGTTTCCAGGTTCCACTTGAACTCGTTGCAATCGCTGAGCTTGCCGGTTTTGAAATCGGCGATGCGGTATTTGATCGAGATACCGCGATACGCAACGGTCCAGTTTTCCGACGGAATCGATTCCTCGCCACCCGACACCGAATAGCTGTCGACGATCGCGTCACGCAGGGTGAAGATCAGATAAGGCTCCATGCCTTTCTTTTCGTCGTCGCCCGACCGGCACAGGTGGATTGTCATCTCACCATTGGCTTTGCCCGATGCAACATAGGTCATCAGCTTGGCCGATGCTTTGCTGAGTTCGGTTGTCAACGAAACCTTGCCGAAATTCGCGTTCGCGTATCCACGCTGAGTGGTCCCCATGTCGCCCATATCGAGGGTGCGCGCAACTTCCCAGCTGATCTCTTTACAGGCGATCCAGTCAGTATGCTGCTTTTCGCGGGCTTCACCAGGGAAGTCCATTTTGATGAATACGTTTTCCATTTTACCTTCCTTTAAGGACTAGAGATGACTCTGAGATATTCGAGGTTTGATTCGGCGGCAGTGAACCACTTCACTCGCCGCCGAAGTTTTTGATTTAACCTGCTTTTTCTGATGGCAACTTTGATACCAATCGCAGAGATACGGACAGCCCCTCAAGCTGGTAATGCGGCCGCAGGAAGAACTTGGACGTGTAATATCCAGGGTTTCCTTCCACGTCTTCGACCACAACCTCGGCCGAGGCCAGTGGCTTGCGCGCCTTTTCGGCTTCGGCGGAAATGTCGGCGTTGAAGTCAACATATTGGTTGATCCAGTCCTGCAACCAGCTTTCCATGTCCTGACGGCTTTTGAATGACCCGACTTTGTCTCGCACCATACATTTCAGGTAATGCGCAAAACGGCAGGTCGCGAACAGATACGGCAGGCGCGCGGCAAGGTTTGCGTTGGCGCTTGCATCCGGATCATCGTATTCCGCAGGCTTGTGCAGCGACTGCGCGCCGATAAACGTCGCCGAGTCGCTGTTCTTGCGATGGATCAGGGGCATCATGCCGTTCTTGGCCAATTCCGCCTCGCGCCGGTCCGAGATTGCAATCTCGGTCGGACACTTCATATCCACGCCGCCATCGTCGGTTGGGAAGGTATGTGCGGGAAGGCCTTCGACCGTACCGCCGCTTTCCACACCGCGAATGCGCGAGCACCAGCCATATTCCTTGAACGAGCGGTTGATGTTGACCGCCATGCCATAGGCCGCGTTCACCCAGCTATAGCTGTCGCTGTTAGCACCGCTTGTGTCTTCCTCAAACGCAAATGCCTCGACCGGTTCGGTTTTAGAACCGTAAGGCAAACGCCCCAAGAAACGCGGCATAGCCAGACCGACATATTTGGAATCCTCGCTTTCCCGAAGGGAGCGCCATGCGGCGTATTCCGGGGTCTGGAAGATCTTGGTCAGATCGCGCGGGTTGGCCAGTTCCGACCAGCTGTCCATCTGGAACAGGCTCGGCTTGGCCCCGGTGATCAAAGGCGCATGCGCCGCAGCGGCGATCTTGGACATCTCACCCAACAGTTCGATATCCTGCGGGCTGTGGTCGAAATGGTAATCCGCCACCAGCGAGCCATAGGGTTCGCCCCCGAACTGGCCGAATTCTTCTTCATAGAGTTTCTTGAAGATCGGCGACTGATCCCATGCGGTCCCTTTGAATTTGCGCAGGGTTTTGTGCATGTCTTTCTTCGAGATGTTCATCACGCGGATTTTCAGCATCTCGTCGGTTTCGGTGTTGTTCACCAGATAATGCAGGCCGCGCCACGCGCTTTCCATCTGTTGGAATTCTTCGTGGTGCAAGATCAGGTTGACCTGTTCGGTCAGCTTCTTGTCGATCTCGGCAATGATCCCTTCGATCGAGCGCAAAGCGTCATCCGAAATCAGGCCGGTATTGGCCAGCGCCTGCTCGGCCAGCGTCTTAACCGCGCTTTCCACGGCCGTTTTCGCCTGATCCGATTTCGGACGGAATTCCTTGGTCAGCAGCGCTTCGAACTCTGAGGATCCAAACGCTGTTGCGCCTTCGGCGGCTTCTACATTGGCTTCTTGATCGGCCATCTTTTATTCCTCCTCGGCAGCGTCGCCGCCCGGTTTGGGCTGGGCTGCAAGTGTTTTCAGCAGGCTGGGGTCCTGCATGATTTTCGAAATCAGATCCTCGGCCCCGGTCTTGCCGTCCATGTACGTCATCAGGTTGGACAGCTGCGTCCGCGCATCCAGCAGCTCTTTCAGCGGAGCAACCTTGGCGGCGATAGCAGCGGGGCTGAAATCGTCCATGCTTTCAAAGGTGATATCCACAGCCAAATTACCTTCACCGGTCAGCGTGTTCGGCACGGTAAACGCTGCACGCGGCGCCATCGACTTCATCCGGTCATCGAAATTGTCGACGTCGATCTCCAGGAATTTCCGGTCGGCAACCGCAGGCTGTTCCACCTCGGACTTACCGGCCAAATCGCTCATGACGCCCATAACGAAGGGCAGCTGCACCTTTTTCTCGGCTCCGTAAAGCTCCACATCGTATTCGATCTGAACCCTCGGAGCCCTGTTCCGGGCTATGAATTTTTGTGAACTGTCAGCCATCTGTTGCTCCTCGATTCATCCGTCAGTTTTTTGTTTCGGTCCCCGCCCCGGCGCTGCCGGGCGCGGATTAAAATCCATCGTCATCATCATCTTTCAGGCCACCAATCTGGCGTACTTCGTCCAGGCCTTCCTTGGCCATGTCTTCGATGATCGTAAGAAAGTCGGCATTGACCAATCGCTTGGCCCGCTCCAGCAAAATGGGAAGCGGGCTGGATGGCTCGCACCGCGCATAGTAGTCCATAATGCGATCCAGCATCCGGGTCACATCGTCGGGCGAATTGATCGCACCCCCGCCCGCAGGTGCCGGCGCTGCCGCACCACCAGTCGGGGCCGCAGAAGGCGCTGAAACGCTTGCCTCTGCCATGTCATCGGCAGAAACCTCACCAACATCGGCATATTGGGCCAGTGCTTGCTTGATGCTCTTTAGCGCCACAATCAAAGGATCCAGATCGGGGCCTTCTCCCGGCGTCTTGTCCGAGAACACAGCGTCAATCGCGCTGACATCCTCAAGTGCTGACGAAACCGCATCGGCATTTGCAGACAGCACCTCGTCATCGGTGTCTTTGAAGGCTGCAGCAACGCTGTTGGCGTCCGGGATGTCATCCAGATCGGCGGGCATATTGATCCGGCCATCCACCACGTCCAAGTGGCGCAGAGTCATGCGCCCAAACATACGGCTGTCCGTCAGACCCGTGCGACGCAGCGCTTTTACCATGCGATCCGACGAAGCCAGACCACGCACCGCGTTGATCCGCATTGTCGCATCGCCATCATCTTCGTCCAGCTCGGGGTGACATGTCTCCCAGAAATCTTCGAGCAGGGATTTGATATAATTCAGAGAGGTCGCAAATGCAGGCAGGCCCTTGGTGTGCAATACGGCCTCGGCCAGATAAACTGCGGCACGCAGGTCATGGCTTTGCTCCATGATCGCCAGCGCTTTGGACTCGACATCACCCCAGTCCTGTTCTTCGGCAGCGACGACCTCGTCACCCATTTGCCGCTCTTCGCCGGGCTGCGCAGCTATTTCCAGATCGGTAAACGCCGGATCATATTCCAGGTTTTCGCCGCTCGGCTGGTCTCCGTTTCTGGGCTCCAGATAAGACGATAAATTCATACTCTCCCCAATAACGTGGCGGTTGAGAACCGCTTTTTCGTTTGTTGGCACCGCTTAACGTGATGTTCCCGACTACCAATATGAACTATTTCACAGAGTGACAAAACTTGCACACATTTCACGTTTTAAGCCCAGTCATTGTGTTGAATCAGCCGCACACCCGGCACAAAGTCAAACCTAAAAAATACGTTTTTTCTAAGACATTGCTTGGCCGCTACGGTGGGCATCCACGATTTTTCTTTTGGCTGACGGATTTAGATGTAGTTGCAATGTATTTTTTTCTTCTTGCCTGCGGTTCAATGCTGCAATGATTGCTCAAAGTCGGACGACGCGGTGTTTCGGAACTACGGCGCAAGGCCGCCAATCGGGAATGGGGAGAAGAATGAGAACAAGACTTATTGCAGCCATCGCGCTTTCATGTGCAGCTTTAATGGCGCAGGCGGACGAAAGCAGGCTTTCAATCGAGCTTAACAAATTCGAACCCGGCGAAGCCGGAGGCTGCCGCGCATTTTTCCTTTTTCGCAATCAGACAGACAACAGTTTCGAAGAATTTGAAATGTCGCTCGCGATCCTTGACAAAGATGGGGTGATCGACCGGCTTCTGTCGATTGACGCCGCCCCTCTGCCCGTTCAGCGGACCACTCTGAAACTGTTCGAAATCCCCGAGATTGAGTGCTCGGATATTTCTGAAATTCTGCTGCACGACCTGCCTGTATGCAAACCGCAGAATTCTGACCCTGTCGATTGCTTCCCGCTTTTGGCGCTGGACAGCAAGACCGCTGCCAATCTGGCGCAATAAGTCATGCCGGGCTTGGAAAACTTGGGCACCGGAGGCCCAATCATCGCCATTCTGGGGCTGCTATCCCTGCTGTCTCTGACCGTAATCGTCGTCAAAGTGATCAAACTGGCCCCTGTCAATTCGGGCGGACCAGTAAGGGACTCCGCTTTTGTTCAATGGTCCAAGGGCGAACGGCAAGCAGCGCAGCAGGCTGTCGCCGCGGGCAAATCCCCAGCGGACCGGGTGTGTGCCTACGCGATGCAGGGGCTTATCGACGGCTTCAAAGGCCCCGCCTTAATGGCCGAGCTGACACGGCGCGGCAATTTGGAATTTGCCACAATGAACAGCTGGATTCGCGTGCTGGAATTGATTGCAATGATATCACCCCTGCTGGGTTTGCTGGGTACAGTGACCGGCATGATCCAATCTTTTCAAGAGCTCGAGCTGGCACAGGGCGCTGCAAATGCCTCGGTTCTGGCAGGTGGTATCTGGCAAGCACTTTTGACGACTGCAGCAGGGTTGGTGGTCGCCATTCCAGCCGCGATTGGGGCTTCACTACTGTCAGGTCGGGCCGAAGCCGGCGCGCAATCCATCGAGAACGCGGTGGGACAACTCATGGTACTGGAGGAGCGCGGCGCGCATTAGGAAGATGTCGATGGACAGCGATCTCAGCCTGAACAGACGCAAGCCAACCCGGCCATTGATCTCGCTGGTGCCGATGATCGACGTCATGTTGATCTTGCTGGTGTTCTTCATGGTTACGTCGACGTATTTGAACCTCGACATGATCCCGGCGCTGGCGCAACGCGACAGTCCCTCACAAGGGACGGCCGGAGAGGGCGCAGCTGAAACGTTACTGATCCGCATAGGCACGGACGGAGCTCCGTTTCATCAGGGCCAAGCGGTATCGCATGATGACTTGTCCGACCTATTGACCCGACGCCTCAGCCGGGACCCCGGTCTTCAGGTCATTGTGCTGCCTACCGGAGGGGCCAGGCTACAATCCCTTGTCTCGGTCATGGATACAGTCACCCAGGCCGGGACAGTGAACATGCGCGTGGTTCGACTGGAGGCTAGCCCGTGAAAATCACCCGCCCTGGCCCACGTCACCACCCCGAAACGATCATTGCCCTGATCGACGTTGTGTTCTTTTTGCTGGTCTTCTTCATGCTGATCGGTCGTATGGATGCCACGGCACCCTTTGACGTGGCTCCGCCCGTCGCGGTGACCGGCGCGGACATGCCCGCAGGCGGCATCACAATCTCGGTGGCAGCAGATGGCACAATCGCATTGGACGGTGAGACCGTAGCGCCGGAAGACATCGAGCGTCGCGTTCAGTCGTTGCTGTTGGCCCAACCAGACATTCTGATCCGCATCAATGCGCATCGCGAAGCAACGTTGCGATCAATCCTGCCCCGTATTGCTCAGTTTGAGGCTATGGGCGCCCGCGATGTGGTGTTGGTCGTAACCCCTCCGGGAGCGGCGCAATGATCCGGGGGGCCGTCTTATGGGGTATCGGGCTGATCGTTTCACTCGCCCTGCATGTCGGAGGCGCCATCGCCCTGATTTGGAGCGTCGAACCCGAACCGGTTGTTGAACAGCCGGTTCCCGAAACACAAATGCAGCTGTCGGCCCACCGGGTAAAACAAAGCGAGGCCGTTGAATCCCAACCAGACTCAGAAACCGCTCAAACCAAGGACGCCTCGGGCGCGCAGCTGGGCCAAAGCACGATCCGACAGTCAACAGCGACTGCCGCTCAGCTTCCTCAGCAGCTAGTTGCAGTGACTATTCCGAACACCGATACATTGTCGGCGTCTGAGGCAACGCTCGACCCCGCGCAGCCCGTTTCCGCCACATCTCAGCCACTGCAAGCGACAGCATTACCCGCATCGCAGTTGGTCTCTGCTGCGGTACAGGCCAATCCGGTCTCATTGAAGCAACCGCTGGCGCAAACCGTGCCTCCGGCGCAACCCACTGCGGACGTCTCGCAATCCGTGCAACCGCAACCCGTCGTCCTGACACAAACGGTTCCCGACATCCCGCAAACTGCCGCATCCGAGGTGTTTTCAACCTCTGGCGAAGGACCGATAGACCCGGTCTCATTGGCCGCGATCCAAAGCTTTATGCAGCCGGAAGATGCCGGAAAATCGGCCGAAAATCTGCGCGACGGGATCGATGGGCTTTTGGCTCAAGTACCCTGCGCACGGCTGCAGGTTCAGTTTCAGCCAAACACAAACACTTTGCAGCTTATTGGACATATCCCCGAGGATGGATTGCGTAACCCGGTTCTGGCCGCCCTTCAGACGCAGATGGGTACCAACATTCAGGTTGAGGACAAGTTGCGCATCCTGCCCCGCCCGCAATGCGGCGCACTCAGCGGAATAGCCGATATTGGCTTGCCGCAATCAACGGACCAGATCACCAATCCACTATTGATCGGGGAAGATGTCCATGCGCGTGCGTTTCGCTATGTTAACGGTCAACAACTGGTTCTTGATCTGACCGGAGCAGACTACGACGCATACGTCTATGTCGACTACTTTGATGCCCAAGGGCAAGTCATCCATTTGCGACCGAATGCATCAACCCCGATGCAGCCGACACTCGCAAAGTCCGCATTGCGCGTGGGCGCGGCCGCGCCGGGTGATCCCGGCCTTTTCATCACGATAGGTCCACCTTACGGACAGGAAATCGCCGTCGCCTTTGCTGCGTCAGATCCGCTATACCAACAGGATCGCCCACTAATCGAACCGGCAGATGCTTACCTTAAGTTCCTCAAATCTCGCGTCGCCGAAGCTCGGGACGTGAACCCCGACTTCAAAGGAGAGTGGGTCTATTTCTTTATCACCACAGCCGAGCGATAGGGACGCATCAAATCCGTGATCTAAGCAGAAGGACCTGCCGCCTTTACCCCGATGCTAATCCCGAACGCTGGACCTTTGGATCTACGCAAACTGTGCCGCTCTGATCTTGGCCACTGTTTGCTGAATATCCAAAATTTTGTTTTCCAATTCCGGTGCATTCAGAGAACCCTCACTGGTCAAGGTATCCTCTACAGCGCGCAGCCAGCAATCGAAGTAAGCCGTTTCCACGGCCCGTGCCGTACCTGCGCTGTTGCACTTTTCCGTTTCTGTGATCAGGGCCGCAAGGTGGGATTGGAACGTCGCCCAGGGGAAATGCCCTTGTTGGACCATGGCCACGACAAGAGCGAATATCCGAGTCTGCCATGGAGCAAGGAACAAAGGGCCGTTTTCATCCAGCCCGGGGATCGAGCGACGGACGTTTTGCAACGCCACGTCATGGGCGTCACACATCGTCAAGATAACTCTCCCAAAGATCAAGACAGACGCAACCATTGGCGTCTGCAGCACTGCCCCACAAATCCTTGGACGAAAATTCGACCGTATAGCAGTGCTGAGGGTCAGGGCCTTGCCCGCTTGCCATCGAGTCGGCGAACTGAAACACCCCCATATCGGCGATGACCTTCCCGACGTGGTTGCGCACATAACGAGGCGCCCGCGTGTGACCAACGGGACTGTTGGCCAGAACGCGCACCGACTGACCGACGGCAAAGCGTGGCGTGGCAGTGGTTGGGGGGAATGTCATCTCGGCCCCTGCCTTGGTGGCCGCCAGTATGTCAGCCGGACCGACCGCCGGATGATCACCCTGCGGGATATCGAACCGTTTCAGACCCGACGCGACTTCCTGGGGGTCAACCAGACCCGCAGCTTGTACCAGCGCAGTCGCGGCCACGGTCCATTTTTCAAAGTAATCCAGCCGCAGGTAATCCGCGGGGGCAATCCGTTCGATTGCCGCGCGGTGTTCATCGGCGCAGAAAGGCACAGACCACGCCAAAGCCTCGGTCAGGGCAAAAGCGCGCTTTTGCCAATCGTGATCAAAGGCCCGATCCTGATCGCAGGGAACCGGTCCAAACCCGTGCATCCCGCCCATATCATGAATGCCGTCCATACCCTGCCCCTAAACCAAAGCCGTGCCGATCATGCCGTTGCGGGTGACACGATCAGCCAGTTCCGCAGCGGAAAGCCCCTCGGTCCTGTCGAGGCGGCGTGGCAGAACCAGATAGCGGATCTCGGCCGTGCTGTCCCAAACCTTGATCTGCACCTCATCGGGCAGGCTGACACCAAATTCCGCCAGAACCGCACGAGGTTCACGCACCACACGCGACCGGTAGGCGGGGCTTTTGTACCATGTGGGCGGCAGGCCCAAAACCGGCCACGGATAGCACGAACACAAGGTGCAAACGATGACATTGTGCACAGCATCGGTGTTTTCGACCACCCGGATATGTTCGCCCTGAAAGCCGCTGAACCCCATCGCGTTGATCGCGGCGGTTCCGTCGCGCAGCAGCCAGTCTTTGTATTCTGGGTCTGTCCACGCCCGCGCCACAACAGCCGCGCCATTGCGCGGGCCGGTTTCGCGCTCATAATATTCAACGATACTGTCCAGCGTTTCGGGTTTGACCAAGCCTTTGGCCACCATCAACTCTTCCAGCGCACGCACGCGCAGAGCGGGGCCTTCTTCCAACGGGTCGTGATCATGGGGCATGGCTCGGTTACTCCATCGCGCCTAAAATACGAGCCAGGTTCGAGAACCGCGCGATCAGGGCGAAGATCACAATGTTGATCACCATGAAGATCACCGCAATCGACGCAATGACCGGCGTGTAGCCATAGCGCAGGGCGTTGAAAATCTTAATCGGCAGCGTCTCGACCGAAAAGCCCACGGTCATCAGTGCGATAATGTATTCATTCAGGCTGAGGACAAAGCAGAATGCAAACCCGGCAAAGGCAAAAGGGGCCGCAATCGGCAAGATCACCGTGCGAAACACCACCGCGTTTGATGCGCCCATGGTCTGGCTGGCCTCGATCAGCGCGTGATCGACGCTTTCCAATCCCAGCGAGATCGTGACCAAAGGCAGCGCGAGCAGGAAAACCGCATGAGCAATGATGACGTTGATCATCAGCCCGTTCAGACCGATCCCGGTGAAAAACAACAGGAAAGCCAGCGCCATGATGACGGGCGGCAGGATAAACGGTGCCACCCCAAGCGCCAGTAGCGCCTTGGCATAGCGCAGCCCATAGCGCCACGCGAAATAGGCCACCGGCATCGCGATCAGAACCGACAGGCTGGCCGAGGCGAAGGCGATGAAGACCGAGTTTTTCAGCGCCGTGAACCAATCATTCGCCACGAAAACCTCGGCATACCAGCGGAAGGAAAAGCCGCGCGGCGGGAAGGCCAGGAACTTTTTGGCGTTGAAAGAAACGGCCGCAATCACAAGGATCGGCCCGATCAGATACAGCGCGAACAGCGCCAGATAGATACTGCGCAGTGCCCTCATGTCTTTTTCCCCGAGAATTTCGTGACCAGCCAGATGACCGTGGCGCTTAGGGTCAGCAGCACCACCGCCAGCGCTGAGGCAAAGGGCATATTGAAATTGAATATAGCCTGATCCGTGATCAGCACTGACAGCGTCCAGTGTTCGGGCTTGCCCAGAACCTGCGGCACAATGATGGCCCCCAGCGTCAGCACAAATACCGTCACCCCGCCCGAGATGATCGCAGGCCGCGTAACGGGAATGATCACCGTGAAAAACGTCCGCAAAGGCGAGGCCCCCAACGTGCGCGATGCCTCGATCAGGCTTCTGTCCAACCGGCTGAGGGCCGGAAACAACAGCAGAACCGAAAACGGCACGGTCAGATAGACCAGCGCGGCTACCACAGCGCCCGCCGAGGGGGTCATGGCAAAGCTTTTCTCGATCACCCCGATCCAGACAAGTATGTTGGCCACGCCTGCGGTGCGGGACAGCAGAATTTGCCAGCTGAAAGCGATCAGCACTTCGGACAGTGACAGCTGCGCCAGAATGTAGATCAACCAAAAGGTCTGCGAGCGCGGAGGGAACGTGGTCAGGAAATAGGTGAAGGGATACGCTATCAGCAGGCTCAGCACCGCGATCAGCGCGCACAGACCTGCCGAGAACAGCGCCCGTTCGATGTAGAACCACGTCAGAAATCGTTCAAAATGCTGCAGGTCAAAACTGGTGGCATAGCCGCCATCATCGGTTGGTGTGGATACACTGGTCAGCAGGATCAGGACGAAGGGGATCACAAAAAACGCCCCGATCATCACCGAGGATGGGATCAGGCCGATATAGCGGGAAAGCGCGCTTGTCTGCATCCTCTCCCTCCTACACCGCCAGAACGCTGCAGGCCGCAGCGGGCATTTCTACATGGACCTGATCGCCCACTTTAACATTGGGCCAGTCCTTTGGCGTCAGGACCGAGATCACCTCATGCCCGGCGCAATCCACCAAAATCTCGATCGTGGCCCCGATATCGCGCACGAATGTCACCGTGCCCGTGACCGAATTGGCCACATCCACGTCCGAGGGATGATGCACAAACACCTCTTCCGGGCGGGTCATCAGCAATACCTCATCGCCCTTGGTGAAGGTTCCAGTGTTGCCGCCCACCATCAGATCGGCCCCGTTAACATGCACGCTGTCAGGCCCCGACATTTTGGCGGGCAACAGGTTGCTGGTGCCAATGAACCCGGCCACGAATTTGTCGACCGGGGTCTTGTAGATCTCCATCGGGGTGCCGGTTTGTAGCACCTGCGCCTTGCCCATGACCACGATCTGATCGGCCATCGTCATCGCCTCGGTCTGGTCGTGGGTGACGACGACGGTGGTGATCCCAAGCTCTTGCTGCAGCTTGCGCAGCTCAATCTGCATGACCTCGCGCAGATTGGCATCCAACGCCGACATCGGCTCATCCAGCAGAAACACCTGTGGGTTCAGCGCCAAGGCCCGCGCGATCGCCACGCGCTGACGCTGACCGCCCGACAGCTGCGAGATCTTGCGGTCCTCAAGCCCTGGCAGGTGCACCATATCCAGCAGCTGCCGCGCGCGATCCTCGCATTCCGACCGGGAATGTCCCCGAATGCGCATCGCATAGCTGATGTTTTCGCCCACATTCAGATGCGGAAACAGCGCAAAGGACTGAAACACCATACCAATATTGCGCTGATGCACAGGCACTCCGGTCAGGTCCTGATCCTCGAACCGGATCGTGCCTTGCGTGGGTTCGTCCAGCCCGGCGATCATCCGCAGCAGAGTGGTCTTGCCACAACCAGACGGGCCCAGAAAACAGATCATCTCGCCTGTATTGAACTGAAGGTTCACATCTTTGACGGCCGTCACAGTGCCGAATTTCTTGGTGACGTTTTCGATGCTTAAACCGGGCATTGGGGTCTTTTCTTTCAACAAGGGAAGCGGCCCGCCCCACCTGCGCGGGGCGGGCCAGTGTCGTGAGTGGTGTTAGCCCGCGATCATCTGGTTCCAGGTGTCGGAAATCCAGTTCGCGTGATCCTTGTAAATGTCATAGCGCGGCACGATCGGGGCCTTGGGGCTGCTGACGGCCGCCAGTTCTTCTTCGGTCAAATCGGTCAGCGCGGGGTCGACGACCGGCGCGGTGCCCACGTTGCGCGACAACAGGGCCTGCGTTTCAGCTGCCGAGATGAAGTTGATGAACTCGTGAATCTCATCCACCGGCTGGGCGTGTTCGGGCACGATCCAATAGCCCGAGTCCACAACCGCGCCTTCTTTCGGGAAGGTCGAGACCACCGGGAACCCTTCGGCAGCGGCAAGACCCGCCACATCGTGATAATATTGGCCCATCGGAATCTCACCATCCTGCAACGCCTGCTGGAACGCGCCTTCGTCCTTGTACCAAAGCCGCACATTGGGAACGAGTTCGGACAGCTTATCGAACACCTGCTGGATACCGTCCTTGGTGTCCAGAATATCCGTACCACCAAAGAAAGTGGCCGCCGTCACTTCGAGCATATGCGAGTTCGACGCGAGTCCCAGCAGACCGATCTGATCCTTGTAGGTCTCATCCCACAGCGCGGCCCAACTATCCGGCGCGTCAGGGATTTCGTCTGAATTGGTGCACAGAGTGATGTACCACGACACCGCGCCGACGCCGTATAGAGTACCGTCGTCATAGCGGTCCTTAAACCGGTCAGGCATGTTGGACAGGTTCGGAATCTTGGAATCGTCCAGAGCCTTGAACACGTTCTGATCCGCCCCGTGGCTGCGCGGAATACCCGCCATCAGCGACACATCCGCCGGGGCGGTCTTGGCGCGGGCAGCGTTCTTGATCTGCACCAGCCATGTCTCGCCGGTAGGAACGGCGACCGAGTTCACTTCGATCCCGGTGGCCTTGGTGAATTCGGGGAAGATGAACTGCTTGAAGCTGTCTTCAAAGAACCCACCATAGGTTCCAACCTTGAGCGGCTGCGCCGCCTGAACGATGGCTGGCGCGGCCAGTGTGGCAGCCCCAGTTGCGGCGGCGGTACCTAGAAATCGGCGACGAGAAAAAGTGGTTGGCATTGTGATCTCCTGTTGGTTTTGTTCAGTTGGTCCGGTTTTTGGGTAGGACGCAAAGCATTTCATAGGCCAGATTGGCCCCGATCAGCGCAGTACAGCCGCTGACATCATATTGCGGCGAGACCTCGACCAGATCTGCGCCGACAAGGTTCAGCCCTGCACAACCGCGCACGATTTCGAGCGCCTGAATATTGGTCAGCCCGCCCATTTCGACCGTCCCGGTTCCGGGCGCGTAGGCCGGGTCCAGACTGTCGATATCAAAGGTCAGGTAGGTCGGCACATCTCCGATCCGTGCACGGATATCCTGCATCAGGGGGGTCAGAGATTTGTGCCAGCACTCCTCGGCCTGAATGACAGTAAAGCCTTGATTGCGGCCCCAGTCAAAATCATCGGGCGCGTAACCCGTCCCCCGCAGGCCGATCTGGAACACCTTGTCATTCTGCAACAGCCCATCTTCGACCGCACGGCGGAACGGAGTGCCATGGGCGATCTTTTCGCCAAACATTTCGTCATTCGTGTCCGAATGCGCATCCACATGGATCAAGGCCACCGGACCGTGTTTGCGGGCGATCGCGCGCAGCACCGGATAGGTCAGCGTGTGATCACCGCCCAGTGTGATCGGAACTACATCGTGGCTGAGTATCTCATCATAGGCCTCGGTGATGATGTCCATGGTTTTCTTCAGATCAAACGTGTTGATCGCCACATCGCCAATATCGGCAACCTGCATGTTAGCAAAAGGTGCCGCGCCCGTGGCCATGTTGAAGGGCCGCAACATGCAGCTTTCGGCCCGGATCGCACGTGGCCCGTGACGCGTGCCCGTCCGGTTCGAGGTGCCGATATCCATCGGAATGCCCACGAAACAAGCGTCCAGCCCGGCGGCGGTTGCCTGCGCGGGCAAGCGCATCATTGTCGTGCCGCCTCCGAAACGGGGCATGTCGTTGCCACCCAAAGGCTGGTTGTAACGCGGCTCGGTCGTGTCTGGCATTATGGTTCCTGCGGCTGAGGTCATACGAAAGTCCTTTTGACCCTAATTGGCTCGGTTGGGCCAAAAAATAGCGATGCGCAAACCCTTACATTGTCATTTAACAATGTATTCCCCCTCATACATTTGTTGAAGGGTCTGGATGAACAGTCCGTTTACTTTGGGTACCGCTCCGGACCGTGTGACGATCTGCATGGGGCAAGAATAATCACGGCTGCTGTTGGGCAAGCGCCGCAACCGCCCCTGCTTTTCCCAACCCGAGGCCAGATGCAGCGGCAACAACCCGATATATGCCCCACTGAGGATCAGGATCAGCTGCGCTTCGATTTCTTGCGCAAAAAGGTCTCGGTCCGAGGAATGCTGAGTCTTTTGCCTTTGCTGGTTCCAATACCCGCGATGGACCCAAGCGTGCAGGGCAATGGCATCATCACCAAGGGCGTGTTCCGGAACCACAAACAACGGATGAGTGTCCGAACAATAGAGCGCATGATGTTCGCGGTACAGGTCCGTTAGACTTAAGCCATTACTTACATTGTCAAAACTACCAAATCCGATATGGTAGGTACCGTCCAGTACACCTTGCTGAATATCTTGCGGTTCGGAAATCACAAGGTCGATACGCACGGCCGGGGCGGCCTCGGTGAACTGTTTGATCGCTTGGGGTAGTTTGAACGCCTCATCGGTTGTGGTGGCATCCACAACAGCTAGTTTCAGCCGCCCAACCAGATTGCCTTTTAACTCGGCCAGATGCGTCGAATGCTGATCCAGCGAGTCCATCAGCGCCAGACCGATCTGATGCACCATCTGTCCTTTTTCAGTCAGCAAAAACCCGCGCCGCCCGCGCTGGCACAGACGTACGCCCAAACGTTCCTCAAGCGCGGTTATGTGGTTCGAGATCGTGGGCTGGCTGAGGCCCAGCTCAACCTGCGCCGCCGAGAAGCCACGGTTGCGTACAACACTGTCGAAAACGGCCAATAGATGGATGTCTGAACCCGTGATTTTCATCCTTGCATTGAGCCAGAGAAATGTATCGTTTTGCAACGCACTATTTGCAAAATCGGGCGCGCTGAATACGGTCACGACCGCGGGCGCTGAAAATTTGATCGAACTGCGCCGGAACATAGGAACGTGTGCCATGAAGATCGCCGCATTTCAGATGCAAGCCGGAGGCAGCACCGAGGATCGGTTAGCCCAAATCGAACAAGCCCTGCACGATTCGGATTCCGATCTGCTGGTTGCGCCCGAACTGGCCATCACCGGATACGGGCGCGGTGCAGTTCTGCGCGATCTGGCGCAACCAAAAGATGGACCATGGGTTCAACAGTTGACGCAGGTAGTGCGTGACAGCGGCGTCAGCCTGGTTGCCGGTTTCCCCGAGGCCGATGGCGACGCCCGCTATATCAGCGCCTTGATCATCGACCGTGATGACCCTGATAGTCCGCTGATCTATCGCAAGAACTGTCTGTATGGCCCCTATGAAAAAGGTATCTTCCAGACGCCCGAGCGGTCTTTGGTGATGACCACAATGGCCGGTCTGACCCTTGGCTTTCTGATCTGCTACGATATCGAATTTCCTGAAAACGTGCGTCGGTTAGCGCATGCAGGGGCACAGGTTATCATTGTGCCGACCGCAATGGCCAAAGGCCCAGCCGGAGCGTTCATCACGCAACAGGTTGTGCCGGTACGCGCCTTCGAAAATCAGGTCTTTGTCGTTTATGCCAACCACGCGGGCTCTGACGAAAGCTATGCCTATCAGGGCATGTCCTCGATCGTGGCCCCGGACGGTCAGCAGTTGGGTTTTGCGGGGGAAGGCGGGCAGGTGATCTCGGCTTCGATTGATCCAGATGCCTATGCCCAATCGCGCGACGAGAACCCCTATTTGTCGGACGCCGTGACACTGAACCTTACCCACCCTTAGTCGAAAGCCGCGCGCATGACCTCTTCGCTTGCGATCGTGAATGCCGATCTGCGCACGATGGAGCCCGGTGGCCCTCGGCAGCAGGCGATATTCGTGTCGGGGGATCGGGTCGCAGCGGTTGGTTCAACGGAAGAGATCAAGGCATTATGTACCGTCGACACTCGGGTCCTCGACGCCGAGGGCGCAACGGTTCTGCCGGGCTTTGTCGAAAGCCATATGCATCTGTTTTTCGGCGCCTATTCCCTGAAGGTATTACGGCTTGAGACGATCACCGGCACTGCAGGCCTGACCCGCGCCATTCGGGAGTTTGCCGCACAAAACCCTGATGACAGCCTGCTTGTGGCACAGGGTCTGGCCTATGCGAGTTTTGACGGTGGCCAAAACCCAGACCGGCATATTCTTGACGCGATATACCCCGATCGCCCGCTGTTGCTGCAAAGCGCGGATTTTCACAACGGCTGGGCAAATACCGCAGCGCTACAGGCTGCAAATGTTTTGTGGGGGCGCGATCTGGGACCGGGTTCGCATATTGAATTGGACGCGGACGGGATCGCCACTGGCACGCTGATTGAGCCTCCGGCCGTTGCCACGATACAGGCGCTTGGCCGCCATGGTGGGCGCGAGGTTCTGGGGCTGGAGGGGGTCGAACCGGCCCAAGAAGTGACGCAAGCTCAGCGCGAGGCCGACAAGGCATTGATGCGCGAAGGGCTGAAATACTGCGCCCAGCACGGTATCACGACGATCATCAATATGGACGGCAACCTGTACCAGGCCAGTCTTCTGCAAGAGATCGAGGCCGAAGGCGATCTATGTTGCCGGCTTGAGCTGCCCTATCACTTCACGCCCGGCGAACCCGTCGAAAACATTGAAATAGCCGAGCAGATGCGGCGTAAGCTGGACAGCCCGATGCTGTGGTGCAACCGGGTCAAGTTTTTCATGGACGGTACGCTGGACGTGCACACCGGATACCGGCTGCGGGATTACCCCGACACACCCGGCCACAAAAGCGCGCCGCTGCATGACCCGGCCCAATTTGCCGATCTGGCGGTGGAACTGGACAAGCGCGGGTTCCAAATCGCGGTTCATGCCATTGGGGATGGGGCCGTGCGCGTGGTGTTGGACGGTTATGAGGCCGCCCACTCTGCCAACGGCCCACAGGGTAATCGGCACCGGGTGGAACATATTGAATTGCTCGACCCTGCAGACCGGCCCCGCTTTGCCGCGCTTGATGTGGTCGCCTCGTTCATGCCGCCGCATCCGCCGGGATGCGGGGATTTCCCGCTAGAGCCTCTGGCCTCGATCATCGGCTGGGACCAATGGCCTGACGCCTATGTGTGGCGGACGCTCAAAGAGGCGGGTGCGCGGGTCTGTTTCTCAAGCGATTGGCCGATTGCCGCCCTGCCACCTTTGACCGGGATCGACATCGCCCTGACCCGGCAGGTCTGGGACGCCGATCAAAAGGACGAGCGACTGAGTTTTGAAGATACCCTAGCCGCCTATACCAGCGAAGGGGCATATGCCTGCCGCCGCGATGATCAGTTCGGGCGTCTGGCCCCCGGCATGCTAGCTGATATCGTAGTTCTGGACCGGGTGCTGACGGATGACAACGCACGCGAAACCACCGTTGAGGCTACGATCTGCAACGGGGTCGTGACCTACATGGCAAAAAACTGAAAGCCTTACGCCGTCGACGCGTTCTTTCCATCCAACCACGCGCGAATGATTTCGCGGTGGCGGTCTCGGCCATAGCTGGGGAAGTGACCCCCATGCACGGTTTCCACCGGCAAATCATACAAGCGCACCATCGAGCGGTAGTAGTCCTGGGCATTGCTGTGATAGGTGTCTTCGATCAACTCGCCATCATAGACAATATCGCCCGAGAACAGGATGCCTGTCGCGGCCTCCCACAAAGCAATTCCGCCCGGCGAATGACCCGGCGTGTGGATCACCTCGAAATGCCTGTCCCCAAGATCGACGATATCGCCATCGTCCAACAGTCGCGTCGCCTGCGCACCGCTGACCGCATATGTGTCGGATCGGTAGGGCAATGGCGGCAGGCAGTCGAAAATCTCATCCGTCACGTAGGGGTCGGCCAGCGTCGCCACGCGCGTCGGGTTGGCCAAAATATCGGCCTCGGCCCTGTGGACCGCGCGGTCCTCGAACTCATGATGACAGCCGATATGGTCGAAATGGGTGTGGCTTGCGACCGCCGTCAACGCACGTTCGGTCACCAGAGGCACCCATGTCCGCAGCGACACAACGCCCATGCCGCTGTCGACCAGCATATCGCGGTCGCGTCCACGTACATGCCACATGTTGCAGCGATAGAAAGGCGTGATGAAAGGCTCATCGATCAGGGTAACGTCTTCACCTTTGCGGGTGGTGCGGTACCAATCCTGCGGTTGCGCGCGCTGCATCAGGGGGTCTCCGGTTCGAACAGGCGAAAATTCTCGACATCTGCGGATAACGATACCACATCGCCCTGCGCCCAGTGGCGGTCGGGGGCCAGATAGGCCGTCAGGCTCAGGTCAGGGGCACAGGCCGGCGACAGATGCGCCCGGCAATAGGTTCCGAAAAACGCCGCCGCCGTCACCGTAGCCTGCCCCATCGGGAACGAGCCTTGATCGTCGGCGCGGATATCCTCGGGGCGTAGGCAGATTGCGGCTTTGGTCGAGGCCGGGGCGTTCAGGGTTGGCAAAAGTCCAAACGGCGTTTCAACACCCGCCCCGGATTTCACACCTGAAATGTGGTTATTTTCGCCCATGAAATCCGCCGTGAACAGGGTTGCCGGATAGCGGTAGACCCGGTCCGGGGTACCGTGATCTTCGATCCGGCCCCGGCTCATAACCACGATCCGGTCGGCAATCGCCATGGCTTCCTCCTGATCATGGGTAACATGGACAAAAGTTGTGCCGATCTGTTGCTGAATGCTTTTCAACTCGTCCTGCATGGATCGCCGCAGCTTGAGGTCCAGCGCGCCCAACGGTTCGTCAAGCAGCAGAACGTCCGGATTGACCGCCAGCGCCCGCGCTAGGGCGACGCGCTGTCGCTGCCCACCGGACAGCGCATGAGGACGTTTGAGCGCCGCATCCTTCAGGCCAACCAGATCCAGCATCTGTTCGGCGCGTGCGTGGCGGTCTTTCCGACCCATACCGCTCATACGCAGGCCAAAGCCCACATTGTCGCGCAGGGACATGTGCGGGAACAGGGCATAATCCTGAAACACCGTGGTCGTGGGACGTTTGACCGGCGCTACGCGGGTCATGTCCTGACCGCCGATCAGCACACGGCCCTGGGTAGGCTCCAGAAAGCCACCAAGGATCGACAAAAGAGTGGTCTTACCGCAGCCGGACGGGCCCAGCAGAGTCACGTATTCACCGGCCTCGATCTGCAGGTCGATCCCGGACAGCGCCTGAAACTGACCGAACCAGTGATTGAGACCCGAAAACGTGACAGACGCGGTCATTGGCGGCCTTTCCGAAAGATGGTGAGTTCCAGCAGCAAGACAACGGCCACTGATATGAGGAAGACAAAGCTGCCGATTGCGTTCAGTTGCGGCGAAAGGCCCGATCTGAGCAGAGACCAGATCTCAACCGGTAGGGTTACATCAAAGCGGGTCAGCAGGAAGGCGATGATGAACTCATCCCAGCTTAACGTGACCGACAGGAAGAAGGCCGCCGCAATCGAGGGCAGCAACATCGGTACTGTTATCAACGCGATCACCTTGGACTCGGACGCGCCCAGATCGCGGGCGGCGCGCTCGGCGTTTTGCTGTTGCGCTCCCATCGAGGCATAGATGATGGCGAAAGCCAGCGGCAGGTTGATAACCACGTGGCCAATGGCCGCCGTCCACAGAGAAACGCCAAAGCCCGAGCGCGTCAGAACGATCAGCAGGCCCAGCCCGACGATCAGGTAGCTGACCGTCAGGGGTGCGATCAGCAGCCCTCGGATCAGGGCCGATCCCGGCAGAACGTGCCGCGCAAGCCCGTATGCCGCCAGAAACCCAAGCGCCACGGCAACCGCAGACGACCCGAACGCGACAAGGATCGAATTGCGCAGCGCCGCCATCAAATCCTCGTCCCCCAGAATAGTCTGGTACCATTGCAGGGACGGCCCGTTGAACGGTGGTACTGGCAGCGATCCTTCCTGAAACGAGAACAGGACCAGCACGCCCACCGGAAGGTAGATAAATACAAAAGCGGCGATCAGGTAGGCCCAGGGCAGAAAGCGCATCATAGCCGGTCAAGCCTTAACCAGCGGGCGGACAGCAAATAGGCCAGCGCGACGATGCTCATCAAGACAATGGCCAGCGCCGAAGCCAGCGGGAAATCCGCACGCCGTCCCAGTTGCACCATGATGACCTGTGGCACGGTCAATTCGGTATTGCCGCCCAGAATCTGCGGCGTGACGTAGTCGCCGATACATAGGACAAAAGTCAGGAACGCCCCCGTGACGATACCCGGCAAGGTCAGCGGTAGGATCACGTGCCGGAAGGTTTGAAACGCGTTGGCGCCAAGGTCCATTGCCGCCCGGCGATAGTTCGGGGACAGCTGGATCAGGTTGGCATAGATCGTCAGGGTCAGAAGCATGACAAAGAAATGCACAAAGCCCGTCACCGTCGCAAAGCGCGTATTTGCCAGTGTGATCGGCTCGGCGATGGCTCCGATCCACATCAGCGTTTCGTTCACCACACCCTCACGCGCCAGTACCAGCAGCCACGCATAGGATCGCACCACATAAGATGTCCAGAACGGCAGGATCGCCAGCAGCAAGGCCAAGCGCTGCCAGCGTGGCGACACCCGAAACGCAATGATCCAGGCCAGCGGATAAGCCAGCAAGACCGAGATCACCGTCACCGTCAGTGTGATTTCCAGCGAAACCAGGATCGCCCGCCATAGATATTTCTTTTCAAGCAGCTTGGCGTAGTTGGCCAGTGACAGATCCCAAACAAGCGTTCGCCCTTCAAGCGAAGCAAGGCTCATCGCGCCCATCACAACGAAAGGCACGATGAAAAAGGCGATGGTCCACACCAGGGCCGGGGTTACAAAGCCCCAGCCGCGCACCTGGTCCTTGGATATGTTCACTGCTGCAGAGTTTCCAGCCACAGATCCTGCATTTCGATGTCCAGATCTGCATCCGGTGCAGGGTAAAGCTGTGTCAGCGCCAGATAGTCAGGCTGCTGATCCCAGCGCAGGATGTCTTTTTGTGCGTCGGTCAGAACGTCTCCGGCCTTGGCATTTGCGGGCATTCCCCAAAAGCACGAAGATGTCGCCAGACGGGCCTGCCCTTCGGGGCTGGTGATGTATTTGATGAACTCGACCGCCAGATCGGGATTACTGGCCCCCTCGACCACACCGATGGATTGCGCCCAGCGAACCGCGCCCTCCTTGGGGATGGTCCATGTCAGTTCCGGCTGTTCCGAGGCGAGCACGGCCGTCAGCCACTCACCCCCACCCACAACGATATCTACTTCGCCTGTCGCCAGTGCCGTTTGCGCCGCAACCACCCCCGCGACCGAGGCAGCTCGGCTTCGCATGGTTGAAAGGACACCATCGATCTTTGCCAGATCTCCCGCGCCAATTGCGTCCGTTGCAATGCCTTCGGCAATGGCGGCCAGCCCCATCACGGGCAGGTAGTAGTCATAGATCGAAATCCGCCCGTCGTATTTCTCGGACCAGACAGTGCTCAGGCTTTCCATATCTGCGGGATCGACCTTGGCCGAGTTGTACGAGATCGTATTGTAGCCAAATTTCTCGGTCACGGCATAGGTCACGCCGTCAATGGTGTTGTTTTCGGCCATGACAACTTCGGGGAAGTAATCCGCAGTCGAGATCGCGCCCTCGGGCAGCGGGGCCAGAACACCAGCCTCAACAGCGCGAAACACATCGATCCCGTCGACCACAAGTACGTCCCAGTCGCCGGGTCTAGATTGCTCGAGCAACGCAAGTGCCGCCCCCGTTCCCTCGTATTCCCGCAGATTGACCTTGACGTTGTGCTTCGCCTCAAACGGAGCGATCAGTTCGGGATCGGTATGGTCGCACCACACCAGAGCATTCAGTTCGCCTTCGGCCCAGGCCGTACCAGCCATCAGGGCCAGCGCCGACGCACCAAGGATTTTACGTCCAATTTGCATTCGTTTCATCTCCTGTTGATTTCGGTTTGCCCTGTTTTTTTCCGGGTCTGTCACAAAAAACTTGAACAGCCTCACCTTTGTAGTCAACTCTAAACTTAGATTTATGCCAAACGAGGTCGTTTTTCCAAATGGCAGGATTAAGAGAGCGGCAAAAGGCGGCGCGCGAGCGGCGCATCCTGGAAGCTGCGTCTGCGAAATTCCGGTCACACGGGTATCGGTCCGTGAAAATCGAAGATCTGGCTGAGATGGCCGAGGTCTCGGTCGGCACTGTTTACAACTACTATGAAACCAAAGGGGACATCCTGATCGCCACGGTCGCCATGGAGGTCGAAGAGGTCATCACAGCGGGCGCGCCGATCCTGGCAAACCCGCCTTTACGCGTCGAGGACGCGATCCTAGGGCTGATTTACCAGTATTACGACCACTCCCTCGAATATCTCTCGAAAGAGATGTGGCGTGCGGCGATCGCGCATTCAATCGAGCACCCCAATACGCCAAGCGGTCGGCGCTACGCAGAGCAGGATCGCCGCCTCGCGGCACAAGTGACCGAGCTGATCGCCGCCCTGCAAGACCGGGGCCAAGTGCGCCAAAGCCTTGTTACGTCAGACTTGGGTACGCTGATCTTCAATGCCCTGAATCAGGCTTTCGTCGAGTTCATCAAGAATGACGATATGACACTCGCGCAACTCAGAGATCAGATCGCAGCGCAAATCCTACCAATCGCTCATTTGATTGCGGTAAATTCAGATTAGTCGGGCAATGCAATCGCGGCTCGTCTTTGATGAATCTCGGCTCTAGTCACGTGCAAACCCTGAATATCCTGAAAACTCTTGTTGCCGCGTTGCAAACGTAGCAACATCGCAAGCAAGGATTGCAATAGTATTGAGGGATATCACATGGCTGGCAAATTTGAGATTTACAAAGACAAGGCTGGAGAGTTCAGGTTTCGGCTGAAAGCCGGAAACGGTGAGATCATTCTGGCCAGCGAAGGCTATGTCCAGAAAGCAAGCGCCGAGAACGGTATTTCATCCGTCAAGACAAACGCACCGAGCGACGAAAGATTCGAACGCAAGGAAACCAAATCCGGTGGCCATATGTTCAATCTGAAAGCCAGCAATGGTCAGGTAATCGGCACAAGCGAAAGCTACACAACCACCTCTGCACGCGACAACGGGATCGAATCCGTTAAACGAAATGCACCTGACGCACGGGTTGAGGATTTAACCTAAATCAACTGCGACCCGCAGACGTCGGCCGGGCTGGTTATTACCCCAACCAGCTGGCGAAGCACAGCTGACTAGAGCTTTCGGGAACGACCGAGCTAGATACAAATGAGGGCTTCATCAAAATCCCGACCAACGCGTACAAATGACGAAGGCCGCAGCTACCTGCGGCCTTTCTTCTTGTTTTTCCAGAACGGCGGCACATCACCGGCCATGATGCAGCCGTAGGGGTCGATATAATCCTCGATCTCGGCCAGATCATAGGATTTGATCTGCGCCACAACGCTGTCCGCGCTTTTATAGCTGGACGGCAGTTCCGAGGCATCCACACCGCCGGCATGGAAGCGAATATCCAGACCTTCGGTTTCCGCCTTCAACATCTCATCCGGCGTAACGGACCCCATCCGGCGCTTATGTTCGGAACGCGAAAAATTCCGCCCCGCCCCATGTGGGCTGAAGCCCAGACCATGACCCGCATCTTTGCCGCGCACGACCAGAACCGGCTCGGACATGTTCAGCGGGATCAGAGTCAGCCCGGTCGCATCGGCGGCATAATCACCCCACGCTGGGGTTGCGCCCTTGCCGTGATAGAACAGATCGCCCCGCTTGAAGACGAAGTTGTGTTCGTTCCAATACCGGTCCCCGACATCGCCCACACGCGCGACCTCAACCGTTGCTTGATGGATCGCGTTGTGGTTGGCTTTGGTCCATTTGCGGATCAGTTGCAGGGCATCCCAATAGTCGCGCCCCTCCTGCGTGTCAGCCGGAATCCAGGCGTTTTGCTTCGGCGTACCCGGCGACAGCTCCTTGCGGAAGCGATGCGCGACGGCCATGCCGTTCTTATACAGAACTGCCCCCGGCCCGCGCGAGCCGTGATGGGTCACAATCGCCGTCCGCCCGGTTTTGCGTGACCTGCCGACAAACAGGAAATGGTTCCCGTCGCCTTGCGTCCCCATATGCTCCTGCGCCATGCGCAGCGATTTCGGGTTGTCCAAAAACGGATTTTCACGGAACGCATCCAGCAGTTTCAGCGAGGTTGTGAAGCGCTTGCCCTGCGGCCGACCGCCCGGACCGAAATGGGTCACTGACTGCGCCGCATCCAGCACGGCCTTTGGGTCAGCATTCCCCAGATCGGTGATCATAACCGAGCAGCAAATGTCGGCCGAGTGCATCCCCGGATGGATCGCATTGCGCGCCGCGGCGACGCCGCCAACCGGGATCGTGCCGATCGGACCGGCCGGACAAGCATCGGGCATGATCGCCCCGGCCTCAATCGTCGGGGTCCGCATCAGCGCGGTCATCGTTTCGCGGACTTTGTCGACATTGTCTTCCTCATCCGGGGCACTGGCGTCGATATTCTCGTGAAACTGCACCTCGCCGGGCCCGCGCAGATCCATTGTTGGTGGGATCGGAGGGATCTCGCCCTCCAGCTCCTGCCGGATGCGCACCAGGCCAAAGCCTTCGGCGCGCATCTCATTCGCGCGCGCCAGCAGTGCGGGGAATTGCTTGCCCGGGCGATGCCCCCAGTCTTTCAGGTGTTCGCCCGTTACGGGATCAAATGTGTTTTCCATCATCATATTCACTCAAATTCAGGCCCCGGCGACAAGTG
Organism: Ruegeria sp. AM7; assembly: GCF_056535965.1. Taxonomy (NCBI): domain Bacteria; kingdom Pseudomonadati; phylum Pseudomonadota; class Alphaproteobacteria; order Rhodobacterales; family Roseobacteraceae; genus Ruegeria; species Ruegeria sp. AM7. The sequence goes on from NZ_JBQFJE010000001.1 coordinate 320,552, forward strand.
GGGAAGAAACAGTTCGGGAGGCCCGCCCCGCATCTGAATGGGCAGATGCGTTTGCCATATGGGCGCCGGCACGGAGGGGAGTTGAACCCGCTCGACCTGTCCCTGAGGTGCCATGTAGTTCCTTCGGCATTCGCCGGGGGTGTCCTTTCGTTTTGGGTCTCGACGACAAGAGTTTGGTGAAACGCCCTGCTCTACCCGACTGAGCTACCGTCCGTCCCCGTGGGGCTCGGACGAGCGGGATTCGAACCCGCGACCTGGAGAGTCGAAATCTGTAGTTCCACCGGCATTCGCCGAGATACGTCCTTTTGTTCGGGTCAGGCAGACAAGGGGTGGTGAGACAGCGCCCGCAACGGGCGCGGATCGGTAACAGCGATGTAGTCCCACCGGCATTCTGCCTGATGTTGTTCTGATGGCCGGGGCGGCGCACCGCCCGAGCCTTGTTTATACGTCGATCTTTTCGATCTCAGCGACCCAATGATCCGGGCCGGTTTGACCGCTGGCAAAAGCCGCGATCTGGTCAAAGACCGCATCCGAGAACCCGCCGACATTCAACACATCGGCACGCGTCTGCGCCTGCGTGGTCCCGTATGGGGCAATGTCGATGCAGACCAGCTTGGCCTTCGGGTTGCGACGCTTGATCACCTCCCACTCCTTCAACATCGCTGTGGCCTGACCACCAGCGCGGGCATCCACCCACGACTGGTTGTCAGACACAAACACCACCAGATCCGGTGCGCGACCACGCTTGTTCAGCCAGGCCAGCGGCGCGGAACAGTTCGTCCCACCTCCGGCCAGTGCGGCCAGACGCTCGGCATTGGTCAGGATCGTGTCGCGCGGTTCCAGACGCACATCACGCACGTCGAAATCGAACGGCAACACCTGACACCCGCGGTTCACCCGTTGGAAGGACGCCGCCACCAGCGCCGCCACATCCACGTGCCGCACGGCCGAGGTCGCCCCCGGACGATACCCGGTCACGGACCACGTCATCGAGCCCGACACGTCCGGGCACACAACCACCTGCCCCGCAACCTGCGGCACATTCTGCGCGGCGATCTCCATCGCGTCGTGCAGCGCGTCCACGATCGGGCGCGGCATATCCGGCACCACGTTTTGCGCGGCCACCATCAACTGGTACGGAAAGGCCCGTGCCTTGGCGATGGCTTTTGGGTCGCGCAGCAAAGCAGCCACGTGATCCACGTTGCGGGCCACGTCGAAAACGCCGTGACGCTGGAATGTGTTCAGGTTCTGCCGCACCATCTGCCACGAGCCCTTGCGCGCAATCCGCGCCCATTGGACCTGCGTCAGCTCCAGTTGCGTCAGCATCTGGAACGGTACGTCCGGCAGCGGACCCGTGCCCGTTTCCCGAAACGCGATCCAATCCCTCAGGGCCTGCGGCAGCCATGCCAGATTGCACGGCCGCCCGACGATCCAGGCAAACAGCGCCTCCCGCTCGGCCGAGGCCGGTTTCGGGTGCACCATCTTGATCACGTCCGCCAAAGACGGGTCATTCCCGATATTGGCATTCAGCAGCGCCCGGTCAGACGCTGTGTTCAACCAGGTCTGCACCATCGCTTTCGGTGCCGACCCCAGAGACTTGCGTCCCGTTTGACCCGACCGGATAACTTGCACGAACGTGCGCAGCATCTTGCCGTTATCAACCACGCGAGTGAAAGCCGCCCGAAACAGAACCGGATCACGCCGGGCCAGAACAGCCATTAAGACAGCAGGCATGTCCTTCATATATCCCGACTGACGGGCATAGATCGCAGCCTGCGCCAGGTACTTTGGCTCAACGGTTTCAGCCACATCCAGAACGTATTCCAGTTCTTCTTGCGGCGACTGATAAAACATGCCCCCGAAAGTCCCGGTCACGGCGACCTGTGCCAGAGCATGGGCATCGGAATACGCATAAGCCGGAGCGCCATGAGCGTTCACTGCAGTTGCCTTTGGCAGCAACCGGCCCTTCAACGATGCAAACACGGATTTGTTCGCCATTTCCTTATCCTCATTGGTTTGTGAGGATGTTTTGGCACGGAACGGCTCGCGACAAGAAAAGAAACTAAAAACGTGGTATCTTGTTGTTTTTAATTGATATTCCTGACTATTGATGAAATTCACAACCAGAGATACGATAAAACAAGATCGTAAGATATAAATTTAGATAGACCATGAAAAACGTTGTCATTGGATTCCTAGGAACGCAGCTGGACATGGGCAAGAAGCGGCGCTGGAAACCGACGCCCAGCTTGACCATCCATGACCACTTCAACGTCGATCGGCTTGAGTTGCTGCACGACCACAAGTTCAATCGCCTCGCCCATCAGATAAAACGCGAGATCGAAGAGCTGTCACCCCAAACCGAAGTTCTGTTGCATCGTATGGACCTGGCCGATCCTTGGGATTTTCAGGAGGTCTACGGCAAGCTTTTCGACTTTGCCCGCGCCTATGGGTTCGACGAAGATCGCGAGCAGTATCACGTCCATCTGACCACCGGCACCCACGTGGCACAAATCTGTTGGTTTTTGCTTACTGAAAGTCGCCACATCCCCGCGCGACTGATCCAGACAGGGCCACCCGGACCGGATGACGCCATCCCTAAGTTCGACATCATTGACCTTGACCTCAGCAGGTACAACGCCCTGCAGCAGCGCTTCGACCAATTGTCCCGCGAGTACAGCGACCAATTGAAGGGCGGAATTGAAACGCGCAATCCGCGATATAACGCACTGATTGACCGGATAGAGCTGATCGCCAGCAACTCGAACGAACCCATCCTGTTGCTAGGAGAAACCGGCACGGGAAAGACAGAACTGGCCCAGCGGATTTACAACCTCAAATTGGATCGGCGGCGGGTCAAGGGCCGGATGGTTCACGTCAATTGCGCCACATTGAATGGCCCCGATGCCATGGCAACACTGTTTGGGCAGCGGCGCAGCTTTACGGGTCAGGCAGGCACAGAACGAAGCGGGCTATTGCGTGAAGCGGATGGGGGTGTTCTGTTTCTGGATGAGATTGACGAACTCGGATGGAACGAACAATCCATCCTGTTGCATGCGATTGAAACGGGGCGGTTCTATCCCTTGGGCTCGGACCACGAGGTGTCCACCCGGTTTCAGGTCATAGCAGGTGCAAGCCGAGATCTGCGAGTTTTATCCGCCGAGGGCGCTTTTCGCTCTGACCTGCTGGCTCGTCTGAATATGTGGAGCTTCACGTTGCCTGCGTTGCGCGACCGCCGCGAAGATGTCGAGGCCAATCTTGCTTTCGAACTGGGGCGGGCTGAACGGTCAATGGGTACTCAGGTCGGCTTCAATGTCGACGCACGCGACGCTTTCGTCCGGTTCGCCACCAACCCCGCGACTCCGTGGCCGGGAAACTTCCGCGATTTTAGCAGTTCAGTGAAACGGTTGTGCACCCTAGCGCCCAGAGGGCGCATTACGCGTTCCATGGTGACCGAGGAAATCCGGACCCTGCAATCTGACTGGCGCGCCTCGGCGCAGGATGCCGAGTTTGCATTGGTCCGAGATCTTCTGGGGCCGGCGGTCGACGATATCGATCCGTTTGATCTGGCCCAACTGGCCAAGGTAATTCAAACATGCCGAAACTCGCCTAGCCTCAGCGCGGCAGGCCGCACACTATTTGCCGTATCCCGTCAAAGGAGGACAACCCAAAACGACGCAGATCGTTTACGCAAATACCTGCAAAAGTTCGGTTTGGAATGGGACGCATTATCGGCGTGAATGACAGGCGTGCCGGTGACACTTTTATTCCTGAATGTCTTGTGTGCAAACACTGCCGAATTATAGCCCAATAGACGCCAAGCCTGCTGTGGCGCATTTAACATCGTCAGGTCCAGCCGCCCCCGACACACCGATTGCACCTATCAGCTCGCCATCTTCGCGGATCGGCAAGCCACCGTCCCAAGCACATAGACCCGGACGGTTGACCATGCCAAGGTTCAATTCGGCGCTGGACAGCATTCGCTTGGCGAATTCGGTTGTGGGCTTGCCCAACACAGCTGTTCGGGCCTTATCCATTGCGAAAGCCATAACGGGTGCGGGGGTTTTATCCATGCGGCCCGCCGCGATCATATCCCCGTTCAGGTCGACCACGATCGCAGCGACATTCCACCCATTTTCATCAGCAAACGCCAAGGCCGTTTGGACAGCCTTATTTGCCGCCATCTGGGAAATTACGCGCCTAGGGATCGAAACAACCATATCGCCTCCACCTACAGGTCAAAAATCAGGTCATTGGTGCCCGATTGCACTATTTGATCGTGTTGATTGAACACATTGAACTGAAACGTGACGATGCCGCGACTTTGCGATGAAGTCAGGCGTTTGGCGGTTACAGTCAACTCGGCTCTGATTTCATCTCCGGCAAAGACAGGCTGTTCAAAACGCCAGTTCCACCCAAGCGACGCCAGACCTGCCGGCTTCGCATCCGATTGAAACTTGAGCCCATCGACAACCGACAGCACCAACAGCCCATGCGCAACGCGAGCCTTGTACCCAAGCCCGCGCGCCACGTCGTCGTCGATGTGCAAGGCGTATTTGTCTCCGGTCAGGTCAGCAAAGGACGATATCAAGTCCGTGGTTATCGTAGCAGAACCGGTTTTCATCACGTCGCCGACATTTAGGTCGTTGTACCCGTATTGCCCCGCTGAAAGCCCTTTGGTCATTGCGGAACGGGCGCGTCCTCGCGCAACAACCCTTTGGCTTTCAGATCCGCCCAGAAGGCAGCCGGAATGTCGTGGCTGAACCAGTTGAGATTCTGGTCCAGTTGTTCGACCGTGCGGGTGCCTGCCATAAAGGTGGGAACTGCCGGGTGCGCTACAACAAATTGCAATGCAGCGGCGGGCAATGGCACGTCGTAGTCTGCACAGACCGCCTCGATCTTGCGAACTTTTTCCATAATCTCGGCCGGGGCTGGAGCGTAGTTATATTTGGCCCCGTCTTTCGCGCCCGTTGCCAGAATGCCCGAGTTGAAACCTCCTCCTACAACCACGGCCGCGCCACGTTCTTCACACAAAGGCAGGAACTTATCCAATGCATCCTGTTCTAGCAGCGTGTAGCGCCCGGCCAACAGGAAACAGTCAAAGTCTCGCTGCTCGAGTGCGGCGTGGCAGACCTCCCATTCATTCACCCCAACGCCAATGGCTTTGACAACACCCTGATCACGCAAAGATTCCAGTGCTTTCCAAGCCCCATCCATCGCCTGTCTGAACACCTCAGGCTGTTCGTCGCCGCGGGTAAAAACGTCGATATCGTGGATGAAGCAAATATCCATCCGCTCCAGCGCCATGCGCTGCAGGCTGTCCTCGAAGGATCGCATAACACCGTCATAGGTATAATCGAAATGCATCGTGAATGGGGCCGCATTGGTCCACGGTTCAAAATTGATATCACTGCGTTTGGCCGGTTTCAGTACGCGGCCAACTTTGGACGACAACACATAATCGTCCCGGTTCTTCCAGCGCAGGCTTTGGCCTGTTCGCAATTCCGAAAGCCCGTGGCCATACATCGGCGCGGTGTCGAAATACCGAACGCCTTTGTCCCACGAATGCTGGATCATCGCATCCGAAGTCTCTTCGTCGATCTCACGAAAGATGTTCCCGATGGGCGCGGTACCAAAGCCAAATGCGGTAACCTCCAGATCGACGCGGCCAAATTTGTTTTTTGTGTTCGGATTCATGCAAGCCTCCCTAAAGCAAGCCTACGCCCGCCCAACTGCACTTCAAATAAGTAACTGTTTGGTTATTTATCGCAATCGACTGACGCGATCAACCCACTTGACGCAGCAGGGGTGCAACGCATATTAGTAACTGATTAGTTACATTATGGGACGCAACTATGTTTCTCACGGAAACCCACATTCAGGTCCGGGACATGACCCGCCAGTTCGCCGACAATGTGATCCGACCACTGGCCGAAGAGCTGGATCGGGATTCCCGCTTTCCAGCCGAAATCTACGACCAAATGGCCGAGCTGGGCCTGTTTGGAATCTGCGTTCCAGAAGAAATGGGCGGACCCGGCTTTGACACGATCACCTACGCACTGGTGATGGAAGAGCTTTCGCGCGGCTATGCCTCCATTGCGGATCAGTGTGGATTGCTGGAGCTGGTCACCACCTTGCTGGTGCGCCACGGCACCGCGGACCAACAGGATAAGTGGTTGGCTGACCTGCTGGCTGCCAAATTGCGCCCCGCTTACTGTATCACCGAACCCGAGGCTGGCACGGATGTGTCCGGCATCCGAACAACAGCCGTACGCGATCGGGACAGCTGGGTTCTGAACGGTGGTAAAATCTGGATTCACAACGCGCCCGTGGCTGATCTGGGCTTTGTCCTTGCACGAACCGATCCCGAAGCCGGTCATCGCGGCATGTCGATCTTTGTCGTCGATCTGCACGCAGCGGGTGTGACGCGCGGGCCGAAAGAGATCAAGATGGGCCAGCGCGCCAGTCAGGTAGGCCCCCTGTCCTTTGACGATGTCCGGCTACCCGCCGACGCATTGCTGGGCACTGAGGGACGCGGGTTCCACATGATGATGAGCGTGCTGGACAAGGGTCGCGTCGGCATAGCTGCGTTGGCCGTTGGGATTGGCCAGGCCGGCTTGGAGGCCGCCACTGATTATGCCCAACAACGCAAGCAATTCGGCAAGCAAATTGCGGATTTCCAGGGCGTTCAATGGCTGTTGGCCGATATTGCCAAAGATGTCGAAGCCGCCCGGCTGCTGGTACATTCCGCCGCTTACAAGATCGACGCCGGGCTGGATGCGACCAAGGCGTGCTCGATGGCCAAGTGTTTTGCTGGGGATATGGCCGTGCAGCGATCCTCGGACGCGGTGCAGGTGTTTGGCGGATCTGGTTATATCCGGGGGTTCGAAGTCGAGCGCCTTTACCGGGACGCCAAGATCACGCAGATTTACGAAGGCACAAATCAAATTCAGCGTATGATCATCGCGCGAGAGCTATTGGCGAAAGGGGCCGCAGCATGACAGCTCAGGCCGCACTTGTGACCGGGTCGTCCCGTGGGATCGGTTTGGCCGCTGCGGTTGCACTGGCGCACGAGGGGTTCTCGATCGCCCTGAACGGCCCCGTTGCGGATGACGAACTTGCAGCTGCCGCAGAAACCATTCGCGCCATGGGCGTACCGGTCGTCACGGCACCTTTCGACGTGTCCGATATCGCCGTACACGATAGCAAGCTGGCGGAAATCGAGGCAGAAATCGGCCCGCTTACGACCTTGGTGAACAATGCAGGCGTTGGCGTTATGCAACGCGGTGATCTTCTTGAAGTGACCGAAGAAAGCTATGATCGCTGCATGGCTGTGAATACCAAAGCGATGTTCTTTCTGTCGCAAGCCTTCACCAAGCGGCTGCTAAGCCGCACGCGCGACGCCAACGCGTTCCACAGCATCGTTAATGTCACCTCATCCAACGCCGTGGCGGTGGCGGCGCCGCGTGCGGAATACTGCGCCTCGAAAGCAGCCGCTGCGATGATCTCGAAAACCTTTGCAGTGCGGTTGGGCCAGGAGAATATCGCGGTCTATGACGTGCAGCCCGGACTGATCTCAACCGATATGACCGCACCGGTGATCGAGATGTATGATCAGCGCGCCAAAGATGGCCTGACCCTGTTCCCCCGCGTCGGCCAGCCCGAAGATATGGGGCGCATCATAGCCTCGTTGGCCAGCGGCAAGCTTCCCTACACAACCGGACAGGCGATCTCGGCGGATGCCGGTATGCTGGTCCCTCGGTTCTAAGGTGTTTCGATGAAAATTCAGCTTCCCGATACAACCGGCGCTTTGCAGGACTATCACCTGACAGGCACGCCGGTTGCGCCCTCGAAACTGACGCCGAATTCCGCACGGGTGCTGTATTCTGCGGCGCATGTGGTCGCAGACCCGTTCGGCGACCACGACCCTACGGGTCCAGCCCGTGTGGACTGGGAAAAGACGTTGGAGTTCAGACGCTATCTTGCAGATATGGGGATGGGCATTGCCGAAGCGATGGATACCGCCCAACGCGGCATGGGTCTGGACTGGACAGGCGCATTAGAACTGATCCGGCGCACCAAAGAGGAACTGCCGGATGCCCTGGTCGGGAATGGGTGCGGCACCGACCACCTTGATCCTGCAGATGCCAAGACGTTGGACGACGTGCGCCGCGCCTACCTGCAGCAGGTCGAAGCCATCCAAAAGATTGGCGGTCGCATTATCCTGATGGCCTCGCGTGCGCTGGCCAGGGTGGCCCGGGGTCCAGAGGATTACATCTCGGTCTACAGTGATGTTCTGGCCGCCTGTGACGAACCGGTCATCCTGCACTGGTTGGGAGAGATGTTTGATCCGCAACTGACCGGGTACTGGGGTTCCGACGCGTTTGAAGATGCGATGAACACCGCTTTGACCGTTATCAGCGCAAATGCGGACAGGGTGGACGGGATCAAAATCTCGCTGCTGGACGCTGAAAAAGAGGTCGTCATGCGTCGCCGCCTTCCCGCTGGCGTTCGGATGTATACCGGCGACGATTTCAATTACCCCGAACTGATCGAAGGTGATGATCAGGGATATTCTCATGCCCTGCTTGGAATCTTCGATCCACTTGCCCCAGCGGCCGCCTATGCGATCAGCAAACTGAGCGAAGGTGACGCGGCAACCTTTCGCGCCACGCTGGACCCCACTGTGCCGCTAGCACGCCATATCTTTCGGGCACCCACACAATATTATAAAACGGGCGTAGTATTCCTGGCCTGGCTGAACGGGTTTCAGGATCACTTCATCATGCTGAATGGGGCGCAGGCAACGCGGTCTCTGCCCTATTTTACTGACTGCTTTAAAATGGCTGACGAATGCGGTTTGCTGCGCGATCCCGATCTGGCCGTCGAACGGATGCGCCACATGCTGAAACTCTACGGGGTCTGATCCGGATGCGCGATTTCTCGCAGGATCATTCTGCACTCGCGCTGAATACCGCGACACTGGGCCATAATCTGGACGGGTTTGGTGCGGGATGGTCGCCCGAGCAGATCATCGACGCCTGTGCCGCGCATGGGTATGGAGGCATCACCTTCTGGCGGCGAGAACTGGGCGGACGTGAGGCCGAGATCGGCGACAAGGTCCGCGCAGCCGGGCTGCAAGTGGTTGGCCTATGCCGAACGCCGTTCCTGACCGGACCACTGGCGCTGCCGTCGGACCAACAGATCATGGATGACTTTCACCTCTCTATCGACCAAGCAGCAGGGCTTGGCACGGATGTCCTGACCATTGTCACCGGCGGACCAGAGCCTGGCACCAAGGGCGTTCTGGACAGCCAGAAAATCCTGGCGGACCGCGTCGCACGGGCCGCAGCTTATGCAGCCGACCGCGGCGTAAACCTGGCGCTCGAGCCGCTGAACCCCGCCACCGCGGGCAACCGCACTTGCCTGATGACAGCAGCCGATGCTTTGAATGTATGCGATGCGATAGGCGCACCGAATGTGGGCATTGCCCTCGACGTTTATCATGTCTGGTGGGACACAACGCTGGCCGATACATTGGCGCGACGCGCGAACGGGCGCATTCTGGGCTATCACCTGTGTGACTGGCTGGCCGATACCACGGATATCCTGCTGGATCGCGGCATGATGGGCGACGGTGTCGCGGATCTTCGGGCCCTACGCTCCGCTGTAGAACACGCAGGCTACAAAGGGCTGTGCGAAGTCGAGATCTTCTCGGCCGGCAACTGGTGGAAACGCGACCCAAACGAGGTATTGGACGTGATCGTGGACCGGTTCCGCACCTGTTGCTGACATTGGTGTAGCCGCGTCTTCTACACCTCGATATCACACACGAATACACCGTCCGGGCCATTGACCGTTTTGGCCACGATCCGGCCTCCGACCTCCTGATGCGCAGGGTCGACCAAATAAACATCGCGCACGGACTCGTCGCGGAAGTCAAACCAGAACATGTCATTGAAGCCCCGCACCAGATCGGTCTCGACCGACACATTGCTTCGGCTTTGGAAATCCAGAATGCCCTCGATATGACCCGACAGGCCGGCCAGATCCCGATAGAGCGTGGCCTTTTCTTCGTCGGACACGTCGTCCTTAAAGCGCAGGTGAACAAGGTGACGTATCATATTTAGGCCCTCATGATTTGATGCTTACCAGAAATCAGGTTTTTTGCGAACCTTGAACGCGGCCAAACCGGTTTTCAACTCGGGTTGGACGGCAGCGATCCGACCTGCCAGCGCTTCGAAAACACGCTCACGTTCCTCGCCCTCAGCGGCGTTGATCAGCATTTTGACAAGCTCTGTCGCCACCGGCCCACGATGGCGCATCCGGTTGGCCAGCTCATCCGCAGCGGCAAGGCCCTGCCCTTTTTCGACGACCTGATCCACAATCCCCGCGGTCAACGCATCATGGGCCGAGAACTGCTCACCGAACAGCGCCATGCGCCGGACAAGCTGGGCACCGAACCGCCGAACCGCGCGCTGAGTGCCGGACCAGCCGGGAATGATCCCCAGCGCCGGTTCAGGCTGTCCGATCCGAATGTGATCCTCGGCAATGCGGTAATCGGCGCACGCCGCAAGTTCCAGACCACCGCCCAAAACATGCCCGTTCAACACCGCAATCACAGGCTGTCGCAGCCGCGTCAGGGCATCCAGCGCCTGATGCCCATCGCGGAGCCAGTGGCGGCCGAAGGTGTCCGCCGACTGGCTGGACCACGCGTCGATATCGCCCCCTGCGCAAAACGCCTTTCCTGCACCGGTCAGGATCACAACATGCGCGTCCCGGGTGTGTTCGATCTGACGGCACAGCGCCATGAGCGAATCCATCATCGCCTCATCCATGGCGTTCAGGCGCTCGGGGCGGTTCAGGGTCAACCGCGCGATGCCGTCCCGTATATCCAGAAGGAAATGCTCCATTAGCCCGCCGCGAGTTGCAGCCCCATCAGGGCCGGGTCAAACAGGGCCGCGTCCATCCGGACAAGGTCATCTGAAACTAACAAGGGTGTCGCCGCCTGATCCAGAATATCGCGTTGCAGGTCCAGCCCGGGCGCGATCTCGGTCACCATAAGGCCCTTTTCAGTCAGTTTGATCACGCAGCGCTCGGTCACGTATGTCACGTCCTGCCCCTGCATCTGTGCCCGCTTACCTGAAAATGAGATTTGATCGACCTCATCCACAAACTTGGCCACTTTCCCCTCTTTCAGAATTTTCAGCTGACCATCCTCAATGGCCATCTTGGCTCCTGCGTTGAAGTTGCCAGAAAAAACGATCTTGCGCGCCCGCGCTGTGATATCCACGAACCCTCCTGCTCCGGCGGTCCGGTGCGGAATGGCTGACAGACGCGAGACGTTGACCGAGCCGTGTTTGTCAACCTCGAGGAAAGACAGCAGCGAGGCATCAAACCCGCCCGCCTGGAAATAACAGAACTGATGTGGCGACGGCACGAAGGCCTCGGCATTGGCGGAACAGCCAAATTTGAAATCCAACAATGGAACCCCGCCAACGGCGCCTTGCTCGATCATCCATGTGACCGAGCCATGCAAACCCTCTTCGACCAGAATACGCGGAACGTTGGCCGAGATGCCGAACCCGATATTTACGGCCCAACCATCCTTCAACTCTTTCGCCACACGGCGCGCTATGACTTTCCCGACGTTGAAATCGGCCGTTCGAAAGCTATAGATCGGGCGGGTCAATTCGCCCGAAATTGCCGGATCGTATTCCGTAGCCGTGGTCTGTAACTGGTCGGGCGCTTCGACAATCGCGTCGATCAAAATACCGGGTACGTGCACGTCATGTGGTCGGATACTTCCTGCCGCCGCAATGCGTTTGGCCTGAGCAATCACCACGCCACCGTTGTTGCGTGCCGCCAGGGCCATCTCCATCGCGCCCAGATAAGCCCCCTCGTGTTCGAAACTCAGGTTGCCTTTTTCGTCGGCTGTGGTTGCCCGAATAATCGCCACATTCGGTGCCATTGATTTGAAATACAGCCAATCTTCGCCTTCGAACTCCATCCGTTTCACGATGGGCTCGGCACGCGCAGCGGCGTTCATTGCGCAGCCTTCGATCTCGGGGTCAACAAAGGTTTCCATACCAACTTTAGTCAGGACACCCGGACGTTTGGCGGCAGCCTCGCGCAGCATATCAAAGATAATACCCGACGGAACGTTATACGCGCGCACCTGTTCGCCCGTGATCATCTGCCAGACAAGCGGCGGTTCCGCATTGCTCGGCCCCGATGGGTAAGAACCGCCAATGATCCGACTTAGCAGACCCGGTTTGGCGATATGATCTACCCCCTTCGTGCCAAAAAAGTCACCTGCAGCTATGGGATGAATGGTCGTCAGATTTGCAGGCGCGCCCTCTTCATCAAAGCGCTCGCCAAGGCCTTTCAGAACTGCATCCGGACAACACAAACCACTTGAAGAATTCACCGCGACCGTCGCACCATCAGGTACAAGACTTGCCGCTTCGCGTGCCGTCATCTGCTTGCTCATGCGATCCTCACGAAAGTAACTAATTGGTTATAAGTTATGCCTTCAGGTGCACCGAAAAGCAACAAAAATAACCAAAACAAGGGAATTGACCGAACCTCAAGTAACTAATAAGTTACTTGTTGAGTTTGTTCTTTGGGAGGATCACCGTGAACATCTATTTTCAAAACACCTATCAGCGTACCTTCGGTACATTCCCCCTGACCGGAGCAGAACTTCGCGATTCGATGGCGATCGCAGCCGAGATCGGGTATCGGTCCTTTGACACCGCTCAAATGTATGAAAATGAGAAGGAAACTGGTGACGCACTGGCCGAAATTGGCCTGAAACGAGATGAAATGTGCGTCACGACCAAAGTGCATCCGGACAATTTCAGTGACGACGCGTTCCTGCCATCCGTGGAAGAAAGCCTGAAGAAGCTTCGCCTTGATTACGTGGACGTCCTGCTGTTGCACTGGCCACCTATAGGGGGGGATATCACGCTATCTTTGAAATTGCTTGAACAGGCTCATGCAAAGGGTCTGGCAAAGAACATCGGCGTCTCAAACTATACCGCGCAGATGATGCGCGACGCAGTCAAGATCATCGAGACACCGATCGTGTCAAATCAGGTCGAGTTTCACCCGCTGCTCAACCAAGATGTGCTTCTGGCAGCCGCCGCTGAAACGGGCATCCCTTTGTCGTCCTATTGCTCGGTGGCGCGCGGAGAGGTTTTCAAGCACCCGATTTTTGCCGAGATCGGTCAAGGCTACGGAAAAACCGCCGGACAGGTCGTATTGCGTTGGATTTTGCAAAAGGGTGTTCCGATCAACACCATGTCTACAAAACGCGCCAACATTCAGGCCAATTTTGACGTGATGGATTTCATCTTGTCCAACGTCGATATGGATCGGATCGACGCCATGACCCAGGCAGGTTATCGGATCGTCACCGAAGACTTGGTGCCTTGGGCCCCCGATTGGGACTAAAGAAAAAAGCGGCGCCCATTCAAGGCGCCGCCAGTTCGGGGAGGTAAATCGATTTCAGTGATTGCCACGGATCATGTCCGCCGCTTTTTCGGCCATCATGATCGTCGGTGCGTTCGTGTTAGACCCAATCAGGCTGGGCATGGCTGAACTGTCGCAGATCCGCAGCCCGTCAATCCCGCGCACCCGCATTTGCGGGTCTACGACGGCCATCTCATCCACGCCCATTTTGCAGGTACATGTCGGGTGATAAGATGTCCGGCCATATTGGCGGGCATAAGCCTCGTACTCGGCCTGTGTTTTCACAGTGTCACCGGGGAAGTGAATTTTGCGGATGTAGTTTTGCAGACTTTTCTGCCGGAAAATCTCGACACTGTGCTTCACCCCTTCGACCGAGATTTTCAGATCATCCGGGTGACCCAGGAAATTGGGATCAACCAGCGGCATATCCTCGACCTTGTTCGACCGCAGACGTACGGTGCCGCGCGCCTTCGGACGGACAGTATACGAGTTTAGCGTGATGCCCGAGCTGCCCTTGGGCACGCTGGGCACTCCGGCCTCGGCACCGGCCCCTGCAAGGAAATGAAATTGCAAATCCGGCACGGGGGCTGTGTTGTCGCCATACCAAAACGCCCCGCCCTCAACCACGTTCGAGGTCACTGGCCCCGATCCGAACAGGTAATACTGTATTCCTGCCCAAGCCGCCCAATGAGGCTTGTTGTACTTGTCCAGACTATAATGCCCGTTCAGTTCGGCCACGATATCGATACCGAAATGGTCGTTCAGGTTCTCACCTACACCGGGCAAATCTAGCTTCACCTCGATCCCGTGCTCGCGCAGATGCGCGGCGGGGCCGACGCCTGACAGCATCATCAGCTTGGGTGTTCCAATAGCGCCCGAAGTGACCAGCACTTCCTGACCCGCCGATGCGGTTTCAACCTTTCCGCCCTGATCGAATTCAACCCCGGTCGCCCGGCCATTTTCGATGACAATCCGATGCACCTGACACCCAGTTTTGACCGTCAGGTTCCCGCGCGACATCGCCGGTTTCAGATATCCTACAGCAGCCGAGCAACGTTTCGCATTCCAGGTGGTCGTCTGGTAAACGCCTGCCCCTTCCTGAACCGCCCCGTTGAAGTCCGGGTTATACGGGATGCCCGCCTCTTGGCACGATCGCACAAACGCGCGGGTCATCTCTTGCGGGTCCGGGATGTTGGACACACCCAAAAGCCCTTCGGTCCCGTGCCAGTCTCCGGACAGGATCGCATTGCGTTCGGAGCGAATGAAGTATTTCTGGATGTCTTTGAAGGCCCAACCCTCGCACCCTTCCTCATTGGCCCAACGGTCATAGTCGACCGGGTTGCCGCGCGTGAACACCTCGGCATTGATCGAGCTTCCACCACCGATCACCCGGCCCTGAGCATAGGGGATCTCGCGGTTATTGGCGTTGACTTGCGGGACGGTGTTAAAACCCCACGTATGCGGCCCGTCCGTCATCTTGGCAAAGCCCACAGGCATGTGGATCAACGGGTGATTGTCTTTTCCGCCCGCCTCAAGCAGTAACACCCTGACGGCGCCGTCTTCGGTCAGGCGATTGGCCAAAACACAGCCCGCTGATCCGCCACCAACGATGATATAGTCAAATCCGTTTGCCATTACTCTACCCAATGCGACCGCTTGCCGATCTCGACATGGATCGACTTGATCTGCGTGTATTCCTCGACGCCGTGCATCCCGGCCTCGCGGCCCCAACCAGATGCTTTGAACCCGCCAATCGGCAGTTCAGGCCCCCCAGCCAAAGTTGTGTTGACCCAGAACCGTCCGGCCTGAACGCGGCGAGAGATGGTCAGCGCCTTGTCGATATTCTTGGTCCAAACACTTGCCGCCAGACCGTATTCAGTATCGTTGGCAATCGAGATCGCTTCGTCAATCGTATCAAACGGGATCACAACCAGAACCGGGCCGAAAATCTCTTCGCGCGCTATGGCCATGTCGTTGGTCACATCAGTGAATACCACCGGGTCGATATATTGCCCGCCCGAGATTTCGGGCGTTCCGCCCCCGATCAGCAGGGTCGCGCCCTCTTCCTGACCCTTGGCGATGTAGGACAGAATGGTGCGGTTCTGCGCGTCTGTCGTGATCGCGCCCGCCTGGGTGCGCTCGTCCAACGGATCGCCCACGCGAACCTTGCGCAGTTTGTCAGCGACCATGCCTGCAAATTGGTCTGCGACCGAGCGTTCAACGAGCAAACGCGCGCCGGATACACAACACTGGCCCGTGTTGAATGCGATGCCGAAAGCTACGCCATCGGCTGCGTCTTCTAGGTCAGCATCGGCAAAGACGATCTGAGGGTTCTTGCCCCCAAGTTCCAACCCCAGCTTTTTGAAATTGCTCTGCCCCGCCGCCGCAACGACCGAGCGGCCAACAGCGGTCGAGCCGGTAAAGGACAGCATATCCACATCCATGTGTTCCGCCAGCTTCTGGCCGATCACGCTGCCTGATCCGGTAACCACATTGAACACACCATCCGGCAAGCCCGCCTCGGACAGGATTTCGGCCAACAGCAGAGTCGTTGCGCTTGTCACTTCAGAGGGTTTTGCGACAATGGTGCAACCAGAGGCCAGAATATACGGCACCCGCTCGCACAGGATGAGGAAAGGGAAGTTCCAAGGCGTGATCAGGCCGACAACGCCAACCGGCTCACGGGTGACAATGCCCAACGCGCCATCGCCGCTGTTGTTGAAACTCTCCCCATGCAAAGCTCGCGCCAGACCGGCAGCGAATTCGAACATACCAACGCAACCGCCAATCTCGCCCCGCGCCTGCGCGATGGGCTTTCCATTCTCCAACGTTTCCCAATAGGCGATCTCATCGGTGCGCTGACGGATCAGATCGGCCGCTTTCAATAAAACAGCCGCGCGGTCCGACCCGGACAACCCGCACCAGCGGCGATCATCGAACGCCGTGCGCGCCGATGCGACGATCTCGTTCAGATCATCCTCGCTGCAGCGCGGGATGCGCGTGACCGGCACGCCATGACCCGGCGAGGACCGCTCGAACACGTCACGATCACCGGCGGGAACCCATTTGCCATCCATGAAGAACCCAAATTCACGGGGCTCGGAAGGCGGTGTAAGTATCTGTGCGTTTTGGTCCATTGTCGGGGCTCCGAAAAATAGGTCAGGCTGAGGCGTCCAGGCCATCGCGGAAATCGTTCCACCCACCATCCACCGAGGACGGCGCGTCATGCCATTGGTGCAGGATTTCACCGGTCGCGGGGTCTTTATCCGGAATCGGCAGCATCATGATCCGTTTGGCGGCCGCCTGAAACATTTCCGGGGTCAAAAAGGCCTCTTGAATATTATCCCAGTCGCGGCCCCCGGCGTAACCGCCACACATCATGATGTCGTCGGATCGGCCGACCATCTCATGACTGACACCC
Organism: Ruegeria sp. AM7; assembly: GCF_056535965.1. Classification (NCBI taxonomy): domain Bacteria; kingdom Pseudomonadati; phylum Pseudomonadota; class Alphaproteobacteria; order Rhodobacterales; family Roseobacteraceae; genus Ruegeria; species Ruegeria sp. AM7. The sequence continues at coordinate 337,449 of NZ_JBQFJE010000001.1, forward strand.
GCAGGCATGACGATAACATCGCCAGTCTCGATCCGGACCCGAGTCCAACCTTCGACAGAGAGATTAAACTCCATCCAGCCCTGCGCACATCCCAGACATTCATGAGATGTCGAATGGAAATGCGGGTACTCGTAGACACCCGGGTATTCCCAGTTGTTGCCCCAGCCATTTGCACGGAACCGGGCCTTGACGGCATCCACTCCGCCACCTGGGATCGCTCCTCGATGGATCAGCAGGGGAAAACGGCTGTTTGGGATCATGCCTTCTGGTTTGGATGTATAGACTTCGACGGTCATGCTGAGCTCCTCCCTCTCTGGCGTTTACGTCAACGTTATTTGGGTTTTCAGATCAGTCGGACGATCCTGGAAACTGTCGAAGGCTTCCTGGATGCGATCCAGCGGATAAATCGCTTGGGTAAAGCGTTCAGTTTTTATCCGACCGTGGGTCAACAGGGTCAGTGCGTCGTGCATATCCTGCCCCATTCCAGCGACAGAACCTTTGATCGAATTCTCTTGCAGGATGGTTTGCAGGATATCGACAGGCAGGGTCTCTCCTGCGCCGGTCAGTCCAAAGGCTGCAATATGACCCCCTTTTCGAGCCAGTTTGGTAGCTTGTTGATAAAGAGCAGGCAGGCCAACGCTTTCGATCACCACATCAGCACCGCGCCCATCCGTATGATCTCTGACCACCTGTTCCAGTTGGTCTGGATCGGTGACACCAACATCCGCCCCGACCTCGAGCGCCATGTTCACACGCGCATTGGACAAATCCGCAACGATGATCGGCGCCGCCCCAATCGTACGCAAGAGTTGTACGTGCAGGTTACCGATGGGGCCCGCGCCCAGCACCACGACCGACTGGCCAAATGTGATGTTGGCTTTACGCGCACAGCGCACAACACAGGCCAAAGGTTCGGTCAACGCCAACACTTCGGCAGCTGTGTCCTGCGGAGCTGGAATAACAAGGCGCGCGGGGACGCAGATGTATTCCGCAAAGGCGCCATCCATGGTGATACCCATCTGCTGCATCTCGGGGCAGTTCAGGATTTCATTCCGGCGGCACCAATAGCAGGTGCCGCAACCGATATTCATATCGACCACAACCGGCGCACCAACCGTCGGACCGGCTACGCCTTCGCCCAACTCGGCAATTGTGCCCGTAAATTCATGACCGGGTATCAGGGGCAGACTGTCGGCCGCGTAGTGGCCGTTAAAGATATGGATGTCGGTCCCGCAAATCCCGACCCGTATGATGCGAACCAGAACTTCACCCCGGCCTGGGTTGGGGCGTGCGACGTCAGTGACCTCGAACCGACCGGGTTCGGTCAGCACCGCCGCTCGCATGGTCGGGGTCATTTCACAACCCTCAGCTTGGTTCGGTCTATGGTCAGTGCGATGGCCACAATCAGAATAAGGCCAAACACCATCTGCTGTTGTGTCGCGTCGACCTCAAAATAAAGCATCGAAGACCGGATCACAGCCACGATCAGAGTGCCAATCAGGGTGTTGATCACTCCGCCCACACCACCTGTCAGCGGTGTCCCACCCACCAAAACCGCGACGATCGCAGGCAGCAGGAACCCGTTTGCCAGAGTGGGAGAGCCTCCGGACAATTTCACTGCAAACAGCAAGCCCGCAATCGCCGCCAGTCCACCGGACAGAGCGAACGCCATGATCTTGATGCGATTGACATTCAAGCCCGAGGCTACGGCGGCAGGTTCCCCCGCCCCCACAGCCTTGAGCGCACGGCCAAAGGTGGTGCGTGATTGCAGGAACCATGCACCCAGAACCAACGCGGCGGCAATGAACAATTCGCTGGGGATGCCCGCCAGCGATCCGGTCATCCAACCAAAAGTCGAATCCCGAAGTGTGGCGTCCATGAACAGCGCGCGCTGCCCTGACATGTATTGTGCGGCGGAAAAGGCGATGCCGCCAACCGCAAGAGTCGAGATAAAGGACGGCACAAACAAGCGCGTAGTGACAAAGCCCGAAACCCCGCCCAGAACAACACCGGCTAGAATGCAGATCAACGCGGCGCCAATGCCAAAGGTTGGCAGGGCAATCGTAGCCACGACTGTGGTCATGTTGGCAACCGACTGCGCAGACAAATCTATCCCGCCGATATAGATCGCGAACGTCATGCCTAGCGCCATGATGAACAGCGGCACGATATCTGCAGCCATCGAAATCAAGTTGGAAGGGCGCAAAAAGTTGGAATCTGCAGCCCCGACGACCAAAACCAGAACCAACAGAGTGATCCAGGGCAAATGCGGTTTGATACGTTCAAAACTCATGTGTTCGCCCTCAGATCATGTGATGGACAAGGTCATACAGCGACGGTTTGTCCCCTGGGCTGCAATCGAAACGTTTCTGGGCGATACCGTCCTTCAGGACGATAATCGTGTGGCTGAGACCAATGGCCTCTTCCAGAGTGTCAGCGACCAGAATGATGCCGACGCCGTCATCCGACATCTCGCGTACCATGTCATAGACATCTTCTTTGGCGCCGATATCCAGACCGCGCGTCGGGTGATCCAGCAGGATGATATCGGACCCGGCCGAGCGCCATTTGGCCAGCACAACCTTTTGCTGGTTGCCGCCCGACAACCCACCACAATCCTTGTAGACATCTGGTGTCTTGATCGCCAAACGATCGATCCATCGGCGAGCCAGCGTTTTTTCCTCACCAATCCGCAACACGCCCGAATTGGCATAGTTTCCCATCTGGCTGAGCGTCATGTTTTCATAAACGCTCATGCCTGCGACGATCCCTTCAACCTTGCGTTCGCGAGGGATGTAACCAACGCCGTTTGCGACCCCGACTTGCGCGTTGAATTTGCTGACGGGCACGCCCTTGATGCTTACGGCACCGGTAGATGGAGTTTCGAGCCCAAAGATCGTGCGCAAAATCGCCTCGCGTCCCGAGCCTTCGGTACCGACCAGACACAAAACCTCGCCGGGGCGCAGATCGAATGAAATGTCCGAGTACTTTCCCGTTGCAGTCACGTTCTGGAAGGCAACCAGCGGCTGTCCCTCAGCCTGATAAGGTTTTTGCTTCTGCTCGCGGTAATATTCCTTGTCGACATCGCGCCCGACCATCTTGTGTTGGATCGCATCAACATTCGCATCGTCATGGGCGACGACGTCTACAACCTCGCCGTCTTTCATCACATAGATACGGTCGGACAGGTCCAGAACCTCGTCCATTCGGTGGCTGACAAAGATGAACGACGCCCGTTTTGTCAGCTCACGCACAAGCGAGAATAACAACTCGACCTCTTCCTTTGCCAAAACTGAGGTCGGTTCGTCCAGCAAAATGACCAGATCGCCGTCGATCCGTTCTTCAAGGGTGAGCACCTTGGCCAGTTCCACCAACTGGCGCTGCGCAAAGGATAGTTTCGACGTTGTCATCGCCGGATCGATGTCCAGTTTGACCTTAGCCAACTGCTTGCGCGCGGCCTCGGCCATGGCCTTCCAGTTGATAACGCCGTAGCTGACGAATTGCTGCTCGAACCCCAGAAAGATGTTCTCCATCACGGTCAGGTTGGTGATCAGCGATTGTTCCTGAAACACCATGCCGATACCGTGATCCATCGCCTGACGCGGGTTCTGGAACCGAACTTTCGTGCCGTCGATGGTGATGTCGCCGCCGTCGGGTTGGTATGCCCCATAGATGACCTTCATCAGGGTGGATTTGCCCGCACCGTTTTCGCCAACGAGGCCCACGATCTCGCCGCGCCCGATCTTGAAGTCCACGGATTTCAGAGCGTGGACGCCGGGGAATTTCTTGTCGACATTGATCAGTTCATACATCTGCCCGCCCCTATTTCACGAAGGTTACGGATTTGCGGTCGGTCGACAGAACCACCGCGGCGATGACCAATATGCCCAGAACACCGTCTTGCACGTAGCCGGGCAACCCGATCACAACCATGCCGTTGTTTATGACATTCACGATCAACACGCCGATCAGTGTATTCCAGACACCGCCGATCCCGCCCCACAGAGCAGTACCACCCACCACAACCGAGGTGATCGACACGAACATGAAATTCGACCCTGTCGCTGTCTCGGCAATACCGATCCGCCCTACGGCCAACAACGCGCCAACCGCATAAAAGACACCGGCCAGGGCAAACCCCATGATCCGCACGCGGTTGACGTTTAGACCCGAAGCATGAGCCAGTTCCTCGCCCCCGCCAACAGCATAGAAGTTACGGCCCAGTGTCGTGCGGGACTGGATGAACCAAGCGATCAGTAGAAACAAAAGTGCGACATAGCACATGATGGGAAATCCGAACCAACGCTCGGTCAGCAGCGAACGGAACAGGTCATCCTCCACTCGGATGCGGTCGCCCCCTGTCAACAGCAGCGCGAAACCAGTGCCGACGAAACCCATTGCCAGAGACGCCATAAACGACGGTATCTTCAGCAAGACATGCACAAGCCCGTTCACCAACCCGATTGCCCCGCCGACAAGCAAGGCCAGAGGGATGGCAAGCCACGCCCAGGACGCCAAAGTGCCACCCAAAGCAATGAAAGCAAAAGCAAACACCACGGCACAAACCGAAACTGTGCCCTCCATCGACAAGTCGATCGATCCCATAATGATGATGAATGTCACGCCAATAGCGACCATCAGCGCCGGAGCCGAAGAAATTCCGATCCGCGCAAAGTTGCGCAGTGAAAAAAAGCGCGGCTCCATCGCTGTAAAGAACAGGACCAAAACCAAAAGGACGATCAGGGGCGCCCATTTGATCAGTACATCCCGTGTCAGCACATTGCTCACGTGCTTCCTCCCACTGAGTGAACTGGTGGTGGTCGATCAAGTCGAACCCGAATGTACGAGCCGGCTCTGAGACCGGCTCGCAATCACATTATTTGTATTGAATTTGACCGTTCGACGTGGACCAGAAATCTTTCCAGTCATAGGTCGGGACACTGTCCAGATACTCGGCCTTGAACGCTTGAGCGTCTTCTGGGCGGACCATGATGGTCGGGCCATAGAATTCGCGGTGTTCGTTTGGTTCGTCAGAGGGCTTGAAGTGACCCGTGGCCGCGTAATACGCCAATGCCGCCGTGATACCGCCACCCCAATGCGGGTTGGTGAAGACGGTGGCCAAGATCTTGCCCTCGCCCACCAGCTCAACCGCCTGCGGGTTACCATCATAGGATACGATGGGCATATCTTCGATGCCTTCCGCGCGCAGGGCCTCGAGCACGCCGTAAGCAATGGTGTCATTGGCGCAGTGAACACCCTTGATGTCATCCCCATACCGGGTAAGGAAGGCGCTCATGACCTGATTGGCTTTCTGCGTATCCCAGTCGGCGGGCTCTGCCGCCAGCAACTCGGCATTCGGGTAGTCTTTCAACGCGTTCTTCAGACCGGCCAGCCGCTCGATCGCTGGGTTGTTCGAGGCGATACCGCCCAGATGAACAACGCCTCCGGAACCGCCCATGGCATCCAATAGAATGCGCGCGGTTTGCTCGGCCGGGCCTTCGTCAGACCAGCTCATGTGGCTGACATAGTTGTCGCCGAAATCCCAGGGGTGCAGGTCGTCGGTCTTGTTCCACAGGGTCGAAACATAGGCCCCTGCTTCGACACAGGATTCCACAACCGGACGCGCATTCGGAGCATCGTTGGTGTCAATGGCCAACGCGAGTTCGCCATTTGTCTTGGACAAAAGCGCTTTTACATCAGCCAGCGATTTCTCAGACGAGCCTTCGTTGATCAGGTGCGTCAGGAAATCCTTAGGTTTACCCAGGCTTTCGACAAAAGCCTCGCCGCCGGACACGATCTCATTCCAATATGGGTTCGTGCGATTGCGATAAGACCAAGCAACAGTTGGGTCCGTGATGGCAGCACGCGCCATTCCACCCAACATGCTAGAGATTGCTGCACCGCCAACACCATACGCTGATGCCAGCAACAGGTTACGACGGGTTATCGTCTCCTGCGCGATATAGTTTTTGATGAACGACATATTTTCCTCCCATTACGATCTGCACCTTGGGTCCGCGATTGATGACCCGGTTCGGACGCGCGGCATTGATCGCGGCTATGCACGCCTTTAATGCACTAACTAGTTACTTCTTTACGAAATGATGTGTCAAGCGTTAAGAATGATGGAAAACAGAGGGCAAACGCTCATTCAAAACAGATGTGGCTACACCTCTGCGGCTCATCAGAGTAATAGAAAGGTTCATCAGAAGGGTTTAGCCGTGGACGAAATACCGAAAACAAAAAAGAAAAGAGACGCCGAGGCGACCAAGTCCAGAATCCTGATGGCCGCAAAGAGTGAATTCGCCAAACGGGGTCTGGGTGGCGCACGCGTTGATGAAATCGCCGAACTGGCGGAAGCCAACAAACGCATGCTGTACCACTACTTTGGCAGTAAGGAAGACCTGTTTCGAACCGTACTTGAGGAAGCCTATCTGGATATCCGAAAGGCCGAGCGGGAATTGAACCTCGAAGATTTGTCCCCGACTGATGCACTGGAAACCCTGGTGCGGTTCACTTGGCAGTATTATCTTGATAATCCTGAATTTATTACACTGGTTAACAGCGAAAACCTGCATGGCGCGCGACACATAAAGTCGCTTGATAACCTGCCAGAAACCATGCGCGGTCTGGTTGGAATGGTGGACGAAATCCTGGTCAAGGGACAGGCTACAGGTGAATTCAGAAGCGGCATCGACGCTGCTCAGTTGAATATCACGATCGCAGCGATCGGCTATTATTACCTGACAAACCGGCATACGGGCTCGTTTCTGTTCGGGCGCGATCTTATGGAAAAAAAAGCGCTGGACGAACGTTTGGCCTTCAACATTGAAACTGTTTTGAGATTGGTCCGAGCTGACACACAGGGGAATTGAGAACCGCATTTGACTAGTGGCTTTCAGCCTTAAATCTTTTGCAGTGCGGCCTTGAAGAAGCAGGTTCTTGCCACTCACTTTGAAAAGTGACCAACCCGCTGTGACTGCGAAAACCCACCTGTTGTGCAAACAGGCTCCGAGGTTCGCAAGCGGTCGGGCCGCACATTTTCCGCTCTATACATCCTCAAGTTCTGTCGGTATGAGCAGCGCTTCGATTATGATCCGTGTGTTGGACGCTCTGAGGGTGACAGCATCACCCAGGAAAGCTGAACCATGAAACAAACGCTCGAAACTGCGCTGAAGCGCAAGGGATACGACACTCTGACCCCCGTCCAACAGGCCGTCACCGCGCCCGAACTGCAGATGCGGGATATGTTGGTGTCGGCACAAACCGGATCGGGTAAAACCATCGGATTCGGTTTGGCGATTGCCCCAACCATTCTGGGCGATGCGCAGGCGTTTGACACAGCGGATACGCCCCTGGCATTGGCCATCGCACCGACCCGAGAACTTGCAATGCAGGTTAAGCGAGAGCTGGGGTGGCTTTACGCGGATGCCGGTGCCTACATCACATCCTGTGTTGGCGGCATGGATATGCGGGATGAACGCCGGGCCCTGTCCCGAGGCGCGCATATCGTTGTGGCGACACCGGGGCGCTTGCGGGACCACATCATGCGCGGCTCGATAGATCTAACGAACGTCCGCGCCGTGGTTCTGGACGAAGCCGACGAGATGCTGGACCTCGGGTTCCGTGAAGATCTTGAGTTCATTCTCGAGCAGACCCCAACCGACCGTCAGACCCTTTTGTTCTCTGCGACCGTGCCACGCGCCATCGTTAGCCTGGCAACACGATACCAGCAAGACGCTCAGCGTGTCAGCACCGTCAGCGAGCGTACACAACACGCCGATATCGAATACAAAGCCATGAGCGTCGCCCCACGCGACGGCGAAAACGCCATCATTAACGTGCTGCGGTATCACGAAGCCCCTAACGCAATCGTCTTTTGCAACACGCGTGCCATGGTCAGCCGTCTGACCGCCAGATTGTCGAACCGCGGGTTCCCCGTAGTCGCGCTGTCAGGTGAGTTGACACAGAGTGAACGGTCCAATGCCCTGCAAGCCATGCGGGACGGACGCGCCCGTGTTTGTGTCGCCACAGATGTTGCCGCGCGCGGTATTGATCTGCCGAACCTGGATCTGGTGATCCATGCTGAACTGCCAAACAGTCACGAAACCCTACTGCACCGTTCTGGCCGGACCGGGCGCGCGGGTCGCAAAGGCGTCAGCGCACTGATCGTTCCCCCGGCTTCATTTAAAAAGGCTCAGCGTCTGCTCAAATTCGCCAAGCTGACGGCTGAATGGGGCGCCGCACCCTCTGCCGAAGAGGTGAACGCACAAGACCTGCAGAGAATGTTCAACTCAGATGACTGGCAATTGGACATCTCCGACTCTGAACGTAACTCCGTGGACGAATTACTGTCGAAGTTTTCACCAGAACAACTTGCCGCGGCTTATGTCCGTCAATACGCGCGACAACATTCTGCGCCCGAGGAACTAAACGAAGTCAAAGAAGCTGGACCCAAACCAAGCGCTCCGTTCGGCCCGAGCGTCTGGTTTGCATTGTCCGAGGGACGCAACGAAAACGCGTCTCCAAGATACCTGCTGCCGATGATCTGCAAAGCGGGCAACATTACCAAATCGGACGTCGGAGCGATCCGCATCGCTGAGACCGAGACATATATCGAGATCCGCGAAAGCAGCGTTGCGGGTTTTCTGGAGGCCATCGGTCCCGAGATGACGATTGAGGGTACAAAGGCAATCGTTCAACTGGACGCCGCACCCGATTTCCACGCAACGGGCAAACCCGGCCTCAAGCGCGGCGAAAAGAGCAAGAAGGGATTTGCCAAGACCGGCAAAAAGCCCCCGCGCAGTGTCGAGCCTAAGCCAGCCAAGGCGTGGAAGAAGCCCGAGCGAAAGTCCTCTGACACGCCGAAAACCGACGCTAAACCCAAGCGCGACTCTGGCAAGGCTGGCGATCAGGCGGCCAAACCTCCGCGTCGCCCAAAAGGCCCGCCGCCACCAAAGGGCAAACCGAGCAGCAAGAAAAATCGCGCGCGCGCTGCAACGGCAAAAGGCGGCAATGCGATGCCAAAGCGGCCCAAGTAAAGTTCGAGTCGGCGATCAACGGCCGGCTCAAAACTTGACTAAACGCCTGAACGCTCCTTACGAGCCGTACAAAAGGTTCGGCAACCACAGAACCAGCGAAGGTACGAAGGTCAGCAACAGCAAGACCGCCAACAACGGCACCAGAAACGGTAACGTGGCGCGGACGCATTGTTCGAATGGCACCTTCGAGACGCGCGACAGCACGAACAACACCATGCCCACCGGCGGGGTCAGCAGACCCAGCATCAGGTTCAGGATTACGATGATGCCCAGATGCACTGGATCAATCCCGAACTGCGCCGCCACCGGCATCAGCACCGGCACGAGGATGGAAATCGCCGCGATGGTCTCCATGAACAGGCCCACGACCAGCACAACCGCCATGATCAACAGCAGCACAACGGCCTTGCTGTCGGTAAACGACAGCACAAATTCTGCGAAATGCGCGGCGACCTGGTTGGCGGTCAGGATCCATGCGAACACCGAGGCCGCGCCGACGATCATCATGATCGCAGCCGTCGTCTCGATGGTTTCCAGCGAGATCACCGCCAGCTTGCGCGGAGTCAGGGTGCGATAGACGATGGTGCCCAGAAACAGCGCATAGGCGGCAGCCCCGATAGCGGCCTCGGTCGGGGTAAACGCCCCCGAAACGATGCCGCCCACAATGATGACCGGGGTCATCAGCGGCAGGAACGCGGCCCGAAACCGGGTGGCGATGACCGAGGGGCTAAAGCTGACATCACGTGGATAGTTGCGTGTGCGTGACATCCACCAGATCATCGCCGACAGCGCCGCTGCCATCAACAACCCCGGAACAATCCCGGCCACAAACAGCTTGCCAATCGACACCGACGCCATGACGCCAAAGATCACCAGCGGCAAGGACGGCGGGATGATCGGCCCGATGGTCGACGAAGCGGCAGTGACACCGACGCTGAAATCGTCATCATAGCCGGCCTCACGCATGGCCTTGATCTCGATCGCACCCAGTCCGCCAGCGTCGGCCACGGCAGCGCCGGACATGCCCGCAAATATGATGCTGGCACCCACATTCACGTGGCCCAGCCCACCATGCATCCAGCCGACGATAGCGCGCGCAAACCCGAAGATCCGCGCGGTGATCCCGGCCGAGTTCATCAATGCGCCCGCCAGTATAAAGAAAGGAATGGCAAGCAGCGGGAAGCTGTCCATGCCATTGACCATGTTATGCATCAACAGAACCGGTGGCAGGCCAGAATACAGAATGTAAGCAAACGAAGACAGCGCGAGCGAGAAAGCGATCGGCACCCGCAGCAGCATCAGGCCGAACAGCGAAACGAACAGAATAGTCAGACCCATTTGTCTTCACCTTTTGCAATCTGCTTCAAACGCGAGACAATCTGCCAACCGACGACGCACAGGTTTGCCCCGGCTAAGGCCATGACGCATGCGTGGAGGTAGTATTTCGGGAAAGGCAACGAGACCATTTGCTGGAACGATGTCCTCTGGATCAGCTCCCACGCGGACCACATGATCACAGCAAACAAAACGAAGGTTGCCGCCAGCGCAAAGATATGGACCCAACGCAGGCGGAACCCATAGTATTTGTCGACAAATTCAAGAACGATGTGGCTGCCGACAACCTGACATCGGATCGCCCCGGCAAAGCCCAGAAGGATCAGCAGATACCGCGCGGCCTCTTCCGTCCACGCGACTGAATCGTTCAGCACATAGCGCGTGAAAAACTGCAAAAAGACCACGCCAAACAGCAAACCGAACAGGGCCAGTAGACCGTAGTCTCCGATTGTGATGCGGAAATTCTGGAAATGAGCGTCGTCTTCGGCGGCCAGCGCGTCAAAGTCGATCTCGGGCGGGGTTTCGGTCTGGGTCATTCGGGGCCACCTTGTGCGGTCAGAATGCGCCCGGCGCGAGGCCGGGCACAGTCTTGATTAGTCCTGGATTGCCTGAAGACGTTCGAACGTCTCAGCATCCCAAGGCACGTCATTGCCCGTCAACAGCGGCGCGACGGCGGCCATGAAAGGTGCGCGATCCACCTCGTTCACGGTTACACCCTGTTCACGGAACCAATCAGCCAGTTCAGCCTCGGACTGAACAATTTCATCCGATGTGCTTGAGGCCGCTTCGGCCAATGCGTCAAGCAGCGCCTGCCCGTCATTGCCCATCTTGCCCAGCGTCACAGGTGACACCACAACCGCAAGCGAGTTGGTGATATGTCCGGTCAGGTTGATGTTCGACTGCACCTCGTAGAACTTTTTGAACTGGATGGTGGGCAGCGGGTTTTCCTGTGCGTCTACAACGCCTTGCTGCAGGGCCAGATAGACTTCGGCAAAGGCCATGGGTGTCGGGTTTGCGCCGGTGGCCTTGGGGAACATCTGATAGGCAGGCGCGTTCGGGGTACGGATTTTCAGCCCGTCCATATCTGCGGGTGCCAGAATCGGCTTGTTCGAAGTCACGTGACGCGCGCCGTAATAGGTCATTGCCGCAACGGTATTGCCCGAAATGTTCTTGTATTCTGCTGCCATTTCATTGAACAGATCCGAGTTCACATAAGCTTTCCAGTGATCATAGGACCGCATGGTGAACGGATAGTCCGAGATGCTGATCGGGCCATAGGACTGACCCAGAAACGCCACGCCGGTATAGATCGCGTCAACCGTACCCAACGACAGCGCCTCGTTCAGCGCGGCCTCTTTCCCCAGTTGCGAGGCCGGGAAGACCTCCATCTTGAAGCGACCGTCGGTCTTTTCTTCCAACAGCTCGGCCGCACGTACAGCCGCTGCGTGATAAGGCGTCGAAGCCTCATAGACGTGGCCAAACCGCAGGGTCTCTTGTGCCAGACCAGCCGTTGCGCTAAGCGCAAAAATACAGGCGGCCCCAAAGGCCGTTTTTCCAAAGTTAAACATTTAGGGTAGTTCCTCCAGATTGATTTAAGATGCCCGCCGGTTTCTTCAGCCCGGTCAGGCGGTTGTTTCATTCCGCCGCCAGTTTCTCTGAAAAGCGGAAGTCTTCGATGGTTTCAGGTTTTATTTCGATCGAAAACCCTGGCTTTTCCGGCGCCATATAGGCCCCGTTCCTCACCACACAGGGATCGACGAAATGCTCGTGCAGGTGATCGACATATTCGATCCGCTTGCTGTCTTTTTCGCCTGAGATCGCGATGTAATCGATCATGGACATATGCTGGACGTATTCACACAGACCCACGCCCCCGGCATGGGGCCAGACGGGCAAGTTGTACTTCGCGGCTATCAACATGACGGCCAACACCTCGTTCAGCCCGCCCATCCGGCAGCTGTCGATCTGAACGATGTCGATCGCGCCTTCTTTGATGAACTGCTTAAACATGATGCGGTTCTGACACATCTCGCCCGTCGCCACCTTGACCGGTGCGACGCCTTCGCGGATCGTCTTGTGGCCAAACACGTCATCGGGGCTGGTGGGTTCTTCGATGAAGTACGGGCGCGCAAAGGACAGGGCTTTGACCCAGTCGATGGCCTGATCCACTTCCCATACCTGATTGGCATCGATCATGATGTGCATGTCTTCGCCCAGAACCTCGCGCGCGATGGTCAGGCGGCGGATGTCGTCGGCAAGGTCGCGGCCCACCTTGAATTTGGTGTGGGTAAAGCCTGCGTCCTTGGCCTCCTGACACAGGCGGCGCAGCTTGTCGTCGGGATAGCCCAGCCAACCGGCAGAAGTCGTGTAGCAGGGATAGCCTTCAGCTTTCAGCTTGGCGATGCGGTCGGCCTTGCCCGTCGCGGCGGCGCGCAGGATGGCCAGCGCCTCGTCCGGGGTAATCGCATCGGTCAGATAGCGAAAGTCGATCAGGCGCACGATCCCTTCGGGGGACATGTCGCCCACCAGCTGCCAGACGGGTTTGCCCGCCTCTTTCGCCCACAAATCCCACGCGGCATTCACCACCGCGCCAGTCGCCAGATGGATCGCACCCTTGTCCGGCCCGATCCAGCGCAGCTGGCTGTCTCCGGTGATATGACGCCAGAAGCGGCCCATATCTTCGGTGATCCAATCCAGCTCCAACCCCTTGACCAACGCGCCAAGCGCTTTGATCGCGGCCACGCAGATCTCATTGCCGCGCCCAATGGTGAACGTGAGGCCGTGGCCCTCATGCGTACCATCGGTTTCCAGCACCACATACGCGGCGGAATAGTCGGGATCGGGGTTCATCGCATCCGATCCGTCCAGACTGTCCGAGGTCGGAAAGCGCAGGTCTTCGGTTCGGATGCCGGTGATGCGGGTCATGCGCTGGCCTTTACACCCTGTCGCTGCACGCCCAGTCCCTCGATGCTCAGCTCCATCTTGTCACCGGGTTTCAGATAGGTCTGCGGGTCTTGCCCCATGCCCACACCCGGAGGCGTCCCGGTCGAGATCACATCCCCCGGCTGCAGCGACATGAATTGCGACAGGTGCGAGATCACCGTCGCCACACCGAAATGCATCGTCTTGGTCGAGCCGTCCTGATAGCGGTGCCCGTTGACCTCAAGATACATCGGCAGGTTTTGCGGGTCCGCGACCTCATCGCGGGTCACCAGCCAGGGGCCGATAGGGCCAAACGTGTCGGCTGACTTGCCCTTGACCCATTGCCCCGAGCGGTGCAGCTGAAAGTCACGCTCGGACAGGTCATTGACGACGCAATAGCCCGCCACATGGTCCAGCGCGTCTTCTTCCGAGACGTATTTGGCCTCTTTTCCGATCACCACGCCCAGCTCGACCTCCCAGTCGGTCTTGACCGAGTTGCGCGGGATTTCGACCGTGTCATTGGGTCCGATAATAGCGGATGTGGCCTTGAAGAAAATCACCGGCTCGGCGGGCAGATCCATGCCCGATTCTGCGGCGTGATCGGCATAGTTGAGGCCAATGCAAATGAACTTGCCAACCTGGCCCACACAGGCACCGATGCGCGGGTCGCCCTCGACCAGCGGCAGGGTTGCAGGGTCGATCGCGCGCAAACGTGCGAGGCTGTCATCACTCAGCGCCGTGCCTGCGATATCACCGACTTCGCCCGACAAATCACGGATCGCGCCGTTTCCGTCCATCAGCCCCGGCTTTTCTTGACCCATGGGTCCGTAGCGCAGCAGTTTCATCTAAGTCTCTCCTTGCTCACACAGTCCAGCCACCGTCGATGGCGAAAGTCTGCCCTGTAGTAAATCCGCTTTCATCGCTGGCCAGATAGGTCGCCAGCGCTGCAATCTCGTCTGCATGGCCAATCCGGCCCATCGGTTGCCGCGCGATGAAATCCTTCAACGCCTGATCGTAATCACCCATCGCACGCAGGCGATCATGCAAGCTGGGGCTGTCTACGGTGCCGGGGCAAATCGCGTTGCAACGAATGCCGTCTGTAATGAAGTCCGCCGCGATTGATTTGGTCAGCCCGATCACTGCGGCCTTGGACGCACAGTAAGAAAATCTGTTTGGCACACCTTTGATCGAAGACGCCACCGACGACATGTTGACGATTGAACCACCGCCCCTGGCAACCATTCCGGGGATAACCAGCTTGGCCAGCCGGAACATCGCCTTGACGTTCAGATCAAAACTGAAATCCCATTGCGCGTCGTCGCATTCCAGAATGTTTCCGGAGCCCACAAATCCAGCACAGTTGAACAGAACATCCACTTCACCCGCAGATGCAATTGCTTCGGCCACCGCGTCAGCATCCGTTACATCCAGATTGACCACCGAGACGCGTTCGATAGCCTCAAGTTCGGCCAGCGTATCCTCGTTGATGTCGCAAGCAATAACTTCAGCGCCTTCGGCCACGTATTGTTCAACACTTGCGCGGCCGATCCCCTGCCCTGCCGCAGTAACAAGCGCTTTTTTTCCGGCCAGGCGGCCTTTTCTTGGCTTCATTTTCCTCGGTCCCAAAATTTTAGTCATGCAACAAGGCACATTCCCCAAAACGCGCAATTGCTTAGCCAACTCTCAGCCATCCGGCTTCTAACCTCATTGGGTCAGCAATATTTCGCAATCTCAGGCTTGGCAGGCGCCGGGCCTCCTAAAACTTCGACGCGCTTGATTCCTCCACCTATGTTCATATTTAAATCAGGTATTCACTAATAAATCAACATTGACATTTTGCAGTCGGCAAAACGATGCTTTATGCATTCGCCCTAGGAGGAAAACGTGGTGGAACAAACCGAAAAGTATCGTGCGCCAGCACTCGAAAAAGGCGTTGATATTATTGAGCTTTTGTCACTCCACGGGGATGGGCTGACACAAGGTGATATCGCCCGCGCCCTAGATCGGTCGCAAAGCGAAATCTACCGAATGCTGTCCACCCTGGTCCGGCGCGGTTACGTCATTCGTTCCAAAGACGACGACCTGTATTCGTTGAGCCTAAAGATGTTTGCGCTGTCGCAACGCCACCCACCGGTCGAGCGGTTGTTGGAAGTTGCCACACCCAAAATGCGCGTGACGACACGACGCGCCTGGCAGTCCTGCCACCTAAGCATGGAAAGCAATGGTGACATCGTTGTGGTGGCCTCGGTTGCGGCACCAGGTGACTGGGTGTTCTCGTTGCGCGTGGGTACCGTCATGGGGTTGGGCAACACCGGGACAGGTCGGGTCATGGCCGCCTTTCGCACCGATCAACAGATTGAGGCTCTTCTGGACATCCACCGGCTGGCGCGAGGCGAACCACAAATTGACCGGGGCGAATTCATGCAACATGTCGCCCGCATCAGAGAAGTTGGCTACGAAAGAATGCCATCTGCAACTGCAGTCGGTGTTACCAATCTAGCCTATCCTGTCTTCGATCATGAAGGCTCAGCAATTTGCGCTATTAACTGCCCGTATGTCGAACGCATCGATCAGTTGGACGTACCTTCGATAGACGAGGTGCATCAGCTATTCCTCGACCTGTCTAAAGAGCTTTCGGCCTATTACTCGGGCCGTTGATGAGTAACGCTTTTCGCCAAAATCCCCTGCTGTCGTCCTTGCGCCGCCAAGCCACAGCGACAGACTTGAACGTCCCGTCCACCGCACCGAAAAATGATAAGCGTACAGGCCAGATAGGCTTTTATTCTGTTGTTTGGAAACAACGTAAATCTTGTCGGCGTAGGGGTGCGACGAAAGCTTTAGTCCTGATGCTTAGGGATTTTCGTGAACTAAAGAGAGCTGATGAAATCAGCAATTAAGTTGAATTTTGAGGTGATCTTTTGTCAAATCGTTACGTGGGGGAAGCCATGGCGATTGACAAGAAGAAAACAAAAGAACTCAAGGGGCATTTTGCGGCTGCTCGAAAGCGGGAACTGAACTTTGCGATCTGTCTGGGCAAGACGACTGAAAACCTAGTCTTCCTGGTCGATCGCATTTTGGCACCCGACGCTTTGACCAAACGCGCAAAAAGCGAAGGTGAAACACAAAAACTTTCCTCTGGCACAATGTGGTGCGACGGAAACACGCTCAACCTCCATTGCCAAAGTGACGTAGTCGCGCAACTGGCCAAGAAAACGAAAGAGTTCCTTAAACTTGCCGAGGCTCCGATGCGGGTCGAAGTCTTCGGTCCGGAAGACAAACCTGAAAAACCAGTGTTCAAAACCGAGCCTGCTGCAGATGACGCCGACGATGATACTGCGCCGGACCCTGACGCCATTGAATGGAAGACGTTAAAGGACAATCTGGCCCCTGACGTAGCCGCGTTTCTGAAAGCCGGCAAAGGAGACGTGTCCAAAATTCGCACGGCCTGGGGTTATGCCCTGAGGATAGGCGATGAGGAAAATGACTATCCAGGAGCAATCAAGGTCGCAAAAAGGCTCAGGACCGCGCTGCAGACCCCAGTTACCTCGGATGATGGACAAGACGCAAAACCTGTCGATCTCAACAAGAAGCGCTGGCAAATCGGATCCGAAAGATTCGCACCTGTTTTCAAGTCCGCTGTAAATGCGGGTCTTCTCGATCCCGACAAGGCCAACCCTATCTGGGACAAGGCCGAAGCCGCGGCTAAGGCAGGCAAATATTCCGATGCGCTCAAGATCCTAAAAATCCTCTCTGACAAGATCACTGCGGCCAAAAAGGCAGGCATAAATACTGCCAAGCCGGAAACAACGAATGGGACCGATCCAACATCCGAATTGCAGCGGGTTGCCAAATTATTGAAGTCGGCACTGGACGAAGGCACACAAGGGCTTGAGAAAGCACTGCACACATTCGCGGCCTCCAAGGCCATGGTCGCGGGTGGTAATACAGCGGCGGCTCTTATCCAGCTTGAACAGGTCGAAAACGCCATCGCACAGGCAAAACGACCGGATGAACCTTCCGCAAATCTAGCGTCTGAAACAGAAGGTAAAAAGGTCGCGGCCCGCATTCGCAACATCTGGGACGAAGCCCACCGGGATGTGTCTGGCCAGATCGATAAATTGAGGCAAGAATTGTCTGCCTTTGACGACCCAAATTGCCAGACCCTGTCGGAAAGCGGTCTGACCGGTTTTTCTGAAAATCTGTTCGTTCAATTGAACACCGCCTTCATCGAACTGGACCGCGCAAACGAAACGCGCCTGCCAGATGCGTTGGATACAGCAGAAAAAGCCTTTGACGACATGGCCGGCTTTTTGTCGAGCAATCCGGCAATCAAGTTGATCGACACGAATGATCTTGGGGTCTCCATGTCTTTGGGCGCGGTTCTGGGTGATGCGGTTACTAAGATGAAACAAGTCCTGAGGGCAGGTTGATTTTCAAAACGGGGGGCGCGCATGCGCGGCGAAAAAGACGAAGATTGGCATGAGGCCAGAGCAAAGGATTTCGCAGCCAAACTGATGGCGGCATTGCGGCTGAAAGCCGTTGTAGTTCCAAACGCCGCCAATGTTGAGGAGCAAATCGCCGAGGCCTCGGAGGCGCTTTATTCCCTTGCGGATGACGGAACCGATTTTGAAAAATTCAAACGCGGGAATTTCACTTTCACAGACAAAGAGATTGACGCATTTGACTTGACGACGAATGAAGTCAAACTGCTGAAAGCCTGGCGTCACCCAATAGATTTTCGCGCACATCAACAAGAAGAAAAGCTGCTCAAGAAGAAAATCAAGGCGCTCAATACTTCTATTGATCTTAAACTGAAAACCATCAGCGCGGATCTTGCGGAAGAAGACGATCGGTTCACAAGACGAGGCCAGCGGGTACTGAAACGTTCGGCGAAACTGGCAAAAAAATTGTCAGAAGCCGGTCGGTATAGCGATGCACAGGCCGTGTTGAATGGGCTTCTGTATCTTGAGACCTTGGAAAAGCTGGCATTGTCCAACGAAAAACCCGCAGCTGCTCCAGGCGGAGAGCTTCAGGGCAATTCAGATGTGAAAGTCAATGTCGCCCAAGCCGTTGACGAGCGAAAATCAACCGAGGAATTGGCTGAAGAGGCGAAGGAAGATCAGCTTGAACACACAGCGCGCGACGCGCTGGCGACACTGAACTACCTCAAGGACATGCACGCTGCCGCAGGACAGCTGAGCCGCAGGTATGCAAACGACAAGGCGCAAACCAAAACCAAGGCTTATAAAGCCCTGGTCGATTTTCAGAGCGCAACGAAGAGCTACAATCTGAAATGGAAAGACTCTGATGATGTCCTGAGCCACTTCGGCAACGATCCGTCGAAACTTAAAGCCTGGCAAGATAAGGCGGCCAAGCATATCCACACCGGAGAAATCATCCTGAAAGCCGTTTTCCGAAAAAGCGCTGAATCGCATGAAAGCGCTATCGGAAATTACCTCAGCGTGAAAGATCACGAGGTTCAGCAAAAAGAGGCCGACGCAACCGGACACGGCAAGATCAAAACAGCGCGCGGGGTCTCGGGCTTGCCTCAGGAGATCATGAAACCGTTAGCCGCCAAGCTCGAGGTGTTGCAGATGCTGGCTGCTTCAGAGGAATTGGGTCAGGCCGACTTCCTTCTACTTCGAGATTTTGACAACCAAATCTCTGAGGATCTGGATGTTCTGAAGAAGCATTCCGATAACTATAAGGCTTACGAGAAATGCGCAAAACGCTACGAAGCCCTTCTCGAACATCGGGTGATTAAGTATTCAGACTTTGCAAAAGAATATTTCCAGGATGAACTGGACCTGCAAAACCGTAACATCAAGGACCCGGAAAAGCTGGCTGAAGCCTTGAAACGATTGCAAAAACACGAAGATTTGCTGAAGGCTCGTATCAAATCCCTCGAATCCTATCGAACAGACTACAAAGACTTCAAAGATAGGTTCGACAAAGCCAAGAAGGATAAGACCAAGGCGTTCATCGCTCAGTTCAAGAAGACCCTCAAAGTGTTTTGCGAGAAGCTTTCGCAAAAGAACGGCGAAAACACCATCCGCGGCTTAAAGATTGACTCCGAGACGCAAAAATCCCTGGAACAGGCCGCCGACCGCGAAGACTATGCAGGTTTGTACGACAGGTTGTTCGACGGAATTTGGGGAGAAGTCGACATCGGTAAAAACAGCTCTGTTAAGAAAGCTGACCGAAAGTTGGATAAACTGACCGAACGTATGGACTGGAAGATAAACAGTCTGGTTCGAACCGAAAAAGCACTTTCCGGGCTGCCATCTGGGCAGCTGAGCGTGGATGAGCTGACTGGCAAATTAAAACGCCAAGACGCCAGCGCTCTGGCTAGAACTATCTTGGACGTAAACAACTCAGGCGACCTTAACGACAGGCTCAACAAGTCAGAAGCAAACTTTAAAGAAGCGCAAAAGACCCTGAAAAACTTCGTCAGCAAGGAAAAGAAAAAGCTGAAAGGGGCTGCACGCGACAGTTTCGAAAGCAATGAAGTTCTTCTCAAGGCGTTGAAAACACGCGCTAAAACCGCCGCAACCCCTGAAGACTTCGATGAATTAACGATTGAGGCTGAACGTCTGTTATCAGAAGCACGTGATTTCGCAGAAGCAAATGTGCCATTGAAGATGTCAAAAGATCAGAGCTCGAATGAAAAGTTCGCTTTGATTCTGCAACGTCTCCGTGACAGCCTTTCTCCTTTTTACGACGGGCTTGTAGCTTTTCACAAAGAACATGTTCCGGCGGTCGCGAAGAAAGCCCGGAAGGTCAAAGATGAAGACCCGACCGCCAACGCCTTTGTCAGTCTTTACGACGCGAATAAAAAGAATATTGGCACCGTGGCCGAGCAAATCGAAGAACGGATGGACCTCGATGACAAATGTGGAGACCTGATAAAACGGTCCAAGGGTCTGGGCATGCCTGAACTGATCGCCCTGCGCGAAGAAGCCTTTACCGTGATCCGAAGAAATCGACGGTTCCTGGAAGAAACAATGATCGGCGGTCTGATCAAGACAAACCCGTTCGACAACGGCCGCCCTGTGCGCCGCCTGCTGCATTTTCTGGAAAAGACCGAAGCCGACTTACTCGCCGAAGTTAAACAGACCTAAGCCAGGAGAGCGAAATGTCATTTGAAGCAGAACGTGTCTGGATGACGAAGGTCTTTGGCGACGGCGGCCAGTTAACTCAGAATCTTCAAGACGAAATCGACAATCTCATCGCGCGTGAAAAGGCCATTGAGGCGCTCAATTCCAGTGAGGATTTCGGAGAAACAAAACAGGCGCTGCGCGACGGCCTGCGTGAGTTGGGTCTTGTCGTCGAAAGAAAGAACCACGGCCTTGACGCTGCAATAGCTCTTTCCAACCCAGCGTTGGGGGTGGCTTGGAATGCGGCAGACGTAAAATTCCCGAAGACCATTAAAGTACTGGCGCAAGTGGACGGAGACAAAATCCCGGTCGAAATCCAGGACAGCGAATGGGACAGTTTTGCAGATCGCGCGGGCGAGTTTGTAGGCCTCAAGAAAGGTGAGGAGACATTCGAATTCAAGTCCGATGCGGCGGCCACCGCGATCCGCGAAATCTTTGACATGTTGCGGCCGCTGGTTGAAAAGTCGAACGAATTGGCGGCGATGGTCGACAAAAAAGGTGAACGCCTGTTCAGCGACCGAGATATCGAAAAAGAATTGTGGACACCGTTGGTTCGTGAAGGGGTTATCCCGTCAAACCTTGTGCCTGACAGTTTCTCGGAAGGTATGCAGGTATTCAAGAATGCGGCCGCCGTCTACACCGAATTGATGGCCCGCGAAGAAGGTAAGGAGATGAAGGTGGCGGGGGTCGACAAGGCGCTCCGCCGTGGCAAGCTGCTGATGACGGCCGCCAATCTTGGGGCCAGTCAGGCGCTTCACTACGCCAATATCTCGATCACCGAGGCCAGTCGCGAGGATTTGGCGAAGTTCATCAACTTCAAGGAAGAAAACATTGCGCTGGATGAAGACCTCGACGTCGACGAGATGCCCGACGAGTACAATGACCTCGTGATAGAAGGTAAAACCGTCGCCGAGATCAAAGCATTGCCGAAAGCGGACAGACCCGAGATCACCGAAGCCGACCTGACCAAGGCCAAATACCTCAAGGACAATCCAAACGAGGAACTTTCCTATAAGGACTGGTTGGATAAGGAAGAAGCTTCGCTGTCCGAGCAAATCGAAGAAGAAGAAGACCCCGAAAAAATCGAACAGCTTCGCAATGAAAAGGACGGGGTTCGATACGAGAAAAACCGTCTCAAGTTCGGTGGTTTAACAATTAACGACGAGAAAACTCTGGATGAACTCGCTGCAGACGACAAGAAAGTCACCCAGTTACAACTGACGCGCGCCGAATTCGACGCGCAAAAGAAAGATGGGATTAAGGACTACGACAAATGGCTGGACGCGCAGATCAAAAGTGCGGAAGGCGAGGAAAAAGAGAAATACGAAGCCGCGAAGCTGACACAGCAATACGGAAAGTTCGTCGCTCAGGACGCCGCACGCAAATGCGGAGCCGCAGCAGCCATTGGAGCGGTTGAGGCCGCTCAGGCCTATAGGGCGAAACAGGAAAAACGGCGCGATATTGGTATTCAACTGGCAGGTGCCTTTGCTGACTCGGTCGCGGCAGGCATCACTAGCGCAACCGAAGCAGAAGACCTGACCACGAACGCAGATACCCAGAACCGTCAACACAAAACCAAATTCGGGATATTGGCAGGCAAAGCGGGTTTAAAAGCGGTGTCCAAACTCACTCAGGTCGCCGAGGGTAGGAAAACCCTGAAAGACCCCCGCGAGCTTGTGGTCGGAGCCATCGCCGATATCTGCGACGCTGCAGGCGAGTCGATGTCAGCATCGGGAACCAAGGGCGACGACGGTGGCTGGGGCGACACCGGAAATGACAGCCGGGATGAGGCATCCTCCTGGGGCATGCTGGCCAAGGGAATGGGTCTTTCGGTTACAATGATCGACAAGATGGTAGCCGCCGCGCAGAAAGGCGACTGGGACGATTTCGCCAAGCAAGTGCTTCTATTCACGACCTCTGGCCCGTTTACCGGAACAGCCGGGTTGATCGGTGACGCGGTCCGTGAAGACAAGGATGCCGATGACATCGAGGCCGGCTGGGGTGGCCACGGCAGCGATGCAGATTTTGCCGTCACCGCCAGAATTGAAGAAGAACATGCTGAAGGCCAATCCGAATTCGGGATGAGCAAATACATGGCCACAGTCAACGACCAGCGCGACATTATGGAGGAAACAAGAGAACTTTCGAAACAGATGGCCGATGAGAGCTTTCGCAAGGACAAGGTCAAAGTTCAGAAGGCGTATCAAAAAATTAGGGACACGGCCAAAAGGCTGAACATCCCCGAGGATCAAAAGGACCTCAAGCTGTTCATGTCACTGGATCCGGGCAAGCTTGACCCCGAAACGGTCGCAGACGCGGTTTTCAAAATGCTGTCTGTTTGCGATCGCGCTACGCATAATGATGTCCGCGCTGTCGCAGATATGAACTTGTCGAAAGAAGATGAGAATAAAATATTGGGTCAGATGGAGGTTTTGGGCGATCGTGTCGAAAAGCTGCAGGATGATCCGGACGGGGACAACCCAGAAACCGAGGACGAAATCCGCGGTCTCTATGACGACATTTCGAAAACTCTACTCAAGGACCCGGGGTTCCGCGCTGTTATCGAAGCCGACATGGAGGAAGAAGACGCCTGGCTTGAAGACCTCAAAAAGCAGGCCGATTTGAAGCGTTTGGATAAATTCAATGCGGACCCCAAACTCTATCAGGAAGAGTATGAAAAGGCGATGTCGGCGGTCGAACAGCTGACACTTGAGGTGAAAAAGACCGAACAACGCATCAAGATTGCCGATCAGGCCAGTAAGGGGGCGACAGGTATTATGTTGGCTGCGGTGCCCGCGGCCGGATTGATTGGTAAAATTCGAACTCTGGTCATGGATAGCGTTAAGCTGCACCGACGACGCAAATCCCTGTCCAAGTGGTCCCGCGAAATGAACGCGATCGCCGGAAGCTACAGCCCATATGAACCTGCTGTGGTTGGGGAACGCGATGCGCTGATCAAAGGCACCATACACGACGCTGCCGAAGTTGCTGCTGATATTGCTGGTGTCGGTGCAGAAGCTGCGCGTCTGGCCGATCAAACTCATGTCGGCGCGGCAGCTATGACCAGCATCGAAAAGATCGGAAAATTCCTGAATAAATTCTGGTTCGAGAAATACTCGCGGGATCGGATCAAAGAGGGATGGGAGTTGTTCCTGCTGGCCAGGGCAGAACCCAAAAACCGGAGGCTGGCCCGCCAGGCGATCAAGGTTAACACGACGCTGGGCAAGTGTGTGCTGGCTTATGGTGCCTGTATAGACGGTGACGCACAGGCGCGCCGGGCGTTGCAAAGCTGTGGGCTGACCCCCGAGGTGTTCGAGGATTCCGATGACGTATGTCAGGGTGTAGTCGAATATCTTCGCGCGGCATTGCAGGACAAGGAATTTGAGACCATCGGCTCAAACGCGGATGTCAGCTGGTTACCATGCGATATCGAAATGAATATCGAGTCCTGGTCAATGATCAAAGCCAGCGCGGTCAAATTGAAACCAGGATTAGACCCGAAATATTTCAAGACTGCCGAGATCAACGCGCTTTTGTTGGACTTCGAGATTCCAAAAAAAGGCGCATCGAAACAGGAACTGCGCGACGCGGCACGGATTGGAAGTGATCTGTCAAAGGCACTGGACAAATTCCGGCCGCTGGATACGCAAAAAAACCTTCACTCGCCGATGATCGTAGTCACACAGGAACTGAAACATAACGTAGATGTGGCGAACGATCGCATCATCGCGCGCGTTGCCAAAATCCCTGACGATTGACAGACAGCGGGAGATGCAGAACGCTGAAACAGACCGTTCGACTGTTTCAGCGTTTGAACTTCTGGGCTTCTAATATGATGACAATCAGGCGTTTGACAAACGCGCGTCCACATATTCCCAATTGACAATGCCATCGACAACAGCAGCAACGTATTCTTTGCGGCGGTTGCGATAGTCAACGTAGTAAGCGTGTTCCCAGACATCGACGCCCAAAAGAGGGAACATGTCGTGCACCAGCGGGTTCTCACCATTCGGTGTCGAAAGGACAACCAGTTTTCCCGACGTGTCGACAGCCAGCCAACCCCAGCCGGACCCGAATTGTTTACTGGATACGTTGATGAACTGCTCGCGGAAGGCTTCGAAACTGCCGAAGTCACCTTCGATCTTCTTCTTCAGAGCTCCGGGTACACCGGTGCCGCCGGGGACCAGCATTTTCCAGAATTCCGAGTGGTTCCAATGCTGACCGGCATTGTTCAAAACAGTCTGGTATTTGCCACGATCCGCTGCTGCAGTCTTGATGATGCTTTCAAGAGATTGACCTTCAAGGCTTGTCCCCGGGATCAGCTTGTTCAGGTTGCGCGCATAACCAGCAGCGTGTTTGCTGTGGTGCAACTCCATGGTTTCCGCACCAATAACGGGCTCCAGAGCGTAGTAGCTGTAGTCAAGGGACGGCAGCGAGTAGGCTTCGCCAGCGCTTACCGATTTTGCCAAGGCAGGCGTTGCTGCGACCAACAAGCCCGAGCCGGCAGACGCAAGAAAACCGCGACGTGAGAGAGTCATTTTTCATTCCTTTCCATTGTCTGTCGATGGACCCGACAGATGTCCCTAAAACACCTACGCGGGGGTTTTATTCGGAAAGGTGGATGTACAAATCGCCGCAGTGCCCGACGGCAAACAGGGTCGCATTAATATATGATATTCGTTCGGAACTAGCTAATTGATTATTCCAGCTCGACAATATCTTTGCAGATCTTGGTCAGAAATTCAGTTGTCGTTTGGACATGCGGATAAGGCGCGATGTCACTATGGGTTAGTATCCATAAGTCCAATGACTGTGTCAGAAAGCCTGGCAGGGCTTCGATAAGATCCGGGTGACCCGCCGCCATGAATTTAGGCAGCGCGGCAAATCCCAACCCACTCCTCACGGCCATCAGTTGGGCATTCACATTGTCTGTTCTGGCAGCAACATTGCACTTACCAGTGATTTTACGAAACTCGGTTTCCTGTACAGTTTGACTTAGCGCGCCCGTGGCCACGATGACGTTGTGACCCAGAAATTCCTCTAGTGACCGGATCGGTTCCAAATCGCACAAATATTCTCGCGATGCGTATATGCCGAATTTTACAACACCCAACTTCTCGCTGTTGACACGGTACGCTTCGGGCTCACCCAACCGCACGGCAATATCAGCCTCGCGGTTATGCAAGTTGGTTTTTTTGTTCGACAACAAAAGGTCGATCTTGATGTGCGGGTTCAGCGAATGGAATTCAATGAGTTTAGGCGCCAGCACCGAGGCACCGAACCCCTCTGGTGCGGTGACGGAAACACGGCTGCCCTTAAAGCCAAGATGACCACGGGCCACCTCACCCATATGGCAAAGCTCAGTTTCGATCCGTTGCGCGATTTGCAGGATATCATCACCGATGGGAGTTAGCGTAACACCGCTGGACCCGCGCTCGAACAGTGGCAAAGAAAGCGACTTTTCCAGCTCACGTAACTTACGCCCCACTGTGGCCGGGCTTTCCGAAAGCTGCGTCGAGGCCGTAGCGATGCTGCCCGAGCGCGCAACACACACCAGAAACCGCAACAAATCCCAATCTTGGACAGGAATTTTCTGGAAATCATCTGATAGCTGGCCGTTGTCGCTCATGGGGTCATACCTTTGATCATTCCCTATTTTTTCACATTTCCACGGGAAAAAAACCGTCTTCAACTTTACTTGTGACTTCGTGAGGGGAAAAAATTATTCTCTTTAAAACAGCGCGTTAATAAATAGTTCAGGATCACAACCCAATTGATGATCCCCCCTTCATTTTTGAACAGTTGAGACGGTTTCTTCCAAGCGCAGGTTACCCGACGTGAGCGCAACAGCGTTTACTTATTAGCTTGGAGTGCAAAATGAACCCCGAAGAAATAATGAACCCGATTATCGAAGGCGACGATAACGACAATCAACTGATGGGAACACCCGGAGACGATATTATCAACGGTCTGGGTGGTGATGATCAGATTGAAGGTCTCGGCGGCAACGATACTCTGATCGGCGGTCTTGGCAATGACATGCTGGACGGCGGCGAAGGTATCGACACTGCAGCCTTTAATGACATCGACGTCCCAGTCGAAGTTGATCTGCCCGCAGGTGAGGCAACACGCGAGACCGGTTTCTCGGTCACGGTCGATGAAGCACCTTTCGTAAACTTTGCCGATCCCGAAGACAGCCTGGTAGACGAAGCGCTGGCCGGAAACCTGTACTATAACATCCACACCGCCGACTTCCCAGCTGGTGAGATCCGTGGTCAGTTGCTGGTCGACGAAAACAACCTGGATCAGGATGGCAACGGTACGCTGACCCTGACCGCGGTACTGGATGCGGCGCAAGAACCTGGCCCGCTGTCTGACTCTCTGGCAACCGGCACGGCGACTGTCACAGTGACCGTCGTTGACGGCGTTGCGACCTACTCGTCGGAACTGTCGGTAACTGGTCTGGCCGTATCTGACCTGCTGACTCCGATCCCAGGCGTCGTATCTGCCATCCACCTGCACAACGCTCCCGCTGGCCAGAACGGCCCGGTTGTACGTGATACGTTGGTTGACGCAGGCGCCGAACTGGCAAGCGCAGAAGAAGTTTCGGAAAACCCGTCGGGCGTTCTGTCTGTTGAAGACGTAACCGATGCCGTGACCGAAACCGACACTCTGACCAGCATCGAAAACATCATCGGTTCCGACGATCCTGACAACCTGATCGGTGACGAGAATGACAACGTTCTGACCGGTGGTCTGGGCGACGACATTCTGGATGGTGGCGAAGGTATCGACACTGCCGCGTTTAACGACATCGACGTTCCTGTCAGTGTTGACCTGCTTGAAGGAACAGCAACACGCGAAACCGGCTTCTCGGTCTCGATTGAAGACGCACCTTTCGTGAACTTTGCTGATCCGAACGACAGCCTGGTTGACGAAGCGCTTGCCGAAGAGCTGTACTACAACATCCACACCGAGGACTTCCCCGGTGGTGAGATCCGTGGTCAGTTGCTGGTTGCTCAAAACAACCTGGACGAGGACGGCAACGGTACGGTCGTTCTGACCGCGCGGTTGGACGCAGCACAAGAACCCGGCCCGCTGTCGGATTCCGAAGCAACCGGACTGGCGACCGTGACCGTCACTGTTATTGACGGCGTGGCAACCTACTCGTCCGAACTGTCGGTAACCGGCCTGGCCGTATCCGACCTGCTGACCCCGATCCCAGGCGTGGTTTCCGCGATCCACCTGCACAACGCACCTGCCGGTCAGAATGGCCCGGTTGTGCGTGACTCGCTGGTTGACGCAGGTGGCTTCCTGGCAAGCGCCGACGAAGTCTCCTTTAACCCCTCGGGTGTGACCAACATCGAAGAAGTGACCGAAGCAGTCTCTGAAACCGATACCCTGACCAGCATCGAAAACGTCATCGGTTCGAATGACGGTGACGAGATCATTGGCGACGACAATGACAACGTTCTTGATGGTCTGGACGGTGACGACATCCTGCGGGGTGGTGCCGGAAACGACACTCTGAACGGTGGGCTTGGCGATGACCTTCTGGACGGCGGCGCAGGAAACGACATCCTGAACGGCGGCGAAGGTGACGACACCCTGCTGGGTGGCGGCGGAACCGACGTCATCGACGGCGGCGAAGGCTTCGACACCAACGACTTCTCCAACATCAACCTGGGTGCCGAAGATCCGACGATCGCAGGTGTTCGTGTCACGCTGGCTGCTGATGGCAGCGGTACGGCCGTGTACAATGGCGGTGGCGGAAACGGTCCGTTGATTGAGGAAACCTTCACCAACATCGAGAACATCACCGGTTCGTCCAACGATGACGAGATTGTTGCGACAGGTGCTGCACCGAACACCATCGACGGTGGTGCAGGTGATGACTTCATCGCTGGCGGCGGCGGTCTGGATGACCTGAGCGGTGGCGAAGGTATCGACACCAACAGCTTCCAGGGCATCGGTGCCGAAGTGATTGCTGATCTGGCAACAGGAAGCGCATCTTACGCGCCGAATGAAAACGTCACGATCTTCGAAAACTTCGACGGCTTTGAAAACCTGGATGGGTCTGCCAATGACGACCAGCTGTTTGGTGACAGCGGCGCCAACACCCTGACCGGCAACGACGGCAACGACCTTCTGGTTGGCCGTGGTGGCAACGACATTCTGGAAGGCGGCGAAGGCAACGACGTCCTGCAAGGCGGCGGCGGTAACGACATCACCGATGGTGGTGAAGGTATCGACACTGCTGATTTCCAGGACATCGGGTCTTCGGTCACAGCCAACCTGGCGAACGGTACTGCAACCTACGCAGCACCCAACGGCAATGCGGTTGCGGACCAGCTGATCAGCATCGAAAACCTGACAGGCTCGGAAAATGACGACTTCCTGACTGGTGACGATGGTGACAACCTGTTGGCAGGTGCTGCTGGTGACGATGTCATCAATGGTGGTGCAGGCAACGATGTCATCCGTGGTGACGCGGTTGGTGACGGCGAAGCGATTACCGTTACGGTAACCAACACTCTGGGCGAAGGCGGAACCTTCCTGACCCCCGTGTGGTTCGGCTTCCACAATGGCGAGAGCTTTGACCTGTTTACCGAAGGTGAAGCGGCAAGCCAGGGTCTGGAACGTCTGGCAGAAGATGGCAGCGTCGAAGGCATTGCGGCTGAATTCAACCAGCAGGTTGGTGACAACGGTGTGGATGCGACCATTCTGGGTGGCCTCGGTGCGCCGGGACCGATTGATCCGGGTGAAACGGCCAGCTTCACGCTGAACGTCAACACGGCTCAGGTTGGGCAGGGCTTCTTTACCTGGGCAACCATGGTTATCCCGTCAAACGACGCCTTCCTGGCCGTGCCGGATGACGCCTTGGCTGATCCGATCTTCGACGAAGAGGGCAACTTCCTGGGGCCGCTTGTCATCGAACGCTTCGGCAACGACGTTCTGGACGCTGGCACCGAGGTCAACAATGAAGAAGGCGCCGCCTTCCTCAACCAGACCGCGCGTGATCAGGGTATCGTCGAGAACGGTGTCGTGGGTCAGCACCCGGGCTTCAACGGTTCGGAAGGCAACCCCGATGGCGAGCCTGTCAACATTCTGGGTGGCACAACTGCTGCCAATACGATTGTTGACCCGATCGAAGGTGACTTCACCCGCAACAACGGCCAAGAGCAGCTGCTGCGCATCGTGATCGACATTGCCGAAGGTGGCGATGACGAGCTGTTCGGTGGCGCAGGTGACGACATCATCGACGGTGGTCGTGGCGACGACATCCTGGATGGCGGTGCCGACAACGACACCCTGATCGGTGGGTCCGGTCGCGACACGTTCACGTTCCGTCGCGGAACGGGCTTCGACGTCGTGGCTGACTTCTCGACCAGCGTTGAAGACGGTGACTTCCTGGATGTGTCGGACTTTGGTGTGACGCAGCTCGAAGAGCTGAACATCACGGCAGACGGTGAAAACACCATTATCGACCTTGGCAATGGTGATCAGGTCACGCTCGAAGGGGTTGCCCCGAACGAGCTGGTCGCTGAGAACTTTGTCTTCGCCGAAGAAGTGGTTGTTGCACCCACCAACGGAGACGACGATCTGGTTGGCGGCGTCGGTGACGACGAAATCGAAGCCGGTAATGGTGACGATGTTGTCGAAGCCGGTGCAGGCAACGATGTTGTCGACGGTGGCAATGGCGATGATGATCTGGACGGCGAAGCCGGAAACGATCAGCTTATCGGCAGCAACGGTGACGACGATCTGATCGGTGGACTGGGCGACGACAACCTGGATGGCGGCAACGGCGATGACCTTCTGGAAGGCGGCGAAGGTGCCGACATTCTGGACGGTGGTCGTGGTGATGACATCCTCGACGGTGGTCTGGGCAACGACATGATCGAAGGCGGCCGCGGCAACGACATCATTGATGGCGGTGCGGGAGACGACGAGATCTGCGGCGGTACCGGTGATGACATCATCAACGGCGGCACCGGCAACGACCGTCTGGAAGGCAACCGCGGTGCGGATACCTTCGTCTTCGAAGCCGGACTGGGTGACGATGTCATTGCTGACTTCGAAGCCTTTGCCAACGGCGACACTCTGGACCTGACCTCGGCAGCGTTCGATCTCGACGAATTCGCGGATCTGGCCGCGGTTGCGTCGCAGGACGGTGATGACGTTGTCATCGACCTGGGTGCCGAAGGCAGCATCACGCTGCTTGGTGTCCAGCTGGCCGATCTGAACGAAGACAACGTTCTGGTCTAACCCAAACTCGGCGGCGGCCTAGACGGTCGCCGCCGTTCCATTCCTTTATGTCAGAAAGAGGGCCACCATGTCCCATAGTCCCCTCAAACGTACCGAGCTTGAGCAAGCGTTTCGTGCTGCTCGCCCGGGCCTTTTTGCCACCGGCGCCATCAGTATGGTGATCAACCTGACGATGTTGACCGGTCCTTTGTTTATGATCCTGGTCTACGACCGGGCACTGCCCAGCCAAAGCTACCAGACCCTGTTCGGTCTGAGCGTGTTGATGTTGGGGCTGTATCTTGTGTTCGGCGTGTTGTCCCTGGTCCGGTCGCGTATCCTGATCCGCATCGGCAACCGGCTGGGCAACACTCTGGAGAAACGCGTTTTCCAGGCGCAGATCGAGCGGTCGGTCAAAGAAGGTGGTGCCAAAGGGCGCGATGCCGTAGGTGACCTTGGTACGTTGCGTGATTTCATGGGCGGTTCGACCCCGGCCGTTATATTCGACGCGCCGTGGACACCGATCTACCTTGGTTTTGCCTATCTTCTGCATCCCTGGCTGGGCTATGCCGGTTTGGCTGGCGTCGCGTTCCTGCTGGTTGTTGCCATGGTGAACAACGTTCTGACCCAGCGCGGTGTTGCACGGGCCAATCAATTCCTAACCCGCAGCAACCGCGTGCTGAATGACGTGTCACGTAACCATGAAGTGGCACACGCCATGCGGATGCGCGACGATCTATATGACCACTGGAACGGCCTGAACGGCCAGGCCCAAGTCAAACAAAGCCAGATCAGCGACATGGCGGCAACCCTGTCTTCGATCTCTCGTACTGTTCGTCTGGTCCTTCAGTCCGCAGTCCTGGGTCTGGGTGCGTATCTGGCGATTTCAGGCGATCTGAGTGCCGGTTCGATCATTGCCGCATCCGTTCTGGTCGGTCGCGCATTGGCCCCGGCCGAACAGGCGATCGGGAGCTGGCGTCAATATGTGCTGGCTACTGCCGCGCGTAAGCGACTGAATTCTCTTCTCGAGGATTACCCACCGTCCCAGCCTTCGGTTCAATTGCCTCAACCCCGCGGCGTTCTGGAACTGAAAAACGTCTTTGCTACAACCCCAGACGGCGCGTCTACCGTGTTGCGGAATGTATCGCTTGCGCTGGACCCGGGTGAAGTTCTGGCCGTCATCGGCCCCAGCGGATCAGGTAAGTCCACCCTCGCGCGCGTGATTGTCGGTACTTTGGAGCCGAACCGAGGCAGCGTGCGCCTGGACGGCGCGGACATGAACTATTGGAACGCGCTTCAACTGCGGGACTCGGTCGGTTACATGCCTCAGACTGTGGAACTGTTTGACGGAACGGTACGCGAGAATATCGCCCGTTTTCAGGCAGACGCATCTGACGAAGATGTCGTTGCAGCAGCGCAGGCGGCCAACGCTCACGACCTGATCCTGAAACTGCCCAATGCGTATGACACACCACTGGGTGAAAGCGGCAGCGCATTGTCCGGAGGCGAGCGTCAGCGGATCGGATTGGCCCGGGTTCTGTATAAGAACCCATCTCTGATCGTGCTGGATGAGCCGAATTCCAATTTGGACGCGGCAGGTTCCGCGGCCTTGGCCATGACAATCGATCGCCTCAAAAGTGAGGGCCGTACCGTTGTCATGATTGCTCATCGTTTGGGCGCCCTGAATCAGGCTGACAAGGTACTTGTCATGGATAACGGCATGGTTTCGGCCTACGGCCCGCGGGATGAAATCCTTCGGACATACTCCGAAAACCGCAACAAGAAATCAACCGAAAGCGCCGAGAATGCGGCACCAAAACGTGAGGGCAAGACCAATGCGTAACGCAAAGACAGCTCCGGCAGACAAGATCGGCAACTGGGTTCTTTTGGGTGTGGCAACCATGAGCCTGATGTTGGGCGGATTGGGCTACTGGTCGATGGCAACCCGGATCGACGGCGCCATTGTAGCCCCCGGCATGGTCGCGCTGGAGACAGATCGCCAAACGGTGCAGCATCTGGAAGGTGGGATCATCTACGAGATCCACGTGTCAGAAGACGACGCGGTCAAGCAAGGTCAGATTCTTGTCAGTCTCGATACTACGCGTGAACAGGCGGAACTGAATGCGCTCAGCAGCCAGATCGCGTCCCTGACTGTCCGCAAAGCGCGTTTGCAGGCCGAGTTGAACGCGCAGGACTTCATGTCTTCCGCTGCAGAGTTCGCCCAAACCGCAGACTACAAGGAGATTTTTGAAAGCGAAGCACAGCTGTTCGAAAGCCGCTCGATGGCTAAGCACGCGAACATAGCCCAGCTGGAAACTCAGAAAGAGGCCCTTTTGGCGCAGGTCGCAGGCTTGCGTAGCCAGATTAAATCTCAAGAAGCCAACAAATCGCTGACCCAGGAAGAACTCGAGACTGTTTCGATTTTGAACGAAAAAGGCCTGGCGAACGTAACCCGTCTGCTTCAGGTCCGCCGGGCGGCATTGGATATCGAGGCCAGCCTGTCCACGAACACGGCTCAGATCGACAGTGTCATGGCACAGATAGCCGAGGTGGAAAGTGCTTTGGTCAGTAACGCAGCAACCTCACGAGAAGAAGTGTCGACCGAATTGTCCGATGTCTCTCAGCGGTTGCGTGAAGCGTTGGAGCGTAAAACAACGGCTGAGGATCGTATTGCCCGCAGCCAGATTCTTGCTCCGCTGGATGGCCGGGTTCTCAACCTTGGTTTTCACACAAAAGGTGGGGTTGTCGCTCCGGGTCAGGCGCTTATGGATATTGTGCCTGTGGCCGAGCAGCCCATCCTGATGGCCAACATTCCCGTCACAGAAATCGACCGCGTCGTGCCCGGTCAAGAAGCCCGCGTTCGGCTGACCGCCTTCAACTTCAACCAAACTCCGGAATTAAATGGATCGGTAAAGTGGGTCTCGGCTGATACGCTTTCGGATCCCGCGACCGGCGCGGTCTACTACAGCGCTGAAGTGGAAATTCAGGAAGCCGAGTTTTCAAAGATTGAAAACAAGGATCTGGTTCCCGGTATGCCCGTTGAAGTACTGGTTTCAACCGGAGAACGCCTGGTCATCTCATACCTGTCACGGCCCATTCGTGACGCAATGACCAAGACATTCCGCGACGAATAAAAACCCTGCCCCGCCCGTTTGTGGCGGGGCATGTTTACAGGCCAAATCAATGCGTATTTCACTAGAGGCTCTTGAGTCCTTTGCGATCTTGTGTCGGGTTAAATCCTATTCAAAAACCGCAAAAGAATTAGGGCGGTCCCAGCCAGCAATAAGCAATAGAATACGCTCGCTGGAAGCGTTGGTCGGGTTTGACCTGTTCGAAAACGGTGACGCCAGCTTAACCCTGACAGATAACGGCCGCGAATTGTTGGATTGCAGTCAAGAGATCCTCCGAAATGTCCATCGCATTCGCAGTATCTGCGATCCAGCGCGTATTCAGCCGGTTCAAATTTCCTTCGTGTCGACCGTCGAATCTTTCTTGAACCCTTACAAGATATTCAACTCAGGAACAGATGGCAGCCTGTCGTCCTTGTTTATCGAATTGCTGAATTCCGAAGACATCGAAAGCAAAATCCGGAGTTTGAAGAGAAACATCGCGTATACGGTGACTCAGGAGGACAATGCACCGCTTCTCAAGAAGAGCTGGCCGTTTACTATGCGGTGGATTTCAAACAAGGATTTTTCACTGAAAGAAAATATGAAGGGCTTTCAACTGCCGATAGTCGAGCTTTCGGATAACGCAAGATTTTCCAAGGTCTTTTATTCCAAACTCGAATCTTTGGGTATTGAGTATAAGCCAGTGTTTCGGGCAGAAGGGATCAGTACATATTTGAATGCCATTTCGGCCGGTGTCGGGATCGGATGTATTGGTGACTTATTTGTGGTTCATAAAATGAAGTCACGAAACCTGAGCTTTCTGGACGCGCAGATCGGAAATCTTGGGACATTTTACTTAAGCAGATTCAACGATGACGGCCTGTCCGCAGACGCGTTAAGAGCAGTTGGCATTTTCGACAAAGCTGTAAGCAACCAAAAATCTATACAAGATGAGTACTATTCGACGGCCTAGACGGCGCAAGTTTCATGGATTCCCGGCACAATACTGGTTTCACCGAACGGCGAAACTGACGGCAGGCAGAATTCATTTCGACTAGATCGCTGGCTCTGTTGCTATCTGACAGATCGAGCGTAACTCTCGTGCCGCATGTTCGGAAAAGTCAGGTGCGGCAGACTGCGGCGTTCCAATCCTAAAATGTGCGTTCCCGATATAGCTTGTCGTGAACACGGTGCTCTCTTACTTGAACCAAGGTGCTTTATATCAGGACTGGGAAAAGAGCGTTCCTCAGATCGCTCTTTTCATCGCGCCGATTTCTGACTCGAGATACGTTCAGCTTAACGGACGTAACACATCCGTATCCTAAGTCGTTAAGGCAGACCCCGAGCCAGGTTATCCAAAAAGTTCATCCCTACTACCAGGAATTATAGGATAGATATTTGCCCGACATCTCGACCTTGACGCGATCGCCTTTTTCATTCGGCACGCGCGTCACCTGCATGTCGAAATCAATTGCCGACATGATGCCAGTTCCGAATTTTTCTTCGATCAACGCTTTCAGTGTCGGGCCGTAAACGCCGACGATTTCGTAAAAGCGATAGATGCACGGATCAGTTGGCACGCTTTGTTCCCAGACCTTGGTTGGCGGCTCAGTCAAAACGCTGGCGGCCTCTTGCGGCAGGGCCATAAGCGCGACCAAGGCGTCGGCCTTGTCGGCGGGGAAAGCGTTCATGCCCATGCAGGCAGAATGGGTCCAGACCGGCGACATGTCGATTTTCTCAGCGATACCTTCCCAGGTCAGTCCAGCCTGCTTCTTGGCCGACAGGATCATCATGGTGACATCTTCTTTGGTCATCATAGTTGGGATTTCGATTGTGTCTTTCATTGGGTTTCCTCCTGTTTGGAATGTCTGTTCCTGGCGCTTTCAATCATTGACCGCGCGCAGTTGCGGATTGCTCTGGTCCTCGGTCTTTTCGGTCAGGTCGATAGTCACCGTCTCGGGTCGCTGCGCGGCGCCGTCGCTGGCCTGACCGGCCAATTCCTTGGAACGTTGTCCGAGGAACTGAACCAGATGGTTGCGGATCGCATAATAGTTGGGGTGATCGACAATCTCAGTCCGGGTACGAGGCCGGGGAATGGTGATCTCAACTGACTCCGCCACCCGAGCGAAGGGGCCATTGGTCATCAGCAGGATGCGGTCAGCCAGCAGGATTGCCTCATCTATGTCATGAGTGATCATGAACACGGTCTGCTCGGTTTCGCTCCATACCTTCAGCAATTCGTCCTGAATGGTGCCGCGGGTCAGCGCATCCAGTGCGCCGAATGGCTCATCCAACAACAACAGCTTGGGCTGATTTGCAAAGGCCCGCGCGATCGACACGCGTTGACGCATCCCACCCGAAAGCTGGCTGGGTTTACGATGAACCACATCGCCTTCAAGTCCGACCTTGGCCAGAAAGGCGCGGGCGTGTTCCTCGACCTTGGCAGCAGGCCAGTCGGGATAGCGCGCCTTCACGCCAAAAGTCACGTTTTTCAACGCCGACAACCATGGCAGCAGAGAGTAGTTCTGGAACACCACGCCGCGATCCAGCGAGGGACCCGAGACCTCGAACCCGTCCATCTTGACCACTCCCGAGCTGGGTTCGGCCAGTCCGGCTAAGATGTTCATAATCGTGGATTTGCCGCAGCCGGAATGGCCCAGAATACAGACGAACTCTCCTTTTTCGATGCCAAAGCTGGCGTTTTCGAAGACGGTCAGGGTGCCCCCTTGACCGTCGGGGAATTGCTGGGTCAGCAATTCAATACTGAGAAACGGTTGGCTCATTTGAAACGCTCCTTACTCGGCATAGGCCACGGCGCGTTGCAGGTAGGCAAAGGCCGAATCCAGCAGCATGCCAACGACGCCGATCATGAGGATGGAAAAGATCACCGAGGTGAGGTCGAGATTGTTCCACTCGTTCCACACATAGTAGCCAATGCCGGTTCCCCCCACGAGCATCTCGGCCGCGACGATCACTAGCCATGCAATGCCGATGGATATGCGCATCCCGGTGATGATCGTGGGCGCAGCTGCGGGCAGGATGACAGTAAAGGCAGTGCGAAACGGCCCAAGTTCGTGCGTGCGTGCGACATTGACCCAGTCCTGACGGACCCCGGCCACACCAAAGGCGGTGTTGATCAGCATCGGCCAGATCGAGCAGATGAAGATCACGAAAATCGCGCTTGCCTCACTGTCCTGAATGATGAACAGCGCCAAGGGCATCCAGGCCAGCGGCGAAATAGGTCGCAACACCTGAATGAACGGGTTGAATGCCTTGTAGGCGACCTGACTCATCCCGATCAGGAACCCTAAGGGGATCGCCACGAGTGCAGCCATCAGGTAGCCGGTCAGAACGCGATAGATCGAATAGCCGATCTGAATGCCGATCCCCTTGTCATTTGGACCTGCGTCATAGAACGGGTTTGATAGTTGCTCCCATGCTTTGGCGAGGACCTGACTTGGAGGTGGCACACCCGCCTTGGGGGCACCGCCGCCAGTCAGGCGCTCGTATTCCGTGAGCTCTCCGGCGGCTTTCTGGGCGGGGATGGCCGCCTCCCAAATCAGAAGGCCGACCACCAGCATCACCACCGACAGCAGCGCCGCGCGCTGGTTCAGGGTTAGATTGTCCAACATTTACGAGGCTTTCCCGATTGCAAAGCTTTTGACATAGCCTTCAGGGTCTTTCGGATCGAAGGTCTTGCCCATGATGGTGTGGGATTTGTAGGTCACGTCCGGCGCGTCGTACCCTAGGTCGGTCATGATCTTCTTGGCATCGGCAGCCAGATAGACTTGCTCGGCCACGCCCTGATAGTCGACGTCGCCCTCAATGTACCCCCAGCGTTTCATCTGGGTCAGGATCCACACACCCATCGAGTGCCAGGGGAACGGGTCAAAGTCGATCCGGTCAGGTACGCGCTGCACTTCACCCAAGCCGTCCGCGTAGGTGCCGGTCAGAACCTGCTCGATCACGGGAACTGGTTGGTTCAGGTAGTTTGTCGGCGCGATGGCTTCCGAGATGTCCTTGCGGTTATCCGGGTTCGACGCGAACTGAGTGGCGTCGATGATCGACTTGAGCAAGGCGCCATAGGTGTTGGGCAATTCGGTGGCAAAGCTTTGCGGCGCGGCAAAGGCGCAGCATGGGTGGCCCTCCCAGATGTCCTTGGTCAGAGTGTGGATGAAACCAATCCCTTCCCAAACGGCGCGCTGGTTGAACGGGTCGGGCGAGAGATAGCCGTCGAGGTTCCCTGCGCGCAGGTTGGCAACCATCTCTGGCGGCGGCACCACGCGGATTTGGATATCGACATCGGGGTCCAGCCCGAACTCGGCCACGTAATAGCGCAGCAGGAAGTTGTGCATCGAGTATTCGAACGGCACACCGAAGGTGAACCCCTTCCACTGGGCCGGGTCGCGCTTGTCCAGATGTTCGTTCGACAGCACGATGGCCTGCCCGTTTATGTTTTCAACGGCGGGCATGATGTAAGGCGTCGCGACCGATCCCGCGCCCATGGTCATCGCCAGCGGCATCGGGGTCAGCATGTGACTGGCGTCATATTCCCCTGACAGGGACTTGTCACGCGCCACGGCCCAGCCAGCCGTCTTGATAACCTGCGCGTTCAGACCGTAGCGTTCGTAGAAACCCATCGGCTGCGCCATGATGATCGGTGTCGCGCAGGTGATAGGGACAAACCCAATATTCAGGTCGGTTTTCTCGGGTGTTCCCAGATTGTCCAGAATGGCTGCCTTGGCCTGATCCAGAGGAAAGACCGAAGCCAGCGCCGCAGCGGCCGTACCGCCCCCCAACATCCCCATGAAGGACCGGCGATTGATGTCACTTTGACCAAAGATCGACCGCACAATTGCACTTTCGACGACACGCTCGGTGATCTGCTCGGCAGACATGAGTTCGGGTTCGGCGTGATCTTTGTCATGCCCGTGACCGGATAGGCATCCATCGCAGCCACAATCCGCGCCATGGCGTAAATCGGTCTTTTCTGAGAACGGGTTTCCAAGGCTCTTGATCGTCATGATTTTCCCCTGTTTCGCTAGATTTGCGGCCATGGTGGCAGGCGTTCCGATCGCGAAACAGAGGGCGCCCAAAATTTGTGCGCCCTAAAAAATATATGTTTGTCAGTTGGTTAATGTGACTTCCCCCGGAAGAAAATTACGAGATTTCGTTAATTACGAAATCTCGTATTCTCGGACCGCGCTGCGGCATTACTTTGGTAGCATGACGCTCGATTTGCTTTCCTCCGATTCCCTGCTGCAAGCCTTGCCCGAAGCAGCTTTGGTTCTGGACACGACGGCTGACCGAATTGTCGACTGGAATCGTCACGCCACCGATTTACTGGGCGGCACGGTTCCGCTGCCATTTTCCTACTACTTGGGCGATGCGCTGCCTCAGTTTATCGTCTTCATGGAAGAGGTCGACCACCGGACCGAGGGCTGGACACGCGATGTGCCGCTGACAACAGCGTTTAAGGAGCCATTGCGCTGCGAATTGCGCGCCCGAATGATGCCAGGAAAACCAGGTTGGGTGATGATGACGATTTCCAATTTGGACACACTGGATCGCAGGGCCGAACAAGCGGCCACGGCAGAGACCTTTCGAGGCGGCCTTGTCGAATGGCAGCGCACCCAAGGCTTCTTTGCCGAACTTGAACGTCAGAACCAACTTATCCTGAACGCTGCGGGAGAAGGAATCTATGGCGTCAATGCCGAGGGCAAAACCACATTCGTCAATCGCGCCGCGCAGGAAATGCTGGGATGGACGACCGAAGACCTGCTGGGAAAAGACATCCATTCCATGATTCACCATCACCACCTGAACGGTGAAATCTATCCCGCACGACAGTGTCCGATTTACCGTTCGTTCCGGTTTGAACAAGTGCACCGCATCGAGGACGAGGTGTTCTGGCGCAAGGACGGCAAGCCAATCCGTGTCGAATATGTCTCGACCCCTATTTATGATCAACAAGTTTTGGCGGGGGCTGTGGTCATCTTTCGTGACATTACTGAACGAAAAGAAAACGAACGAAAGCTGCGCGAAGCGTTAGACGAGGTTGCCGCCCTGCGCGACCGGCTGGAACAAGAGAACGCGTATCTACAAGAAGCCATCACGTCAGAGCGTGCCCATCACGATATCATCGGAATATCTCCGGCGATCCGGCAAATCGTGACTCGTATTGATCTGGTAGCCGGAACAGACGCAACCGTTTTGATCTCGGGCGAAACGGGAACCGGCAAATCTTTAGTCGCGACCGAAATTCACAAGGCCAGCGCACGCGCCCGACGTCCGCTGATCCATTTCAAGTGCAGCTCTGTCGCGCCGGAGCAGGTCGAAGCGGAACTGTTCGGCCAAGTTCGCGGCGCCCCCAACGGGGCCACTCGGGACAAGCCCGGCAAGCTGGAGCTGGCCCATGGCGGGACCCTGTTTTTAGACGATGTCGAGGAACTACCACTTGAAATACAGGGAAAATTCCTGGCAGCGCTGCAAAATGGGAAAGTTCAGCGTCTTGGCGACACTCGGGAAAAGCCCATCGACATCCGGGTTATCGCCGCGACGGCATTGACCGAAGCACAGGCGCGTCGGGCGGACCGCATCCGCGAAGACCTATTTCTGTTTCTCAGTGTTTTTCCAATCACCTGCCCACCACTGCGCGACCGCCCCGAGGATATCGCTCCATTATCGCTGCACTTGTTGAAAATTGCCTGCCGAAGACTGAACCGCCCGG
Source organism: Ruegeria sp. AM7 (assembly GCF_056535965.1). Classification (NCBI taxonomy): domain Bacteria; kingdom Pseudomonadati; phylum Pseudomonadota; class Alphaproteobacteria; order Rhodobacterales; family Roseobacteraceae; genus Ruegeria; species Ruegeria sp. AM7. Next base: position 377,989 of record NZ_JBQFJE010000001.1, read on the forward strand.
TCCCGAAACTGACCGAACACGGTGTGCAAAAACTGTTAGGCTATAACTGGCCAGGAAATGTAAGGGAGCTTCACAACGTGATGGAGCGCGCCGCCATCGTATCGCAGGATTCAAAAATGGTGATCGAACTTGCCGGCCAAACCTTCGAAACCGCGTCGAACCCCACTGTACGTACCGAAGCGCAGATGCAGGACCTGATCCGCGCAAATCTAGTTTCTGCACTACGCGAAACTCGTGGTCAGGTTTCCGGAGCAAACGGAGCAGCCGCACTTTTGGGAATGAAGCCAACTACTCTGACTTCGCGTTTAAAAACCATGAGCATTACAGACAACGAATGGGAGTAACTAACTATAATCAGGACAGCGTTGCCAACTTTTTTGCGCGTGATTGAGAGGGGTGGGGCCGGTTCCTGCCAGACGTTCATTTCGGCAACATAACCTCCCAGAGGCCGAAAGCATCGGTTCTGGCGTGACGGAATGAGACGATGGAGATTTGATAGCGGCGAGGTCGAAAAACGGTGTTGAACTGGTCGTGGGTGGCACGAAACCTTGGCACCTGTTTTGGCGACTTAAAGCGCCCCCTGAGCTTTTAACGCTTTCGAATGGGTCTGTGTGATCCTTCGACCCGGTTGTTCAACCCTTTGTGTGCTCGATGAGCCGCGCCCGGTGCAAGATCGCGGATCGGCTTGAAATAGCTTCGCAACTTGTCCCCAGTCTGAGCTACCGGTACGCCCGGGAAGCAGGTTCAGAGGCCAGAGCGGATGTCGGAAAATGGATCGATTTCTACAACCGAACGCGTCCGCATTGCGCACTTGGCGGCAAGTCGCCAGCCGTGGTCTATAGCGGCGGGAAAGTCTGGGCACCGGACAATGACAAAACTTATATCGGCAAACTGCTGCTGAACGGCGATGTCTTGACCATGTCCGGCTGTGTGCTGGGCTGCGTCATCTGCCGCGGCAGCGATTTTACCCACATCAAGTAAGACGTCAGGACGGACATGTTCACCTGTCCGCCGTGATATGGATCTTTAGTCATCCGTTGACGTCTAACTGGCAAGACGTGAGGAGCCTTAGGTCTGACGTTCCAAATGCCCGCGTTCGATCACAAAGACATCGTCGACCACGCTTTCTGAATGGGTGAAATCGGATTCGGCGATCAGCACGGTCAGATTCTCGCGGCTGAGGTTTCCGATCACCTCCATCAGGCGTTTGGCCAATGCGGGAGCGACGCCTTCGAAAGGTTCGTCCAGCAACAACAGATTGGACCCCGACACCAGCGCCCGGCCCAAAGCGACCAGCTTTTGCTGACCGCCACTGAGCGTCATGGCCTTGCGGTCGGCAAACCGGGCGATCTCGGGCATCAGGTCATAGACATAATCCAGCCGCGCGTGATTGGTGCTTTTGGTGGCCCAGAGCGGCACCAGAATATTCTCTTCAACGGTGAAACGCGGCACCAAACGTCGGTCTTCGGGCAGATACCCGATCCCCAGAGGCGCCCTCAGATGAGCTTTTTCCGTATGCAGGTCGCGGTGATTGAACTGAATACTTCCGCCCTGCGCGTCCAGAATACCCATGATCGCGCGCATCAGCGTGGTCTTGCCCGCCCCGTTGCGCCCGATCAGCCCGCAGGTCTTGCCGGTCTGAATCTCAAGGTTGACTGAGCGCAGAATGGGAACGCGGTTGATCGACAGGTCCAGGTTTTCAATGCTCAGCATACCTGGGCCTCCGATCGGCCCGCGGCTGCGGGGTGTTTGCGGTGCAACTCTGATCCAATCACGAATTCCTGCACTTTCTGGTCGTTCAACACATCGCGGGTGGGGCCGTCCGACAGGATCGTGCCCTCGTAAAAGGCGACGCAGCGTGGCGAAAAGGCCTCGACGATCTCCATGTCATGTTCGATGAACAGCACAGCCGTATTCGCCGATTTCAGAGCCTGAATGAGGTTGGCCATGAACGCGACCTTTTCTTCGTTGCTGACCCCGCTGGTGGGTTCATCCAAAAACAGCAGCTTCGGGTTGGACACGGTGGCCATGGCGATATCCACCAGCTTGCGCACACCCTGCGGAAGGACCGAGATTTCATCAGCGGCGTATGCGTCAACACCAAACTTTTTCAGAAGGGTGTGGGCTGCTTCTTCCAGTTGCGGAGACAGCGCCGGGCGCAGCAAGGCCGGGCGCGCATTGCCCGCGATGGTCAATGCGATCTGGACGTTTTCGATCACCGTCAGCTCGGGGAAAAGCTGCGGGATCTGGAATGACCGGCACAGCCCCATGCGCGTGATCTTGCGGGTCGAAAGCCCGGTTATGTCGCGCCCGTCGAAAAGGATCTGCCCGGATGAGGGTTTGAGATACCCGGTTGCCATATTGACAAACGTGGTCTTGCCCGCCCCGTTCGATCCGATCACGCCCAGAACCTCACCCGCATGGATCGAAATGTTGATATCCCGCGCGGCACAGACCGGGCCAAAGTGTTTTTCAAGCTTTTTGGTTTCAAGAATGGCGGTCATGTCATTCACCCGCGTGTTCTGTGCCCGCAGACCGGGCGGATTTGGACTTGCGTCGGGCCACCAGCGACCAAAGGCCGTGCGGCAGGAAAATGATGATCAGCAACATCACAGAGCCAAGGATCATTTGCCACGTGTTCGGCGACAGCTCGACCGCATAGATGCGCAGGATTTCCAGCAGGAATGTGCCGACCATCGGTGCAGCCACACTGCCGGTGCCCGACAGGATCGCGGCAAAAACGAACTGCCCTGACGTGGTCCAGTTGGTCATTTCCGGATCGACATGCCCCAGTGCCAGCGCCCACAGCACCCCGCCCAGCGAGGACACAACCGCAGCCACCATATAGGTCACATGCACCACCTGATGCGCCGAGGCCCCCAGATACTCCACCCGCAGCTCGTTTTCGCGGATCGCCTCATTCACATAGCCAATCGGGCTTTTGAGGACGCGGTTCAGGATCACCGCACATCCGATGGCGATCACGCAGGTCAGCGCGAACAGAACAACGAACGCCTGATTTTCATCCGGGTGCCAGCCCAGATAGCTGGGCGACGGCAGGTTGAACCCATCGGTACTGCCCAGGGATTCTGTCCGCGACAACAGCCCGAACATGATCATCGACACCGCAAGGCTGAGCATCGCAAAAAAGATCTCGCGATAGCGACGCAGCAAAAAGCCCAGTACAAAAGACAGCGCCATCGCCGCCAGCACCCCAAGCGCCAACAGCACGAACAGGTCGGTGATGCCCAAAAACTTGGCGGCCAGACCGGCCGTATAGCCGCCTACGCAGAAATACAGCCCCTGCCCGAACGACACCAGACCCGCGCGCATCTGCACCATCACGCCCAGAGCCACCAGACCGGTCCCCAGAGAGACCTGAACATAATTCACCACCCATTTCGGCAGCACAAAGGCCAGCGCGATCAGGATCGGAAGGGCTACAAGCAGCCCGATTTCGGTTGGATCACGACGCATGATTAAATCTTTCTGCTTTCAGCCAGCGCAAACAGCCCATAAGGCTTGACCGCAAGGACACCGGCCATGGCCAGGTAGATCGAGAACAGCTCGGCCGGCGGATAGAGATGGACCGAGGCGGCACGGGCGAACCCGACAATCAGCGCGCCGATCATGGCACCTTCGATCGACCCCATGCCGCCGATCACGATCACGGCAAAGGACAGGATGACAATCTCGGCTCCGATCCCCGGCGAGACCGAGATTTCGGGCGCGGTAATCGCCCCGCCAAGCGCGCCCAGCGTCGCGCCCACGATGAAGGTCACGGTAAAGAACCGGGTCACGTTGATCCCCAGCGCGCCGCTGATTTCGCGATCTTCGATGACAACCAGCAACAGCCGCCCGACGCGGGTTTTGCCCAGCACAACGAACAGCGCCGCGCCCACAAGGAAAGCGGTGCCGATGGTGATGAATTTGTAGACAGTGTACGGAATGCCAAAGATGTCGATGGTGCCGAAATGATAGGCAGGTTGCCACGCCACATACGATTCCGTGCCCCATATCAGCTTGGTCGCGTCCTCCAGGATCAGGAATACCGCATAGGTCACCAGAACCATCAGAACCTCTTCGCGCCCATACATGAACCGCAACACACCGCGCTCGACCAGCAACCCGCTGAGCGTTCCGGCAATCAGGGCCGCCACAGGGATTAGCAGGAAAGTCCCGATCACCGGCGCGCCCGTCGACATATAGACCCCGATGATCCAGGCCGCGCTATAAGCGCCGATGGCGTAGAACGCACCATGGGCGATGTTTAGGATGCGCATCACGCCAAAAACCAGCGTCAGGCCAACCGATGAAAGGAACAGCCAGGACGCAAATCCCAGCCCGTCAACACTTATCGCGACGAGTGTCTGCACCATTACCTCCAGAAGTGAATTGCGAGGGGGAGGGTTGCGGATCAGGCAAGGCGCACCCTGCCTGATCCAAATGGGTTTCGCATGATCTGCTTAGTCGCAGACAGCGCCTTCCAGACCGCTTTCGACCCATTCGATCGACCCCACACCTTTGGGCGGGTTCACACAGCTGGCCGGATACAGGCGGATATTCTCGACCGTGCCCGCACCTGCGTCCTTGTCGAATTTATAGGTGCCGTAAGAAATCCCCAGAACCGCCTGATGGCCATTGCTGAGTCCCATTTCGACCGGACCGGCGGGGCTGTCAAAGGTCAGGCCCTTCAGCGCCTGACGGATCGCCTCGGGATCGGCGCTGCCCGCTTTGTCAGCTGCCGCCTTGACGGCGAGAATGGCCTGCACCTGCTGATAGACGGCGCTGTTGGGGTGCACGCCGTGCGCCTCTTGATAGGCCGCCTTCAGCCAGTCGTTCAATGCATTGTCCGGGGCCAGAACGCCGTAGGGCCCACGCGCGCCGATGATCGCCCCATCCGGGATCTTGTCGCCCAGCGTGTCGATGATCGTGTCCCCGACGGTCAGAACCGGAACCTGCTCGCGGAACAGCCCGCGACCCGTGCCCTGCAGGACAAACGCCTCAAGATCGCCACCCCAGAAACTGGTATGCACAAGCTGCGCCTTGGAGGACAGCAGCGATGTGATTTCAGAGCCGTATTGGCCGGCAAAGACCTTGGGGAACTGTTCATTCACGATCTCAAGATCGGAGCTGAGATTGGTCACCGATTTCGAAAAATCGCGCCAGGAATCCTGCCCCCATGCATAGTTCTGGTTGATGCCTGACAGGGTGGTCGCGCCGGGCATGATCTCGGCCACGTAACGCGCTGCACCAACACTGTCGCTGGTGGCGTGGCTGATGGTGCGGAAACTGTATTCGGGCGCGGTCACGACCTCTTCGTAGACTTGCGGCGTGCCGCAGGTGGAAAAGACCGTCAGCGCCTTTTCTTCCTCGGCCAGCGGGGCCATCGCCTTGCAGTTGCCCGATGAGACATAGCCGACGATGGCCGAAACGCCGTCCTTGTTGACCAGCTTTTTGTAGTCGGCTGACTTCTGTTTGCTGTTCTCATCCACATAGATCGCTTCGATCTGCTGACCGCCAATGCCCGGCGTGTCATAAGGCGCAGGCAAACTGCCCGCGTTGATCGCTTCGATCAGCAGTTCGGATGCTTTTTGCTGTGGAATACCGACCGATCCCGCGGCGGGGCCGGACAGGAACGTGATGACCCCCATCTTGAACGTCTCTTCAGCCTGAACCGGCCCGACCGTCGCCATCAAACCGCCCAGAGCCAGCCCGAACAGGCCGCCAAACGACGTGGTATTTTTGTTCCGATTTGTCATGTTTCCTCCCTTTCGTATTTCGGTGTGACCGCGTCCTGCCCCCTCCTCAGGGCACCAGGATCGACCGGCCCACGGTTTTTCCGTCGCGCAGTTCCATGAGTGCGTCATTGGCTTCGGACAGAGGCCGCTCGGTCACGGGCACAGGGGTCAGAGCCCCCGATTGCGCGATGGCGACCACATCTTTGAGATCCTGCAAATTGCCGACCCAGCTGCCCTGAATATGCAGCGGGCGCATGGGGAAATAGGGCAGCGGCACGGACAGCCTTCCGCCATACAACCCGCAAATGACCATATGGGCGGCGCGGGCCACAATCGACAGGGCGAAATTCACGCTGGCTTCGGCCCCGACCAGATCCAGCACGGCCAGCGCGCCTCCGCCGGTCAGTTCGGTGATCTGTGCCACCGCGTCCTCGGCAGAGGAGTTGACGACAGCCAGGGCCCCGGCCTCTTTGGCGACGGCCAGCTTGGCGTCATCCAGATCAACCATGATGGCGCCCTTGAACCCCATGGCCGAGACCAGCGACAGAGCCATGAACCCCAACCCTCCGGCCCCGATGATCACCAGCGGTTCTTCGTTCAAAATGTCGCCGAACTTGCGGATCGCGCCATAAGTGGTGACACCCGAGCACGCCAGAACAGCAGCCTGTGACGGATCAAGATCGCCGATATCGACACAGAATTTGGGATGCGCCACGATGACATATTCGGCATAGCCGCCGGGTTGCTGAATGCCTTTGAAACTGGCCGTCAGGCACAGGTTTTCGTCACCCCGCGCGCAGGTCGGGCAGTTGTCGCAGCCGGTCCACGGATGCACCACGCAGACGCGCCCGATCTGGTCCGCCCCGGCGTCGGGGCCCGCGGCCACAATCTGCCCGGTGATTTCATGGCCCGGTGTGATCGGCGGATGAATGCCACGATCCGCCATCTGCAGGGTCTCGCCCTCGCCCAGATGATAGCAACCTTCCCATACATGCAGATCGGTGTGACACACACCCGACCGGCTGATCTTGACCAGCACCTGCGTCCCGATCAGGTCGGGCAATTCGGTTTCAACGGGCACAAGCGGCCTGTTATGTTCCAAAACACTGTAGCTGCGCATGCGCTCTCCTCCCAAGCCGGAGGGCTGGCCGAGACCAGCCCCGACAGGTCGTCAGGTCCAGCCGGACACGACCTTGACCTCCAGAAAATCCTCCATCCCGAAGGTGCCGCCCTCGCGGCCATTGCCGGATTGCTTCATGCCACCAAACGGAGCCCCCGCCCCACGGCGCACGCCGTTGGCCTCGACCATGCCCGAGCGCAGCTGACGCGACACGCGTTTGAGTTTTTCGGCATCCGTGGTCTGGATGTAATTGGCCAGGCCGAACTCGGTATCATTGGCCATGCTGACGGCCTCTGCCTCGCCTGCGAATTTCATCATCGCCAGAACCGGGCCAAAGATTTCCTCACGCGCGATGCGCATGTCGGGCGTGACATCGGCAAAGACGGTCGGGCGCACATAGAACCCGCGATTGACGCCATCCGGGCGACCCGGACCGCCCGCAACAAGACGCGCGCCCTCGTCGATACCCGACTGGATCAAATCCTGAATCTTGTCGAATTGCGCCCGGTTGACCACCGGACCGATATGCGCGCCGTGTTCGCTGGCTGGACCCGTGGGGATGCTGTTGCACACTTCGGCCGCCGTTTGCACGGCTGCGTCATAGGCACTGTCTTCGACAATCATTCGGCTGGGCGCGATACAGGACTGGCCGGAATTCACCATCATATAGCGCACTCCGCGTTCAACCGCGGCGTCATCCGCATCAGCAAAGACTAGATTGGCCCCTTTGCCGCCCAGCTCAAGATGCACCCTTTTGAGGTTCTCGACCGCGTTGATCGACACGGCCTTGCCCGCGCGGCCCGATCCCGTCAGGCTGATCGCGTCGATATCAGGATGTTTGGCCAGCGCAGTGCCCACGCCCGGCCCGTCACCGTTGATCAGGTTGAACACGCCCGGCGGGAATCCCGCTTCGTGGATCATATCGGCCAGCAACATGGCGCTGATCGGACTTTCTTCGGACGGCTTCAGGATCATCGTGTTGCCGGTCACGATGGCCGCCCCCACCTTGAGCGAGATCTGGTTCATCGGCCAGTTCCACGGCGTGATCAGCGCACAAACCCCGACGGGTTCGCGGATGATCCAGCTGTCAGGCGCGTGATCTCCCAGAGGCTCTTCGAATACGAATTCCCGCGCGACCTTGGCAAAGGTGCTCAGATGCAGGGTGCCCATGGCCACATGCATATTGGTGGCGAAATCAATCGGTGCGCCCATTTCAAGACTGATGGCCTGCGCCATCTCGTCCTTGCGGCCGTTGTAGATGTCGATCAGTTTTTCCAGAAGGGCGACGCGATCCTCGATCGGGGTGGCCATCCAGCCCGGAAACGCCGCCCGCGCCGCTGATACGGCCCTTTCAACATCGGCCTGATTGCCCAAAGAGATCAGGCTACACGGCTCTTCGGTCGTTGGGTTGATAACGTGGTGATCCTGCGGTGCGTCAGGCGCGACCCATGCGCCATCGATATAGAATTCGCGTCTTTCAATCATGTGATTTGCCCTCCCAGAGATACAGGCTGTGCCCGCCGGAAAACCGGTACTTTCCGAGAAGTTAATCGCATTCTTATTTATTAGTAATTGCCGTTTATGGCATAGTATTCATGCATTTATGAATGGCTGCATTACGTATCCCGATCCGAATCCGGCAGGTTCCAACCATGTGCGTGGACCGACATCCAACGGACGCGGCATATTTATCATTCAAAATTGAATGTTTGGATGCCTGAGCTGTTTAGATAGGCTTTTGTTGTATGCGCCTGTCCGGGCAACTTGCGGCTGTCCGGGTTTCAGGTGGAAAATGGCACCTGCCCCAAGACCGAGTATAAAATGGACGCTGACTATATCATAATCGGGGCGGGTTCCGCCGGATGTGTGCTGGCCAACCGGCTGAGCGCGGACCCGAAAACACAGGTTATCCTGCTTGAGGCGGGCGGCAGGGACATCAGCCCCTTTATTCACGCCCCTGCCGGTTTTCTGAAACTGATCCGCAACCCGAAATATAACTGGTGCTATTCCGCTGAACCCGATCCGGGCGTGAACGGGCGCGAGATTTACTGGCCGCGCGGCAAAACGCTGGGCGGGTCTTCGGCGATCAACGGGTTGCTTTATGTGCGCGGTCATCCCTCTGATTTCGACCGCTGGCGGCAAATGGGGAACGAAGGCTGGGGCTGGGACGATGTACTGCCGGTGTTCAAACGGTTCGAAGACTATGATCACGGCGCCTCGGGTCTGCGCGGCGGCGGCGGAGAGCTTGCGGTCACCGACGCCAAAATGCGCCACCCGCTCAGTGAAAAATGGATCGAGGCCGCCCAATCCGCCGGGTTCCGCCGCACGCCCGACTATAACGGGGCCGATCAGGAAGGGTTCGCCTTTTTCCAGACCACGATCGACGGCGGCAAGCGCGCCAGCACGGCCAACGCGTTCCTCAAACCGGTGAAATCACGGCCGAACCTGCGCGTCATTACCCATGCCCATGTGCAAAACCTTGTTCTTGAGGGAAAACGCTGCTCTGGGGTCGTATACAAGACCCGCGCGGGCAAACGCGTCACGCTGAAGGCCGCGCGCGAGGTCATATTGTCGGCGGGCACCATCGGGTCCCCGCAGGTTCTGATGCTGTCCGGCATCGGGGCGCAGGACCATCTGCGGGAAAACGATGTTGCGGTCCGGCATGACCTGCCGGGTGTCGGTCAGGGGATGCAGGATCACCTGAACTCGAAACTGGTGTTTGAAAGCACCGATCCCACCTATAACCGCGACGGGCGTTCGATGATCCGCCAGGGACTGATTGCCGCGCGCTATTATCTGGGCGGGCGTGGGGGGCCCCTGTCGATGCCTGCGGCGGATGCGACGGGCTTTGTGAAAACCCGGCCTGATTTGCACGCGCCGGATGTGCAATTCCATTTCCAGCCGTTTTCCTATGATCTGCAGGGCCAGATTCACCCGTTTTCGGGCTTTACCATTACCGCCTGCCAGTTGCGGCCGGAAAGCCGGGGCCAGATTCGCCTGAACGGGCCCGATCCGGATGCGGCCCCCAAAATTCACCCCAACTACCTGTCCAGCGAGACCGATTGCCTGACCATGGTCGAAGGGGTGCGCCTCGCCCGGCGCATCGCGGCCAAAAACCCGCTGGCCGAGCGTATCGCCGCCGAATACCAGCCCGGCGAGGGCGTGGCGTCACAGGATTATGATGCGGTGCTGGATTGGGTGCGCAACCACGCTACAACGATCTATCACCCTTCGGGCACCTGCAAGATGGGTCCGGGGCCGGACGCAGTGGTGAATGCGCAACTGAAAGTGCATGGGATTCAGGGGCTGCGGGTCGTGGATTGTTCGATCATGCCGGAACTGGTCTCGGGTAACACCAACGCAGCCACGATCATGATCGCCGAAAAAGCCAGCCAGATGATCCTTGATGACCGCTGAGGCGCAGGCTCAGTCCAGCGCATAGGCCGAGTCGGTCAGCAGTTTATTCTTCTGTATCTTGCCGGTTGCGGCCTGCGGCAAAGCCGCGACAATCCCAATCCGCGAGGGAACCTTGTAGGCCGCCATACGGTCGCGCACCCAAGCGCGCAGTTCCTGTTCGGTCACGGGCGCGCGGGCGACAACAAAGGCCAGAACCTCTTCGTTGCGGTCCACTTTGCGCCCGACAACTGCGCTGAGCGTGACGGCGGGATGGGCGGTCAGCACCGCCTCAACCTCGGGTGGGTAGACGTTGAACCCCGAACGGATGATCAGCTCTTTCGACCGTCCCGCGATATGCAACGCCCCATCGGCCTCCTGCCGCGCCAGATCACCCGACCGCAGGAACCCATCCGCCGTCATCGCCTGTGCGGTGGCTTTGGGATTGCGGAAATAGCCTTTCATCACGTTTGGGCCGCGCAGCTGCAATTCGCCAACACCCTGATCGTCGGGTGCGTGAATGCGGACCTCGACCCCCGGAACGGGCAGACCGATGGAACTGTCGTCGCGCACATAGTCCAGCCGGGTCGCGGCCACGCTGGGCGAGGCTTCGGTCAGCCCATAGCCATTGTGCAGCGGCTGCCCAAACAGGGCCTCGACCTCATGTTTTAGGCTCAGGTCCAGCGGCGCGCCTCCGGCATAGATAAAGCGCAGCTTGTTGGGGGATATCGGGGCGGGATCATCCCCCAGCTCGGCCATCAGGGCGGCGAAAATCTGTGGCACCGCGGGCAGGATGGTCACACCCGACCGGATCGCATCCAGCACCGGCGCGACCTCAAATCGTGGCATGGCAATCAGGCCAGAGCCCTTGGCCAGTGCCGCCAGAAAGACCGAGGTCAAACCAAAGATATGGGTTCCGGGCACCACCGCCAGTGTCACGTCCTGCGGCGTGATCCGCCGCATATCGCCCGAGACCTGAGACATGAAACACAGGTTGCCATGGGTCAGCATCACGCCCTTTGGTTCACCCACCGTGCCGCTGGTATAAATCAGAACCGCCGTCTGAGCCGCATCCGCCTGAACCGGCTCGATCGGCACGTCGCGCGGGGGCGACAACAGGAACGCGCCGCAATCCAGCGTGGCCACCTGAGTGGCCCCCATGCGCCGAGCATGGGCCGCGGAGGCCGGAGAGGCTTCGGGTGTAAACACAGTGCACCGTGCCTCGGACAGGTCGATCAGGCGATCAACCTCGGCCGCGGTCAGCCGCGCGTTGACCAGAACCGTCCAGGCGTCCAGCCGGCTCAGCGCCATAACTGCGACCAGAAAGGTCACGCTGTTTTCAGCCAAAACCAATACCCGATCGCCGCCCCGCACCCCATGCCGGGTCAGGCCCGCAGCGGCGTCCGAGATCATCGCCTGCAACGCGCCATAGGTAAACGTGGTGCCGTCGTGATCGACAATCGCAACCGCGTCCGGTACGCCGTTCAACAGGATGTCATGAATGCGCTTCACGAGGCCTCCCTTTTTTGCCGCAGTGTTCCGCGCAGGTTAATCAGCCTTTGCACGTTCCGCCATGGTAAAACCCAACTCTTGCAGGACCGCGTCGGTATGTTCGCCCAGGGCCGGAGCCTGCGTAATCGGGCGCGGCACATGGTTGGAAAACTTTGCCGCACCACGCGCCTGTCGGACCGGGCCAAGCCCTTGCTGATCGACCACTTCAACCACCTCGTTGTGCAAGACCTGCGGATCGTCGAACAGCTGATGTCGGCGCAGCACGGGCGCGCAGGGCACATCATGCGCTTCAAGCGAGGCAAGCAGCTCGGCCGTCGCACGGGTCGAGACGACCTCTTCGATCAGTTCCAGCCGTTCCTGACGGTTGATCTCGCGCTGGCTGGGGGTGGCAAATCGCGGGTCTTTGATCAGGTCAGGGCGGTCCATCGCCTTGCACAGACCCACCCATTCCTTGTCCGAGATTGCCCCGACCGTGACAAAGCCGTCCGAAGTGGGAAAGATCATGTCATGGGGTGTATTGGAAGCGTCCTCTTCCTTGCCGACAACGGCCACGGGCGCCATGCCGTCAACCCAGTTGAAATTCAGCATCGTATCCAGCATCGAGACTTCCACATGCTGCCCCTGCCCCGTCACCGACCGGCTGTAAAGCGCGGCCGATACGGCCTGTGCTGCATAGACAGCGGTGATCTTGTCCACCACGACCGAACGGATCATCTTGGGCCGACCGGTCAAAGGATCAGATTGCATGTCGGCCAGCCCCGAAAGGGCCTGCACCACCGGGTCATAGACCCGCTTTTTGGAATAAGGCCCGCTGCTGCCGACACCACTGATCGACAGATAGATCAGGCGGGGATTGCGCCGCAGCGCTTCTTCGGCGCTGAACCCCAACCGCTCGGCCACGCCAGGGCGGAAGTTCTGAGCGAACACGTCCGCCTCTTCGATTAGTTTCCAAAGCACCTCACGCGCGGTGTCGTCCTTGAGGTCCAGCGCAACAGACCGCTTGCCCCGATTGCACGATACAAAGGCCGGGGTGAACCCCGCCACCTTGCCCCGGGCGCGCATGATGTCGCCGGTGGGGGGTTCCACCTTGATCACATCCGCCCCCTGATCGCCAAGGATACCGGTTGAACACGGCCCCGAGATCACAGAGGTCACGTCGACAATCTTGATACCGGCAAAGGGGCCGGTCTTCTGCATCTCATCGGTCATGTGTGGTTCGCTTTCATGGCTGCCTGAAAGGCGGGTCTGCCTGTCAGTCTTTGAAAATAGTCGTAGAATTCGGCCGGGCGCTCGACCCCCATGCGGTCGGCAAACCGCAGACAGGTGACAAGCAGGATATCGGCCAGAGTGAATGTCTCACCCAACAAATAGGGCGCGCCGGTCCTGACCTGCCGCGCAGCTTTCTGCGCCATCCGCAGGAAATAGGCGCGCGCCACATCCACCGCGACCGGGGCCTGACCGTAGATCTCGTGCAGATCCTGATGGCGGCGGATCGTATACAGGGATGCGGCGTCCAGCTCGGTCGAGATGAAGGACATCCACTCGAAAAACCGGGCCCGCGCCGCGCCGCTCTGCGGGATCAGATCAGGAGAGCGGCTGGCATATGTCTCGGCCAGATACAGCATGATCGCCGTGCTTTCGACCAGCGTCAGATCCCCATGCTGCAGGGCCGGAACCTTGCAATCGGGATTGACCGCCTGAAAATCGGGCCGCTCCATCGCCGCTGTGCGCGGGCGGATCGGCTGACAGTCATAGCTGACCCCAAGTTCGTGCAGAACCCAATGGGCGCGCAGGGTGCGGACGGTGCCCACGCCCCACAGGATCGGCGTCATGGTTTGATCTGACATCGGGCCCTACCAGTTCTCTCCGTAGGGGCGCAGGTCCAGCTCATGCGTCCAGGCATCAGGGGTCTGGCTGTGAACGGCAAAAAAGGTCTCGGCGATGCTGTCGGGCTTGACCAGAATGTTCTCTGCATCCACGTGATCGTCGCCAAATTTCTTGCGCCGGCGTTCATGGATGGCGGGCATGTCGACACCTGCGTCGATCACGATATGGGCCACGTGAACCCCTTTGGGGCCAATCTCACGCGCGAGGCTCTGCGCCAGCGCGCGCAGCCCGTGTTTGGCGCTGGCAAACGCGCCGAACCCCGCCTTGCCGCGCATACTGGCCGAGGCCCCGGTGACCAGGATCGTGCCCTTGCCGCGCGGCACCATGCGAGAGGCGGCCTCACGCATGGTCAGGAAGCCGCCAAAACAGGCCAGTTCCCAGATTTTCCGAAACATGGTGGATTTGGTTTCCAGAAACGGAAAGGGCGAGTTCGATCCGGCATTGTAAAGCGCCACCTCAATCGGGCCCATCTCGGCCTCGACTTTGTCGAAAAAACCCACAACCTGATCTTCGTCGCGCGCATCCAGCGAAAAAGCGTGCAGCTCATGCCCTTCGGCGGCCAGCTCGGCCACCAGCGCGGCGGATTTCTCTGCGTCCCGTCGCGCGATGGCCACGCGATATCCGGCCCGGGCAAACCGGCGCGCAAATGCCGCCCCGATCCCATCACCTGCCCCGATTGCCAAGGCGACCGGTTTTTGATTTTCCGCTGAAGGCATCGCCTTCCTCCCTTCGTCAGTCCTGTCTTGAACCTGACTATAGTTAAATTCAAAATCAGGTAGTAACGCCCAAATTCATATTCTTACTATTCACGTGTGAATGCTGGATCTGCGCTCAGGCAACCGCTCCCAGATGCGACAACGCGCCAAGGGCTTCGGCCTCAAGCCGGTCAACGATGGCTGCAAAAGGCTCGACCCGGTCGACAAATCCCAACGCATGACCCGCCGACAGAATCCCACGTGACACGTCCCCTGTTTCATAGGCCTTGCGACCGATCTTGCCTGCGACATGTTCCATCAACCCGCCGATCCCGATGTCGGGATTGTCGCGCTCTAGCTGCGACACGATGGCGGTGGTTTCGTTGCGCAGACTGCGCACGGTGTTGCGCACCGATTGCATGGTCAGGGCCGTATCCAGTTCGGACGCGTCGATCAGCGCCTGCTTGTAACCGGGATGGGCCTGCAGCTCTTCGGCCACCAGAAAGCGCGTGCCCATGACCACACCCGAGGCGCCCATCGCCAGCGCCGCCGTCACCTGTTTGCCGTGGCCGAACCCACCGCCGACCAGCCACGGGATCGTCAGGCGTTCGCCCGCCAGACCAGCATTGACCATGCTGCCGACCATATCCAGACCCGGATGCCCGCCGCATTCCGCCCCCACGATCGAGACCATGTCGACGCCCACCTGTTCCGCCTTCACCGCATAGCGCAGCGACGGCACCTTATGGAGGGTGACAATGCCCGCGTCCTTGAGGATTGGCATGAATGCCTCGGGGCTGCGCCCGGATGTTTCGACAAAGCGCACGCCCTCGTCGGCGATCAGGCGAAAGATGTTTTCGGTCTTTTCACCCGGCACCAGCTTGGGGATCATCGAAACATTGACCCCAAACGGCGCGCCCTCGCACATGTCGCGGCAGCGGCGGATTTCCGAGCGCAACTCCCCGGTCTCGGGGAACGAGGCGGCTGTGATGAACGAAAGGATTCCCGCCTTGCCCGCCGCCGAGACATAGTCGGCATTGGCCAGCCATTGCAGGCCACCGGCGACCACGGGCAGTCTGGTGCCGTAGGTGCGGGTCACTGGGGTATCAAACATTTTTGGTCGGGTGGCAGTCTGGGCCAATTTCAATCTCCTTCGCGGAAAATCGGGGCTTTTTTGTTCAGAAACGCGGTGATGCCGGTCAGGGCCTCATCCCCGCCAAGAGCCTGCGCCATGGCGTCCCGCTCGCGTGTCAGGTGACTTTCGAAATCCGAGGACTCGGCGGCATTCAGCAACTGCTTGATCTCGGCCAGTGCCTGCGGGGGAAACTGATACAACCGATCGGCCAGCGCGCAGGCGCGCGCCAGTGCTTCGCCCGCGGGGGTGGTTTCGGTGATCACGCCGAGATTCAACAGGCGGCTGGCCCCGAGCGGTTCGGCCATCATCGCCATACGCGCCAAAGTCGCGCGGGGCAGAGCCCGACTGAGCGCATAGGTGACAGCCCCATCTGGCACCAACCCGGCGCGGATATAGGCCAGCGTGAACTTGGCCTGTTCGGCCGCCACGATCATGTCGCAGGCCATCGCGATGGACACGCCCGCGCCCGCTGCGCCGCCTTCAACCGCGGCGACAACGGGCTTTGGACTGGTGCGCAGGCTGCGAATAACATCGCCCAGCTTGTCGATCTTGTCCTGCCGTTGTTCATAGGTCAGGGCGCGACGTTCCTGCAGCGCGTTCAGGTCACCTCCGGCGCAAAAGAAATCACCCTCACCGGCCAGAACGATTGCCGCGACGCCATCATCAGCGGCGGCCTGCTGCACCCCGGCAATCACCCCGTTATAATAGGCAGGCGTCAGCGCGTTGCGCATAGCGGCGTTACAGTTCCAGATGATCAGCGCATGGCCCCGCCGCTCGGTTTTGACGATATCAGTCATTTGCCTCCTCCCTCCCGCTGGTCGGGCAACAGTTTGAACACACCGGTCGAAGTCGCGATCAGCGCGTCCGCATCGTCGCGCAATTCGCAATCGACGAACTTGGTCTTACGGCCGCCACCCGCCACCCGCCCCACAGCGCGCAACCGCCCCGAGGCCACTGCGGACACGTAGTTGATCGTCAGCGTCATGGTCAAAGCAGGCATCACCGAGTCGGGGTTTTCGGACAGGCTGGCCGTTAACCCGCCGGCCGTGTCCAGCATCGTTGCCGTTATGCCCCCATGAATGGTCCCGCTTGGGTTCCGGTGCAGATCGTCCATCTCCAACACACAAAAGGCCTGTTGGGTTTCGCGGTTGAACCCCACAGAATAGCCCAGCGTTTGCGCCAGTTTCAGCGGCCAGCGTTTCAATTCGGTATCTGTCATGACTAGCCCGCCCCGAACGCAATGAACCGCATCAGGTGATGATCCACGTCACCGAACTGATGGTCGATCATGGTCAGCCGACGCGCATAGTGAGACAGGGCATATTCATCGGTCATCCCGATCCCGCCATGCATCTGAATGCACTCCTCCGCGACCAGGGCTGCCACCCGTCCCGCCAGGTTTTTGGCGGCGCTGACATGGCGTTCCCGCTCGGGGCGGGGGCCGTCCAGATGACCGGCGGCCAGAATGACGCCCGAGCGGACCTGTTCGATCTCGATCAGCATATCGGCCATCCGGTGCTGGAGGGCCTGAAACTTGCCAATCGGAACGCCGAATTGCTTGCGCTCTTTCAGATAGGCAACTGTCAGATCGCGGGCGGCCTCCATTGCACCAAGCGCCTCGGCGATCAGCGCGGTCAGGGCGCGGGCCACCGCAGCCTCGATCGCCTCAAAACCCGTACCTGCCTGCCCCAGACGCGCGGCGGGGTCCAGACGCACCTGCTGCAGCGTCACGGTCGCGCCCGAAGTGCCGTCCAGATTGGGATGATCGACCACTGTCAGACCCTCAGCGTCAATCGGGACCAGAAACAGGGATATCCCCGCTTCGTCGCACACATCGCCGCTTTCGCGGGCGCTGACGATCAGATGTCCGGCCTGCGCACCAAACAGCACATTGGTCTTGGTCCCGGTCAGCACCCGTTCATCGCCCTGCGCCTGCGCGGTGGTCGCGACATGGTTCAGGTCATAGCGCGCATCCGTCTCACCATGGGCCAGAGCGATGATCTGCTCGCCCGTGATGATCTCGGCCACCAGTTCGTCACGGCCCATCCCCGCCAATATGCTGCCCGACAGAAGGGCGGGCAGCATCGGCTCGATCACGCCTGCGCGGCCCAGTTCCTCGAACACCACGGACAGGTCAAACCCGTGGCCGCCAAAGCCGCCCTGCTCTTCGGTGAACAAGGCCCCCAGCACGCCCAGCCCGGCCAGTGCGTTGAAAACCGTTTCATCATAGGCCCGCCCCGAGGCGATCACCGCGCGGCGATGGTCGTGCGTATAGCTGTCCCCCAGAAACCGCTGCAGCGTGTCGCGCAGCATAACCCGTTCTTCGGAATGATTGAAATCCATCTGACGGGCTCCGTTACAGTTCCAGGATCGACTTGGTGATGATCGTGCGCTGCACCTCGTTCGAGCCACCAAAGATCGACAGTTTGCGCATGTTCAGATAGTTTGGCCCCGCCCCGGCGGCATGTTCCGGGCCAAGCTCTTCGGCGTTGTGGCCGCCGTTCAGGAAATCGCTCTGAAATGGCTGCGCGTCAGGTCCGATGGCGCGACGCAGCAGCGCCGTCAGCTCTTGCCGGATCACCGTCCCCTTGATCTTGAGCATCGAGCTTTCGGCCCCCGGTGCCTTGCCGCTGGCCGCCGCTGACACCATCCGCAGATTGGTCATGGCCATCGCCATCAGGTCTATTTCAACCTGCGCCACACGCGCCGCGAACAACGGCGTCTCGGCCAGCGGCCGCCCGCCTGACTGCACCTGACCGGCCACTTCTTTCAACGTCGCCAGCGCCGCATTCGAAAACCCGACGCCTGCGATATTGGTGCGTTCATGGGTCAGCAGGTATTTGGCATAGGTCCAGCCCTTGTTTTCCTCGCCCACAAGGTTCTCGACGGGGACGCGGACATCGTCGAAGAACACCTCATTCACCTCGGCCTCGCCGTCGATCAGAACAATCGGACGGACGGTGACGCCCGGCGTGTTCATGTCGATCAGCAGAAAGGAAATCCCTTCTTGTTTTTTGGCATCGGGGTCGGTGCGCACCAGACAGAAAATCCAGTTGGCATGCTGGCCCAGCGTGGTCCATGTCTTTTGCCCGTTGACCACATAGTGATCGTCCTCCCGCACAGCCCGTGTCTTGACCGCCGCCAGATCCGACCCCGCACCCGGTTCGGAATAGCCCTGACACCACCAGTCCTGACCATCCAGAATACGCGGCAAGAAACGCTGACGCTGCGCCTCGGACCCAAAGGCCAGCAGCACCGGGGCCAGCATACTCAGGCCAAAGGGCAGGTTGCGCGGCGCATGGGCCAGACAACATTCTTCTTCAAAGATATGCCGCTGCACGGCGTTCCATTCGCATCCGCCATAGGCACGCGGCCAGTTTGGCGCCAGCCACCCCCGTGCGTTCAGCAAGCTGTGCCACAGTTCAATGTCAGCCTTGCCCAGACGTTTGCCCAGACGCACCTTTTCGGACAGGTCTTTGGGCAGGGTATCTTGCAGCCAGGCGCGGATTTCGGCGCGAAAAGCTTCGTCTTCGGTGCTGTAAGTCAGATCCATTGCAGCGCCTTTGTTAGAAGATCTCGAACAGGCCCGCGGCACCCATGCCGCCGCCGATGCACATGGTCACAACGCCCAGCTTTGCGCCACGGCGCTTGCCCTCGATCAGCAGATGGCCCGTCATACGCGCCCCGGTCATGCCAAAGGGGTGCCCGATCGAGATCGAACCGCCGTTGACGTTGCAGATCGCCGGATCAATCTCCAGCCGGTCCCGGCAATACAGTGCCTGGCTGGCGAAGGCTTCGTTCAACTCCCAAAGGTCGACATCCGAGACCTTGAGCCCATGACGCTCCAGCAGGCGCGGCACCGCAAAGACCGGGCCGATCCCCATCTCGTCTGGCTCACATCCCGCAACCACAAACCCCTTGAACGCGCCCAGAGGCTCCACCCTTTCGCGGGCTGCAACATCGCTGTCCATCAGGACCAGCGCCGCCGCCCCATCCGACAGCTGGCTTGCATTGCCTGCGGTGACAAACTGCCCGTCGCCGCGCACCGGGGCCAGGCTGGACAGGCCCTCAAGCGTGGTATTGGGGCGGTTGCAGTCATCCATTGCAAAGGTCACATCTTTGCGGGTCACCTCGCCGGTTTCCTTGTCCTTGAACGCTTGCTGAACCGTGATCGGAACAATCTCGTCATCCAGCTTGCCGGTAGCCTGCGCCGCGGCTGTGCGTTTCTGACTTTCCAGCGCCAGTTCGTCCTGCGCCTCGCGGCTGATACCATAGCGTTTGGCGACCACATCCGCCGTTTCGATCATCGCCATGTAGACGTCGGGTTTATGCGCTTCCAGCCACGCCTCGCGCGATTGCGGAGGGCGGGTCGGAGGCATCTGGCTGATGCTTTCGACACCGGCACCAATCGCCGCCGGGGCGCCCTCCATCACGATGGCATGGGCGGCCATGGCCACCGTTTGCAGGCCCGAGGAACAGAACCGGTTCACCGTACTGGCCGAAGTCGTCACCGGCAGCCCCGCCCGCAGCACGGACTGGCGGCCGATATTCGCCCCGGTCCAACCTTCGGGATAGCCACAGCCCATGAACACGTCTTCGACCATGGCCCCGTCGATACCGGCGCGTTTGACCGCATGTTCGATGACATGGCCGCCCATGGTCGCGCCGTGCGTTTCGTTGAACGCCCCGCGATAAGACTTGGCAAGCCCGGTGCGGGCGGTGGATACGATGACAGCTTGTTTCATCGGTTACTCTCCTTGGGTGTTCAGGCTGGCGAAGGAACGACCCTCTTGCGCCAGACGTTCCAGCAATGGGGCCGCCTGCCAGAAATGCGGGTCGCCTTCGGCAAAGCGCTTAATATCAGTCAGGATTTTGGAAATCCCGACGGTGTCGGCATATTGCATCGGCCCACCGCGCCAGCGCGGAAAACCGTAACCGTTCAGCAAGGTCACATCCACGTCCAGCGGCCGCAGCGCGATGCCTTCTTCGACAATGCGCGCCGCCTCGTTCACCATCGCGGCCATGTAGCGATCCACGATCTCTGACGCGTCGATCGCGCGCGGAGCCATGCCCTTTTCCGCACGTTCTTTGGCGATGATCTCTTCGACCTCGGGGTCGGGCCGGCCATTGGGCGCGGCGTCGTCATAGATGTAAAACCCCCGGCCCGTCTTGCAGCCAAAACGGCCCATCTCGCACAGACGATCAGCAAATTCGGGATAGACCTCATTGGGGTCGCGCGTGGGGGCCAGACGTTTGCGGTTAGCCCAGCCGATATCCAGCCCGGCCAAATCGCCCACGGCAAAAGGCCCCATCGCCAGACCAAACCCGGTCAGCGCCGTGTCGACGTCAAACGGGCTGGCCCCGGCCAGAACCGTCGCGTTGTTCGCCTTTTGATACTGCGACAGAATGCGGTTGCCGATGAACCCGTCACAGACCCCCGCGCGCACCGCGATCTTGCCCAGCGTTTTCGCCAGCGCAAAGCCCGTCGCCGTCACATCCGGGGCAGTGGCATCCCCCACCACAACTTCGAGCAGTCGCATCACATGGGCGGGTGAGAAGAAATGCAACCCGATCACATCAGCAGGCCGGCCTGTCATCTGCGCAATCGCGTTCAAATCCAGATATGAGGTGTTCGAGGCCAAAATGGCGCCTGGGCGGCAGACCTGATCCAGCGTGCCAAAAATCTTTTTCTTGACCTCCATGCTTTCAAACACGGCCTCGATCACCAGATCAGCCTGCGCCAGATCCGTATAGTTGGTTGAGGCCCGGAAGCTGCCGGACAGGATCGCGTCATAGGCCTGCTGGTTGATCTTGCCACGCTTCACGGCCCCCATCAGCAGCTTTGAAACGGTTGAGGTTACCCGATCGACGGACTCGGCGTCGCGTTCGATCAGTGTCACGTCAAGGCCGGACAAAAGAGAGCATACAGTGATGCCCGCACCCATCGTGCCGCCACCAACAACCCCGACAGTGGCAATGTCCCGGGGGCTGACCTCTTTGATTTCCGGAAGCTTGCCCACCTGCCGTTCGGCAAAAAACGCATGGGTCAAGGCCGCGCACTGATCGCTTTGCACAAGATCCAGAAACAGCGCCCGTTCTTTCGCCAGACCTTCATCGAAGGGCAACAGCATGGCAGCCTCAAGCGCCTCGAGGCATTTCAGCGGCGCAACCGCGCCACGCGCCGATTTGCGCACCTTGTCGGACAGGGCCGCAAACCGGTTCTCATTCATCTGATAACAGTCATTTGCGTTGGTGGGTCGGGGGCCTTTCCCGTCGCGGATCAACGCCTGCGCAAAGGCCAGCGCCTCAACCCGCAAATCGGCCAGGGGCACCACCTTGTCGACCAGCCCGATCTCAATCGCCTTTTGCGCCCTGATCGGCCGACCACCGGTAATCATGCCAGCCGCCTCATCCATCGGCACCAAACGCGGCAGGCGTTGCGTGCCGCCCGCGCCCGGCAAAAGCCCCAGACTAACTTCGGGCAAACCCAACTGGCCCGAGTCGGCCGCCACGCGGTAATGTGTGCCCATCGCAACTTCCAAACCGCCGCCAAGAGCTGTGCCGTGAATCGCCGACACAACAGGGATCGGACAGGACTCGATCTGGTTGATTAGATCTGGCAAAACCGGCTCCAGCATCGGGCCGCCGAATTCCCTGATATCGGCACCGGCAAAGAAGCTGCGCCCCTCGCAGATCAAAACAATCGCCCGCGCCTTACCCTCTGACATCACTTGCAAAAAAGCGTCCTGCAGCCCGGACCGAACCGCATGCGACAAGGCATTCACCGGTGGATTGTCGGATTGAATGACGGCAATCTCGCCGTTGTATTCCAGGCTGATGGGGCGTGTCATACTGTCATGATTCCTTGCTGTGCTCGTTTCGCTTGCGCGATCATTTGGGAGGAATTGGTCGCCCGCCACAACCCGGCCTGCGTAGCGTCGGGTGTCCGCTGCATCCGCAACACCATGGGTGGTCCTCCCGTTTCCACCTATGGTTGCCCAACCCGCTGACGGGTCATCTACATCATGATGCATATTCTTTTTTGACAGGAAATTGCTGCTTAAGTATAGTATTCATTCAAAAATGAATAGCATATTGAGCTGTTGCGCACCTGCACTCTCTGACATCTTGCAGTGGTTTTTTGCAGTTTCAAACGGGCACAATAGCGATCGGAGCACCGATGAATGAACCGCTGGACTGGAACGGCGTCCGCGATTTTCTGGCAACTGTCGAGGTCGGCAGTCTGACACAGGCCGCAATCGGTCTGCGGATCAGTCAGCCTACGCTCAGTCGCCGCATCGCGGCGCTGGAAGAACAGCTGGGCGCGCAGCTTCTGGTACGCGGCCCGCGGCATTTCAAAGTGACCGAGGCCGGCAAACGCCTGCAGGCCATTGCGCAGCAGATGCAGTTGACCTCCAAGAAAATCGAAAGCAACGCCTGGGAAGGCGAAGACATTCTGGGGGGCACCGTGCGGATTTCCGCAACCGAGGCCGTCACAAATGCGTGGCTTATCGACCAACTGCCCGAGTTTGTTACAGCCTACCCCGAAATTTCCATCGAAATGGTCACGGACAATCGTTTGACCGACCTTCTCAACCGGAATTCGGATGTGGCAATCCGGCTTGTGCGCCCGACCCAGAAAGAGCTGATCGCCAAGAAAGTCGGCGTGATGAAAGTCGGCTATTATGCGTCGGTGAGCTATGTCGAAAAGTTCGGCGCCCCACAGACCATTGCCGATCTTTCCGATCATCGCACCATCGCCATCGAAGGGTCGCGCAGGTTCGCGTCCGAAGTCGACGCCGTCACCCGCCATGGCAATACGGCGCTGCGCCTGCGCAATGTGTTGGGAGTGATGCGGGCCGTCCGGGCCAATTTGGGCATTGGCCCGATCTACAGCTTTCACGCCGCGCGCCATCATGACCTTGTGCGCGTTCTGGAGAAAGAGCCTCTGATCGAGATGGAGATCTGGCTGACCGCGCATCCCGAATTGCACGAAAACCCCAGTATTCGCGCGGTTTATGATTATCTGGCACTGTGCTTTGCCAACCAGAAGGCACAGTTCAGCTGACACCCACTTAGATATTCCGCCCTGCTTTGCCCGGCGTGTATCCGTACTCCTTCGTGAACGCGCGCACGAAGCTTGACGGTTCGGCATAGCCCGCGCGCCAGGCGACCTTGGATACGCTCAGGCTGGTGGTCGTCAGCAACTCATGCGCGATGGCCAGCCGGACCCGGACAAGAATGGTACGATAACTTGACCCTTCCTCGGCCAGCCGCCGGGCCAGCGTCCGGTCGCTGGTCTTTAGGGTCTGGGCCACCGATTTGATCGTCGGCGCGTTCGAGATATCCGATAGAATCGCATCCTGAACCTGTGCCGTCCAGGTGTTCTGCGTGCCGCTGCCCTGCAGCGCCTCGCATTGCTTGAGGCACACGGCCAGCTTCTCGGGGTCGTGTTGCGGCAAGGGCAAATCCAGTAACGACCGGGGGATCACCACCGCGTTCATCCGGTCGCTGCGATCGACAACCAGCCCAAGTTCCCGGTTCAATGCGGCGGCAAAACCTTCGTCATATTCCATGGTGCGAAACGTCGTCGCCGCCGCAAGACTTGCAGGCAATAAGACAGAGGCAAAATTGAACAGAACGGTCAGGTGCCGCTCCAGCACGAATTTTCGCAGCTCTTGCGGCAACGGCGACGTGTCGAAGGTGATCAGCGCCTCGTCGCCCTGCTCAACCAGGTCCATCCGTGCGATCATGAAGGACAGACGCGCATAGTCCATCGCAGTGGAGAGGCTGGCGCGGAAGGTCGGGCTGGACAACAGGGCATAGCCCCAGATCCCCAGCGTTTCGGGCCGGATGCGGCGGCCAATTCCGATGCCCAGACCGGGCTCGTAGGGTTTGTGACGCAGGAAATTCTCGATCGCCGTCAATTCCTGCCCGATCGTCACCTTTGTCGCGGAATCGTACAACTCGAACAGGGTCAGACCCGTTTCCTCCAGGCAATCTTCGGCACAAACGCCGAACCCGGGCGCGGCCTCACACAAGATACGGATACTGCCCGGCAATCGTGTCTGGTCAGGTTTGATCATCCTTATTGGCTACTGCGCTTGGCGGAAAATGTCAAAAAACTGGCAGGACGTGACATCGACATACCCCCCGGCCTTTGATCGTTTGAGGGTGGGAGGACATCATGAGATCACTTATCGCCATTCAGGATGGTCAAATATCGCTTGAGCAGATCAAACAGCTTGAGGCGGCGTTGCGGGATCTCTACCGGCAACATGTCGGCCCCGACAAGCTGACCGTGATCTGGAACGTGGCCGACGCCCAGCACACGATCACGGATCGGAAATGGTCGCGGTCATCATCCTGTTCCGTCGCGGTGCCCGACGGATTTTCAAACGATAAGCGCGAGACCTTTCTGCTTGAACTGGACCGGAGCTGGCGCGCGATTACCGGGCAGCACCCGGATCAGACCTCGTTCGTGGCGTTTGACGAGACGCGGTTCCAAGAAGTGCTGAGCGGCAATCTTGAAAGGCTCTCGCCCTTGGGACGGCTGCTGTTTCTGACCAGGATGACCTTTCGGCTGATGCGCTCGAAACGGCGCTACGGGGTGCTGATCACACGTTTCAACCAGTAAGGAGCGCACTCATGCCGCTGTATACCATCGCGACCCGCAAACCTTTGCCCGAACAGATGCGCTTTGACATCGCCCAGACCATCACCGATGTGCATTGCGGGCTCACCGGCGCACCGCCGGAATTTGTGAATGTCATCTTCATGACCGGTTACCGCATGCGCCGGGGGGCGTTTCTGGGCCTGAACGGCAATGTACGGATTGGCGGAAATCGCGGCGATGATCTCTATGAACAACTGAACCGAAATCTGCTCGCGCAGGTCGCGCAGGTTGCCAAGCTGGACCCCGCAACGGTGCTGGTCAAGCTGATCGGGGTGGAATTCAACTGGGTTGTCGAAGGTGCCATGACCATGCCTGCCCCCGGCGAAGAAGGCGACTGGCTGGAGCGCAAGAAAGCCATCCATGCCGCCATGGGCATAACGGACGCCGCCTGACGCCCTGCCCCCCATTTGACCGAAAGGATACGCAAAATGTCCGCACCTCATCTGACCCCCGTTCGCGCCGAAGCCCCGGATCTTGAGAGCCTGCTGCTGGCGCAAAAACAGGCCGCGCTGGCAGATCCGTTGCCGGACCGCGCCACGCGTATCCGGCGGCTGGACAAGCTGCATAACGCCTTGCTGGACAACCGGGCGCGGATCATCGCAGCCGCGAACAAGGATTTCTCGAACCGGGCGGCGGCGGAAACGCAATTGGCCGAGATCATGCCCTTGCTGGACGGGATCGCCTATTACCGCAAACGGCTGCGCAAGCTGATGCGTCCGCAAAAACGGCACGCGCCCATGACCATCCGGCCCGGACGGGTCGAGGTGCGCTACCAGCCCGTTGGTGTTGTTGGCATCGTGGTGCCCTGGAACTTTCCGTTTTTCCTTGGGGTCTCACCGTTGATCGGGGCTCTGGCGGCGGGCAACCGGGCGATGATCAAGGCGTCTGAATTTGCCCCGGCCTCGGGGGATCTGCTGCGCGAGATAATAGCCGAGACATTTGACGCAACCGAAGTCACCGTGATCACCGGCGATGCCCAGGTCGCCACCGCCTTTACCAAATTGCCGTTCGATCATCTGGTGTTCACCGGATCAACCCAGGTCGGCAAGATCGTCATGCGCGCGGCAGCCGAAAACCTGACCCCGGTCACGCTCGAGCTGGGGGGCAAATCCCCGGCCATCATCCATCAGGATTTTCCGATGGACGAGGCCGCGCGTCGGATCGGGTTCGGCAAAGGGTTCAACGCGGGGCAAATCTGCGTTTCGCCCGACTATGCACTGTGCCCGCGCGACAAGGTCAACGCCTTTGCCAGCGCCTTTTCCGACGCGATGACCAAAGCCTATCCAAAGCTGCGCGACAATAAGGACTATACCGCCATCATATCCGACCGGCAGAAGGCCCGGCTTGAGGGGTATCTGAAGGACGCCGCCGACAAAGGGGCCGAGATCATCGAGATCAACCTCAAAGGCGAGAGCTTTGACGACACCCGCAAGATGCCGGTGACGCTGGTTCTGAACGCCTCGGATGACATGCTGGTGATGCAGGAGGAGATCTTTGGCCCGATCCTGCCCGTCATCCCCTATGACCGGCTTGACGACGCAATCGCCTATGTCAACGCCCGCCCGCGCCCGCTGGCGCTGTATTACTTTGACTGGGACGCGGCCCGCGCCGATCAGGTTCTGGACCGCACCCATTCAGGCGGCGCCTGTATCAATGACACGGTTTCGCATGTGGGGGTCGATGACATTCCCTTTGGCGGTATCGGGCCATCGGGCATGGGCCACTATCACGGAGAGGAAGGGTTCAGAACCTTTTCCAAAGCCAAGGGCATCGTGCGCAAGGGCAAGTTCAACTCCACCTCATTGGTGGGGCCGCCTTGGGGCAACCCGAATTTCCGGGGCCTGATGAAGATGCAATCCTGGCGGTTCCGCAGGCGCAAGATCGACTGAGCCGCCACACTTCGCCCTTTCCCAGGATCACCACACCAGATGAACGTCATGACCCACCTCAAAGACGGATTCACCGCCCATACGGATATCCAAGCGTTCGAGGCCATCCCGCTTGCCGACCGGGATATCCCGGGCACAACCTACGAGGCGCTGCGGCAGGGAACGTCGCTCAACCCCGACTATCCCGCGCTCAGCTTTTTCGTGACGGGGAATGCCTATGACCGGCCCCGCACGCTTAGCCATCGTGAGTTGTTTGCCAAGGTGACCCAGACCGCCAATGCATTGCGACGGCTGGGGATCGGGCGCGAGGAAGTGGTGGCCTATGTGCTGCCCAACCTGCCCGAGACCCATTTCACCATCTGGGGTGGATCGGCGGCCGGGCAGGTGCTGGCCATCAACCCGCTGCTTGAGGCCGACCAGATCGCCGACCTGCTGCGTGCGGCAAATGCCAAGATTTTGGTGACGCTTGAGAAAACGCCAAAGACTGACATCTGGCAAAAGTGTCAGGCGGCAGCAGCATCGGTGCCCAGCCTGCGCCAGATCGTGACCTGCTCCGTCTTTGACTGGATGGATGGCGCAGTGGGTACGGCGTTGCGGCTGGTCAGCAAAACCCGAAAATCTTCGCTGAATGTCGGCGGGCGCACCCTTCCGGTGACGCGGTTTGCCACCATGATCCGGGGCGCGCGGGTCGATGCGCTGGAGTTTGATCCGCCCAAACCGTCGGATATTTCGACCATGCTGTGTACCGGCGGCACCACCGGCCTGCCCAAGATCGCGCGGCGCAGTCATGCCTCCGAAGTGTTTGACGTCTGGTCCATCAGCCAGTTCAACCCAAACACGTTCGAACCGGGGTCAGCCGCGCTGTGCGGACTGCCGCTGTTTCATTCCAACGCCATTCTGGTGACCGGCCTGCTGGTTCTGCTGAAAGGCGGCCATATCGTTCTGGCCACCCCGCAGGGCTATCGCGGCGAAGGCGTGATCCCAAATTTCTGGAAGATCGCCGAACGCTACAAAATCGTGACTTTCTCGGGTGTCCCCACGGTCTATTCCGCATTGCTGGATGTGCCGATTGACGGGGCCGATCTGTCCTCGATCAAATTCGCCGCCTGCGGTGCCGCGCCAATGCCCGTTGAGCTGTTCAACCGCTTCGTCAGCACCACCGGCATTCCCATTGTCGAAGGGTATGGCATGACCGAAGGCGCGGTGGCCTCGTCTCTGAACCCCCGCGACCCCGATGGTGGCACCCGGATCGGGTCCATCGGCCTGCGCCTGCCCTATCAAAAGATGCGCTGCGCCGTGCTGAACGCCAATGACGAATTTGATCGCTGGGCTGATACGAACGAGGTCGGCGTGATCATGATCTCGGGGCGCAACGTGTTCGAAGGCTACATGATCGACAGTCAGAACCGGGGCATCTTTTTTGAAATCGACGGTGAACGCTGGTTCAACTCGGGTGATCTGGCGCGGCAGGATGCGGATGGTTATTTCTGGATGACCGGCCGCAAAAAAGAGCTGATCATTCGCGGCGGCCACAACATCGACCCCAAGATGATCGAAGAGGCGATGCACGCCCATCCCGATATCGTTCTGGCGGCTGCCATCGGCCGCCCCGACGAAAAGGCCGGCGAACTGCCCGTGCTGTATTACCAATCCACAACGGGCCGCGATGTGCCTCCGCAGGATCTGGCCGCATACGCGCAGGACCATATCCCGGAACGCGCCGCGCTGCCCAAGGCATTCATCCGTCTGGATGAACTGCCGCTGACGGCCATTGGGAAAATCCACAAACCCACGCTCAACATGCTCGAGATCGAGCGCACCATCCGCGCCGAGGCCGAAGCGGTGGGGGCCGTAATCGAAAGCCTTGAAGTCACACCGGACAGCCAGCGCGGGATCGTCGCGCGGCTCAAAGCGGGCACCGGTCAGGATGATCTGGCCCAGAGGCTGGGCAATTACGCATTCGCGGTCGAATTCAAAGCCTGACGGGCGGGGAGGCCCGGAACAACAGGCACCATCGGGAGGGAAAAACGTAACTAGGGATTCAGATGATCTTGCCGCTTGCGCAGGCCTTTATCATGTTTTGACTGGGCCTGACTCCGACAATCGTCGATTTTGCCCGAATGTTTCGTGGCAGCAGAACGCTGATGATCGGAGTGTTCAATCAGGTCATCGTGCTGCCCATCGTGGCTTTTGGTGTCGCGCTGGCCTTTGACCTGCCCCCCATACTGGCCGCAGGAACCATGCTGCTGGCATTTTGCCCGGGCGGCGTCAGCTCCCACGTCATCTCGCAGCTGGCCCGCGGGGATCTGACGCTGGCGGTGTCGCTGACCACGTATCCAATCACCCGGCCGGCCGTCATCCTGTTCCGCCGTATCGACGCGTCGGGCCTGAACCCAATCGCGCAGTCCGCCAAGTAGTGCGGCCTTAATGAAACGTTGCACACAACGCTAGCCCACATTGTCGTGATCGCATGGATGGCGAATGCGAGTTTGGCAAGCACTCATACCAAAGCTACGAATAGTGCCGTCTATGAATAGCTGGATCAGTAATCGTCATTCTTTCGAGGACGTCTCGCACTGGTTCATCGGCGCCATTAAGCCTCCGAACATCTATGATGCCCAAGGCAATGTGGTGCGGGTTCTGCAAAGCTATGCGTTTCTGGAGATCTGTTGCAAATCATGTCGCCGACGCTGGTCCTCAAAGAAGTTTACGACACATTCTTTTTTAACAGAGTATTTCCTTTAATGATCATTTTTTACACATATTGACCACTGCTTTCAGATCATATTACAGGTGTATGGCGATGTTAAGCTCTTTAATCTTAGCTGTCTTTTGGTTCACCAAAATTAACAACCTTTTCTTGTTAAGTTTTTCTGTCTGCTGAAATTCGCGTAGTAATCAATAGCCCTGCCTTTCACCTCGGCAAGTACACTTCATAGCCCGTAGTACGGCTCTTGCTTGTGACTCAGACAACAGACATGGATCGTAGACTTCCGAGCAACTCCGATCAGACCACAGGACCATTTAGCTTCCGGTTTTGTTATTTCCGGTATGGCTACTCGAAAACTTTTTTCTCGGCAGACGACCAGCGTATCTTCAAATCTCTTCGCCACTTAAACGTTGACACTTCACGCCTAGCTTTGCGGAGCAGCTAAGTTTGATCACTTCACGCCAGTTGAAGTGGCTGCGCTCTGTTCTCTCTCAACGAAGACAGAGCACAGCCAACCTTCGAACCCGAGGCTTACAGAATGGAACGTGACCTAGGCCAGACTGCTAGCAATCTTTTCAAGCAACGCCTGAGCTTCCTCGACTGTAACGTCTTCAGTCTGAATGCGGATACGCACTTCGTTGGCCGACAATTCGCCGACCACGTTGCCTCCACCGGACAACGCGACAGAAGTCAGTTTTTGCACTTGCTGAGGTCTACCTCCCCGCGACTTGTTCTTGCCGGGTTGGTTCAATGATTTTAGTGCTGCGTTTAGAACAGCCCATTCTGACTTCGCATCACTCGGCTCAGAAGCAACCAGGGCATTCCGAAGCTCTGGCTGAGCGCCCGAACGCAATGCAGCCGCAAGAGATAATCCTATTTTCTCTGTTAAATCAATAGGATATCTCAAAACATCTCCCAATGCTTCGTGCACAAGAGCAAAACTTCTGACTTTCGAGCGCTTGGCTTTAGAAGCTGCTGCAAACAAAACATCCACCGCCTCCTCGGTCGAGGAAAAAACCCCCTGCCCCGCAGCCAACACGGCAATTCGACCTCGTTCGTATGGGCTAAGATTTGCTCTCAGTTCGTTCTCTTCGACCATCGAAACGTAGGCTCCCTGCCCCGTTCCAGCTTGGCGCACAAATGCCGGGATTTTGGCAAACCGCGGGTCCGTTTGAGATAGACGACGGAAAGCTACCAGTCGTCGAAAGCCGGAAATCAGCCCATAGCCTTCGCCGCTTTGCGTCACCTCAATTGGCGTTCTTAATCCGTTTTCCCGAAGCGATTCTAGCAACTCGGCCATCGCCTCTTCGTCCTCGACCATACGGTCGCGACGAATGAAGTCAGGATCAATCGTTTCGATAGGCAGCTCTTCAGCGACCAATCCAGCGTCCTGTGCTGCGCGCCATTTGGACGCGTCGCCTTGATCTTTCGCCAAAGCAGCCCGATCAGTGACAGACGTCATACCGTTTAGCATGGCAGCTTCTGCAGCAACTTGCGCTATTGGGGGCGTAACACCCGAACCCTCAAATGGGTTCAGCGATGGTTTCGCGGCGAAACCTTCCTCGATCTCTTTGAGATCCTTAGTATCTGGCACCGTCAGTCTTCTGCGTTTAGCCATTGCTCTCACCTCCCATATTTGCGTCGCGCCACCAGCAACCGATCAGGACTTCTTTGAATTCTGCGTATGTGCGATCAAACGTTTCCCGCCCTCTGACGTAGGTTTCCCGATTAAAGTCCCTATAGTCCGCCTCATAGATGCCGTTAACTTGCTCACCCGCCTGCCCCACAAGTGCAGTAAAATCCTGACGGTAAGCATTCATAAAGTCACCAAAATAGGCTTGGATAACATTCGCCATATCTGTTTGCTGGCTGGCGTCAAATCTAGTTATGATGGCCCGAACAACGTCCCACTCAAATTTCAATTCCGGTAGACCTGCAGCCCTCAAGGCCGCATTCTCTCCGTCCTCTATACTGGCGAAAGTCGTATAGAGCATATCGAAGAATCTGCCCGTTGAATCAAATTCAAGGAACGAGGCCCCCAACGGCACCAAAAGAATATCAGCGGCTGCAAGAGCGTTGATTGTAAGGTACCCAAGTGCAGGAGGGGTATCGAGAAAGACAATATCGTAGTCATTCAGAACCCCCTCGTCCTCTAGGAAATTTGTCAAGCCATCCCACAACGGCCAACTCCGAAGTCCCATTCGCCACACAGGTATCTGAAACTCGGCCCAGTAGAGGTTCAACTGCGCTCCGATTAGGTCAATGTTTGGCCAATGTGTTTTTTGAATTACGTCTTTTGGCGAGGTTTTCATCGCCTCTTCTAGAGTTTCATCCAAGGCTATTTCTGGCTGTCCTGCGGCGCTTCGCACACGGTTCTCTTCCTGTACCGCACGCGCGTAATCTTTAGCAATCAAAGGGAAAACTGTTTGCCACTCATCTGCTACGCGTCCGCCCAAGATAGAGGTCATGGATCCTTGACTGTCCAAGTCAACAACCAGCACCTTGTAGCCGTCTAAGGCAGCGGACATTGCCAAATGCGCAGCGGTGGACGTTTTACCAACGCCTCCTTTGAAATTTGCGACAGCCACAACTTTCGCAGGCATTCCTTCCGGACGATAAGGCAGGTATTCTTTCGTACTAACTCCCCCTGCCGCAAAATGGTTTCTGAGACTTATAACTTCTTCAAGAGTAAACCATTTGGAGCCGGCCTCACCTTCTCCTTGCGGAAGTTCCGGATTGGCCTTCAATACACGTCTTAGATGCGCAGGAGCTACCGGAATTAGGTACTTTGTTATTTCCCAAATAGAAAAACGACGAAGGCGTTTTTCTCCGTCTGGGGCGTAACCTCTTAGTGCCAGGTCTTCCCTCCCCTTAGCGCAAAAGGTCGCCGCCTTGGCAAACCGCGTGGTTCCAATAGGGTCTGGAAGTTTCCCTGCCGCTTGCGCTGGATCTAAGTTAAAGTAGGGGGGCAGGGGAGGTTGCGTGGGTTTGCTCATTTTGTGTGCCTCACAGTATGTTCGCTATTAGAGCGTATATCGCCGAACTTAGCGAACATTTTACGTAGGCGCTATCCTGTGAGTCGGGGTTTTCCACAAAAATCATGGATAGAGCGCTGTGGAGGTCTGTTCTGGATAAAAAAATGAATGGAACAACGCAACAAATCGTTTATTTATTTTTAGATATTTAGAATCTTTGCTATTAGAAAAACGTTTAAAAACAAAGATATAATGCGTATTGGGTACCTGTTTACGGGCGTTAAGGGACCAATCTTCGGTATCAAAGGTACCCGTATGCAGGTCGATTGGTAACAAAATTCGGTGGGAAAGGGCCCGATTCGCAGGAAGTGCCGAAACCCGCCTTTTAGGCTCTGAGAAAAGCAAAAAATGTATCGGCGCTGGCCTGTGGTTACGGAAGTGTGGTCAGTATACAGAGGTTTCTGTGGATAAGTTCGGGTGGAAAGTCCTTGGGTACCCGTCTGCAGGATAATGGTCATCCCGTATTTAGGCACCCAAAATTGTTTGCTCCGGAGGTACCTTTCGTGTCAAATATCACAATAAAGAGCAGTCAGGCAGAATCATGCCAGAAACGAAATTGAACCTCGACCGTCTCTCGGGCGCGTTGCGCCGTGAAGCAGTCAAAAAGAACGTCGCTGCTATACATATCAGCGGTAAGTTGACGCTGTTGCAGCGTAAGTTGTCTAATGTACTTTTGCTCAACGCGTATGATGCATTGACGTCTGCGACAACCCACACGATTGATGCGCGAACACTAGCGATGATGGTTGGGTACAACTCAAATGATTTTGATACATTGCGATCAAGCCTTCGAGCTTTGGCTGAAACTGTAGCCGAGTGGGACATGCTTGATGAAAAGGGTCGTCAAGAGTGGGGAGTTTCATCTCTTTTAAGTTTTGCAAAGCTGAAAGGCGGTGTCTGTGAATATGCCTATTCACCAGCCCTGGCTCAAAAACTCTACGACCCCAAGATTTACGCTTTGATTAACGTGCAAATTCAGAAGAACTTTAGTTCTGGTCATGGACTGGCGCTTTATGAAAACTGTTACAGGTTTGTCAGAACCGGTTCGACTGGATGGTGGTCGTTGGATGTTTTTAGGAAGTTGATGGGCGTTGATGGAAGCGACTACTACAGTAGTTTCAAGCATCTGAACGCAAAGATTATCAAGCCAGCTGTGGCAGAGGTAAACAAGAGCTCGGATATTCTGGTTGAGGCGGATTTTCAAAAGAAAGGTCGTACCGTCACCGATATTAGGTTCAGGATTAAAGGTAACCCCCAAAAGGCAATGTTCCAGATTGACGACAGCGATGGGGTTCGAAATTTGTCGGTTTATAAAAAGTTGCTGAAGCAAGGGGTGTCCGACCGGTTAGCTCGTCAGTGGATCGCGGAGCACGGTGAAGACTACGTACAACAGAAACTCGAATATGTAAGCGGGCAGGGGAGTGTGAAATCTGCGCTGGGGTATCTTTCAGCGGCTCTACGAGACGATTACCAATCAAATTCACCTGAGAACGACGTTGAACCTTCGCCCGAAGCCAAAGAGGCTGCTCGGCTGCGGCGCCTGGAAAAGTATGAGGAGGATCAGGCATACGCAAAAAGAGCTGCTGAACGTTCGGAACGTTCGCGTATGTTCGCTATTGTTGAGAAGTTGGTTTCGCGGCGAAACCCCACGCAAAGAGATGCTGATAAGCGTCTGTTCATGGCAGGGTTGGAAAATGAACTTGATCGAGAGCACTTCCGGACACATGGGTGGCGGTCCGGGTTGAACGCCTCTAAGATTTTTGAGTTTTGGGAAGATCTTGAGCCTGAATCGTTCGTGCCGGTTTCGAAAGACGCATAATAGGATCTTTGGTATCTCAATAGTGTTTTGAGCAATTTGGCGTTCGCACGGCACTAGAACCACAATTTGTTCATTGCCCGCATATCTTCAGCAAAGAAGTTTCTCCTAACGTCGAGAATATATGTAATTGCAGAACGTTGCCTGAGCAAAATGCCAATTGTAGTCTGCTGGGAAGAATTGGGATGAGGGACGATAACTTTCCGTTTGGTTTGCCAAAAGGTAATACGCAAAAAATTAAAAAAATGAGCACATAGTGCGAAGCGACTATTGCTGACTTGCTGTTTTAAAAAGAGCCCTATGACTCCAAAACAAACCCGTTTTTGCTGGCTTTGTTGCCAAGTTTTGAGCCACGGAACTGTCCTGGCGATTACGTCAAAATACCGAGTAGCCAATCAGTTCGGCGTGGTGTGGACCACTGAGACACCGCAGCCGGCCATGATGTCTTCCAGTGCCTGGTAAGAAATTCAGCATCGGATACAGAAAACTACCGCAAAAAGGATCACGCCCTTTGGACTATGCGAGCCTTTGAAGAAAACCAAGAACTTGCCTACGGCTGGTTTTACCCAAAGTCATTCATCCGCGGTACCTGACGCCGTCAATAGCCAAAAGTCTATAACAGATTCCGGTGATACTTATCAGCCCCCCCCTTGAATATTTCAGATCTTGCCGTGAAGGTAGGTATTTCGGTCGGCTAGCTTCAAAGAAGATACTTTAACAAAGCAAGCGCGAAGCTACTGGATATTTGTAAGGTGTCCCGCTTTTAAAAACATGCTTGATAGTGGCACTACCAACTTGTTCGCGCGTTTGAATAATGCCTGAACTGCGCAGATAACTGGTGTGGCCTCTAGCTTTCAAAGGCGGCATTGGATTTAGCGCTAACAAGCACACTATTTTTGATGGTTCTTTAGTGGATGTGAACGCCTATAAGTTTACTGGTCTCTCGCGCGCTGCAAGAACTGCCAAGACAATCCTCAAAACTTCCAAAAAATAGACAGTTTGCACTTTTTTTCACTTTTTTGTTGCCGAAACCGGTTTCGGAACATTGAAATAGCCTTAATGACTACGAATCTTTCATATCCGCTAAGCAACCATTCCAGCCAGATGACTGTGTCCGGCCGAGTTAAGCTGGACGAGTTGGCCGCACATCTTGGCTTGTCCAAGAGCACGGTTTCCCGGGCGCTCAACGGGTATTCCGATATTTCTCCGGTCACGCGTGCGCGGGTTGAAAAGGCCGCGCGGGCCTTGGGGTATCGACCGCTCAGTCACGCGCAGGCGATCCGAACCGGGCAGGTTCGGGCTATTGCGATGGTTCTGAACAGCGAAGAGCCGGATCAGCAAAATCCCTTCCTGCAGGATTTTCTGGCTGGAGCCTGTCAAGCGGCGAGCAGTCTCGACTGGACCATGACCATCTCTACGGCCACATCCGAGAAAGATACGCTGAAAGTGCTCAGCCGACTTTACCAGGAGCGCAAGGCTGACGGATTCATTCTACCACGAACAGCAGTGAAGGATGCGCGCATCGGTTTGCTGCGTAGCCTCGACGTTCCGCATATCCTTTATGGGCGCACCGGCTATGGGCAGCCGAACAAGTGGGACGAAACCTCGTGGTTCGACATTGCGGGGGAAAGTGCAATGCGCAACGCCGTTTTGCGGCTGAACGAATTTGGGCATTCGCGTATCGGCTTTGTTGGAAGCGACCCCAAGTTCAACTACGCGCATCTGCGCCGTGACGGCTATGCCGAGGGTATGCAGGCTGCTGGCCTGCCCTTGGACACGGATCTAATCCGTGAGGGCGCACGCACGCGCGAAGACGGCGCGTCGCAGGGGCGGGCGCTGATGGCGCTGGAATGTCCTCCGACAGCGATTGTGTTTGCGACCGATCTGGCTGCTCTGGGGTTCTGCGCGGATGCGCAGGATCAGGGTTTCGAAATTGGGCGCGATATTTCGGTGATTGGCTATGACGGCGTATCGGAATGCCAATACGCCCGCCCGGCGCTGACAACCTTCTCGGTGGATTCGCGCAAGGCAGGGCAACGGTTGGCAACCTTGTTGATCCAGCAAATCCAAGGGGCTGACCCCTCGACATTACAAGAACTGGTTGATGCCACCCTTGTTACGGGTGGTTCGGACGGCCCGCCCAGACTGACGCCAGAAGAACTGGCGCAGAAACGACAATATCTAACAAACCAAAAACGGGGAGATCTAACATGAGACTGAAATCCAAAGCATCCCGGCTGTTGCTTGGAACGTCGCTCGCCTTTGCGTTGACCGCGTTGTCGGCGCAAGCGGACACGATCCGGTTCTGGACCACAGAGGAACAGCCCGAGCGTTTGGCCAAGCAACAAGAGATGGCCGATCAGTTCAAGGTCGAAACCGGCACCACAGTCGAGGTGATCCCGGTCACCGAAAGCGATCTGGGAACGCGCGCTACTGCCGCATTTGCCGCCGGGGACCTGCCGGACGTGGTCTATCACACTTTGCAATACGCTCTGCCTTGGGCCGAGGCTGGTATTCTGGACACCGAAGCCGCGACCGAGGTGATCGAAGAATTGGGTGCTGGCACATTCGCTCCGGGGGCTTTGGCGATGGCTGCGTTCAATGGCGAAACCGCGTCGGTGCCAGTGGATGGCTGGACGCAGATGATCGTCTATCGCAAGGACTTGTTTGACGAGGCCGGACTTGAGGCACCCAGTTCCTATGCAAATGTCTTGGCCGCGCTGGACAAGCTGCACAACCCGCCCGAGATGTATGGTTTTGTTGCCGCAACCAAGGTGGACGAGAACTTCATGAGCCAGGTGCTGGAGCACGTGTTCCTTGCCAATGGCGTCAGCCCGGTCGGCCCGGATGGGTTCCAGCCTCTGGACGAAGCGAAGACAACCGAGGTCTTGGACTTCTACAAAGCGATTTCAAAAGCGTCGCCTCCGGGTGAGTTGTTCTGGAAGCAATCGCGCGAGCTGTATTTTGATGGCAAAGCCGCGATGATCATCTGGTCGCCCTTCATTCTGGACGAGTTGGCCGGTCTGCGCGACAGCGCGCCGCCAACAATCAACGATGACCCGACCTCGCGCGATCTGGCGTCGAAAACAGGGATTGTCACCAATTTCTCGGGCCCCTCCAACCCGGAAGGGGCAGCTTGGGGCGATGTTCGGTATTTTGGGATCACCAATGACGCCGACACGGACGCGTCGATGGAGTTTGTGAAATACGCCATGGATGACGGGTACACCCAAACCTTGTCAATCGCGCCCGAGGGTAAGTTCCCGGTTCGTCGCGGTAACGCCGAAAACCCGACCGCTTTTGCCGAAGCCTGGGCAAAATTGCCTGTAGGCGTCGACCGCAAGGCGCCGCTGGGTGATCTTTATGATCAGGCGATGATCGATGAGATTGTCGGCGGATTGGATGTGGCGCAGCGTTGGGGCGTGGCCGAAGGGCAGCTCTCGCTGGCCTCCAAGATGATCAACAGTCAGGCCATCAACCGGGTTGTGCGCCAGTATATCGATGATGAAATCGACGCCGCGGCTGCCGTGGCCGCGATGAATGATGAGCTTGCCAAGGTCCAGTAAACTCCTGCTTGACCGGCACTTGTAGCGGCGGGCGCGCCGCTACACCTAAACCTCTGAGGTCCCTTATGTCTTCGGCCACCCCACCGACCGGAACCGGGGCGCTAGCCAAACGCGAGGCGCGTCTGGCCTGGGCGTTGCTTTCCCCGACCGTAATCAGCGTATCGCTTGTCGTGATCCTGCCCTTGCTTGCGATCTTCTGGATCAGTTTCAAGCCGTTCACCTTGTCCGATCTGCGGCCGCCCGCACCCGTTGTGCGCGAGAGCTTGCGCGGATCAGGTGATGATTTGCGGATTGAATACCGCGTGCGAAACTCCAGTCAGGATATTGCTGTCACCGGTGTCACCTTAACCGACGTTTTGCCGGGTGGCGTGACCGCGGGCGAGGTCTTGGCCCCTTGCGTGTTGGACGGGCAGGATTTGTTCTGTGATTTCGGCACTCTCGAAGGTGGCTATCGCGAACGTGTTCGCATTCCGGTCACGCTGGAAGGTGACCCGGATACTTTCGAAGATCTGATCGAAGGGTCCGAACCCAGCATAACTGGAAGTGGCCCAAGCGTTCTGACCAATTTCGAGTTCAGCCTTGAAAACTTCGCCCGCGTTTTTGACGGGGATGAGTTCTGGGGCGTTTTGTGGGTCACGCTGTTCTACACGGTCTTCGGCACGATCGGAGCGCTGGTGATGGGATTGTTCGCAGCCCTGTTGCTGAACAAAAGTTTCAAAGGGCAGGGGATCATACGAGGCCTTTACCTGTTCCCCTACGTGGCCCCGGTCATTGCCGTGGCCTTTACTTGGGTTACCCTGTTTGATCCGTTCTCAGGCTCTGCCAATGCGCTGCTTGTGCAAATGGGGCTGAGCAGTGAGCCTATCAATTTCTTCGGCGAACGTCCTCTGGCCCTGATCATGGTGACAGTGTTCGAGATCTGGCGCTATTTTCCGCTGTCCTTCCTGTTCATTCTGGCGCGGATGCAATCCATCGACTCTAGTATGTATGAAGCGGCAGATATGGATGGAGCGTCACCGTTCCAGAAGTTTTGGCTGCTCAGCATCCCGCAACTGCTGGGCATCCTGTCGGTGCTGTTCCTGCTGCGCTTTATCTGGACGTTCAACAAGTTCGACGACATTTTCCTGCTGACCGGCGGCAACGCGGGGACCCGTACGCTGACCGTCAACGTCTATGAACAGGCCTTTGCAATTTCCAATATCGGGGCAGGGGCGGCGGTAGCCGTGGTGATCCTGATGTGCCTGATCGCCTTCAGCTTTGTCTTCTTCCGTTTCATCAGCCGAGAGGAGGGCCTGTGATGCGCAAAGGCTATTTGACTGGTCCAGCCTTGGGCGCGCTCTGGCTGGTTGTGATTGCGACCACCGTCGCCATTACCATGTCCTTCTCGACAGGGGCGGCGTTTCGACCGCAGGTTTTGCTCTGCCTTCTTTGGGGCGCTGTAGCCGGGTTGATCTATGTGCGTTACCCCGAACGACACGCTATGGCGCGGCTTGGTCTGTCGACCATGCTAGGACTGTCTGCCCTGACGCGCTTTGGTCCCGTTCTGATCGGCTCTGAAACGTCCCTGCAGGCGTTGTTGGTGACCGTTTTTGCCATGGCTGTCGTGACGCATCTGTCGCTTACCGCGATATTGCGGGACACGCCGTTTGGGGAACTCACACGGCACGAATTCGAGGATGCCGCGATCCGGTTCTGCACTGGCTTTGGCTATATCTTTTTCACAGCCATTGTTGTCATCCCTTTCTACGTCATGGTCATGACCAGCCTGAAATCGCAACAGGCGCTATTGCAGAACCCTTTGGATTTCTCGGTCGACCTGTCGCAGGGCTGGGCGCTGTTCCGCAGCTACACCGAGCTGTTCCGCGACTTCAATTTCGGCACCTACCTGTGGACATCCTTCTATGTCTCGGTCCTGACGGTGTTCATCACGCTGGCCTTCAGCGTACCCGGTGCCTACGCAGTGGCGCGGTTCCGGTTCAAAGGCCAAAAGGCTTTCTCGCGCTCAATCCTGCTGATCTACATGGTACCGATGATCGTGTTGGCGCTGCCGATCTACATCGCGTTCTCGCTGACGGGCCTGCGCAATTCGATCCTGGGCATCGTTATGATCTACCCGGTCACGACGATCCCGGTCGCCCTATACATGCTTCAAGGCTATTTCCGCGGCCTGCCGACCGAGGTCGAAGAGGCGGGTCTGATGGACGGCCTGTCGCGGCTGGCAGTGATCTGGAAGATCACCTTGCCGCTTAGCCTGCCGGCACTGGCTTCGGTCTCGCTTTACGTCTTCATGATCGCCTGGAACGAGTTCCTGCTGGCCTTCATGCTGCTGGATGACCCGTCGAAATTCACCCTGACCCGAGGTGTCACGATGCTGAATTCCTCGGAAATCCCGCGCCAACACCTGATGGCCGGTGCGGTGATCGCCACCGTTCCCATCATGGCCCTATTTCTGGGGCTTGAACGTTTCATGACCAAGGGCCTGACGGCAGGCTCGGTCAAAGGATGACTGACATGAACTACTATACGACCCCAAGTGAATCGGCCCGCAACATTCTGATCGCCAATGATCGCGGTCGCTATACCATCCCCACCAGCGGTCTATACCCCTATCAATGGAACTGGGACAGCGCGATTGCCGCGCTGGGTTTTGCCGAATTCGACATCAACCGCGCCTGGACCGAACTTGAAACGCTGTTCTCGGGCCAATGGGCGGATGGCATGGTTCCGCATATCCTGTTTCACAAGCCCGATCCGGGTTACTTTCCGGGGCCGGATGTTTGGGGCGGCACCGGGCCTATCCCGTCTTCGGGCATAATCCAACCACCACTGGCCGCCACAATGGCCCGGCGGGTTTTGGACATAGACCAGGCCATTGGGGCAGAGAGGATGCGCGCGCTATTTCCCAAAATGCTGGCCTGGCATCGCTGGATCATGGCATGGCGGCTGGACGATCACGGTGCAGTTTGTACGACGCATCCGTGGGAGGCCGGGCGGGACAACGCGCCTGATTGGGACAATACGATGGCGGCGATTGATGCCTCGGATGTGGGTGAATATCAGCGCCGTGACACCAGCCACGTGAACAGCGCGGACCGACCGACGAAATACGATTACGACCGTTACATTAAACTGGTGAACATCGGGCGCGAGGTCGGCTGGGATCAGGAGAAACTGCTGGCATTGAATCCATTCCGTGTGGCCGATCCAACCATGAGTTTCACAACCTTGCGCGCCGCCCGCGATTTGTTGGCTATCAGCAACGATCTGGGGCTAGAAGCGGAAGGGCTCAGTGAAGATGTGGACATACTGGAAACCGGAGCACGTTCGCTTTGGAATGACGCGCTTGGTGCGTTTGACTCGCGCGATGCGCATACCGGTGAATGGGCGGACAGCGTCTCGAACGCCAGCTACTTGTGTTGGTATGCGGGCATTGACTCTGACCAGATGCTTGAGCGGGTCAAGACGGTTCTGACTACTGTCCCACACCCCATTCCAAGCTATGACCCGCAAATGCCCAAGTTTGACGAACGCCGCTACTGGCGCGGCCCGACATGGGCATTCATGAACATGCTGACAGGTTTCGGACTGGCCGAGATGGGCCATGGGGTTGAAGCCGAAGCCTTGCGTCTGAAAACAGCCCGGCTGATCGCGGGCCATGGATTTGCCGAGTATTTCGACCCTCTTACCGGAGGTCCGGCAGGAGGCAATTCTTTCACTTGGACGGCTGCGGTTTGGCTGCATTGGGCGGGGAAGAACTGATGGGGAGTATCCAGCTTAAAGCCGTCGAGAAATGGTTCGGCGAAGTTCAGGTGATCAAGGGCATCGACCTGGACATCCAAGACGGTGAGTTTGTCGTTTTCGTGGGGCCGTCTGGTTGCGGCAAGTCCACATTGTTGCGGATGATCGGTGGGCTCGAGGATATCTCGCGCGGATCGCTTCTGATTGATGGCGATGACGTAACCGACCATCCGCCCTCCAAGAGGGGGCTGACGATGGTGTTTCAGTCCTATGCGCTATACCCTCACCTTACCGTGGCCGAAAACATGGGTTTTTCGTTGAAAGTTGCGGGCGTGTCGAAACCTGACATAGCTGAACGTGTGGGAAAGGCTGCCGAGGTTCTCAAACTGGATCCTTATCTGGAGCGCCGCCCCAAGGATCTTTCCGGCGGCCAAAGACAGCGTGTCGCTATCGGCCGGTCGATCGTGCGCGACCCCACTGCGTTCCTGTTCGACGAGCCCTTGTCCAACCTTGATGCCGCTCTGCGGGTCGAAATGCGCTATGAGATCGCGAAACTGCACCAAAGTCTGAACCGAACCATGATCTATGTAACCCATGATCAGGTCGAAGCGATGACTCTGGCCGATCGCATCGTGGTGCTGGAATTCGGCAAGATCGCGCAGGTGGGCACTCCGCGCGAGTTGTACGAAAGCCCCGCCAACCTTTTTGTCGCGCAGTTCATTGGCAGCCCAAAGATGAACGTGTTGCCTTGCTCTGTGGCGGGGGACCGGTTTCGTCTGGAAAACGGCGGCATTGGCCCGTTTGACCGAACAGGTGACGCAACCCGGTTGGGTATCCGTCCTGAACATATCAGTGTTGTTGAATCCGGTTCGGGGAATAGTGATGGCGTGGTCGAGGTTGTCGAATATCTTGGGGCCGACATGTTCGTTATCGTCGACTGCGGATTTGACGAGAAGGTGACCGTTCGCCTTGGCGGGGATACGAAGATCAAGGCGGGAATGCAGGTTGGCCTTCTTTTCGCGCCTGAGAAACTGCAGTTCTTCGATGCGTTAGGGCAGGCGATCAGCGCAAATTAAAAGGGGGATAACCTTTCAAGGTTTAGTCTGGTCGGGCGGAAACGCTGCCGCGCAAGGCTTTGCGACCCAGCATCGCATGCCTTAACAAGCCGTATACAGCCACCGAACAGGCCGTGGCCCTGCCACCTGCAAAGAGGTTCGCAAACGCAGTCCCGTCTGTCATTGGGATGCGGTTAGGAAGCTAGAACAGGAATAGTTTTTGCGGTTCGGATGGCGACTTATTGCTGCATTCCTTCTGGGACTATTGATCGATCCGTTGGGTTGAAAATGGTGCAAGACTCTCTTTGAATTCTTCTATGAATTCCAGCGTCACCAATGAAGGTTGTTTCAAAATCGGCCGCACCAGAGAAAGCGTATGTGGCAGTGCTGGTGCAAAGGGTCGAAATGTTAAACCTCGCGGAGTGTACTGCACAGCATCCAGTTCACTGACAACGGACACACCTGCGCCTTTTAAGGCAAGTTCGCAGGCCGCAGTAAACTGTCTGACTTCGATATGAGTATTCAGTGTCACATTAGCGTTTTGAAACACTCTGGAGAGTCTTAAGAAAAAATCACTGTCACGCCGAGTGTGAATTATCTTGCTGTCTGCAAGATCGGCTGGAGTGATTTCAGTCAGGTTTTGTAGTTCGTGACCGGTTGGGAACACGCAGACCGTTCGAACATCTACGTTATTGCTTTCAACTGCGGGGTGGCCGTTAAAACTGTCTGTTACCCCAAAATCATACTGTTCGCCGATCATCCACTCGAGGATGCGTTCGGGTCTGTCTGGCTCAATCGTTAAGGTTACCCCGGGACGGTCTTTCAAAAATCCTGCGACTACATCTGGAAGATGGCTGGTGGCAAAACCGGGGAGGCAGGCAACTCGTATATGCCCCGCCTTGCGCTGAGTGATATCCTGACTGACGTCGGATATCTGATTCATCAATTCAAGAACACGTTCTACG
This sequence comes from Ruegeria sp. AM7, assembly GCF_056535965.1. NCBI lineage: Bacteria > Pseudomonadati > Pseudomonadota > Alphaproteobacteria > Rhodobacterales > Roseobacteraceae > Ruegeria > Ruegeria sp. AM7. The sequence continues at coordinate 421,922 of NZ_JBQFJE010000001.1, forward strand.
CTCGGCAAGAGGTAGCGCGCCTCCTGGGTGGGCAACAACCGGCCTTCGCGCCGGTCAAAAAGCTGAAATCCTAACGACTTTTCAAGATCCGAAAGCAGTCGGCTGACAGCTGGTTGGCTAACTCCCAAATCAACAGCGGCTGCTGTGACAGATCCATTGGTTGTCACCGCGACTAAAGCTTCTAGTTGTCGTATTCTAAGTATTTGGCTCATTGCTAATTCCGGTGATGAGAAGCCCTCCATAACACTGTGTTATTTTTTTATCCATCAGATCAGACTTGAATTATGATCTTGTGCGGTTAACGTCGTGAAATCGTCAGGTGTACCGGTTTCGCATTGCGGTCGGTATTCAACGAAGCATCGAGCCTGATGCATGGGAGGAATCATGAAAAAGAATTTTCTCGGCGCTCTAGCCGTAACAACTGCTTTGTCTCCGGTGGCTGCAATGGCGCAGACCGAAGTTCAATTCTGGCACGCCTTCACGGGTCGGTTGGGTGAACTGGTGAAGGCCCAGGTCGAAGAATTCAACGCCAGCCAGGATGAATTCGTGGTTATAGAAAGCCACAAGGGCAATTATTCAGAAACACTGAACGCGGGGATTGCGGCGTTCCGCGCTGGTGAACAACCCCACATCCTAATGGTGTTCGAGGTTGGCACCGCCACGATGATGTCTGCCGAAGGGGCAATCAAGCCGGTATTCGAGGTCATGGCCGAGAGTGGTGCGTCTTTTGATCCGGACGCCTATATTGGCGCTGTCAAAGGCTATTACACCACGACGGACGGCGACATGCTGTCCTTACCATTCAACTCGTCCACGCCAGTGTTGTGGGTCAATCGCGATGCTTTCGAGGCGGCCGGTGTCGACCCCGATACAGACCTGTCCACTTGGGAAAACGTGGGCGCTGCCCTTGATCAGCTGAAAGCCGGGGGTGAAGACTGTCCCCTGGTCACTGCGTGGCAAAGCTGGATTCACCTTGAGAACCTATCTGCTTATCACGACGTCCCGTTCGCCTCGAAGGACAATGGGTTTGCCGGTCTGGACACCGAGTTGATGCTGAACGGACCCACGCAGGTCGCGCATCTAACTGCGATGGGAGATTGGGCAAAGGATGGCAAATTCATCTATACCGGTCGCCGCAACGAAGGCGGTGCGAATTTCCGGTCTGGCGAATGCGCTTTGTTCACCGAAAGCTCTGCGGGTTACGCAGGTATCAAAGCCGAAGCTCAGTTCGACTTTGACGTGCGCCCCTTGCCCTATTGGTCAGGCGTGATCAGCGAGCCGCAGAATACGATCATCGGCGGTGCTTCGCTTTGGGTGATGGAAGGCCATGAGGACGACGCGTATAAAGGCGTTGGCGAGTTTCTTAGCTTCCTGTCGACCTCGGGTGTTCAGGCCGATTGGCACCAGAATACCGGTTATCTGCCGATCACCGCCGAAGCCGGTGTCGAGACGCGCAACGCCGGGTTCTACGAAGAAAACCCTGGCACCGACATTGCCGTGATTCAAATGACTGCGAAAGAGCCGACCGCAAACTCCAAGGGTCTGCGTCTTGGGTCTTTCGATCAAATCCGTGGCATCATCGACGAAGAACTCGAGGCAATCTGGTCCGGCGAAAAGACCGCCCAGGAAGCGATGGATAGCGCTAAAGAACGTGGTGATGCGTTGCTGCGCCGTTTTGAATCGGCAAATCGCTAAACTCTTGGCACATGCGGGCTCGTCAGAGCCCGCATTCTAAACTGCTGGTGGGCTGACAAATTGGAAAAACGCGTCACTTTTCGCGGCTGGCTTTTGCCAATTGCATTGATTGCGCCGCAGGTCATCATCTCGGCCGTTTTTTTCTTTTATCCCGCCGGACAGGCCGTATGGCAGTCTTTGTTTATTCCGGATCCTTTCGGATTGTCCTCGCAATTCGTTGGGTTGGGCAATTTCGAGTTCCTGCTTAGCGACAAGTTTTATCGCGCGTCATTCGTGACAACGGCGGTGTTTTCGACGCTTGTCACCTTTTGCTCGATGATACCTGCACTGTTTCTGGCAGTGATCGCGGATCGCTTGATCAAAGGATCCGGCGTTTACAGGACGCTGCTCATTTGGCCCTATGCGGTCGCGCCAGCTGTGGCCGGGGTGTTGTGGCTTTTCATGTTCAACACCCGCGTCGGCGTTATCTCGTGGTATCTGGGCCAACTTGGCTATGACTGGAACCACGTACTGAATGGAACCGAAGCCATGGGGCTGGTTGTCGTCGCCTCCGCCTGGGGGCGCATCAGCTATAACTTCCTGTTCTTCTTTGCGGCGCTGCAATCTGTGCCAAGATCGGTGATAGAGGCGGCGGCGATAGATGGTGCCGGGTTTTGGCGCCGGTTTTTCACCATCGTATTGCCCCTTTTATCACCAACGGCGTTCTTCTTGTTGGTGGTAAATGTTGTCTACGCATTCTTTGAAACCTTCGGGGTCATCCACACGATCACCGGGGGCGGTCCACAACAAGCCACGACCATTCTGGTGTACAAGGTCTTTTCAGACGGGTTTGTGGGGCAGGATCTGGGCTCATCTTCAGCGCAATCCGTTATCCTGCTGGTTGTTGTTGGCTTGCTGACAGTGATCCAGTTCAAATACGTGGAAAAGAGGGTGCACTACTGATGGCCGCCCAACAGAATGGAATGGTCGAGAAACGCGGTGCCGGCATCTGGCTGACCCATGCGCTCATGATCGTAGGCGTGCTGATCATTTTCTTTCCCATCTGGCTGGCCTTTGTGGCCTCGACCGTCACGCAAGCAGATATCGTGTCGCCGCCCATGCCTGTTGTGCCAGGGGATCAGTTCTGGGTGAACTACAAGGCGGCATTGTTTTCAGGCGTGAATGTGCCCGTGGCGACGATGCTGTTCAACAGTCTGGTGATGGCAATCGGCATAGCAGTGGGCAAGATCATCATCTCGTTGCTGTCGGCTTTTGCGATTGTCTATTTCCGTTTTCCCGGTCGTCAGACCTTTTTCTGGATGATTTTCATCACCCTTATGCTGCCGGTCGAGGTGCGGATCGTACCAACGTTTGAGGTCGTGGCCGGGTTTGGTATGCTAAACAGTTATTCCGGGCTGATCTTCCCGCTGATCGCTTCGGCCACCGCGACCTTCCTGTTCCGTCAGTTCTTTCTGACCATTCCCGATGAATTGGCCGAGGCCGCGCGTGTCGATGGTGCCCGCCCGATGCGGTTTTTCATTGATATTGTCGTGCCCATGAGCCGCACCAACATCGCCGCTTTGTTTGTGATCCTGTTTATCTATGGCTGGAACCAATACCTGTGGCCTCTGCTGATCACCACTGATCCCGAAATGAACACCATCGTGATGGGCATCAAGCAGATGTTCCCATCTGGCGATGATTTTGCCCATTGGCCGACGATCATGGCCACATCCATTCTGGCGATGATACCACCGGTCATCGTCGTCGTGTCCATGCAAAAGCTGTTTGTCCGCGGCCTTGTCGATAGCGAGAAATAAGAAATGGCAACTGTTACCCTGCAAGACGTCAAGAAAAGCTTTGGCCCGACGGACGTGATCCACGGCATCGACATGGAAATCGAAGACGGAGAATTCATTGTAATCGTCGGCCCGTCAGGCTGCGGAAAATCGACGCTTTTGCGCATGGTGGCCGGGTTAGAGACAGTCACCTCTGGCGAAATACGGATCGGTGGCGAGCGTGCAAATGAAAAAGAGCCGATGGACCGCGATATTGCGATGGTGTTCCAGAATTATGCGCTCTATCCACACATGTCCGTGCGTCAGAACATGGGGTACGGCCTGAAAATTGCACGCTTGCCCAAGGCGCAGATCGACCAGAAAGTCACCGAGGCGGCCAAGCTGTTGCAATTGGAGCCGTTGCTGGATCGTAAGCCGAGACAACTGTCGGGGGGTCAACGTCAGCGTGTTGCGATGGGTCGGGCCATTGTCCGCGAACCGGCTGTTTTTCTGTTTGACGAGCCGCTCTCGAACCTCGATGCCAAGCTGCGCGTTCAAATGCGTCTCGAAATTCGTGAGCTTCAGGAAAAGTTAGGGATCACGTCTCTTTATGTGACCCATGATCAGGTCGAAGCGATGACGATGGCCGATCGGATGATTGTCATGAACGGGGGCGTGGCCGAACAGATTGGCACCCCGTTAGAAGTTTACGAGACCCCTAAAACGTTGTTTGCCGCGCAATTCATAGGAAGTCCTGCGATGAACGTTTTCGATGCGCAGCGTGAGAACGGGTTGATCCGGGTCGGCGCATCCGAAATTGGCCCGTCACAAGGTCCCAATACTGCTTTGAAACTTGGGATTCGACCAGAACATCTGACCGTAGATGAAAACGGCCCGTTCGAGACAGCGGTTCAGATGGCAGAGCCCTTGGGAGCGAACACGTTGTTGCACGGCCATCTTGCGGGCTCTGGCGCGATGATCACCGTCAGCCTGCCGGGTGTCCACCCAATCGAAGGCCGCCATCCGAGTATGCGCTTTTCGGTTGCACCGGAGCACATGCATTTTTTCGACAGTAAGACCGGAAGACGATTGGACAGCTGATGGATGCCTATGTTTTGCAAAAGCCACCGCTTCCAAAGCACAGTTTCATGAGCTTGTCGAAAAAATGGGGTGGAGTGGTCGCAACTTTGCTAGGTCGCCCAGAATAGTTCGGTTGGCTGAATCCAAGCGGTGCAGGGATCAGGTCAACAAGCAGAGCGGGGTCAGGCGGGCGCGGTACCAATAGAAACGATCTGAGTGCACAATGTGGTCGCCGCAGTGAGTGACCGAGCCGTGGTCTGCGCCATAGTCGGTAAGATCATCCATTCCAACGCCCAAGCGCTGCCGGATCGTTCCTGTTCATGCACCAATGCGTGATGCATCCCAGACACCTGTGTGGCGTTAAACCGGGCCAGTGTCACCAGCAGCTCGGCCAGAATGGGGTTCTGTTTATGTGGCATAGCCGAAGATGCCCCGCCACCGGACAGCGTGATCTCATCCACGCCCTGTTGGGCCATCAGGCAGATATCCTGCCCCATCTTCCCCAGCGACCCCGAGATACGCGACAGCAGATCGGCATATTCCACCACCCTATCGCGGGCAGTGTGCCAGCTTTGGCCCGCCACATGCAGTCCAAGGGCATCGGCGATATGCTTCGCCAAGTCGCGTTGCGCAGGCCCGATCGTCTGACCATCGCCAACAGGTCCGGCCAGTTGTACGCATTCCACGCGATGGCGCAGGTCGGACAGGCTTTGGTGATAGGCCCGAAGCGGATCACGCCAGGTTTCGATCCGGTGGCCGACTGTGACGGGCAGGGCAGCCTGCATCCGTGTGCGCCCCATGATTTTGCGTTCGCCAAATTGTTCGCTGAGATTGCCCAGTAGGACCGACAGCCGCAACAGGCGCTCTTGCAACAGGTCCGTGGTCTCGCGCAAGGTCAACGCCAAGGCCGTGTCCATTACGTCCTGCGAGGTCGTTCCGGTGTGAATGGCTGGTGCCAGTGGTCCTGCATCCGATCTCAGGGCCTGAACCAGCGCCGGAACAGGCAGCCCATCCGCCATGGTACCCGCGCGCAAGGTCTCAATGCCGGGCGCGGCTTGCTCAATCCATGTGGCCGCAGCGTCCGCTTGGTCGGCAGGGATTTTGCCGATTGCACCCAGTCCGCGCGAATAGGCGGCCTCGAAGGCCAGCATATGGGCGAGCGACCGCTCCGCCGACCAGATCTCTTGTGCCTCGGCGTCGCCGAACAGACCGGAAAACCAGGGGTGCGAGAACAGATCGGTCATTTTTGTCGTCCTTATCTTGGGTCGTCCGGACTGGCGTTAGGCCGCAGCCGGGCGCAAGCCCAGAATGGCACGGGCCTGATCGACATTCGCAATCGGGCGTTTATGCGCATGACACAGGTCAACGGCCCGCTGCACCAGGGCTGCATTGGACGGGGCAAGCGTGTCGCGATCCAGACGCACGTTGTCCTCTAGTCCCGTGCGCACGTGCCCGCCCGCCGCGATGGACCATTCGTTCAGCTTGATCTGCCCAGCCCCGATCCCGGCGGCGCACCACGGGACGTCTCCGAACAGGCGGTGCACTGTTTTGACGTAGAAATCGAATACATCTCGATCCACGGGCATGGCATTGCGGACGCCCATGACGAATTGAATATAGGGCGTATCGGGCAATTGCCCCTCGCGGTGCATCCGGGCCGCTTGCAGGATATGCGACAGATCAAAGGCCTCGATCTCGGGTTTGACGCCGTAGGTTACCATCTCGCTGGCCAGCCAGTTCACCAGATCGGGTGGGTTTTCATAAACGCGCGTCGGAAAGTTGTTCGATCCCACCGAAAGCGAGGCCATGTCCGGGGACAGCGGTAACATACCCCCGCGCGCCTTGCCCGCACCCGAACGACCTCCGGTGGAAAGCTGCACTATCATGCCGGGGCAGTGCGTTTCGATCCCTTCCTTCAGCGCACCAAACAGGTCGGGGTCCGAGGTGGGTTTGCCCTCGGCGTCGCGCACATGGCAATGAGCGATGGAGGCTCCGGCCTCGAAAGCTTCATGAGTGCTTTCGATCTGCTCCGGCACCCTGATGGGAACGGCAGGGTTGTCGGCCTTGGTGGGCACCGAACCGGTGATGGCCACACAGATGATGCAGGGGGTTTGTGAGACAGGATCAGACATCGAAAAACACCGTTTCTGAGGGGCCTTGTAATTGAATATCGAACCGGTAGCCGCCTTCCACCTGTTCCGCGATCAGAGTTTGCCTGCGCGCGGGCTGTTCAATCAGGTTCAACACCGGATCCGACGCATTTGCCGCCGTTTCATCGGGGAAATAAAGCCGGGTGTTGAGGCCTAGATTGATCCCACGAGCAACGAGCCACAAGTTAATATGCGGGGCCATCACTGCGCCGGTTTGGTCTTTAACAGCGCCCGGTTTGATTGTGCCGAACGCCCATTCACCCGTGTCGAAATCCGGTATCACACGGCCCCAGCCACGAAAGCCCGGATCAACAGAGCCCTGATCGGGAAAAACGCCATTTGCATCCGCCTGCCATGTTTCGATAAGTACATCCTTGACCGGAGCGCCGGTTCCGTCGCGTACCATACCGCGCACAGTGATCTTCGTCCCTGACGCGTCTGGCCCCGCGATGTCACGGCCTAACTCGTGCCGGTAGATATCGAACCCGGCGTCTCCGGGGGCCAGCCCGATATGCACATAGGGCCCCGCGGTCTGTGAGGGTGTTTCCTTGAGATAGTTCAGCCTTTGCACCATGGTCAGTTCCCCTCGGGCCGGTTTTCGAAATAGGTCGACCGCTGCCCGCGCAGCACGAGGTCGAACTTATAAGCAAGACAATCGAAAGGGACGGAGGCGTTGATATCCAGCGCGGCCACCAGTTGGTCAATCGCGCGCGGGTCGGGGATCGTGTTGATGATCGGACACTTGGCAATCAGCGGGTCGCCTTCAAAGTAAAGCTGCGTGATCAGGCGCTGCGCAAAGCTGGTTCCGAAGACTGACACGTGAATATGCGCAGGCCGCCAACTGCTGACCCAGTTGCGCCAAGGATAAGCGCCGGGTTTGACGGTGCGAAACTGGTAGTAGCCCTGATCATCGGTCAGCGTTCGCCCACAGCCGCCGAAATTCGGGTCGATAGCAGCCAGATAGGTGTCTTTTTTGTGGCGATACCGCCCGCCCGCATTGGCCTGCCAGATCTCGACCAGTGTATTGGGCACCGGGCGGGCGTTTTCATCCAGCACCCGTCCGTGCAGCAAGATACGTTCACCCACCGGATCGCCGGTTGTAGCGAAATTGCGCAGAAGGTCATTGTCCAACGGGTCGATGTCACTATGGCCAAAGGTCGGGCCGGACAGCTCGCTTGTGGTCCCTTCCAGCGACAAGAGCGGTTGTTTCGGAGAGCGTGTCACGCTGGTTTTATAATTGGGGTCCAAGGCTTGCGGATGCCAGGCCCTGTCGCGTGGGAAAAGCTGGGTCATTCCGCCATGTCCTCCATCTCGGAAAAGGTTTGTTTGGCAAGGGCAATGGCCCGATTGGCGCAGGGAACGCCCGCATAGACGGCGGCGTGCAGGAAAGCCTGAAGGATATCGTCTTTCGAAGCCCCGGTATTGGCGCAGGCGCGCACATGCATGGGGATCTCGTCAAAGTTCCGCGTCGCGGCCAGCAGCGCCAGCGTGATCATAGACCGTTCGCGCGGGGTGATCGTGTCGTCCGCCCACAGCGTGCCCCACGCGGTTTCGGTGATCATGTCCTGAAACGGCGCGTCAAAGGTGGTTTTGCGCGCCTCGGCACGATCTACATGGGCGTCGCCCAGAACTTTGCGGCGCACGGACATGCCGGTTGCATGGCGATCCATCACGTTCCCCTTTTCGTCGGTCATCTTTAATACGGCAGCCCCACATAGTTCTCGGCCATCGCCTTTTGCGCGGCTTCGTTGCTGCGCAGAAAGTCAATCTCGGCCCGTTGCATCTTGAGGTCAAATTCGGACTGGTCGGGAAAGCGGTGGAGCAGCGTTGAAAACCACCAGCTGAACCGCTCGGCCTTCCAAACCCGCGCCAGAGCGTTTTGCGAATACGTGTCGATCCCGGCCTCAGACCCATCTTGGTAATAGTCCTTCAAACCTTGAAACAGGTAATGCACGTCCGAGGCCGCCGTATTCAGCCCCTTGGCCCCGGTTGGGGGCACGATATGCGCGGCATCCCCGCACAGAAACAGCCGCCCCCACTGCATCGGCTCGGTCACAAAGGAACGCAGCGGCGCGATCGATTTCTCGATGGACGGGCCAGTCACTAGGCGATCGGCAAATTCCTTTGGAATGCGGCGTTTAAGCTCGGCCCAAAAGGCGGCGTCGGTCCAGTCTTCGGGGTGATCGGACAGAGAACACTGGATGTAATAGCGACTCAGCGCTTCGTTTCGCATCGAGCACAGCGCAAAGCCGCGATGGGACGAGGCATAGATCAATTCGTGATGCACAGGCGGGGTTTCGGACAGAATGCCCAGCCAGCCAAAAGGATAGATCTTTTCGTATTCGCGCCGGACCGACAGCGGGATGGTCTGTCGGCTGACCCCGTGAAACCCGTCGCAGCCCGCGACGAAATCCGCATCGATACGCTGATCTTGCCCATCGGTGGTGAAGGTCACATAGGGGGTGTCGGTTTCAGCGTCATGAATGGTGACGTTTTCGGTGTTGAAGATCATCGCGCCACCTGCGGCCTCGCGCGCGTCATAGAGGTCGCGGGTCACTTCGGTCTGGCCGTAAACCAGAACCGGGGTGCCGGTATGGTGCTGAAAGTCGACCCGGAAGCAATCCTCTTCGACCGCGATCAACGTGCCGCTATGTTCAATTGCCTCAGCGTGCAGGCGCGCGCTGACGCCTGCCTGATCCATCAGGTCGACAAAGCCCTGCTCCAACACGCCGGCGCGGATGCGGCCCAACACATAGTCCTTCGTCCGACGCTCCAGTACGATGCTGTCGATTCCCTGCGTTGCCAGAAGCTGTGACAACAGCAAACCCGACGGCCCGCCGCCGATCACAAGAACTTGCGTCCGCATCTTATCCTCCTGTCCCCGCTGTGCAGGATTGCATTGTGCAAGAGGTTTCGCAACGCACGGATGCGGCCATACCGTTGCGATAAAAGCATAAGGGGGCCATACATGATCCCATGCGATGACTGGATACCGCCCCGTATCGGACCTGGGACGCTGGACTGATGATAAGCGGGTCTGCAAAAAAAGTTGCGATATTATGCATGTTATGCATTAAATTGCATCGCGACGCATCGCGCAGAGGAGGAGGAACCAATGAAGATCAAACGCACGCTGATCGGGGCGTTAGGGGCTTTGGCCCTAAGCATGGGGACGGCGGCAACGGCTGCCGAATATGAATTCAACCTGCAAAGCTTCTTACCTGCGCAGGCGACGATTCCATCGAAAATCATCGACGTCTGGGCCGACAAGATCGAAGAGGATTCGGGCGGACGTATCGAAATCACCCGCTATCCTTCGATGCAACTGGGCGGTAAGCCGCCGGAATTGTTGGATCAGGTGATCGACGGCGTGATCGACATGACCTGGAACGTCATCGGCTATACGCCGGGCCGCTTCCCGTCGACCGAAGTGTTCGAACTGCCCTTCCTGGTGAATGACGCCAAGCCCGCTTCGGCTGCGTTCTGGACCTTGCTGGAAGAAGACATCGCCGCGCGTGAATTCTCGGACGTGAAGGTTCTGGGTGGCTGGGTCCACGGCCCCGGCATGATCCACGCCAACAAAGAGGTTCTGACGCCAGACGATTTCAACGGCATGAAAATCCGTGGCGCCTCGCGTCAGGTCAACGCCTTGCTCAGCACATTGGGCGCGACCCCGGTGGGTATGCCTGTGCCCGCGGTGCCCGAGGCGCTGTCCAAGGGTGTGATCGACGGCACGACCATTCCGTGGGAAGTGACCAAGGCGTTGAAAGTGCCGGAACTGGTAGAAAACCATACCGAATTCACCGGGCCGATGATGTATACCGTGACCTTCGTCCTTGCCATGAACAAGGATAAATACGCCGCGCTGCCTGATGACCTGAAAGCCGTCATCGACGACAATTCGGGTCTGGAGTTCTCCATGTTCGCAGGCGAAGTCCAGCAGGCCTATGACGAGCCCGCACGTGAAATCGCGCTGGATCGCGGCAATAACGTGGTGACTCTGGACGCCGAACAATCCGCCGCCTGGGCCGAGGCGGCACAGCCTGTCTATGACACCTGGCTGTCCGAGATGAACGAAAAGGGCATTGACGGTCAGGCCCTGATCGATCGCGCCAAGGCGCTGATGGCCGAACACGGCAGCTAAGCCGGATCATCCGCGCGGCGCAGTCTGAGCGTCGCGCGGCAATTGTACCAAAATCTGCATCGGCACCGTTGGTGGAGGGGACATGCACCAAACGATAGAAAAGCTGGCGCGCGGCATGGCATTGCTGGGCGGCGCTGTTCTGACGGCTTTGATCCTGTTGATCTGTATCTCGGTTCTGGGCCGGTCCCTCAATACATTGCTGCATGGGTGGATCGGACAGGTTGCGCCGGGCTTTTCCGAATGGGCTTTGGGGCTGGGTGTCGGGCCTATCAACGGCGATTTCGAGATCGTCGAGGCCGGGGTGGCCTTTGCCATCTTTGCCTTCCTGCCGCTCTGCCAGTTGAATTCGGGTCATGCGGTCGTGGATATTTTCACCTCGAAACTATCGCCTCGGGTTGACCGTATCTTGCGCATGTTGGCCGAGGTGGTCTTTGCCGCCGTTTTGGTGCTGATCGCAGTGCAGTTGTTCGGGGGCATGATGGCGAAGCTGCGGTTTGGTGAGAATACGTTTATCCTGCAATTCCCCGTCTGGTGGGGTTATGCCGCCAGCTTTTGCGCAGCCGTCATGGCGGCGGTCGTCGGTCTTTATATGGCGGGCATCCGCATCCGCGAATGCGCGACAGGAAAGGAACTCCTGCCGTGAGCGATCTCGCCATCGGGTTGCTGTCCTTTCCCGCTCTGCTTTTGTTGATTTTCGCCCGTGTGCCGATCGGGTTGGCCATGTTCGTCACCGGGCTGGTCGGTATCGTGACCGTCACCGGAAACATGAACATCCCGCTGGGCCGGTTGAAATCCGAGACCTACACGACCTTCTCCAGCTATTCCCTGTCGATTGTGCCGATGTTCCTGCTTATGGGGTATTTTGCCACGCTGGGCGGGATGTCGACGGCGCTGTTCAAAGCGGCCGAGGGCTTTTTGGGCCATCGCCGGGGCGGTGTCGCCATGGCCGCGATTGGAGCTTGCGCAGGGTTCGGGGCGATCTGCGGGTCTTCGTTGGCCACGGCGGCCACGATGGGGCGCGTGGCACTGCCTGAGTTACGTCGGTATGGCTATGCCGGTGGCTTCTCGACCGCCACGTTGGCCGCGGGGGGGACGTTGGGCATTCTGATCCCGCCTTCGGTTGTGTTGGTGATCTACGCGATCCTGACCGAACAGAATATCGCCAAGCTGTTTCTAGCTGCATTTATCCCCGGCGTTCTGGCGGCATTGGGTTATGTGATTGCCGTCTCGGTCTATGTGCGCCTTTACCCAGACAGCGCCGGAACCCGTCCTGCCGTGCCTTACCGTGAACGGTTTCGGCTGTTGCTGGACGTCTGGCCCGTGCTGGTTGTCTTTGGCGGCGTTGTCGGCGGCATCTATGCGGGTTGGTTCACGCCCACAGAAGGCGCTGCTGTGGGTGCGGCTGGAACCGGACTCATCGCGCTTGCGAATGGCGGGCTGACATGGTCGACACTGAAAGACAGTTTCACCACCACAGCCAAATCCACCGCGATGATCTTTTTCATCATTCTGGGCGCGGGGTTCTACAACGGGTTTCTGGCGCTGACGAATGTGCCGCAGGAACTGGCGAATTTCGTGCTGGGTCAGGGCTTTAGCCCCTGGGCAATTCTGGCGCTGATCCTGGTGTTTTATCTGGTTCTTGGTTGCGTGATGGACAGCCTCAGCATGATCCTGCTGACGATTCCCATCTTCTACCCGGTCATATCCGTGCTGGATTTCGGCTTGGTCGACCTGATCGCGATGCAACATGATGCAGCCCGCGCTGCTCTGGCCGGAGCTGCCGACATCGCCCCCGACATCCGCGCTGAAGTCGAAGCCCTGATTGCCTCGGGGGCTGAGATCAGTCGCGATTTGCAGAAAGAGATCGGTATCCGAGTCACACAAGGCATGGCCGACCGCATCGCCGAAGAACGCACAGCCATTTGGTTCGGTATCCTCGTGCTGATCGTAGTAGAGGTCGGGTTGATCACGCCTCCGGTTGGGATGAATCTGTTTGTGATCAACACGATGGACCGTGAAACCCGCATGACCGAGACCTACAAGGCCGTGCTGTTCTTTGTCGGGTCTGACATTCTGCGTGTTGTCCTTTTGGTGCTGTTCCCTGCGATCACTCTATTCCTGATCCCATTTGGCTGATCTACGCCCATTTGTGCAAGAAAATGCACAAACGCAAAAAACACTGTTGCAAACATATCTGGGAGATGTGCATTATAACGCATATTTCAGGCGTCGGGGCGGAATTTTCCAAAAACCTCGATTCGAATGATCCCCCAACGTGGCGTCCCATAGGGGAGATGGGCGGCGCATCAGGGTGATTGTTTTTCCGGCAAGCAGCCGCTGGCCTGTCGAGGGGAGGAGGAACCCGTGTCAGAAAACCAGAATGCAGCCCTTTGGTTTGTGGATCGTCACCTGCGCGAAGGGCGCGGCGACAAAGTGGCCTTTCACGAGGCCGACGGACAGCAACGCACCTTGACTTATCGCGCCCTGGCCGAGGAAAGCGCACGGTTTGCCGGCGCGCTGGCGCGCCATGACGTGCGCCGGGAAGAACGTGTGGCGATGGTCGTGCTGGACCAGATCGAATTCCCTATCTTGTTCTGGGGCGCGATCAAAGCCGGGGCCATTCCGGTGCCGATCAACACATTGCTGTCCGCGCCGGTCTACGCCGCGACCCTGAACGATAGCCGCGCGACGGTTCTGATCGTATCGGCCGAGATGTGGGCCACGGTTGCACCTGCGATCCAAGGCAATACAAACCTGCGGCAGGTGATCGTTATAGGCGACGCGCCCGATGGCACCACCAGCCTTGAGGCGTTCATGGATGGGGCCACGCCAGTGGAAACCGTCACCTCGGACAGTGATGAGGCCGCGTTCTGGCTCTATTCCTCGGGCTCGACGGGTTTGCCCAAAGGGGTGCGCCATGTGCAGTCCAGCCTTCGGGCGACCGCCGATACATTCGGGGCGCAGGTGCTGGGTATCCGTGAGGATGACGTGGTCTTTTCCGTCGCCAAGCTGTTCTTTGCCTATGGGTTGGGTAACGGTCTGACCTTCCCACTGTCGGTGGGGGCGACGACAATACTGTTGGGCGGTCGCCCGACGCCGGATGTGGCGTTTCAGATCATCGCCGCGCACAAGCCGACGCTGTTTTGCGGCGTGCCCACCTTCTTTGCCGCGATGAATGCGCGGTTCGAGGCGGGCGATCTACAAAGCGAACCAAATCTTCGCCTGTGTACCTCGGCTGGCGAGGCGCTACCGCGCGAGGTGGGTGAGGCATGGGAGAAGAATATGGGCGCGCAGATCGTGGATGGCGTGGGCTCGACCGAGATGCTGCATATCTTCCTGTCGAACCGACCCGGCGACATTGTCTATGGAACCTCCGGCACGGCGGTGCCCGGCTATGACGTGCGTCTGGTCGACGAGGCCGATCACGAGGTTGGCGATGGCGAGGTGGGCGAGCTGCTAGTTCGCGGTCCTTCCTCAGCCGAAAGCTATTGGAACCGGCGCGAGAAATCGCGCGCGACTTTCGAGGGGCATTGGACCCGGACTGGCGACAAATACGAGCGCACAGCCGAGGGTCGCTATATCTATTGCGGGCGCACGGATGACATGTTCAAGGTGTCCGGTATCTGGGTCAGCCCGTTCGAGATTGAACAGACGCTGATCGAACATCCCGCGATCCTTGAGGCCGCGATTGTGGCCCATGCCGACGAGCAAGGCCTGGACAAGCCTCGCGCCTTTGTCGTTCTGAAAGATGGTCAAAGCGCGGATGCGATTGGGGATCTGAAGGACTTTGTCCAAGACCGGATTGGCAAGTGGAAATATCCGCGCTGGGTCGAGGTGGTGGATGATCTGCCCAAAACCGCAACCGGCAAAATCCAACGTTTCAAACTGAGGGAAACCGCATGATCTGGCAGGATGGCGGCTCGGGCCGCATGGATGTGAACGGCACGGAATTGGAATACGGCACCTGGGGCCCTGCGCCACAGGATGCGCCAACCATCGTGATGCTGCACGAAGGGCTGGGTTGCGTCGCGATGTGGAGGGATTTCCCTGCCGAGATTTCGGCGGCAACCGGCTTTGGTGTTCTGGCCTATTCCCGCGCTGGCTATGGCCAATCCGATCCAGCAGAGCTGCCGCGCACTCTGGACTACATGACTGTCGAAGCGCAGCAGGTTCTGGGTCCCGTTCTGGATCAGGCTGGTATTCAGCGGGCGGTTCTGCTGGGCCATTCTGACGGTGCGACGATAGCGACGATCTATGCGGGTTCGGTCTCGGACCAGCGGGTACGAGGGCTGATCTTGATGGCGCCGCATTTCTTTGTCGAAGAGATGGGGTTGGCCTCGATTGCCGCCGCGCGGGAGGCGTTCGATACCGACGATCTGGCCGGGCGGTTGGCTGCGTATCACCGTGACCCCGCCGCGACCTTCAGTGGCTGGTGTGATGTTTGGCTGGACCCCGGTTTCAAGGACTGGAACGTGGCGGATGCCATCGACTACCTGCGCATTCCGACGCTTGCGATTCAGGGGCGTGATGATCAGTATGGCACACCGGCTCAGATTGCCGAGGTTGAAACCCGCAGCTATGCTCCCGTCGAAACAGCCATACTGGACAATTGTCGGCACGCCCCTCAGTTTGATCAACCCACAGCAACCCTGACAGCAATCGCAGAGTTCACCGCCCGGCTTGAGCGGTTGGAACAGGCAATGCCTGAAATGGCATGACCAGCGACTGTTGGCCTCCGCACGCTTACGTACCGGGTCAGACAGCGCGTCACCCCGAAGGTCTGTTTGACCCGCTGAAAATCGGCCTGTCGGATGTTGCGCCGTCTGATCTGGTGGATACATCCGCCTGGACCAGCGGTTTGGCCTTTCTGAATGAGGGGTACTATTGGGAGGCGCATGAGGTGCTCGAGGCCGTCTGGCTGGCCTGCCCGCCCAATTCGCCAGAACGTCTGATGGTGCAGGCGGTTATTCAATACGCAAACGCCTGTCTTAAAGGCCGGATGGGGCAGCCTCGCGCGATGGCGCGTCTAATGACCTTATCCGACGATCTGGCTCGCGAGGCGGTGGACCGGGCAGGAGGGGCTGTTTTGAGTTTGCATGGTGAAATGTGTAATATAATGCACAAGAAAGTAGAAGTAGGGGATAAGGCTAGTAAAAATTGCATCTAAAAGATGCGTTATTTTGCACTCATTCCTTTACTCGATACATGCAGCGCACTATTCTGCATGACTGAACGTAGGAGTTGCACATGACCAAGGTCATCAATTTTCAGACTGATCCATCGCAGTATCGCCATTGGCGGGTGGAATATGATGGGCCGGTTGCGAACTTGTTTATGGATGTCGACGAAGATCAGGGGCTGTTCGAGGGTTATCAACTCAAGCTGAACTCTTACGATCTGGGCGTCGATATCGAACTGGCCGATATCGTGCAACGGATGCGCTTTGAACATCCCGAGGTGAAAGTGGTCGTCATGCAATCCGGTAAGGAACGGGTGTTCTGCGCGGGTGCAAATATCCGGATGCTCGGGGGGGCGGCCCACAGCCACAAGGTGAACTTCTGCAAATTCACGAATGAGACGCGCAACACCTACGAAGCCGCCGAAAAAGACAGCGGCCAGAAATATATTGCCGCCGTCAAAGGCGCCTGCGCCGGGGGTGGTTATGAGCTGGCGCTGGCCTGCAACCACATCATGCTGACCGATGACAGCACCTCCTCGGTCGCGCTGCCCGAGGTGCCTCTGTTGGCGGTTCTACCCGGAACTGGTGGGCTGACGCGGGTGACGGATAAACGTAAGGTGCGGCGCGATCTGGCCGATGTGTTCTGCTCGACCGAAGAAGGGGTCAAAGGCAAGCGGGCACTGGATTGGCGTCTGGTGGATGAGGTCGTGCCGAACTCCAAGTTCGACGCCACGGTGCAAGAACGTGCCCTCGAATTCGCCGCCGCGATGTCCAAGCCGGATGCTGCAGGGGTTGCTCTGGGTCTATTGGACAAGACGGTCGGCGAAGATGGCTCGGTCACGTATAGCTTGATTGAGGTGGCTGTTGATCGGGGTGCCCGCAAGGCGACCGTGACGATCAGCGGCCCGGATGCCAACGCTCCGCAGGACATGGCCGCGTTCACGGCGCAGGGGGATCAGGCCTATCTGTTGCGGCTGGCGCGCGAACTGGACGACGCAATTCTGCACCTGCGCCTGAACGAAATGGAGCTCGGCCTGCTGGTCTTCCGCACCCAAGGCGACCCCGAGCTGTTCCAGGCGCATGAGGCGCTTTTGCTGGCCAACCGTGACCACTGGCTGGCCAACGAGGTGCTGCAGTATTGGAAGCGTCTGCTGAAACGGATCGACGTCACATCACGGTCGATGTCGGCGCTGGTCGAACATGGCTCGTGCTTTACGGGTATTCTGGCCGAAATCCTGTGGGCGGTGGATCGCACATATATGATGGAAGACGAGTTCGAAGGCGACAATCGTCCCTTGGCGACGGTCACTCTGACCGATGCCAATTTTGGACCTTTGCCTATGGGCAATGACCTGACCCGGCTTGAAACCCGGTTCTATGGCACGCCCAATACGGCTGGCCAAATAGAAGACCATAAAAACGCCGCGCTGGATGCCGAAGCTGCCGACGAGCTGGGCCTTGTGACGATGATCTTGGACGACATCGACTGGGAAGACGAGATCCGCATCTTCGAGGAAGAGCGCGCCTCGTTCAGCCCCGATGCGATGACCGGGATGGAGGCAAACCTGCGTTTCGCTGGCCCCGAAACCATGGAAACCCGCATCTTTGGTCGCCTGACCGCATGGCAGAACTGGATTTTCAACCGTCCCAATGCGGTGGGTCCCGATGGCGCGTTGCAACGGTACGGCACCGGGCTGCGCGGCGAATATGACATGGAACGTGTGTGACAGGTTCCGCCCGAGCTTCATCAGGAGAAAGACATGCTAGACGTCATCAACGTAAGTTACGACACTCAGATTCCCAACAATGTCGGCCTGAGCCAGGACCGCAAGGTTCTGAAAGCGCTTGAGAAATGGCATCCCGGCTATATCGACTGGTGGAATAAGCTGATCCCACAGAACTTTCAGGACTCGATGGTCTACCTGCGGACCGCCGTCAGTGTTGACCCCAAAGGCTGGGCCAAGTTCGACTATGTGAAAATGCCGGAATACCGTTGGGGCGTTTTGCTGGCCCCGCAGGTCGAAGAGCGCATCATTCCAATGGGTGAGCATAAGGGCGAGAAAGCATGGCAAGAGGTGCCGGGCGAATACCGCAACATGCTCAAACGTCTGATTGTCATTCAGGGCGATACCGAGCCGGGCTCGGTCGAACAGCAGCGGTTCTTGGGTCTGACCGCGCCATCGCTTTATGACATGCGGAACCTGTTTCAGGTCAACGTGGAAGAAGGCCGCCACCTGTGGGCGATGGTCTATCTGCTGCAGAAATACTTTGGCAAGGATGGCCGGGAAGAGGCGGATGACCTGCTGATCCGGTCTTCGGGCTCCGAAGAAGCCCCCCGTATGTTGGGTGCTTTTAACGAAGAAACACCCGATTGGCTGTCCTTCTTCATGTTCACCTATTTCACCGACCGTGACGGCAAGATGCAGCTGGAAAGCCTTGCGCAATCTGGGTTTGATCCGCTCAGCCGGACATGCCGCTTTATGCTGACCGAAGAGGCCCACCATATGTTTGTGGGCGAAACCGGTGTCAGCCGTATCGTGCAACGCACCTGCGAGGCGATGAACGAGGCCGGTTTGACCGACCCCTACGATATCGGCAAGGTCCGCGATCTGGGCGTGATCGACCTGCCGACGATCCAGAAAAAGCTGAACCTGCACTATTCGCTGTCGCTGGACCTGTTCGGGCAGGAGGTCTCGACCAATGCCGCCAACGCCTTCAACGCGGGTATTAAGGGCCGGTATATGGAGAACCGTATCGACGACGACCACATGCTGCAAAGCGACACTTATGCAGTGAAATCCATTGTTGATGGGGCGATCGTGAAGCAGGATGTGCCTGCGCTCACCGCGATCAACATGCGGTTGCGCGACGACTATGTTCGCGATGCGTCGGGCGGCGTCGGGCGCTGGAACAAGATCATCCAGAAGGCCGGGATCGAGTTCAACTTGGCCCTGCCAGACGAGGCGTTCCACCGCCAGATCGGCGTCTTTGCCGCGATCAAGGCCAATCCCGAAGGCGATATCATCTCGGAAGCGGAGTGGGCCGCGAATGCCGACAAATGGCTGCCTTCCAAAGAAGATGGGGCTTATATCCAGTCGCTTATGGTGCCGTGCTATGAGCCCGGCAAATACGCTGGCTGGATCTCGGCCCCGAAGGTCGGGATCGACAACAAGCCCGGCGATTTCGAATATGTGAAACTGCACATGGCCTGATCTTGGGCCTGTTTGGCAGGGCAGTGGGTCCCCCCTCTGCCCGCGCATCTTGCCAGCCAACGCGGGAAGGATATGGGTGATGCCAGCGGAACGCTCCGCACTTAGCGCAGACAAGGCCGAGATACAGCCCAATCACGCGGTGATCCGGGGGCGTTGTCTTGGCTGTGACACCTGCTCCGGCATCTGCGCAGCACTTATCGACGCGATGACCCTTCCCGCCCTTATTCAGCGACGGCATAAATCATGAACAAACCCATCAAACAGCACCTGATCGACCCGGAAATCTGTATCCGTTGTTATACGTGCGAGATGACCTGCCCCGAACAGGCCATCGAGCATGACGACAACAATGTGGTTGTGAATGCGGATCTGTGCAACTTCTGCATGGATTGCATCCCGGTCTGTCCGACCGGATCAATCGACGAATGGCGCGTGGTGACCGAGCCCTACAGCCTTGAGCAGCAATATGAGTGGGAGGAGTTGCCGGAACAGGAGGACGTGGGTTCGGATGACGCCGACACCGGGATTGAGGCGCTGGATGATGCGATGGCCGCGTTGCTCGCCGATGCCCATAAGGGTGCGGGAGGCAAATCCAAGGCCCCAGCCACGGCGTCGAAACCCACGATCAACCTGTATAATTTGGGCAAACCTGTTCAAGCCGTTGTGCAGGGCAATTACCGCCTGACCGAGGCGTCCTCGGACAGTGACGTGCGCCATATCATTCTGGATTTTCAAGGTCATCCGATGCCAGTTCTGGAAGGTCAGTCGATCGGGATCATCCCGCCCGGCACCACTGACGAAGGACAACCGCACCTGCCACGGCTGTATTCCGTGTCCAGCCCGCGCGATGGCGAACGACCCGGTTTCAACAATGTCTCACTAACCGTCAAACGCGAAGAGGGCGGCGTTTGCTCGAACTATGTCTGTGATCTGAAAAAGGGTGATGCGGTCAATGTCACCGGGCCATTCGGATCGACTTTCCTGCTACCCGACGACCCGGATGCGCGAATCCTGATGATCTGCACCGGAACCGGCTCGGCCCCGATGCGCGCCTTTACCATGCGCCGTCAGCGCAAGGTGGGCACCATTCACGGTGGCATGACGATGTTTTTTGGGGCGAGAGCGCCTGACAGCTTGCCCTATTTCGGGCCGTTGCAGAAAGTACCCAAGACGCTGTTGGATCAGCATCTGGTATTCAGCCGGCAAGAGGGTCAGGACAAGGAATATGTGCAGGACAGGATGCTGGCCAAACGGGACATCGTCGCCGATCTTCTGAAAGACCCCAACAGCTATGTTTATATCTGCGGCCTGCGGGATATGGAGGACGGGGTCGAGCAAGCCCTGACCGAAATCTCGGCGGGGGTTGGACAGGACTGGACCGCGCTGCGCGATCAGATGCGCGACGCTGGTCGGTACCACGTGGAGACCTATTGATGTCGGCCCGGCCGGCCTCGGCCTATCGACATGATATCCGGGTGACATGGGGTGATTGCGACCCGGCGCGCATCGCCTATACCGGGCGCTTACCATGGTTCACATTGGATGCAATCAACGCCTGGTGGGAAGAGCACTTGGGTCAGGGCTGGTATCAGCTGGAACTGGACCGTAACGTCGGCACGCCTTTCGTCCGGCTTGAGATGGATTTCAAAGCCCCGATTACGCCCCGGCACACGCTGGCCTGTCACGTGTGGCCCAGTCGGTTGGGCACATCCTCCATCACGTTTCGTGTCGATGGCGAACAGGACGGCCAACTGTGCTTTTCGGCCCAAACGGTCAGCGTCTTCATCGTAGCGGACGCGTTTGAAAAACGCCAACCGCCGCAGGATATCCAAGACCTGTTGGCTCCGTTTTTGCGTGACGCCGGGCAGACCAGGACATAACCGTTTTCCTTTTTGGTCCGGCGAACGTATTGTGCATTATTATACACATTCGGAATTGCGGAACATGGCGGAAATTACAACCTTCAGCGGGGTGTCGACCCAGATCGACACAGAATCCGAGATCGAACGCAGCATCTCGGCGCTGATGGTGCAGGTGGGCGAACGGGTCCGCAGCGCGCGTGAACGCAAGGGCATTTCTCGTCGGGTTCTGTCCGAAAGCTCGGGCGTGTCACAGCGCTATCTGGCGCAGCTTGAATCCGGGACAGGGAATATTTCGATCGGGTTGCTGCAACGGGTCGCGCATTCGTTGGATCATCGGATCGAGTGGTTTGTTGGCGCAGAAGATCCGTGGAACTCCACCAGCCTGCGCGTGGCCGAATTGTTCTCTGCCGCCGATAGCGAAACACGTGATCAGGTGTTGCAGGCGCTCTCGCCGGGCAGCGATCAGGGTGGACGGGCACAGCGCGTCTGTCTGATTGGCTTGCGCGGTGCGGGGAAATCGACGCTTGGTAAACTTGCGGCTGAACAACTGGATGCGCCGTTTCTGGAGCTGAACAAGGAAATCGCCCTGCATGGCGGGATGCCGATTGACGAAATCCTCGCCCTTTACGGGCAGGAAGGCTATCGCAAGCTTGAGGCCGGATCGCTGGACCGCGTGATCGAAAACTATGACCGCGTGATCCTGGCCGTGGCCGGTGGCATCGTGTCCGAGCCCGAGACGCTCAACAAGTTGCTGTCCAGTTTCCATACGATTTGGCTGAAGGCCTCGCCGCAGGAGCATATGGACCGGGTGCGCGCGCAGGGTGATGAGCGGCCCATGGCGGGCAATGCCGACGCGATGGAGCAGCTGACCTCGATCCTGGCCAGCCGCGAGGTTCTTTATGCTCGGGCGCGGTTCATGCTGGACACATCGGGGCGGGCGCTGGACCAGTCTTTGGATGATTTGGTGACGATGATCCGGACGCAAAAGCTGTTGGAAGCGTGACTTAGGTCTATATCCGTACATAAATGAACTATAACGCAGAAGGAGCCGATGATGGCCGTGGATGTCTGGCGTCAGGGGGTCGTCGGTTTTGTCAGGCTGAACAACCCGCCTGTGAATGCCATCGGTCTCAGCATTCGGCAGGGTCTGTGGGATGCGTTGGCTTGGGTTCAGGCACAGAAAGGTTTGTCGCGGGTGGTGCTGCATGGATCGCAGCGCGCATTTGCTGCGGGCGCGGATGCGCGAGAGTTTGACGTGCCACCGGTTGCGCCGCATTTGCCGGAAATTTTGAATGGGATCGAGGCCTCGGACGTGCCGTGGGTTGCGGCGATCACGGGGGTTGCGTTGGGCGGTGGGTGTGAGCTGGCGTTGGCCTGCCGTTATAGGATCGCGGCGCCGGGTGCCCGGATTGGCCTTCCCGAGGTGACGCTGGGCGTGGTGCCCGGCGCGGGCGGCACGCAACGCATGCCGCGCCTGATCGGGATTGCGGCGGCGGTTGACTTAATTGCAACCGGCAAGCCCGTCTCCGCTGAAAAGGCCGAAGCCTTGGGGCTGGTGGACGGTATCGCAGAGGACCCGGTGGATGTTGCGCAGCATCTGGACGTAGGCACGCTGGAGCTGTCTGTACCGCCCGGATTACGGGACCGGCCCGCCGCAGATGATACAGCGATTGCGGCCGCGCGCGCCGATGTCGCGCAGCGGATGCCCCACCAGATCGCGCCGCCTCGGGCGATTGATCTGGTGGCGCTATCCGCCACAACCCCTTTGTCGGACGCAACGGCCCAAGAACGCGCGGCGTTTCTGGACCTGCGGCAAGGCGCACAAGCCCGCGCCCTGCGCCATATCTTCTTTACCGAACGCGCTGTGCGGGGGCAGGATACCCCCGGCACTAGCCATATCGCAAATCGCATTCTCGCCCGGTACCACGAAGCGGCGGATACGGTGCTGATGGATGGCTCGACCCCGTGGGAGGTGGATGAGGCCATGGTCGAATTCGGCTATACCATGGGCCCTTACGAGGCGCAGGACCTGACCGGTGTGGACATCGCTCTTGCCAATCGCCGCGAAAACGCCCCGCGCGACCCAAACCGCCGATATATTCCCATCGCGGACCGGATGCTCGAGCTGGGCAAGCTGGGCAAAAAGGTCGGCGCAGGCTGGTATCGATATCCCGGCGGGGGTGGGAAGGTTGACGACCCGATCGTGGCCGACCTGGCATTGGAGGAGGCACATTTCGCAGGGATCACCCGCTGTGACTATTCTGAGGAGGAGATCAGGGACAGGCTGCTATGTGCAATGATCAACGAAGCGGTTGGTCTGCTTGACGAAGGAATTGCCTTATCGGCTCGAAGTATTGATCTTGTTACCGTAAGAAGCTGTGGCTTCCCACGGCGGCGTGGTGGGTTGATGTTTTATGCGGATACGATCGGGGCTGAAACTATCTTGGCGCGTCTGGATACCTATGCGAACGAAGACAGTTTGGTTTGGGCACCCAGCCCTTCCCTGCGATATTGCGTAAAAAACAACGCCCGCCTGGCTGACCTGTTTCCGACCAAGTGACACTTAGAGACCCACAGTTAAACTTATCTGTTTAGAAAAGATCAGACGTTCGGGATTGCTGGAAGAAGAGTTCTCATGAACTGAGGAAGAGATGTCAAAACAGCGGCTTGAGCCCAGTGTGGGCTTTCTGAATTCGCCAGTTCTGAGAGAAATAGGCCCGTCTTTCAGGTCGATCCCCAGACGCCGGAATTCACCACTTGTGCCGATGTTCTGTGCATTCGCATAGGAACATGGTGATACGCCCGTAGAGGTAATACGACGCGAGCGAATAAGCGTTACGAGGTCATCAAACAAACAGCGTTTTCTGGTTAGCAAAAAACTGTGTGAGATAGTCATAAACTGTGCGAAAGGGATTTGATCTGTTCTGGCTGTTCATCTCCCGAAGGAGGGCTAAGATGGCGCCATGTCAAAGGTCAGACCGCGCATTCCACATGATTATTTTCCGCCTTTTGGTGGGTTGAAGTCCTTCTACGAGGTTGCTTTGACCGGCAGCGCCGTCAAGGCAGCGGAACGCTTGCAAGTTTCGGCGTCGTCTATCAGCCACCAAGTCAAGTCGCTTGAATCCGAACTGGGGGTCCGGTTGGTCGAAAACCGCAAGGGACGTCTGTTTCTGACCGCGGATGGCGCACAGTTTTTTGATCAGATCAAAGGGCCGATGTCCGAGATACTGCGCGCGACCGAGGCCATCCGTTCGATGCCGGGACGCAAGCGGATATCTTTGACTCTGACGCCGTCTTTTGCGGCCGGCTGGCTGTTGCCGAGGCTTTCCGATCTTGAACGTAGCCACCCCGATCTTGAGGTTAATTTGGTCACCACAACACGTGTGGTTGATCTAGAGCGGGAAAATGTTGATCTGGCAATCCGGCGGGGAATGGGCGAGTGGCCTCAAACGGTTGTAACTCCGCTTATGCGCGAAGTCATCGTGCCCGTGATGTCGCCTGCGTTTGCTCAGACGATTAGGGGTATGGCCATGGCGGAAGTTTTGAAAACCCAGCGGGTTTTGGCAAATACGACCGTGGATGCAGAATGGGATTACTGGTGCCAGGCGCGGGGGTTTCAACCTCCGGCGGCCAATCAGCGGTACAGTCTTGAAACCTATGAATTGACGATTCAGGCGGCACAGGACGGTTTGGGTATTGCGTTGGGCCGCAGGCCGCTGGTGGATTCTTTGCTTTCGGCTGGCGTTCTGTGCGCGCCTTTTGATCTGCCCGACGCCGACAATATCGGCTATTATGTCGCGCGGCCCGATGGTGCCATGCGGTCCGATGTCAAGCGGTTCCATGACTGGTTGCTGACGCAAAGGAATTGAATTTTTTTCAACTCTTGCTGAGGTTTTTGCAGTACAAACCTATTCCTTCACAACCTAGCTTCAAACTAAGGTTTGCAGGAGTTTGGCGATGGCCCAGCACAGTGACATTCAGCGCAACGGCCCCCTGTCGGGCATCAGGGTCATTGATCTGACCGCCGTTGTGTCCGGCCCCATGAGCACGATGATCCTTGCCGATCAGGGAGCAGATGTAATCAAGATCGAACGCGCCGACGGCGACTTTACCCGTCACGTGGCGACGCGCCGGGGGGGACATTCGGCCTCTTACCTGAACAATAACCGCAACAAACGTTCGGTGTTGGCCGATCTGAAAAACCCCGATGATATCGCCATGATCAAGACGCTGGTGCAGGACGCCGACGTGTTTATCCAGAATTTCCGCCCCGGTGTCGTGGATCGTCTTGGGCTTAGCTATGAAGTGCTGAGTGTGCTCAACCCCCGGCTGGTCTATATGTCCATTTCCGGGTTCGGGTTCGAAGGACCTTTGGCCAACAAGCCGGTCTATGACCCGCTGATTCAGGCGTTATCGGCGCTGACCACGGTTCAGGCCGGATCGGACGAGGAGCGTCCGCGTCTGGTCCGCACGATCCTGCCCGACAAGCTGACTGCCGTTCAAGCCAGCCAAGCCGTGACCGCAGCGCTGTTCGCGCGCGAACGCACAGGAAAGGGCCAGAAGGTCACGCTGTCGATGCTGGACACAGTGGCGGCTTTCCTCTGGGCCTCGGACATGAACGGCCACACCTTTGTGGGCGATGAGATGGAGGTTGAGGCCAGCCAGTCTTTCCATGATCTGATCTATGAGGTGAAAGGCGGATACCTCAGTATTTCGATCATGCAGAACAAACATTGGGAGGCTCTGGCCCATGCCACAGGTCGCCCTGATATCATCGACGACGAACGCTTTAAAACGACCGAGTTGCGCGACATCAACCGGGACGCGCGGCTGGACTTGACGCAAGAGATGGTGCGTGACCTTGACCGCGACACGTTGTTGACTGCACTGGAAGAGTCGGGTGTCCCCTGTGCCCCTGTCCTGACACGACGCGAGATGCGCCAACATCCGCAGCTCGAGGCCAATGGTATGTTCGTCGAATATGACCACCCGACCGCAGGTCGCCTGCGGCAGACCCGGCCGGCGGCGGTGTTTCACGGTACTCCGGCAACCGACTTGCGCCCCGCGCCGGAACTGGGCGAACACACTGCCGAGGTTCGCGCGAGCCTGACCCCAGACCCTCTGGCGGATGCATCATGATTGACTTCTATTACTCCCCCACACCGAACGGTTGGAAAGTCGCGATCATGCTGGCCGAAACTGGTTTGGATCATCGCACCATTCTTATGAACCTGCGCGGTGGCGACCAGTTCCAACCCGACTTTCTGGCGATCAGCCCAAACGCCAGGATGCCGGCCATACTGGACCATGACGCAGACGGTGGCCCGCTGAGTGTTTTCGAAAGCGGCGCCATCATGTTGTACCTGGCAGATCGCAGCGGCCAATTCGGCCCCGAAACCCCACGCGAGCGGATCGCCTTTACCGAATGGCTGTTCTGGCAGGCAGCCAATCAGGGTCCGATGGGCGGTCAACTGAGCCACTTTGTGAACTATGCGCCGAAAGATCAGCCCTATTCCCACAAGCGATACAAGGGCGAGTTCGAACGGTCTCTGGCGGTCCTAGAGAACCGGCTTGAGGGGCGCGAGTATATGTTCGACCGCTATACGATCGTAGATATGATGTGTTTTCCGTGGGCTTTCATCGCGAAACCTTTAGGCGTTTCACTGGATGCTTTTCCAAATGTTGCCGCCTGGCGTCAACGGATCAAGGCACGCCCTGCCGTTCGTGATGCGATCAACCTGCACAAAAACGCTCAATTCACGGGCAAAGCCACGGCACAGCAGAACGAAACCCTGTTCAACCAATCGGCCGCCCATCTGATGCCAACAAAAGAGAAGTCCCAATAAAATCAGAACCACCAGCAAGGAGACACCAATGCCCAAGATCGAAGGAAGCTGCCTGTGCGGACAGGTCACCTATAGTTCCAACGCCGATGAGCCTGCCATGATGGTCGTCTGCCATTGTCCGGATTGCCAGCGGCAAAGCGGCTCGGCCTATTCGACCAATGTGCTGGTGCCGACCGCGTCGATCGCATTCGAGGGTGACAGCCGCAGGACCTATGTGATGAACGGGGCATCCGGGCAGCCGGTGACCCGCAATTTCTGCGGCAATTGCGGCTCGCCTCTGTCGACCGAGATGCCGGCTTTTGGTGACCTTGCGGCGGTAAAGGCCGGGACGTTGCAGGACAGTTCATGGGTCAAGCCCTCGATCCAGATCTGGTGCAATTCTGCGCAACCCTGGGGCCCGGTTTCGGATGATATGGACAAAGCGCCGGCCAATCCGGGCTAAACGTCTGATTTGACACCCCGGCCCGTGCCTGATGAGATCAGGCGCGGGTCAGACGCAAAACGAGCAGGACATTGCCTTATGAAAGTTGCCGCTGTTCAGGCCGCTCCGGTCTTTCTTGATCCACAGGCCAGTACGGACAAGCTGATCGCCCTGCTGCGGGATGCGGCATCCAATGGGGCCGAATTGGTTGTCTTCCCCGAGGTGTTTTTGTCCGGCTATCCCGTATGGTTGCGTGCCCCGAGCGTGGCCCATAATGACGAGCTGCTGAAGATCGGGCATGTGGCCTATCTGAAGTCCGCGATTACGACCGACGGCCCCGAGATTGCTGCGATCTGTGCCGAGGCAACTGACCTTGGCGTCGCCGTCATGACTGGGATCGTTGAACGGGCTGGTTCGGGCGGTTCGGTCTATGCCTCGTTGGTGACAATTCTGCCCGACAAGGGTGTCGTGAATGTGCATCGCAAGCTCAAGCCGACGTTTCACGAAAGGCTGCTATGGGCCGATGGGGATGGGCATGGTCTGGCTGTTCAGGACTGGAAAGGCATCCGGGTCGGCGGTTTGAATTGCTATGAAAACTGGCAGCCTCTGGCCCGGCAAGCGCTGTACCAGCAGGGAGAACAGTTGCATATCGCAACATGGCCAGGAGATCTGGACGTAACCGACCACATCACACAGTTTATCGCGATGGAGGGGCGGGTTTATGTTGTTTCGGTCTCGGGTCTGCTGCGCAGTAGTGACATTCCTGACAGCTTCCCCTTGCGAAAACACGTAACCGAGGGGCGCGATGTCATCAACGACGGCGGTAGCATGATCGCGGCACCCGGTGGCAAATTGATTGCGGGTCCAGTCACGGGCGAAGAGATCACACTCTATGCTGAGATCGATGTGGATCAGGTCATCGCCGCACATCTGAAACTGGACCCGGCAGGGCATTACAGCCGTCGCGACATCCTTAGCCTCAACCATAGCAAACAGCGGTTGGACTAACGGCAGCGGTCAGGCAGAGCCGAAGGTTTCATAGTGGATTTGGCTTCCGTCTATTCCGGCAGCTTCTAGACCTGACTTCAGATCAGTCACGAATCCGGCGGGACCGCAAAGCATGTAAAGCGCATCCGCACCGGTATCGAGCGCCAGAACCTCTGCAGCCGTGACACGGCCTTCTGCGACGAAATCACGACCAACCAGATCGCCGTTGTCGGGTTGGCTGAAAAACACGCGTTTCCGTGCGCCGCGGGTCGCCGAGATCAGGCGGTCTGTTTCTTGGGGCAGTGCGTGGTGACGACCGTTGCGTGCGCCATGCACGAACCATACCTGGCGTCCGGTATTCTGTTGCGCCAACCGATGCAGCATGGCCATCATTGGTGTCAAACCAACACCCACGCTGACCAGAACCAAAGGGCGTGTTGAATCAGGTATCAGAAAATCACCAGCCGGAGGGCGGGCTTCGATCGTGTCTCCTATTTTGATGCTGTCGTGTAAGAATTGCGATGCAGTCCCACCTGGCTCGCGCTTTACAGTGATCCGGTAAGTGTCTTCACCGGGTTTGCCCGACAGGGAATAAGACCGACGTATCTTTACATCATGCGCAGGTATTTCGAGGGCGATCGGTAAATGCTGCCCGGCTTGAAAAGGTGGCAGAGTATCGCCTTCGGCCGGAGCGAGGTGGAATGATGTGATCCCCTCGGCCTCGGATTTCTTGTCGACTACGGTCAGGTTTTGCGACGGGGCAGGGTCCGCTGACCAACGTAACGAAAGTGCCTCGGTCCGTTCAATCACCGCGTCGATCGTAACGTCGATCATGCGCAAAATGTTTGGATCACGCGCTTCTTCGGGCGCCCAGTCGATCTTGGCGCGCCCGGTCAGATGCAAAAGTCCACCGGTTGCGAAATCGACAAACAACAATCCGACACGAGGGTCCTGCAGCAGATTTCCAATCGTGTTGAAAAAGTTGTTCCCGGAATAATCCGGTATGCGCAACCGGGTTGGGCTGATCACGCGCACGAACCCCGGCTCGCCGCCTCTATGCGAGGCGTCGTACCCATCCGAGGCCGCCTTTTGCGGGGCGTGATGACCGGACCCTAGGAAAAGCGTGTCAGCGGCACGGATGCGAGCGATTTGGCCGGGGCTGAGATGGTCGGATTCTTGGGCTTCTGTGGGCACGGTTCTCGGCGCGCGCCACCAATCGCGTTCATTGATGTACTGCGGGCAGTTTCCGAACGTTTGGCGAATGTCTATGACCAGCCCTTGGTCTGAACGTCGGGTCCGGCCGCTAAGACGGTTGCGGCGCCTTGTGGCCAGTTCGATCCCGACGACCCCAATATCGGTCCCTTCCTGTAGGCTATGTGCCAGAGGATCCAGCGGGTCGACTTGTGTATCCAACGTCAGGCGTTCCGGATCAGGAGAACCGATGAAACCATCAGGCCCTTCGATGATTGTTGCCCAGACCTGACCGTCCGAGTCACCTGAGGCGACGACGAGAAACGGTTGCGCCTGATAGAACGTTCGGTGCTGATCGGGCATGAAGTCGCGTATATAGCGTGTTCCGATGGTGGCAATATTATCCGCGCCCGCGCGTTTTTGTGCGGCCAGTTCACCGGCATGGAATGGGGTATCTGCATCAACCATCGGTTCACTCCTTCTTTTTTCCCAACACTGGGAAACCTTGCCCGAAGCTCTTTACACTCAAGTTTCGGGCAGGTTTGGTTCAGGCCACGAGGCCCGCAGCGGTGGAGGGCATCGGTTCAAAGCCATCCAGGGCCTCGAAACGCGCGATCCAGGCCCGTACGTTCGGGTAAGGGTCAAGCGAGACATTCCCCTCGGGCGCATGGGCGGTGTAGGAATAGGCAGCTACATCTGCAATGGTCGGGCGGTCGCCAACCAGCCAATCACGCCCCTCAAGGCCATTTTCTAACTTTTTCATTGCCTTGGCTGCAGTGGCCGCGGCAAAGTCGGCATCCAACGGAGCACCAAAGACTGTAATCAAACGTGCGGCACATGACCCAAACGCAATTTCACCTGCGGCAAGGGTCAACCATTTCTGGACATCCGCTTCTCCGACTGGATCGCTGGGCATCCAGTCAGACGCATATTTCCGCGCAAGGTAGACCAGAATTGCGTTCGAATCCGATACGACGACATCGCCATCTTGCAAGACCGGTACTTGACCGTTTGGGTTCATGTCCAGAAATTCGGGTGTCTTGTGCTCTCCGGCAGCCAGATCAACAAAGACGGCTTCATGCACAATTCCTGCGAGCTGGGCGAAGACCAAAGCACGATGCGCGTGACCTGATTTCGGGAAATGGTGGATACGAACTGCGTTGGACATCTGTTGGCTCCTGTCATTCATAAGCTGTGTCTGACGGACAGATAACTCTTGCGAAGTTGGATGATAATTGTCAGATTTTGCGAATAATTAGGCCCTGAAAGGGCGCAATAAAATGGACAAGATTGATCGTATGCGCGCATTCGCGCTGGTGGCGAAAAATGCCTCTTTCACGTTGGCGGCGCAGCGGATGGGGCGTTCAGCTCGACTGGTCAGCAAATATGTTGCTGATCTGGAAGAGGCATTGGGCGTGCAGCTTTTGAACCGTACGACACGCAGCGTATCCCTGACAGATGCGGGTGCGACGTATCTGGCGATGTGTGAACCGCTGCTGGATGGGTTTGACGAACTTGAGGAAACAGTCCGAAACGCCCAGAAATCACTGCGCGGCGTGATCCGGATTTCGGCGCCGACCGGCTTTGGCTCGGTGCGGCTTGCGCCGTCTCTTGCGGCCTTTGCAACACAGCACCCCGAGGTCGAGATTGACCTGAACCTGTCCGACCGCAGGGTGTCGATCATTGATGAGGGTCTGGACCTTGCTATCCGGATAGGTCCGATGCGCGACAGTTCACTGAAAGTGCGTCAACTGGGGCAAATGCCTTTAGTCGTATGCGCATCCCCCGCATATCTGGACCGCGCAGGCACGCCGACAGACCCGCGCGCCTTGGCGACACATGACTGCATTCTTGACGGGAACATATCCGAGCCCGGACTGTGGCGGTTCGATATCAAAGGCGAAGATGTGGCGGTTCCCGTTAGCGGACGGTTGCGCGCCAATGCCCCCGCAGCTTCGGCGCGTCTTGCGATTGACGGTGTGGCGATCGCACGATGTCCTGCTTACACAGTAGCTGAGGCTCTCAGGTCGGGTGCTTTGATCGAACTGTTTGCTACTTACCGTGTGGCACCTTATGTCGTCGCCGCTCTTTTCCCGCAAAATCGCCGTATGACGACCCGCGTCAGGCACCTGATCGACCACCTTGCAAACGACGACCTAATCACAAACGCAGGCGCGTGATCAGGATGGGGGGATTGGTCTAAGATCACCTCAGACAATGAATTTGCGGAACGTATTTGCCAAGGCTGCGTTGCTTGCCAGAAAAGAGCCTGACGAGAAGATGTCTTGATCCGGCCAAAGCGGCTGCACGACCCCTTTGGCTTCCTGTACCAACAGAATTCCTGCAGCAATGTCCCACGGACCCAGGTTCCGCTCCCAATACCCTTCAAGCCGCCCGGCTGCGACATATGCAAGATCAAGGGCCGCAGCGCCGTTTCTGCGAATACCGGCACACTCTGGCATAAGTCGTTCAAGGTCCTGAAGGGCAGGTTCCAGATAGGTCACACGCCCCCCGGCAGGGACGCCAGTGGCAAACAAAGCTGCGGTCAGATCACTTTCGCCGCTGACCGATATCTGTCGCCCGTTCAAAAAGGCGCCGCTGCTGCGTTCGGCTGTGAACATTTCGGCTTTCTGGGGATCGTAGATCAAGGCAGCCCGTACTTCGTCGCCATCACATAACGCTATGGATATGGCCCAATGGGGAATACCTTTCAGGAAATTCGTCGTCCCGTCCAACGGATCCACCACCCATCGCAAAGCCGTCCCGATGCCCGCGCGCGTTCCAGTCTCTTCACCGAGCCAACCATACTTGGGGTAGATCGCAGTCAGGTGTCGATCGATTTCAGCTTCTGCCGCGCGATCTGCGTCGGATACGAAATCGCCTTTTGATTTTTGCGAAATGTTTAGCGTGTCGCGGGTCTTGAAGGCTTGCTGCAACCCGGCCCCGGCGCGAAGCGCGGTCCGTGCCATCGCTTGCATGTGTTCAGACGCCTTGGGCGACAGCCAAGGAGTAACTTCCTGCGGCAACGTCATCTGTTGGAATACCGTATTCTATGGCAGAGGGTCGATGGATCTTCCAGAATAGGCCCGTAATTCTCGGGAAGATCTGCGAAATTAGTTTCACCCGAAATCAATACGTCCAGAACTGGGTCTGCCAACAGGTCAATCGCCTTGGTTAGCCGCTTTTTGTAGTCCCAGCGCGCTCCCATATGTGCTGGGATACGACCTACTTGGCTGCTGATGATCCGCAACCGCCTTTGATGGAATCGGGCACCAAGCGGCACGGTCGTGAGGTGATCACCATACCAACTGGCCTCGATAATCGTTGCTTCGACACCGGCAGCGTTTATTGCTGTCGCCAATCCGCTTGAGGTGGCTGAGGTGTGGATGACCATGTCTGCGTCTTCGAGCACGTTTTCGGGGGTGGCAAATGCACAACCCAACTGTTCGGCAAGCGCGGCCTTGTCCGGGTTGATGTCCACTATGCAAACCTCGGTTCCGGGCGTTCTGGCGCACAGGTATCCGGTAAGCGCGCCGACAACACCGCCGCCAACAATGGTCACTTTGCTGCCTGCGCAAACGCCCGCGTCCCACATGATGTTCAATGCCGTTTCCATATTGGCCGCCAACACGGCGCGCGCAGGAGGGACCGCTGGGTTGATGGAAATGGCCGAATGTGACGGTATGCTGAACCGTGTCTGGTGCGGATATAGCGCGAATACAGTCTCACCCTCACGCGGTCCGGATTGAACGGTGCCAACAGCCGAGTAGCCATATTTGACGGGGAAGGTGAAATTGCCTTGCTGAAACGGTGCACGCATGGTGTCATGTTCGCTGCGCGGTACCTGACCGTGAAACACAAGCCGTTCGGTGCCCCGGCTGATTCCCGAGAACAGGGTGGACACTTGTATATGGTCCGGGCCATCAAGGATGTCCGTTTCACGTATTTCAGTGCTAGCGGCTTTAGTAATCCATAAAGCCCGTGTTGGCGGTTCTGGGTTGGCGGTCATTGTTTAAAGTTCAACTTATTCGCTTTAGGACGCATGAGCAGCGGTCCGGCAAGGCAAGGGGTAGGTGGCCACTTGTTCATGTCGAGGTTCCAGTGTGCAGTCAAACAGCACGTCTGTACCCAAACCATAGACGTCCGTCTTGGGCCGAAGAGCCTGCCCCAGGCTAGCGACCGGTGATGTGGTCAGCCCCTGTGGTCCGGCCCCGATCAATAGGGGTGCAACTGCGACATGCAGCCGGGTCAGCAGCCCTGCTTCAAGAAACTGAGCAATCGTGATGCCGCCACCTTCGATCAAGACGCGGTTCAATCCGCGCTGACGCAAGGCGCCCAGGATTTGTGCCGGCGAAATCCAATGGGTGCGGGGCAACTTGACCACTTCGGTATGGTCGGGACGCGGTGCATCTACCGATTGGATGACTATGCACCGGGCGTTCATGTCCTGCATCAGACCGATATCGTTTGGCATCCTCCCGTTTGGGTCAATGATAACGCGGACCGGATTTTGACCTTTGACGAGGCGAACGGTGAGGCGTGGGTTGTCATGCAGTGCAGTTTTAACGCCGATCACAACCGCATCCGACAAAGCCCGTAGACGGTGTAAATGTACCAGCCCTTGACGACCAGAGATGTCTTTGGCATCGCCCGAAACAGTTGCAATCCGTCCGTCCAGTGATTGCCCGATCTGCCCGATCACCTGACCCGAGGGGTTCGGCTGTGCTAACGCTCCATAGACAGAGATGGCCCGCTTTTCGCCTTCCGTCCAATCCGGATCGCACAGACAACCATGACCTGCTCGAACGGCAAGAATGCGGTCCCAAACCCTGGATGTTACGTCAATGTCGTGCATTGGTTTCTCCGCATTCTGTATAGAGTTGAGCGACTGTCATCGCGGTACCGATAAGTGATCAGTGTGCCCAATCATCCCAAGCGTTTCCGCGACCGCGCCCCGCCTGTCTATTCCCCAATCGAGGGCGTGTTTCGCGCCCGCCTCGTGGGCTGCCTGCGCGATTCCGTCTAAAACTGCGTCATGCAGTTGGGTCTCTTGCCGCCCCAACCGCCACGGGCTTTGTGCGGAAGCAACAGTGTAGCCCACTATTTCGCTCAATTCCGCAAACCGTGACCCGGATAACGGCCCCAGCGCTGGTCCCAAACCTTTGTCGTTCGTCTGGTGCCGGTTGAACGCCCGAGTGACGACACAGTCACGTTCGTCGTTGGGCGTCCAGCTCATTTGGCCATCGTAGTTCAGGGCCGTGTAGATTGGTATGCCCGCTTCGGCTGCACGGAGGATCAGAGCATTGATCCAGCTTTCGGGCACAAGATCGAACAAGGCCGAAGCCGTGATCAGGCCGACGTCCCCGAGCGGCAGATTTTTTACGTCACCGAGATTGCCGACGACGCATTCGGCTTCGGGATGGCGATCACTTGCAATACGCAACAGGGTCGCGTCGTTGTCGAAAAAGCGCCAACGCATCTTGCCGAACCCTGCCTGAACAAATGCCCGGGCCGTTGATCCGGTGCCACTGCCCAGATCCAGTACAACGGACCCATCCTGAACGCAGCCTGCGGCACTAGCGAGCAGTTTTGGATCGCGGGCCCGGTGATCGGCTGGTTCCCGAAGATTCAGCCAATCCGGTTCAAAGCTGGTTTCAGACGTCTGCTTCATACCACCCACGTGCCACATGGCTTTCGTGCAGCTGAACCCGGATGCGTTTGACGCGGCCATTGTCGCCAAGCCCGGTGGTTTTTGCGGCCGCCTTGAGTTGATCCCAAATGTGATAGCAAAGAAACTCGGTCGTTGTGATCTTTCCCTTGAACGCGGGGACTTCGTCCAGATTGGCGTAGCGCAGCGGGGCAAGCGTGTTGGCCAGAGCCTCGGTGGCCAAGCCGATATCAACGACCAGACCGTTTTCATCCAGATCTTCGGTGTAAAACGCGGCATCCACCACGAAGGTCGCGCCGTGCATCCCTTGCGCGGGGCCAAAAACAGGAGAGGGTAGGGAATGCGCGATCATTACATGGTCGCGGACTTCAACAGCAAACATAGGCAGTCCAGTTCATTTCGTGGGTCCAGAGGGGAAAGGCGGCGCAAGTGCCTCGGCCACCCGTTTGATGACATCGGCGAAATGCCGGGTTGTGTCGTGCCAGCTCGGCAACCCTGCCGACTGTTCCAGTGAAGCATGCGCAGCTTTCGCCAACTGATCCGGGTCTTCCAGCAGGGTGCGCAATTCGGCTGCAAAGGCATCCGGTTGATCGGCGGGCACAAGACGCCCGGCATGGCCAACCGTTTCGGGGACCGCGCCGACTGCGCAGGAAACAACCGGCAGACCGTGCAGCATCGCCTCGCTCAGGACCATGCCGTAGCCTTCGTAACGGGTGGCCAGAGCGAACATACTTGCGCGTCGGTATGCATCCTCGATGGCAGCGCCGTCGACCTCGCCCCTTAGTTGGATACGATTAGCTAACCCTGCATTCGAGATCTGTGATTGCAATTCTGCTGTATAGTCTGGGTCTTGCGGGCGGCCGATAATTTCCGCTTGCCATGGCAGGTCGGAAATTTGCGCCAAAGCAGAGATCAGAACGTCGTGGCCCTTGCGCGATGACAATAATCCAACACTCAGGATTAGCGGTGGTGAAACAGGTGCCGAACCAGTCATGGGGCGCAGGAAGCCGGGGCTTGCCACAGTGATCCGATCTGGGGACACACCAAAATCGGCCCAAAGCGTCTCCCCGATATGGGTGCTGGTCACGATGACATGGGCGACATGTTCCAGCACTGCGGCCTCGTTGCGGATCAAATCCTGTGCGCGAGCGGGATCTGTCCCGGTTTCCAGCCCAAGCGGATGGTGGACAAGCGCGATCACAGGTGCGGCAATACTGGCGACACCTTCGGGTGGCATGGCGCCCAGTGCCAAACCGTCCACGATAACCGGGGTAGAGGCAGGAACGGCCCGCAGAGCATTCAGCGAAGTTTCCATGTCATGCGCAGGTGCATTCGGAAAACTGCCGGGCAGTTCCAGATGCGCGGTTGGGCAGCCGATTTGGTTCAACAAATCCAATACGGTCGCATCATAGATATAACCGCCGGTGCGCTGGTCTTTGTCTCCGGGTATCGCAAAAACGGCGCTCATGATGCGTTTTCCAAGGGATTTGTGTTCAACTCAGCTTCGGAGGGCATAAAAACAAAAGCAACCGCAGGAAGGGCGGCCAACAGCATCACAGCACCATAACAGATACCCATCGCGATCCCAGCTTCGGGCGATGCCCCCAGTATGGGAAAAAGCGCGGCGGCGGCGCCCTCTCTCCATCCCCAACCGGCGATCGACAAAGGCACCAGCATGGCGCACAAGACCAAGGGCAGAACTGTCACGCTTGCCTCAATCGACAGTTCCGTTCCAGTAGCACGGGCGCATGCATAGAGGCCGAAGATCAACAGAGCAGCGGCCATTATGGCATGAGCCGAAATCTCTGGGCGGACCATCAGCACAAGGCAGAACTTCGTAAAACGGGCTGTCTTCTGGGCTGACGCCAGCCAGATCAACACACCGAAAGTCAGGGCAATGCCAGCTCCCAGCATCCATCCTGTCCCGCTGGGCCATTCGATTCCCCCCGGCCACAACAGACTAACGGACAGACCGGCAACAAGGACCACAAACAGAGCCACCTGACCCATAAGCCGCTCGGCCACGACGGATTGCGCTGCGCGTTTCAGGTCGCCATGCTGGCGTGTTCGGATTGCACGGCTGACATCGCCAACGACGCCACCGGGTAACAGGGAATTGGCGAGAAGGGCTAGATAATATTCCTTTAGCGCTGCGCGGTAAGTGATCTTCAGCTCCAACGCTCGCGCGGTTAGCTGCCATCTCCGTGCCATTGATAAGGTGCTGCAATTCAGTGCAAGGATTGCTATCACAATCCAGAACGGCTGAGCTTCGCGCAGTCTTTCCCAGACCTCTCCGGCCGCGCTCCACCACAAGAGGACGCCCAACAGCGCGAGTGATCCGAACAGGCGGAACAAGCGGCCGCTCATCTCGGTTCCCCCGCCAATTGCCCCGAAGAAGTGAAGGCTGACAGGAAATCATCGCGAAATGTATCCATCCGACGCACCGGGCCATCCGCGGCGGGCGCTAGACCGTCAGTCCACCCCCAGTGGTCAATCAAAGACAGCACATCAGTGGGGCCGATTACATGGATCGGGACATCGCGATTGTCACTGCCGGCCACAAAACCTGCGGCCTGATGATCTCCTGCGACAATAACCAGTGGTGCTTGCTTACCTAGTTTTGCCACATGCGAAAACACTGCTTGCAAGCTGTAGTCGACCGCGCGGCGATAGGCGTCCCGCACGTCATCGTGATCCTTCCATAACTCCCGCGCCGGAGGGCCTTGCTCGGCCATCGGTGTGAAAACGGTTCCATCGCCCAGGTCCTGATCCCTGATCATCTGCGGGATCGGTGTCCATGGTGCGTGGGAAGAGATCAGCGCAACTTGAATGAAATCAGGCCGTGGGTCGGGCGGTAGCAAATCCTGATAGGTCGCCAGTGTGAACTGATCAGGCATAGTCACCCAGCCAAAACGTTTTCCGCGATAAGGAATGTCCGCGGCTGCGAATATGTGATCGAATCCCATCACGGCGCTTTCGGGCCACGCCAGCGTAATCGCAGGCATGATCGCTGCCGTGCGATAGCCGGCATCCCGCGCATAGTGGAACAACCACTTTCGATTGCTGACCAGCATTGCATTGTAGCGTCCGTTATCCGACGTCCAAAGGCCGGTCGACAAAGCGCCATGTGCCAGCCAGCTTTCGCCACCTGCCGTGGGTGAGGTCAGCCAGCCGCTTTTGACGGACAATCCCGCTTGTGTAAGGGCTGTCTCGGCACTTTGCAGCGTCGGCAGGTGGGTGTCGGAATACAGTGGATTATCAAAGCTCGCGCGGCCATAGCTTTCAATCCAGATCAGTAGAACATCGCGACCCGAAAGCCTATCCAGCAGACCTTGCGCCTGGCGCATCGGATCTGCCCGCGCCTCGCGACGGAACACAGCCAGATCGTCAACGGTTGCCTGCATCTCGGTCCCACGCTTGAACACAAGCCGGGATGTCCACGCCGTGCCCGGAGGGCTTTGATCAAAACGCCAGTATTTAAGGTGATGCCCGGCGTCTGCCACGGCCCAGGATCCTGTGATCATTATGCCAAGAACCGCAGCCGTCCTCGCCCAAACGGGGGGTGACAGAGACCCCCAGGCTTTCAACCCAAAACGCAGCAATACGAAATAGATGGCCACCAGCGCGCCGCCTGTCACAGCCATTGCGATGGCCAAGGGCCTGCCAACACTGTCTTGCAACAAGCCAAAACCTGCCTCGATCAAAAATGTATCGACGATTGGATTGAAGGTGCGGTTATACGCGGTGAACGTGGCGTAGTCAGCGAGTTTCATCAGGCCGGCTGCGACCAAAAGGGCCGCCAGAATTGACGCCACCCCAGGGATCCTTCCAAACGCGATCATGAACAAAAGGATCACGGGCAATTCCAGCGGCCAGCGATTCAGCGCAGACCAATTCATCGTGCCGGGATGGTTGGGCAGGACCAAAGCGCAAAAGACCAAAAAAGCGCCGAGGACAAGTGCGAAAGATAACCTCATGAGTTGCGGCTCAGCAGCCAACGGATATCCACGCCAAATGAGTAACTCAACGCGATTGACGCACTGATGGAAATCGGCGCGATCAGAAAGGGTGGTGCCAGCGGGCAAATCAGGATCAAAAGTGCCGCGATCTGTACCACGCAGATGGTTTTGCGACGAAAGGATGGCCTAAGCTCTCCTTGCAGTCGTGGTATTGCCCAACCAGCGATAACAAAGGCATAGCGAGCAAAACCAAGGATCAGAACTTCGGCCTGTGTGGTTCCGGATAGCATCAGCCACAGCGCAAGCATTGCACCCAAGGCGGCATCGGTTTCCATGTCGAACCGCGCGCCAAAGTCGGATTTCAAGCCAGAGCGGCGGGCCAGCCAGCCGTCCAGCCCGTCCATTGCAAACGCGCTTGCTCCTATACAGAATACCACCCAGCCCGACACAGTGTCGGCGACAAAAAGCGTGCCGAACAAGAACGCCACAAGGGCCGCACGCAGCAAGGTTACGGTATTGCAAAGGCCCAGCACCCTGTGAGGGTAAGAAGTTGCCAACCCCAGCCCGGCAAGGGCCGAGGCCACGAAGAACGCAAGCAGAACCCAAAACACGTTTGGCAGGGTTAACCATGCCAGGATTGTCAGCCCACACCCAATCAAGCCTACCTGAAGCCAAAAGGAGGTCATGGGCGACATCAGCCAGAGAGACTGGCGATCCGCTGTCACGCGCTGTGACGTTTGGGCTTTGGTTTGCAGTGTCATAATC
This sequence comes from Ruegeria sp. AM7, assembly GCF_056535965.1. Taxonomy (NCBI): domain Bacteria; kingdom Pseudomonadati; phylum Pseudomonadota; class Alphaproteobacteria; order Rhodobacterales; family Roseobacteraceae; genus Ruegeria; species Ruegeria sp. AM7. The sequence goes on from NZ_JBQFJE010000001.1 coordinate 461,838, forward strand.
TATTGTGATCTAGCGTAGATTTCCCTTTTGACTAATCTCTTAACAAATGCCGAGCGTCATTATTCAGGTGATCACGAAACCTTGACCGAAGCAATCAATGGTAAATGGTCTGACGCCATGCGCAGATTCGGTGTCGACATAGCCTGTGCATCAAAGACCGCATCAGGCCGATCGGTCATAATTCGGTCCAGAGGCAACAAAGGGCGGTGTGACGGAAAGGTCGCCCGCGCGGGTCCTGCAAGCTGTTGCCCAACAAGACGTCTGTGAAACATCAAACCACCCCACGGCCGCCATTCGTTCAAGTCACCCAGAAGAATTGTCTGCATCTTAGGGCGGCGCCGCAAATATTGCCCGATGATACGCATTTGTATGACGCGCAAGGGTTGGAACAGCGATAAATGCGTTGAGAGAATTCGCATACCGACGCCGTCTCGCAGGGTCTCGACCACGACCGCGCCGCGGTGGCAATGCCCCGGAAGATCGACAACATCGCGGTGGGTCACCTCAAAAAGCGGATGAAGAAATAGAATGGTTCCCAGGAATCCGTCGCTTTGTGATCCCCATCGCATGGCCTGCTGATCATGCTGGTAAACCAAGCCGGTGTCGGCCTGTATGCGGCGCATGTCCAAAATTCGCGCATGTGGCCGGCACTCGCCATCGGCCTCCTGCAAGGCTAAAACGTCCAGCCGAAGAGGGGCCAGATCAGCAGCGATGGTTCGATGGATACGATCGGGATCAACCCGCTTGTCCGCTCCCTTGGCGCGGTGAATGTTCCAAGTGGCACAAGTTAGACGGGTTAAGCGCATTTAGTTTACTTTGTCGGTGCAGGGCACGGGCTATATGGTTGTTTGACTAACTTTATCTAGTTCGACAATCGTCAAGGGACCAGCCATGCGCAATATTGCTTTAAGCTTTCTGATCGCAACCTCTCCAATCGCAGCGGCCGCCGAAATGGCGAGCTACGAACTGGACCCTGAGCATACGACGGTGTTTTTTACCATAGAACACATTGGATATGCCGACACGCTGGGGATATTCGGCAATGTGCAGGGTATTTTCGACTATGACACCGAAACGCAGGAACTGGCGAATGTTCAAGTCGCGATCGACGCCAAAAGCGTCAACACCTTTAACAAGGCGCGTGACGGGCACGTTAAAAATAAGGATTTTCTGCATGTCTCGGAATTCCCCGAAATCACCTTTGACGCAGAGTCTGGTACAGCCGCCACGGACAATGCGGGCACAGTGACCGGAGACCTGACGATATTGGGTGTGACCCAGCCGGTGACACTGAACGTGACGTTGAACAAGGCTGAACCCTACCCATTTGGGCACAAACGGTTTGTGCTTGGGCTTTCGATAGGTGCCTCCATCAAACGCAGCGACTATGGCATGACTTACGCGGTCGAGAATGGCCTTGTGGGTGACCTTGTGAACATAAAAATCGAAACCGAAGCTATGCGGATTGAATGATGCGTTTCGGCCTGTACCAAGCTTAAAAACGGTCTCATTTTTTTGTGCGCGTTTGTGAACGGTGCATCCATTGCGCGCGTAGTCCATGTGCCTAATGTCCTGACCACAGCAAGTATCGCCGTTTGTCATGTTTCGGGCGGCTGCCAGCCAGTGAAAGGACATTTGATGAAATCGTTGGTAAAAGCCGCACTAGGGGCCGCCATAGTTGGCACCTCTTTAGGGACCGTTGTGAATGCCGGAGATATCCAGGCTGGTAGTGAAACGGCCGCGCAATGCGCCGCCTGCCACGGTAGTGCTGGTATCAGTACGGCCGACAACTTCCCAAACCTTGCCGGTCAAAAAGAAGGCTACATCAAAAAGCAGTTGATGGCGTTCAAAACCGAAAGCCGCAAGGATGATCTGATGAACGCCATCGCAGCGAACCTGTCCGATGCAGAGATCGATAATCTGGCCGCTTATTTCGCCAGCCTGCCCGGGGGCGAAGCTGGGGCGGTTGCCAGCAATGACACGGGTCTTGACGGATCGTTGATGGCGTTCCCGAAGGATCATGAAACCACGTTCACCCGTTATCACCGCAAAGACTATGACGACCGTAAACAGGTTCGGTTCTTCAGTGGTAACGATTTGGCGCTCGAGGGCGTCAAGACCGGTCTGCCGTTCAAACCTGGTTCGTATTTCCTGGTCGAGATTTACGACGCTAAAAAAGACGCCGATGGTAATCTGTTAAAGGACGCTGAGGGTAAATTGATTGCTGGCGAGCGTAAGCTCTTTACGGCAATGGAAAAGCGCGACGGGTGGGGGGATGATGTCCCTGAAATCTATAAGAATGACGATTGGCGTTATTCGGTCTTTGAAGTCGACGGCTCGAACAAGGCTGGTGTGAACGAAGCTCCGTGCATGGCCTGCCACAAGCCGCTGACCGAGGATGACTACGCGTTTACCGTTGACTGGGTCGAAGACTTCCACGCGTCACAAGCGGCTGGCTATTCGCACAAGATCGTCAAGTAACAGGGTAGTCGCCGCACTGTAGATTTCTGAAAACCCCGGTTGAATTGCCGGGGTTTTTTGCTTGTGCAGCGCACCCAAGGCTATCCTTTTTTCTTGCGCATGCTCAAACCAATGCGTTTGCGCTTGGTATCCACATCGACCACGGTCACTTTGACAATCTGGCCGGTTTTGACCACGTCATGGGGATTTTTGACAAACCTGTCGGCCAACTGGCTGACATGCACCAGCCCGTCCTGATGAACACCGATATCAACAAACGCGCCGAAGGCGGCGACGTTGGTCACGGTGCCTTCCAGAACCATTCCGGGCTTTAGATCGGAAATCTCCTCGACACCTTCGCGGAAAGTCGCTGTTACAAAACTTGGACGCGGGTCGCGCCCGGGTTTTTCAAGCTCGGCAAAGATGTCTTGGACAGTCGGAAGGCCAAATCTGGCATCGACGAATTGCTGCGGTTTCAGCCGTTTCAGGGCCTGTTCATTCCCCATAATCTGCCGAATGTCTCGACCGCAGGCAGAAACGATGCGCCGGGCTACGTCGTAGGCTTCGGGATGCACCGAGGATGCATCCAGGGGCTCTTTGCCGTCCCGGATGCGCAGAAACCCTGCGGATTGTTCGTAGGCGCGTGGACCCAACCGCGCGACGTCCAAAAGTTCGGACCGCGTGGCGAACGGGCCGTTGATGTCACGATGTGACACAATGGCTTCGGCAAGGCCAGGCCCCAGGCCTGAGACGTGTGAAAGGAGCGGGGCAGAGGCGGTATTCAGGTCCACCCCGACGGCGTTCACGACATCTTCGACGGCGGATGCCAGCGACTGCGATAACCGGTGCTGATCCACATCGTGCTGATATTGGCCCACTCCGATTGATTTGGGTTCGATCTTGACCAGCTCGGCCAACGGATCTTGCAGGCGCCGTGCGATTGAAACAGCGCCGCGCAGTGACACATCCAGATCGGGAAACTCACGCGCCGCGAGTTCCGAGGCCGAGTATACCGAAGCGCCTGCCTCGGATACCACCACCTTAGTGGGCGCTTTCACTGACTTGGGCAGCAGTTTCAACGTGTCGGCGACCATCTTCTCAGTTTCGCGGCTTGCTGTGCCGTTGCCGATCGCGATCAACTCGATCTGATGCGCTTCGATCATAGCCAGAATGCTTGTCTGCGTGGCCTTCAGGTCGTTTTTCGGTTGAAACGGATACAGCGTGGTGGTGGCGATGACTTTGCCGGTTGGGTCGACAACAGCCGCCTTTACACCGGTGCGAATGCCGGGGTCCAATCCCAGCGTTGCCTTGGCACCTGCTGGCGCGGAAAACAGCAAATCCTTGAGGTTATTCGAGAACACTTGAATTGCGTCATCCTGCGCCCTGCTGCGCAGATCGGCCATCAATTCAACCATAAGGGACAGGGACAGTTTAACCCGCCACGTCCAACCCGCCACCTTGCGAAGCCAGACGTCTCCGGGTGCATCGCTGCGCGTGTGCAAACACGCAGCAACGATGGCCTCGGCGCGCGCCACTCCGGTCTCGGGTTCAGGCGCAATATCAAGTGTGACAATACCATCCTTGGACGCGCGCAGCATCGCCAACGCGCGATGAGAGGGCGTATTGGCCCAAAGCTCGACATGCTCAAAATAGTCGCTGAACTTGGCGCCCTCCGTTTGTTTGCCGTCGATGACTTTGGACGTCAGATACGCTTCGCGTTGCATGAAGCCGCGTAAATCGCCCAGCAAGCGCGCATCCTCGGTCAATCGCTCGGCGATGATGTCACGCGCGCCGTTCAGGGCATCTTTGGTGGTGGGCACGGCTTCGGTTACATAGCGCTCGGCTAGTGCCTCAGGATTGGCCGAGCGGTTTGTCAGGATCGCATCGGCCAGCGGCTCCAACCCGTTTTCGCGCGCAATCATGGCTTTGGTGCGGCGCTTGGGTTTGTAAGGCAGGTAGATATCTTCCAGCTGCGCCTTTGTGTCCGCCCGAGTAATGGACTTGACCAGATCGTCGGTCAGTTTGCCCTGATCCTTAATCGAGCCCAGAATCGTTTCGCGCCGCGCTTCAAGTTCGCGCAGATAGGTCAGCCGGTCAGACAGCGTGCGCAGTTGAGTGTCGTCCAACCCACCCGTTGCCTCTTTGCGATACCGCGCGACAAAGGGAACGGTGGCTCCTTCGTCCAGCAATTTCACCGCAGCACCGACCTGTTCGGGGCGTGCGCTGATCTCTGTGGCGATGGTGCGGGCGATGCGATCCAAGGGTGCCTCCTGAATATTATCCGGAGGACCTACTTAGCCAGCCATATGCCGAAGGGAAAGAGGCCTTAGAACTGAGCGGCTAGCGCCTGCAAATCGTCGTGCAGCGTTTTGGCAATTTCGACGTAACCACGTTCGGTGTTGCGGGCCCTTGCGGCAAAGCGCCTTTGCGAGGGCAGGCGTGCGCCCTGACCGATGATATCGGCGAACAAACGCTCGGCGCGGGTGTCATTTGCGGCCAAACGGCCGCCGCTGAACTGGGCCGGATCAAAAGCAAGAATGATCTCGCCGTGATAGGGCGCGCCGCCCGCGCCTTCGGCGTATTCCATGCTTTCAAGGCTGGTGAAATCGTCGATCAGAGGGCCTGCCATCAGCTCGATCATGATCGACAGGGCCGAGCCCTTATAGCCGCCAAAGGTCAGCATTGCGCCCTCCATCGCCGCCTGTGGATCGGTCGTGGGTCGGCCGTCCTTGTCGATGGCCACACCCTCGGGCAGGGGCTTGCCCGCGCGTCGATAGAGTTCAATTTCACCGCGGGCGAAGGCACTGGTAGCAAAGTCGAAGGTAAACGGGTCTTGCCCCTGACGCGGCCAACTGAAGGCCAGAGGGTTGGTGCCGAGGCTACCGCGCGTGCCCCCCGCAGGGGCGACCCAGGAATGGCTGGGCACCATCGCCATCGCGGCCAGGCCAACCGCAGACAAGCGCTCGACCTCGGGCCAGAGCGCCGAGAAGTGAAAGCAGCGGTTGATCGCCATGGCGGCAATGCCGTGGGTTCGCGTCTTCTCGATCAGTACCGGCAGCGCCTGTTCGAAGGCCAGCAAGGACATGCCGCCCTGCGCATCCACCCGAACGATGGCATTGTCCGAATGTTCCAACACCGGCGCGACATGCCCATCGATCTTGCCCGCTTTCATGGTGTCATTGCACATGAACAAGCGGAACAACCCGTGAGACTGGCAATCGTCGATTTGACAGGTCGCCAGCATCCCTGCAATTGCGGTTGCGTGGTCCGGTCCAAAACCGGATTTCATCAAGATGTTGAGGCAAAGGGCCTTAATCTCGTCCAGTTCCAGTTTGACCGTCTCGTTCATGCCCCGCCCCTGCGCTGTCATTTGGTTATGACAGGCATAGCGCGGCGGGGCAGGTGAGGGAAACGGTTTTGAGCCTTAGCTCTGCGCCTCGTCCTGCAAATAGGCAATCACGTTGGTGATGTCTTCCTCTTTCTTCAGGCCGGGGAACTGCATTTTGTTGCCGGGCAGGGCGCCTTTGGGGTCAGCCAAAAAGGCAGCCAGAGTTTCAGGGTTCCAGACCAGCCCTGACGCCTTCAGAGCGTCCGAGTATTTGAACCCTTCCGCTTGTGCTGCTTGTGCACCGACGATTCCGTACAATGACGGTCCAACGCCATTCTTGCCTTCTTTGATCTGATGGCAGGCTTTGCATTTGCGGTAGACTTTCTTACCGGCTTTAATGTCGCCTTCCACCGCAGCGACGGCGACAGGGGTTGCAGCGGCAGCAGGTGTTGCCTCGGCTTTGTTTTCATCCATGTTGAAGAACAAACGCGCAGTGACCGGTACGGTGCGGGTGATGCCGGGCAGGCTGGCCAGTTCCATCAACTTGTCGACACCTGCATTCACGCCTGCGTCTTCGGTGCTGATAAACACCATGTCATTGGTCGACACCATAACCGACGTCTCGGATACGCGGACAACGAACATTTCTGCGTCGAATTCCACATCTGTCCCTACCAGCGTAAGCACGGCTTCGACGTCAACGACTGTGGTTTCACCTACTCCAAGCGCCTTGACCTCGGCCATATCGAATTCGGCCTTCAGGGCGGCAGTGCCCGCTTTGCGGAAGACGTGCTCGATCATACGCTCGTTACGGATGTCGATATTTGTTTCGATCGAAGACAGATCGATTTCGATCTCGGCCTTGCCATCGGGGCCCACGTGACCTGATAGGTTGGTGAAGGAATTGACCTCGCCCACGGTGTCTTTCTTGATCGTACCATACGCCAAATGAGAGTTTTCAGGCGACAGGGTCCAATGCTCGGACAGTGCTGGCGTTGCAACAATTGCCGACGCAATCGTGACTGCTTTCAACAGAAGTTTCATTTCTTTCCTCCACGGGTTATGTCAATTCTGACCAGGCGGGCCCGGCTCGTGAATGTCAAACACACACAGGTCACTATTTATTCAATGGTTGGTGCAATTAGTTCCGAACAAGCCGTACGCGGCGCGATACAGACGCATTCAAAACGCGTCTGGCGGTTTGGGCTGGCCTTGTCCGGCGCCTCCGACGTAGCCGACGATTTATTGCAATCCACTTGCCTTCGCGCGCTCGAGCGCCATCATCAGGTGACATCACATGACCGGTTGGACAGTTGGCTGATGACGATCTGCCGCTCGATCTGGCTGAATGAAGTCCGGGCGCGCTCGGTTCGGAAGGCTCAGGCGCTGTCTGTCACACCCGAAGCAGAATTAATTTCGCCTGAAGCTGACTCGGAAACGAATATTTTCGCAGCTGAGGTGTTTACTCAAGTGATGCACCTGCCAGAAGCGCAGCGGGAAACGGTCATGCTTGTGTTCGTTGAGGGCTATAGCTACCGCGAAGCGGCTGCGATGCTGGATGTGCCGATTGGAACCATTATGAGCCGGTTGTCTAACGCCCGGCAGAAACTTAAAACCGTGATGCAGCTTAGTGCTGCAGACGCCGTTCGACGGAGTGGCAAATGAAGTTTTCCGATGAGACGCTGATAGCGTATCTGGAAGGCACAGTGGATGACGACCAGGCAACCGCGATTGAACGCGCGGTCGAGGACGACCCTGAGCTGGAGACGCGCCTGATGGCGCTGGACCCGTTCGCACCTATGGTGCAGGCGGTATTTGAAAAGGTGCCCGCCGAGGCGCCGAAAGTTGAGCTGCCAGAGCCGCAGCCGGTGGAATCTGCGCATTCTTCAGGCGGACCATGGCGCCTGATGGCCGTTGCGGCTTCGGTCGCAGTTGTCGCTGTGTCAGCAACGTTTTGGACAACCCGGCCCGAACCTTTGGGTTGGGCACAACAGGCGGCGATCTATCAGTCGCTTTATGTACCTGACACGATTGCGTCGCTGGACAATTCGGAACAGGCGCTGAAAATGCAGTTCGATTTGGCAGAGGCAGAGCTGGGACGGTCCTTGAACCGCGAAACGCTTGAAGCTTTGCCGGGAATGGAACTGAAACGCGCGCAGGTTTTGTCATTTAATGGCAAACCGCTGGTTCAGGTGGTATTTGCCGACGAACAAGGCCAACCATTCGCCTTCTGTATCATCCGACAAGGTGAGGGTGCCCCCAGTAAGGACGTCAACCTTGCCGAGCTTAGCGGTCTGGCAACGGCGACGTGGTCCGAGGGTGGCTATGGTTATATGCTGATTGGCAACAATCCGCAGACACCACTGGAAGGGCAGCTGGATATTCTGACCACAAGTTTCGCCAGCTGATCCATCCGCTGCAGAAACGCCTTGTGAACTGGTGGAAATACCCGAAATATGCCGGGTATGACCACTAAACCTGTCAGGCCAGACCCGGAAGACGACGACTCGCTGGGGCCGCGCAGCATCTATGATGCTGACTCGCCAGAGGAAGACGATCTGTGGTTTCTGCCCGCCGACGCCGAGATTGACGAAGATTTTCTGCCGCCGGGTCCGAAGGCCGACCGCAGAACACTTTTCGACTTCAGAGATTGGCGGGCCGCGCAGGCCGAACTCTCCTATGAACTGGCGGATCTTGCGGCAAGTTTCGGAGCTCTGGACGAAAGACTACGAGCAGGTCCAGAGGGGTGGACGCATCGGTTGGCACTGATGGATGTTTCGGACCTAGGTTGGTGGACTGGTGACCGGATTGGCGTTGATCGCCTGGCGCTGTGGACAGGGTTGCGGATCGGATCGACCGGAGATGACGTTCAGGCGTTGTTTCGGGCAGGTTGGGCCGTCAGACGCCTGACAACCGGAGCTGGCCCGGCCGAGGGTGGCTGGACCACTGGATTGACCGCATTTCTTGATCGTATGGCGCTTGGCATGGACGAGGTCCCCGAGGCGATTGCTGATTTGGCGGACGTGATGGACGGGGTTGCAAGCCTGCACCCGGTTACGCAAGCAGCGATTGCATTCCACGCATGGCGTGCTCTGTCTCAGGGAATGGGACAAGACACAGAGGCTGCGGTCATTGCGGCCCGGCACGCGGCAACGATGGGCCGGGGAGGCGCCCTTTTCGTGCCGGTTGCACTGTCTGGGCCGGGTGCTTTGCGTGGGGTTGGAGAGGTCAACGATAAGCTAAGTGCATGGATCAAGGGGTTGGGTCAGGCCGTTTTGGCTGCATTGCTTCACTTGGATCGTGTCAGCGCGTGGGAACTTCGTGCTCGGGATCTGACGTCCGATCTGAGTGGGAAAACCCCGCCAATGCTGCTTGATGTGCTAGCCGCGTGGCCAATGGTTTCGGTTCCTTTGGCCGAAGAATTGACCAAGGCATCACGAGCGACCGCGCAACGTAACATTGATCTTTTCACGTCGCGCGGTTTGATCCGCGAGGTGACAGGGCAGGGGCGTTACCGTGTCTGGACCGCAGCACTGTAATCCAGGATCCAGTTGCGAAAGTCCCGGGCGGGGGGTCGCAAAGCAGATTTGGACGGGTAAATGAGATGATAGGCTTCCTGCCCCGCGACGTCGATGCCGGGCAGGCAGGGCACAAGGCCCGACAGGGTCATGACCCGGTCAGATGCTGGGGCACGCGCCAAGGCAATACCGCCTCGGTTGGCGGACAGCTCAGCTGCCATTATGGAATTGTCGGCAAAGAAAAACCGGGCCCGTCCAGCTGGAAGGCGCAGTGTTTCGAACAAATGTAGCCAGCTGGCGCGATGGGTTGATACTTCGATGAGGGTGAATTGAAACAGGTCCTCAGGGCTATGGATGCGATCCGCGATATCTGGCAGAGCGACGGGGTAAAGGCGTTCGCGCAACAATTCGTCGCCCTCAGTGCCGAAAAGTGTCGGGTTACCGAAAACGATTTGAAGATCAGTAAATCGATTGGCAAAGTCTGCCGTCAGATTACCTGTTGTCAAAGACAGGTTGATTCTGGGGTAAAGGTCCTGAAACGTCGGCAACCCGCCGGCCAGAATACCATGCGCAAACAAAAGTACCGACTGAACGTACAAGCGTTGCCCGCGCGTTTCGCCAAAAAGACCCGTGGTCGACGTTTCCAGCATCAAAAGCGATTGCTGGACCGACGGCAAATAGGCGCGACCTGCCTCGGTCAGTGTCACAGAGTGGGCATGGCGATGGAACAGGGGCGTTCCCAGTTGATTTTCCAGGGCTTTGACTTGCTGACTGACGGCGGCTGAAGACATGTTCAACTGCCCAGCCGCGCGCGCAAAGCTTTCGGTGCGGGCCGCAGCCTCGAAGACACGAAGCCAATTGAGGGATGGGATGCGGGACGACATGAATTCAGGCTAAGCTCAACTTATCCTCAAGGGCAAGACACAACATTCTGCCCAACTTCGGATAACGTCTAAGGTTTGAAGACATGCCTGAGAAGGAGACACGCATGTCTGCATTGAATTCCGTGCCGATTGGCTGCCTGACGCCTGAGCAGATAGAAAGCTATTGGGAGGACGGATATCTGTACCCGCTCACTACGTTTTCGGAACAGGAAACGTCCGAGATCAGGGCAGAGTTCGAACAGATCGAGAAAGACTGGCTTGGCGCAGATCTTCCGCTACCCCTGAATACCTATAAACGGGTCAACGCACATCTTGTTATGCCGCTGGCCGCGCGTGTTGCGACGGACCCTCGGGTGCTGGATATCGTTCAGGGTATTCTGGGGCCGGATATCATGGTTTGGTCGGCCGAGTTTTTTGTTAAGGAACCGCACACCCGCCAAACAGTCGGTATGCATCAGGACCTGACCTATTGGGGGATGGGAGAAACGCCGGATCAGGTGACGGCGTGGATCGCGCTGTCTCCTGCGACGTGTGACAGCGGCTGCATGGATTTCGTACGCGCCAGCCACAAAAACCCGATCCTGCCGCATAACGACACCTATTCGGATACGAATTTATTGTCGCGCGGGCAGGAAATCGCGGTAGAGGTCGCGGATGAGGATAAAACCCATATCGAGCTGGCACCGGGTCAGATGTCGCTGCACCACGGGTTGACCATCCATGGCTCCGGGCCGAACCGCTCGGATGACCGGCGGATTGGTCTGGCCATCCGCTATCTGAACCCGAATGCAAAGCAATTGGTGGCCGAACGCGATTATGCCCTGTTGGCACGGGGCGAAGATACGCAAAGCAATTTCGTGCCGGTACCTGCGCCAGAAACGCTGTTTTCACCCGAGGCGTTGGCGCTTTACGAGCAGGTACGGCAAGATCAGAGCAAGGCCCTGGCCGAGGGAGCAGGCAGTTCTGTGCCGCTATACGCCAATTCTTAAAGCGGCGGTCAGCGGCCCACACCGATATAGGTTTCGAAGCCCGATTTCCGGGCAGCCGATTTCGAATAGATGTTCCGCAGATCCACCATCCGGGGGGACCTCATTGAACGTGCCATGTCCGGCAGGTTCAGGGCGCGGAACTCATTCCATTCGGTCAGCAATACGACCGCATCCGCATCGGCGGTTGCGGTATAAGGGTCGTCGCACCATTCCACGCCCGGCAACAAGGCTAATCCCTCGGCTCGGCCCTGCGGATCCACAACCCGAACCGTTGCGCCTCCGCCGATCAGTGCGGGGACAATGGTCAGCGAAGGGGCATCACGCATATCATCTGTGTTGGGTTTGAACGTAACACCCAGAACCGCGATGGTCTTACCGTTGAAGCTGTCATCGCATACGTCGCGAATTTTCTCGATCATGCGGTGTTTGACGCCGTCATTCACGCGCATAACCGTTTCGGTGATCTGCATCGGATAAGCGTGTTCCTGACCGATCCTCGCCAAAGCAGCGGTATCTTTAGGAAAGCACGAGCCACCATAACCCGGACCAGCATGCAGGAACTTGTTGCCGATACGACCATCCAGACCAATGCCGCGCGCGACTTCTTTGACATCACCGCCCACACGTTCGCACAGGCCGGCGATTTCGTTGATGAAAGTAATCTTGGTCGCAAGAAATGCATTTGCCGCATATTTGATCATCTCGGCGCTTTCCAGGTCCGTCGTCAGGATCGGGAAGTCTCGCAGATAGAGCGGCCGGTAAATCTCGGCCATAACTTCGGCGGCGCGGTCGCTTTCAACGCCAACGACAACGCGATCGGGGCGCATGAAATCGTCAATCGCCGCCCCTTCGCGCAGGAATTCAGGATTTGAAGCGACGTCAAAGTCTGCATTCGCATTGGCCTCAAGAACCGCTTCGTGCACCTTTCTGTTGGTGCCGACGGGAACGGTCGATTTGGTGACGATCACAGTATAGTCAGTGACGGACTGAGCAATCTCTTGCGCGGCGGCCATCACGTAGGTCAGATCAGCGTGCCCGTCGCCGCGCCGGGTTGGGGTTCCCACTGCAATGAAAACTGCGTCTGCACCGTCCACGGCAGCAGCCAGATCGGTCGTGAAACTCAACCGCCCTGCTGCTACATTCTTGGCCATCAGGACATCAAGTCCCGGTTCGTAGATGGGAACTTGGCCGGCTTGCAACATCTCGATTTTCTTTTCGGCTTTGTCGACGCAAATAACGTCATGGCCAAAATCCGAGAAGCAAACGCCCGACACAAGGCCAACATAACCTGTGCCGATCATCGCTATCCGCATTTTTCAATGTCCTTCAACAAAAGACTGTTTAACGCGCGCCAGCATTTCGCAAAGTTCAACGGGTTTCAATGCCGTTTCCTGCCGCCGGGTTGCATTCTGGGTGTTCTTGCTGTTTCTGAGAGTCCTACCAGCCAGATTGAGTTTTGTGGAACGAGACAATGACAAAAACTGCTTTAATAACCGGCATCACAGGGCAAGACGGATCGTATCTGGCCGAGTTTCTCTTGGAGAAAGGGTATGAAGTTCACGGAATCAAGCGCCGCGCCTCGTCGTTTAATACGCAACGCATTGATCATATCTATCAGGATCCGCACGATCCGAACCCTCAACTCCACTTGCACTATGGTGATCTCAGCGACACGTCCAACCTGACCCGAATCATTCAGGAAGTTCAGCCGGATGAGGTCTATAACCTGGGCGCGCAATCCCATGTTGCCGTCAGCTTTGAATCGCCAGAATACACAGCGGATGTCGATGCGATTGGGACGCTGCGATTGCTGGAAGCGATACGGTTTTTGGGCTTGGAAAAGAAGACACGTTTCTATCAGGCGTCAACTTCCGAGTTGTATGGCTTGGTGCAGGAAATTCCTCAGAAAGAAACCACACCGTTCCATCCCCGGTCCCCATATGCCGTAGCCAAGCTTTATTCATACTGGATTACTGTGAATTACCGTGAGGCGTACGGGATGTATGCTTGCAACGGAATTCTGTTCAACCACGAAAGCCCGCGCCGGGGTGAAACCTTTGTGACGCGGAAAATCACACGGGGTCTTGCGAATATTGCGCAGGGGCTTGAGGAGTGCCTGTACATGGGCAACATCGACAGTCTGCGCGATTGGGGGCACGCGAAAGACTATGTGCGGATGCAATGGCTAATGCTGCAGCAGGATGCGCCAGAAGACTTCGTTATCGCGACAGGCGTACAGTACTCTGTCCGTCAGTTTATCGAGTGGTCCGCTGCGGAACTGGGCGTCACGCTGGAGTTCTCTGGTGAAGGCGTTCAGGAAGTTGCGACTGTCAAAACGGTCGAAGGCGAAAAAGCGCCCGCGCTTAAGTCCGGGGACGTCGTCATGCGTATCGATCCGCAATACTTCCGACCCGCCGAGGTCGAGACCCTGTTGGGCGACCCGTCGAAGGCGAAAACCAAACTGGGATGGGTGCCGGAACTGACCGTTCAGGAAATGTGTTCTGAAATGGTAAGCGAAGACCTCAAGACCGCCAAACGTCATGCCTTGCTGAAAGAGCACGGCTTCGATTTGCCAGTAAGCTTGGAAAATGGCTGAGGTGGGCGCAATGCGGAAAATCTATGTTGCCGGTCATCGTGGTATGGTCGGTGCGGCCATACTACGGCAGTTGCAAGATCGTCGGGCGGCAGGTGAGGCATTGACGATTGTTACCCGCACTCATGCGGAACTGGATTTGACTGATCAGTCCGCAGTTCGGCACTTCATGGAGACCGAACGGCCCGATGTTGTCGTTTTGGCGGCGGCCAAGGTCGGAGGTATTCACGCGAACAATACATACCCGGCAGATTTCATTTACGAAAACCTGATGATCGAATGCAACGTGATCCATCAGGCGTTTTCAGTGGGAGTCCAGCGCCTGCTGCAACTTGGCAGCTCATGCATCTATCCCAAGGCTGTGCCGCAACCGATGCGAGAAGATGCTCTGCTGACCGGAGTGCTTGAGCCGACAAATGAGCCGTATGCAGTCGCCAAGATTGCAGGTATCAAGCTGTGCGAAAGCTACAACCGGCAGCACGGCGTTGACTATCGCTCGGTTATGCCAACCAATCTGTACGGCCCAGGCGATAACTTTCACCCTGAAAACAGCCATGTTCTGCCGGCTTTGATCCGTCGTTTTCACGAAGCCAAGCGGGACGGTCTGGACGAGGTAGTCATTTGGGGAACCGGTAAGCCTCGCCGAGAGTTTCTGCACGTAGACGATATGGCCGAAGCGTCTCTGTTTGTGCTCGATCTGCCACGCGATGTTTACGAAGCGAACACAGAACCCATGCTAAGCCATATCAACGTCGGCTGTGGCGAGGATATCTCGATCGCGGAGCTTGCAACTCTGGTGGCCCGCACGGTGGGTTACACCGGGCGGATCACTCAGGATGTCAGCAAACCAGATGGCACAATGCGCAAGCTCATGGATGTGTCACGACTGGCGGATATGGGTTGGCGTGCGCGGATCACCTTGCAAGACGGCATCCACGAAACCTATGCGTGGTTTCTGGAACAGACAGATGCTGACTTGCGGGCAAAGTAAAGCTCAGATCACAAAGCCTTTGATCAGAACCAGCGCCCTGTGGCGATTGCCGTCGGCGCGACTGGTGCAGGGTCGGAAACCGTTGATAGTACTTGGTAGGACACATCTGTGGCTGCCGGCGCATCAAACCCGACAAATCGCGAGACCGATCCACCGCTGCCACTTAGGGCAGGTTTGGTCCCAGAGGCAAAGGCAATTGGAAAGGTCCAACTGTTTTGCCCGCTTGAAAAAATCGCGCCTTCGCCGATGGTGCAGCCTACTGCGCTCAGATTGACTGTACAGATTTGAGTGCCGTCTGCGAAACGAACAAATTCACCATTTGCGTTCGAGCCCCGCTCGATCACCGCGCCTGTCGGCGTGCCTGATGTTTGTGACACAGATCCTAGCACGTTGCCGGGGCTATAGCCAAAATCCGCCCGCATCAAACGACCCGCAGTTGCGTCCGAAGCACTGCTTTGAATCGCTGCACCAGTTGCAATTGCAGTTGTCGGATCGAAAACAAGGGCATCTGTCCATGTATTCCCATCCGCCGAAACCTTGATTGAAAAACCAGTTGAGCCTGCCAGTCCCATTTCGGCGTGACCGGTCCAGTTGGATTGAAACAAAAGCGAAGCGGTATCCCCCGCGCTTGCCTTGTTGATCTTTAACTGGTGGCTATTGCCCTCATGGCTCAGCAATGTGGCAGAAGAACGAACCGAGAGGCGGTTTGTTGCGTCCGAGGTCGTTGCGACGCCTATCCCGTCCAGATTCTGCGTTGCCCCTGCCGGCACAACCCAATCCGAGCCCGTCCAGGCTTTCACACGCCCGGCGCTGATGTCCCACGCTCTCCAGCCAATATCTGGCGCTACAAAGTGCCACGCATTATCCAACCATGCCGCAAGCATGTTTTCCTGACCTGACCATTCACCAACCGGAGCTTCACCCACGGCATGAACTTCACCCTGCGCTGGGGCCACTGGTGGGTTTGATGCACCGGTTGCCACGACGCTTAATTGAACAATCACATCCAATTGCCGTAAGGCTTCGTTATGAGTGACGTGCTTTTGCGCTTGCGAGGGTTGAATGAATGGTAAATCCAAGCGGGGTGAAACTTGTGGCATTGGGGCGTGTCCTCCTGAAGATGCTGGTCCGACAATTGCTTTGCGCGCCAAACTGCCATCAAATGGATGAATCCACGCTAAGCGGGCAGAACGCTTCCGAAAGAAAGTGGTAAGTTTTCTGTCAGGTTGCCCGAAAAAGAAAAGGCACCCAAAACCGGGTGCCTTTGTACTGAGATAATGGGGCGGAAATTATTGGGCTGCTTGGTCAGTCGCCATCGTATCGTGCAGATATTCCCGCAGGTCGTCGCGCAGATCGGGTCGGGCCAATGCAAAAGCCACGGTTGCTTGTAGAAATCCAGCCTTCGAGCCGCAGTCGAAACGTTGTCCTTCGAACTTGTGCCCAAATACTGGCACACCATTTCCGATATCCTCGGCAATCGCGTCCGTCAGCTGAATCTCACCACCGCTGCCTTTTTTCTTCTGGTTCAGATTATACAGAACCGATGGGCCCAGAATGTAGCGGCCGATCACGGCGAGGTTCGAAGGTGCCTCATCCGGTTTGGGTTTTTCGACCATGCCACGGGCGCGAACGACTTGTCCGATATTCTCACCTACGTCCAAAACACCATATGAGATAGTTTTTTCCTGAGGAACTTCCATCGCGGCAACCATGTTTCCGCCGGTTTCCTCGTAGGCTTCGACCATTTGCTGCAAGCATGGTTTGTCCGCGGCGATGACGTCATCAGGTAACATGACGGCAAAGGGCTCATCCCCGATCAATCGGCGAGCACACCACACAGCATGGCCTAGCCCCAAGGCTTTGTGCTGCCTGATATACGCGATTGCGCCACTTTCCATGTTGGTTTCATCCAGCACTTCAAGCAGCTCGTCTTTACCCTTGGCCTTGAGTTCTTGCTCCAGGATATGGTTGTGATCAAAATAGTCCTCAAGCGCGGATTTGCCGCGTGATGTGACAAAGATGAATTCCTTGATGCCAGCCGCGCGCGCTTCGTCAATTGCGTATTGGACCAGCGGACGATCGACCAGAGTCATGATCTCTTTGGGGACGGATTTCGTCGCAGGCAGAAAGCGGGTACCCAGTCCCGCAACCGGGAAAATCGCTTTGGTAACCTTGCGTACCATTGTACCTCTCAGTTTTTAAAATTTGCACCGAAGTCCAGAGGCTTCGGTACGTTGTCTTAGGCCGTGAACCCGGAATGTTCAATGACCTCGCGAGACCGCTAGGGAAACAGGAGAAATCGTGCCATCCCTACGCAGCGAAGTCAAAACGATCCATTGTCACATGCGAATGAAACTTTACCTTTCGTGTTATATTTGGAAACTATCTTATATTTTAGAGTGAGATAGTTGCCAAAAGGGCGCCTAATTGATGGAAAAACAAGCAGGTTTGCATTATGCATTGGCCATAATGCTTTCCAGTGGATCATGTTCCGCAACGAAGTGATCGGGCTTAATTTCGTTAAGTTGCGGGACATAGTCCTCTTGGCCAGCGGACAGGCGACTGGGGAGAAACCGCAGGGCAGCCTTCGGATCCATCGGCGAGGGAAGCTCACCCGGGATCTTCAAGCGTTGGCGGCTCCGTTCCACATCTGGGTCAGGGATCGGAACAGCCGATATCAGAGACTTGGTATAGGGATGGATCGGATCAGAACAGATCACCTCGCCATCGCCAAGTTCCACGATGCGGCCTAGATATAAAACCATAATCCGATTGGACACGGCACGGACAACCGATAGATCGTGACTAATGAAGATCATGGAGAGACCGAATTCTTGCTGCAACTCACGAAGCAACTCCACGATCTGCGCCTGAATGGACACGTCCAAAGCCGAGACCGCCTCGTCGCAGATGATCAATTTGGGTTTGTTGATCATAGCGCGCGCGATGCCAACCCGTTGGTTCTGACCGCCCGACAACTCGTGCGGATAACGGTTGATCATGTTGGCGTTTAAGCCCACACGCTCCATCATTTCGCTGACCATCTGCTTGCGCTCGCGGTCCGTCAGATCAGGGCGATAGGTCTTGAGCGGCTCGGCGATCGAAGCCGAGATTGTCATGCGCGGATCGAGGCTAGCCAATGGGTCTTGAAAGACGATTTGCAAGTCCTTGCGGTACTTGTTCAGCTCGGCGCGCTTCAGACCTACAATAGGATGGCCCAACCAGCTGACATTTCCGCCACTGGGTTCTATCAGTTGCAACACGGCGCGCGCCAGCGTGGACTTGCCGCAGCCGGATTCGCCCACAACGCCCAGAGTTTCACCCTTGCGGATGTCAAAGCTGACGCCATCGACGGCCTTGAGCGGCACTTTGCGCCCGAACAGCCCGCCTTTGACGTTGATCGGGAAATGCACCTTGACGTCATCGACCTTGAGCAGCGGTTCTTCGACCTTCTCCAACGCCTTGGGCGCATCGCCCGCATCAATGCGTGGCATCGCCTCGAGAAGGGTGCGGGTATAGTCGTGCTGCGGGTCGCGGAAGATTTCGCGGGTGTCTCCGGCTTCGACAAATTCGCCCATGCGCATGACCTGAATGCGGTCGCACATACGGGCGACTACGCCCATATCATGGGTGATCAGGGCAATCGCGGTGCCTTCGTCCTTTTGCAGGCGCACCATCAGGTCAAGAATGTCGGCCTGAACGGTCACGTCCAGCGCCGTTGTCGGTTCGTCCGCGATCAGCAGTTTGGGATTGCACAGCATCGACATGGCGATCATCACGCGCTGACGCATCCCGCCTGACAGCTCGTGCGGGTATTGATCCAGTCGCCGCGCGGCCTCGGGGATGCGGACGCGGTTCAGCCAGTCCAGACAGCGGGCCCGCGCCTTCGCGCCTTGTAGCCCTTCGTGCACCTGAAGAACCTCGCGCATTTGCTGGCCGATCCGCAGATGCGGGGTAAGCGCCGTCAATGGGTCCTGAAAGATCATGCCCACGTCTGAGCCACGGATCTTGTTCAGGCGGTTGATCGGTAGGTTCAGGACTTCGGTGCCGTTCAATTTGGCTGACCCAAGCGCCCGACCAGCAGGTGGCAGCAAGCCCATCGCCGCCATGAAGGTTTGGCTTTTGCCCGACCCGCTTTCACCCACGATGCCAAGGCATTCGCCGGGGTTTATGTCGAAGCTGATGCCTTTGACGGCCTCGACCACGCCATCGGGGGTGTCGAACTGGACCTTCAGGTCTTTTACGGAAAACAGGCTCATATCAGCGATCCTTCGGGTCCAGAGCGTCACGCAGACCATCCCCGATGAAGAACATCGTGATGATGATGGCGACGTAGAAAGTCAGCGGGAACATCAATTGCCACAAGGTGCCATACCCCATGGTTCCGGCCCCTTCCGCGATCAAACGACCCAGCGAGGTGTAAGGTTCTGAAATCCCCAGCCCAAGGAACGAGATAAAGCTCTCGGTCAGGATCATTTCAGGCACCAGAAGCGAGGCATAGACGATCACCACGCCCAGCAAGTTGGGCAGGATATGGCGGTACATGATCGTGAATTCGCTGACGCCTGCGGCGCGGGCGGCCTCGATAAACTCACGGTTTTTCAGGGTCAGGGTCTGACCCCGTACGATCCGCGCCATGGTCAGCCAGCCTACCGCGCCAAGGGCGATGAAAAGCATGAAGAAGGATCGACCCGCCACGACAAGCAGCAGAATAATCACCAGTGTTGCCGGGATCGCCAGCAAGATGTCGACAAAGCGCATCATGACGCTGTCGGTCCTGCCGCCGATATAGCCGGCGGCGATGCCATAGCAGGTGCCCACGATTAGCGCCGTGGCCGCCCCGATCAGACCGACTAGCAGCGATGTGGTGGTGGCCTGTATGACGCGGCTGTACAGATCGCGCCCCAAATCATCGACGCCAAAGAAATGGCCCGTTTCGACCGAGGGCATACCCATGCCCTGCACGTCACCCATGACGTTCCAGTCGATCTCTTCGTTGTTCCAGACCGCGAAGTAGGGCCCGATGAGGGTGAACAGAACGATCAGCGCCAATATGATTACGCTGGCCATCGCGGCCTTGTTGCGCACAAAGCGCATCCGTGCGTCCTGCCACAGTGAACGCCCCTGAATGACCGTGTAGTCGGTGACATCTTCGGCCAGATGGGCGGCTTTTTGAGATTTCCCAAGCATGTTTCGCCCCTTAGTACCGGATTTTCGGATCGAACCAGGCATAGGCCAGGTCGGTCAGAAGGTTCACGATGACGGTCAACGCGCCATAGAGGATCGTCACCCCCAATAGCACCGCATAGTCGCGCGACAGGGCCGAGCTGACATAGGCTTGTCCCAGCCCGCCGGTCGAGAAATAGATGTCCACGAAGACCGAGCCGGTCAGAACATAGACGAAGACCGGGCCCAGATAGGACACCACAGGCAAGAGCGTCGGTTTCAACGCATGGCGCCAGATCACGGTTCTGGTCGGCAGGCCTTTGGCCCGCGCGGTGCGGATGAAGTTCGAGTTCAGAACCTCGAGCATCGACGAGCGTGTGATCCGCGCAATCGAGCCGACATACGAGGTCGCGAGCGCGATGACGGGCATAATCAGGTAGGGCCATTGCCCTCCGTTCCAGCCACCGCCCGGTAGCCAGCCCAGCCACAGGGTGAAGGTCAGGATCAGGATCGGGCCCATGATGAAGTTCGGCAGCGCCTGTGCTGCAATGCCCAGACCGACGGCGAAATAGTCGATCCAGCTATTGTGCTTGATGGCCGCCGCAATCCCCAGGCCCACGCCAATCGTGGTAGCAAACAGGAACGACAGCGACCCATAAGTCAGCGAGATCGGGAAACCTTGGGCGATGATGTCGTTTACATCGCGGTCCTTGAACTTGAAGGATGGTCCGAAATCGAAATGCACCACGATGTTATAAAGATAGTCCCAAAGCTGTTTCCACAGCGGCTGGTCCAGCCCATAGCGTGCCTCGATATTGGCCAGTACCGCAGGCGGCAGAGGCCGTTCCGAGGTGAAAGGCCCACCGGGCGCGAAGTGCATCAAAAAGAAACAGGCGACGATCAGCAACAAGATCGTCGGAACGGCGACCAACAGCCGCCGGATGATATAGGCAAGCATTTCATGCCCCCAATTATTGGCTGTGCCCCAAAAGCGGTTCTTGGGGCACAGCGGGATCTAAAGGTGATTACTCGGCTGTTTTGTAGAGGTTTTTGGAGTACCAGTTCTGCTCTACGTTATTGACCGGCCAGTTCCCCACATCGCTGTCCATCATGTAGACGCCAGCATAGTGATAGATCGGGATGACGGGGGTCTCTTGCGCGATAATGCGCTCAACTTCGGTGTAAAGCGGCGCGGCATCGTCCGAGATTTTGGCTTGCGTCAGCAGCTCATCCACTTTCGGATTGTTGTACTTGCCGTCGTTATAGCCCGAATCCGATTGCAACAGGTCCAGGAAGGTCGAGGCTTCGTTATAGTCGCCACACCATGCGCCACGGGCCAAATCGAAGTTCTGGTTGCCGCGTTCTTCCAGGAAGACTTTCCATTCCATGTTGGCCAGTTCGACCTGCACACCCAGCTTTTGCTTCCACATCTGGCTTAGGGCAACGGCGACCTTCTTGTGGGCTTCGTCGGTGTTATAGACCATCTCGAAGCTCAGCGGATTGTCGGGGCCGTAGCCTGCCTCGGCAAGCAGTTCTTTGGCCAGTTCGTCGCGTTCTTGCTGCGACATTGATGCCATTTCAACAGCCGGAACCGTAAAACCTGCGGTCGCTTCGGGAACAAAGGTATAGGCTGGCGGTTCGCCACCGGCTTTTACATTGCGGGTAATGATGTCACGGTCAACGGCCAGCGACAGAGCCTGACGGACCTTGGGGTCCTTGAACTCTTCAGGGCCGCCTTCTGACAGGTTGAACGTATAGTAATAGTTGCACAGACGCGGGAAGCTGATGGCCTCTTCCGGGTGTTCTTTCTGCAGGCGTGGGAATTGACCTGCGGGAACTTCGGTGCGGTCCAACTCACCAGCCAGATAGCGGGTCAGGGCCACGTTTTCATCGTTGATGACGAGGGCTACGACCTTTTCGATAATCGTGTTGTCGTTGTCCCAATACATCTCGTTACGCTCGCGGACCGAACGTTCCTGCGGCAGATGCTCGGTCAGGACATAGGCGCCGTTCGACACGATGTTGCCGGGCTTGGTCCATTCGTCGCCGAATTCTTCAACTACTTTCTGAGGAGCAGGGAAGGTGGTCGAATGCGTGGTCATCTGGGCGAAATAGGGTAGTGGAGCGCTTAGTTTCACTTCCAGAGTATGGTCGTCGATGGCTGTGACACCCAGTTCATCAACGGATTTTTCACCTGCGATAATCTCGGATGCGTTTTCGATCGACATCAGCTCCATGTACCACGCATAGGGCGAGGATAGAGCGGGATCGACGGCACGTTTCCAGGCAAAAACGAAATCGCCTGCTGTAACCGGATCGCCGTTGGACCAATTAGCGTTGTCTCGCAGGGTGAAGGTGTAGACATCTTTGGCGTCATTCGTTGTAAAGCCCGTTGCTACACCTGGAACCAGATTTCCGTCTTCGTCCTGATTCATCAGACCTTCGAACAGGTCGCGGACGATTTCAGCGCCTGACACATCTTCGACCACCTGTGGATCGACCGAGCTGTGCTCGTCCAGAATGCGGTAGGTAAACGTCTGGTCATCTGCCAGCGCTTCGCCGGTTTCGGGATGCGTGCCAGCTGCCAAGACCGCGCCGCTGATCATGGTTGAGGTCAGCAGACCTGCTAGTGAAGTTCGAATATATTTGTTCATGTTTGTATTCTCCCGTTTTTGGGGGCGACACACGCATAGCCCGTCAGAGCGGTCACTGACCTCTCTGATTGTCCGGCTCGGATCGAGCTCGGGACGGGTTCACAGTTTGCTTTGTCAGATCGCAATAAACACCGCGTCGCAGTCTTTCGGTTGCAGTCGGAAACGTGGTTGCGAAAGTCGCCCTTCACTGGGGCTGACGTTGGCATTATTTCAAAAAAGGTTAAAGCCTTTGCCTGCAAATTGGGCAATCTAACGTCAATTGTGAATGAAAACGGGTCCTATCCGGCAATAAAATAATTTAGCGCGGGCGCTTCTTGACACTTTTGTGAAGCCACTCGGAAACGGGTTGACGCTTTACGCTTGGTAATGGCTCTAGCATAGTCTGTGAAAACAGCGAATCGCTATTTGGCCAGAGTCGCTTTCATTGAAGCTGCGGGGAAACAGGTCGGGATACGGCCGGTTTGTTCCTGCCACCGGCCGATAGAGCGGCGCGTCTTGAATCCAGGTAAACCATCCGCTCCGCCCACGTCGTGCCCTTGAGCTTCTAATGCTTTCTGCATTGCTGCAATGTCTGATCGGTAAAGCGGGTCTATCGCACCCCAACGTCCCTTGAAGTCGCCGATTTGGTACTGGATGCGATCGCTTACGTGGCCGACAAACAGTGCATACAGATCGCTGTTGTTGTATCGTTTCAGCACATAGAAATTTGGTGTAACCAGAAATGCTGGCCCGTTTCGACCAGCAGGCATCATCAGATATCCTTCTTCGGGCAGTTCATGCTGTGGGAATGGTTTCCCCGACACTCGCTGAATGCCCAGTTTGGCCCAATCACGAATAAGCTTACCCTGATCAGGCCCCTCGTTTGCGCAGGACACAGATAGGGGAACCGTGACTTCAAATCCCCAATCGCGGCCCGGCACCCAGCCATGCCGCGCAAGATAGTACGCAATTGAAGACAAAGTATCGTCAACCGAAGTCCAGATGTCTGCGTGTCCGTCTCCGTTTCCGTCAACCGCATGTTCAAGATAATTCGAGGGCATGAACTGGGGCTGCCCAAGAGCTCCGGCCCAACTGCTTTTTATCCTACCTGGTGGGGCGTGGCCCGCCTCGGCAATCTCGAGCGCTGCGATCAGTTCTTTGGTGAACAGTTCCGCCCGCGTGCTCATAAACGCTTTGGTAGCCAGAACCTGTATGGCGTCATGCCGGATGGGCACTTGACCGTATCCGCTTTCTCGTCCCCAAATAGCCAACACTATGCGGGCAGGGACACCGGTTTCAGTTTCAACTCGGGCAAGCACTGCGTCATGGCGGCGGGCCATCTTACGCCCAACCGAGGTGGCACCTTGCACTGAGCCAGGGTTGAAATAGCGGGCAGGCGCACCGAATTCGGCCTGTTTCTGTTGCGTCGGCTGCACCCTGTGTGTTCCGAGTGGAACCAGGTCGGGAAGATCCCAGTTGAGCATCACACCGTCAAATGCTCGCTGAAAAGTGTGTTTTGAAACGCCCTTGGCTTTTGCCTTCGGCCAAATGGTTTCACCAATCCAAGCCTGAAATTGGTGTTCGATAGCAGCGCGGTCCTGAGCCCGCGCAACAGTCGTGCAAAGCAGAAGAGCAAGAAAACAAAAAATCCAACGCATTTCCGAATTGTCTCAACCTAGGTGTTCCGCAAGTCAATAGTGTCGTTTGTATAAGGCAGGGGTTGATCGCAAAGGAATACGAACAATTTGGGGTTTTGGAAAACTCTTGAGAAATCGGCTGACTCTGTTGATAGTTCAGCCAGACCATATGCCGTAGGAGGGCGAACAGGCGTGGCCCATTTCAGAGTGTCATCCGCTGTGTTGCCAATCGCCGCATTGGTTCTGACCGCGGGGTTGTTTGCACATGTGGCCCATGCTGCCGACAGTTTTCTGGAGCCGCAAGGCCCCATCGCAGCCGTTCAGAAAACACATCTGGTGCGAGCAACGCTGTTGATCCTGATTGCTGTTGTGCCGGTTTTATGCCTCGTACCTTTGATCGCAATCAGGTATCGCAGGCGCAAACAAAGTCAGTCAGCTTATGCCCCAAACTGGGACTTTTCGGCGCGTCTGGAGTTCTTGATGTGGGGCGTTCCGGTCGTGATCGTCGCGGTCTTGTCTTTCTATCTGTGGAAGGCAACTCACCGGTTGGATCCTTATGCAAACTCATTTGGTGAAGCGCCTTCCATCAATGTGCAGGTCGTAGGCTTAGACTGGAAATGGTTGTTTATCTATCCTGACCACGGCATCGCCACTGTAGGAGAGTTTGGGATACCTGTAGGGCAACAAGTCGCGATAACGTTGACGACTGACACCGTTATGCAGTCTTTCATGATCCCTGCGTTAGCCGGCCAGATTTACGCGATGCCGGGAATGACCACTCAACTGCATCTCGTCGCCAACACGCCAAAGACCATGCAGGGTGAAAACACGCAGTATAATGGCAGGGGCTTTACCAAGCAAAAATTCCTGACACAGGCCATGCAGTTGCAGGATTTCGATGCGTGGGTAAACAGCGTGCGCGCCAACGGTATTCCGCTAACAACCGAGACCTATAAAACACTGGCAATGCGCAGCGACAGGGACGAAGTTCAGGCTGCATTGGGTACCGCGACGATGCCTCTGAACGCCTTGTATTTCACACTGGATGACGGCAACTTGTTTCATTCTATTCTGCACCGTTACCACAGCGGCCAACCTTTGTCGGCAGCGCAACAGCCCGGGACCGTTTCATATGGTCAGGAGGGCGGACAATGACGATTGAGTACAGCGGAATATTCGGCCGCCTGAGTTGGGAATCTTTTCCGATTGCGGGGCTGATCCAGTCTCCGAACGCCAATGAGATCGTCGCCAACGCCGCCGCTGCGATTGTGATAGTCGGAGCAATAGCCGTTGTCGGCTTACTGACTTGGTTTCGTCTTTGGGGTCCACTGTGGCGCGATTGGCTGACCAGCGCGGATCACAAGAAAATCGGCATCATGTACATCGTCTTTGCCATCGTCATGTTGGCTCGGGGCGTTCTTGAAGGTGTTGTGATGCGCGCTCAGCAAGCCGCAGGCCCAGGTGAAGGTTTTCTGGAAGCTGAACACTTTGCCGAACTGTTCAGTACCCATGGCACAATCATGATTTTCTTTGTCGCGGTTCCTTTCGTGTTCGGCATTGCGAATTTTTTGGTTCCCCTGATGATCGGTGCACGAGATGTCGCCTTTCCGGTCATGAACCAGATCAGCCTTGGTCTTACGGTCTCCGCAGGCATGATGCTGATGGTGTCACTGGTGGTCGGAGAGTTCTCGACCGGTGGCTGGACGGCCTATCCACCCTATACCGGAGCAGCCTTTAACCCCGGTGTAGGGCCGGACTACTGGATCTGGGCCATTGTTGTGTCGGGTATCGGAACAACTCTGACAGGCATAAACTTCGCGGTAACGATCTATAAATTGCGCGCGCCCGGTATGACCTTCATGCGACTGCCGATGTATTGTTGGACGATCATCTGCAGTTCGATCCTGATCGTTTTCGCAATGCCACCGCTTGGCGTGGCGGCTCTGATGTTGGCGGCGGATCGATATCTGGACTTCCATTTTTTCACCAACGACCTTGGTGGGAATATGATGAACTATGCCAATCTGTTCTGGCTGTTCGGCCACCCCGAGGTCTATCTGCTGGTCCTTCCCGCGTATGGGATTTATTCCGAGATTTTCGCAACCTTTTCGGCGAAACGACTGTACGGCTACAACTCGCTTGTCATCGCCACGATGTCGATCGCGATTATGTCGTTCACGGTTTGGCTGCACCATTTTTTCACGATGGGTCAAAGCGCGCTGATAAATGCGGTGTTTGGGATTGCGACGATGCTGATCGCTATTCCGACCGGAGTGAAGGTTTATGACTGGATGGCCACACTGTTTCGGGGCCGTATCCGTTTCTCGGTCCCGATGCTGTATGGCCTCGCATTCCTTATGCTGTTTGTGATTGGCGGCCTCAGTGGCGTTCTTCTGGCTAATCCAACGTTGGATTATCAGGTTCACAACACGCTGTTTCTTGTCGCGCATTTCCACAACGTGTTGTTGCCCGGGGTGCTGTTTGGGTTGCTGGCCGGATATAACTACTGGTTCCCCAAGGCCTTTGGGTTTCGACTGAACGAAGTTTGGGGGCGACTGACGGTTGTTCTGTGGACAGTTGGGTTCATGTTGACCTTTTTGCCGCTGTATTTCGTCGGTCTGATGGGGATGCCCAGACGGTCTTTCAGTTGGGAGGACCCCAGCTTCCACCCCTATATGATCGTTGCGGCGCTTGGATCACTGGTGATCCTGTCAGCATTGCTGGCGGTCGTTGCGCAGCTATGGATCAGTATCAGAGACCGCGAGAAAACACGCGTGCCGGTTGGCGACCCATGGGATGCCCGCACTCTGGAATGGTCGACGCCGGCGCCGCCGCCGCCTTACAACTTCGCCATCATTCCCAACGTGACCGAGCGGGATGATTTTGCTGCGGCCAAGGAACGAAACGAAGCTTACCCGCAGCCTGAGGCTTACGAGGATATTTTGCTGCCGCGCAATACAGCGATCGGTTTCGTTTTGTGTGTCTTCAGTGGTGTTTGGATGTTCGCGCTTGTCTGGTGGATCTGGTGGTTGGCCGCGTTGATGAGCGTCCTTATCGTCGTGGCGTTCATCGCCTGGACGTTCCAAACGGACACCGAAGAGGTCATACCGGCCGCCGAGGTGCGCAAACAGCACGAAGCATGGCTTGAGATCGTGCGCAATGCGGACCCTGTCAATCGCGACCATGAATGCGCACCTGAGAACCGTGGTCTTGCGCGACCAGATATGGAGGCCGCAATATGAAGCGCGCTCCAACCCATAGTTACCCCGGATTGAATCTGGGCCGCAGGCATCCCGAAGCGGACAAGGCAAGTGAAGTCGTCACTTTCGGTTTTTGGGTCTTTCTAATGAGCGACCTTGTCTATTTTGGTCTGATGTTCGCGATCTACATCACCATGATAGACGCGCAGGCCGGTGGACCCGGTCCGCATGAGCTGTTCAACCTAAAGAGCATTTTTGCCCAAACGCTCATCTTGCTAACGAGCAGCTTGACTGTGGGATTGGCGATGCTGGCTCTGAAGTACAACCTGCCACGCTCACGCATTGTGATGTGGTTTGGCGTGACGCTGGTTCTGGGGCTGAGTTTTCTGGTTCTTGAAATGAGTGATTTTATGGCGATGGCTGAAAAGGGAGGCATTCCCCAACGCAGCGGGTTTCTGTCCGCTTTCTATGGCCTCGTTCCACTGCACGGCCTGCACGTTGCTGCCGGTTGCATCTGGTTGATCGTGCTTGGCATCCAGCTTCGCGTTTTTGGTCTGACAGACCTGCTTATGTCGCGGGTCGTGCGGTTGGCCTTGTTTTGGCATTTCCTTGACCTGATCTGGATCGGGATCATCACAATCGTTTATTTCGGAGGGCTTGCCTATGGATAAGCGAAGCGAAATGCACCGTCGGGAACGCCGCCGTTATCTTATAGGATATGGCGGCTCACTGCTGCTGACCATCTCTGTCTTCATGGCAGCGTTTGTCTTCGGCATTGCGACCAAGGGCGTCTATCTGACCATTGGATTGCTGGGACTTGCGCAATTGATTTTACAGCTGGTCTACTTCCTTCACATTGACCGCAGGCGCAGCAGCCGTGAAGATTTGGATCTTGTGTTGTTTTCAACGCTGGTTTTGCTGATCATCATAGTCGGTACAATCTGGATCATGGGAAATTTGGCGGTGCGCATGCACACGTTTCCAATGTAGTGACCAAGTTGGAAACGCGAACGCTTCGGTATTCAAAGCCTCGTCAATAAAAGACCAAATCCAAGCGCTATCCAGCATAAGGCAAGGCTGAGGCATATGTTGCCCGCAGCCAGGGCAAATGTGTTCTTGCGCCGCAACTCCAGCGATTGATAAGCAAAGCTTGAAAAGGTTGTGAAGCCACCGCAGAATCCGAAAATAAGGTGTTTTTGTTCCTCGCTTATCTCAGTCACCCCGCCGAGATACCCGATCCAGAGACCCAGAATGAAGCTTCCTGCAACATTTACGATCAACGTCGCAAAAGGCAAATCGTGATTGATTTTCAAAGCCACCCAATGGCGCAGGACCGCACCTAGACCTCCGCCTAAACCAAACATTATATGCTGGTAAAATTCGCTCAACACCCGGACCTCGTGTTGAAAACGCGGCGACCTATTGCTTCGCCCCCGACAGCGGCAATCAGGCCACATGCGATTTCAAGTACGGCAGCCATTACGGCGTACCAGGGGTTTATTGCGGCCAACATGTCTAAGTCTGCGACAAAAGAGGAAAAGGTAGATAACCCGCCGCAAAACCCGACAGCGCCAAAGTGCAGGACATGGGCATGTACGCGGTGCCTTATGGAATATAGACAGCCCAAGACAAAACAGGCCGCAATATTAATCCCGAAGGTTGTCGTTAGGATCCGAATGCCTGGGATCTCTATAGAAAAAGCCTCTCGAAACAATGACCCTGCTGCGCCACCCACGAAAACAGCCAAAAACATCCACGCTGTGGCTGAAACCTTCGGGTGGGTAGATTTTTGGGCCAATGGTTTCGTCCGTTTCAAGCGTTTGAGTTGGATACCGTGTGACTAAAGTAGGATCAACTATGAGCCGACCTGAAGCCCTGCCCTCAAAAGCACGGTCAAAATACATACACTGATACAAATGCTTGCAATCAAATGCCAAATGCCCCCACGATTTGATCGAACCGCCATCTGATTTGGAGAGCTAGGATGATCGTCCGCAGACTATTTTATTTTCTCAGTTATGTGTGTCTGCCGCTGACGGTTGTTTGGGGACTCTTTTGGCCTCCTGCGCATTGGTTGTTGATATTCTTGGTGCCATATTCAGTGATCGGGCTTTATGACGTTCTGACCACCAAGCACAATGTGCTCAACAACTATCCGGTTCTAGGTCACTTCCGATATATGTTGGAGTTCGTCAGCCCCGAGATACGTCAGTATTTCGTTGAGACCAACGAAAGTGGCCGACCTTTTAATCGTATCATTCGTGGGTTGGTCTATGCGCGTGCCAAGGGGCAGGTGGATACGCAGGCGTTTGGTACGCAATACGATATCCTCACCGTTGGGTATCACCGCGCCAACCACTCGCTCGCGCCCAAACATGTGGATGAAAGCGAAAAGCGAGTCTTGCTGGGTGGCCCCCAGTGCAGCCAGCCCTACAACGCCTCGCGATTGAATGTATCTGCCATGAGTTTTGGTGCCTTGAGCGCAAACGCGATCAGAGCTTTGAATGGTGGCGCTAAGGATGGTGGATTCGCCCATAATACTGGTGAAGGTGGGTTGTCTCCGCACCATTTGGCCGAGGGCGGAGACATCATATGGCAGATTGGAACCGGTTACTTTGGGTGTCGGACGGCCGATGGCGGTTTTGACAAGGACAAATTTGCCGAAAAAGCCGGCACAGAAGTTGTCAAGGCGATTGAAATCAAGCTGTCGCAAGGGGCCAAGCCATCTCATGGCGGTGTGCTGCCTGCCGCGAAAGTTGATGAAGAAATCGCTCAAATCCGGGGTGTGCCGGTGCATCAGGACGTTATTTCTCCGCCGGTGCACTCTGCGTTTGAGGGGCCAACAGGTCTGATGCATTTCGTGCAGCATCTGCGCGAAATATCAGGTGGTAAGCCGGTCGGGTTTAAACTGTGTATTGGACGTCCGTCTGAGTTCATGGCGATCTGCAAGGCGATGCTTGCAACAGGGATTGTGCCGGACTTCATCACCATTGACGGTGCCGAAGGTGGCACCGGCGCAGCCCCGGTCGAATTTACCAATCGACTGGGGATGCCTCTGAACGAGGCTCTGATCTTCGTCAACAATTGCCTGCGCGGTGTAGGGTCGCGGGATCAGATCAGGATCATTTGCTCGGGCAAAGTGGCGACGGGATATGACATGATCGAGAAATTCGCGTTGGGTGCCGATATGTGCAACTCGGCCCGGGCGATGATGTTCGCGATAGGTTGCATTCAGGCCTTGCACTGCAACACAAACAGATGCCCGTCCGGCGTGGCGACCCAAGACCCGATCAGGGGGAGAGCGGTGAACGTACCGCAAAAACGCAAGCGTGTTCAACGCTACCATGACGCGACTGTGGAAAGCTTTGTAGAAATCCTTGGGGCTATGGGCAAAGAAACCACCGCCGAGTTGCACCCATCAGATATCCGGCGCCGTACCGCGGATGAGCGTGAGAATTCCTATGCTGATCTATATACGCTGGTGGATTCCGGTGCTTTCCTTTCAGGTTCCATTCCGAATGAGTATGCGGCTGATTGGGAACAAGCCACATCCGAACATTTCTGATTTTTTTACGAATGCCGCCAAGGATTGACCTTTCAGATGCGTCTTACTCATCGTGATGCGCATGGAAACGTCGGATGAAGACTTGGCTCAAGCCGCGATTGAAGGGGACGCTAAAGCGTTTGCTACCCTTCTGGAGCGTCACTACGATCGAATTTTCCGTCTGGCCTATCGATTGACCGGCCGCGAGGAACAGGCCGAGGATATTACTCAGGATATCTGTGCCAGTTTGCCGTCCAAGATTGCCGGGTTTCAAGCGCGGTCGAAATTTACCACTTGGTTGTATCGCGTTGTGGTGAACGCCGTCGAGGACACACGCCGCAGGCAGGCGACGCGCAGCAGAGCCGCGCTTGGGTGGGGCGACGTTGAGCAGTTGCGCCGCGCCGAAGCAGCCGAGGTAGCGGAAGCCGTCGAGTGGCTGCAAACAGCGATGCGGTTGTTGCCCCCCGACTTGCAGGAGACGCTGGCCCTGACCCTTGAAGATGAGATGACGCATGCGCAGGCGGGTGAAGTATTGGGAGTGTCCGAAGGTACCGTGTCATGGCGTCTTGCTGAAATTCGAAAGCGTCTACGTGCAATGCGACAAGAGGAGTTGGCGCAATGACCGATGATCTTGAGCAGTTGAAGAAAGTAATGGACGTCTCGACCCCGGGACCAGACGCAACCCGTCGAGCTGCCAATATGAAACTGGCGCAAAAAAACTTTGCGGCGCTCCAAGGATCGTCCGCCCAGGACCGTCCCACTGTCAGGCGAGGTCCGTTGGCCCGCGTGACAAAAGGAGCGAAATCCATGTTGAATGCCCTCTCACACCGTGGTCTGCTGACAGCCACGACAGCTGTTGCAGCCGTTGCTTTGATTGTGGTCCTGCCGCAGACACGTGGCTATGTGCCGAACCCGACGTCTTGGGAACAAGTCCAATCCGATGCCCAACAAAATGTGGTGGCAGATGCTGAAGATGCTCTCGGTAACAGTGAGCCAGGGTTTGAAGCCCCAGTGTTGGCCGAACTCGCCGCCCCATTGTCTGAGCCGAGAAACCAGCGGGCTACACGCCAGAAATCCGTCGTAGACGGTAATGCCCTGACTGCGGATGAGGGCGGCAGCACGCCATCTGAGCTGTCGCGCCTGCATGGCTTGTCCCTCGAGAGGGATACTGAGGCGTTTGCCACTGCCGAAACAAACCCGCTGAAAATTACAGCAGACGATCCCGTGTCCACATTTTCGATCGACGTCGATACGGCCTCATATTCAATCGTTCGGTCGTCGTTGCTGAATGGCAAAATGCCCCCGCGTGATGCGGTGCGTATTGAGGAAATGATAAACTACTTCCCCTACGCCTATCCTCTGCCCGAGGGTCAGGCGCCTTTCCGACCTTCGATCACTGTAAGCCCAAGCCCTTGGAACGATGGGACTCAGCTTGTCCATGTCGCAATTCAAGGTACGACGCCAGTGGTCGAGGAACGCCCGCCGCTTAACCTTGTCTTTCTGATCGATACGTCGGGTTCGATGCAGGACGCCAATAAACTGCCGCTGCTCAAGAAGTCCTTCCGCTTAATGCTGGCTGAGTTGCGGCCCGAGGATCAGGTGTCCATCGTCACCTATGCAGGCAGCGCTGGACAAGTTCTGGAACCGACATTTGCCTCTGATCAAGGTAAGATCCTAGCTGCCCTTCAGCGCCTTGAAGCCGGTGGTTCGACTGCAGGGCAGGCCGGCTTACAGCAAGCATATGAAGTGGCGGAAACTATGTCTGCTGAAGGTGAGGTTACCCGAGTCCTTTTGGCGACGGATGGTGACTTCAATGTTGGGATGGCTGATCCCGAAGCGCTGCGGGACTTTATTGCTCGCAAGCGAGACAGCGGAACATATCTCAGCGTTCTGGGATTTGGGCGCGGCAATCTTGACGATGAGGTCATGCAGACGCTGGCTCAGAATGGGAACGGTCAGGCCGCTTACATCGACACCTTAAGCGAGGCGCGTAAAATTCTGGTCGACCAACTGACAGGTGCATTGTTCCCGATCGCAAATGACGTGAAGATTCAGGTCGAGTTCAATCCCGCTCAGATCGCTGAATACCGCCTGATCGGCTATGAAACCCGAAGCCTCCGACGCGAGGACTTTACAAACGACAAAGTCGATGCCGGAGATATTGGGGCAGGGCATTCGGTCACGGCGATATACGAAGTGACACCGGTGGGGTCTGAAGCCATTAGGAACCAACCTCTTCGCTATGCCGACAGCGTGGTGTCCGACGCGTCTGAAGAGATTGGCTACTTGAAGCTGCGCTTCAAAGCACCGGGCTCAGAAGAAAGCCAATTGATCCAGGAACCGATTTTCACAGAGCAGGGCGACGTGACCAAAGATATTGGTTTCTCATATGCCATTGCTGGGTTCGGCCAGTTACTACGCCGAGGTGAATATCTAAATGGTTGGTCTTATGATGAAGCCATCGCACTGGCCAGCACATCCCGTGGCGATGATCCGTTTGGGTATCGTTCAGAAGCTGTGACGCTGATGCGCCTCGCGCAATCGCTTGAACGTTAGTCACAACGGGTGCCGTCCTACGCGGCACCCAACAACCTCTGTCAGAAAGACCTAGGGTTGTTGCTGGCGTGGGTGTGTATTCTCCGAATACTCCATTCGACAGCGTCGCGCATGGTCTTGCCCAATGCGACGTCAAAAGCATTGACCAGATCGGGTGTCTGGTCGCTTTCTGAAATGACATATTCTTGAAACGAGTCCGACGCGATGATCTTATCCTCGAACTCATCGATGATTTTGATATTCATTCTGACTTCGACCCGTACAATTGATGAGCCGTCGGGCTGTGCTACGACGATTCCCTGAAATTCGCGTAGGTCTGGTACTATGACATAGTCCGCGCGCAAACCCACAATGGACCGTCCGACTGCAGCGACTTTTCCGCTGTTTTCATAGCTTTCGACCAGCAGGGATTGAACAATCAAAGGTGCCCGGTCCACCCAACGCGCCCGCGGTAGGTATTGCACCTGAAGCGGTGTAGGTTGCACCGCGATCTGATCCGTATTGACCGCCGCTGTTGCGGTCGGTTCTTCCACTACAATCTGTCGTTGGATTCGCGGCAAGGACGTTGAAAATGTGCTTTTTGGCGTGAGCAAGTAGAGATCGTTCGGTTTAGACGCCTGCGTAAGCGTTCCCAGCCCTGTACAGCCCGAGATGGCCGCAACCGCCAGTAAAGCAAGGAATATCCTGATCATTGGCGAAACTCCGATGCTTGGGTTCCCAGCAAAAAGCGTGCAGGATCGCGTTCAACCTTGTCGACCAACCGATCGAGGCTAACGACAAGCCTTTGGGATTCTTCGATGAAGCGAGTGAATTGGGGCAAGCCAACTCGCATGAAATCAGACAGTTGACGACGGTTCTCCTGAACGATGCCGTCAATCGTGCCTAGCAATTCAGAAGCGGACTTTGAAGCACTGAGAACATCAGCTGATATTTCGTCCAGCCGGTCGGTTACCCGCGTGACCGTGTTCGCCACCTGATTGGCTGCGTTACGAATGTCTGCAACCACCTCTCCCACGTCTTCGTTAATCACTCGGTTCGCCGAGTCAAAGGCACGCTCGGCCGAGGTGAGGGTTCCCTTGGCCGCTTCCATCGCACCTGTGATCGTACCAAGGGTTTTGTTTGCATTCAGGAAAGTCTCGGAAACGGTTGCCAGCGCGACGCTGCCTTCATCGGACAGGCCCGACAAGTTCTCAGCCAAAGACGAAGCTTGCTCAATGAATGGTTTGAGATCCTGTTGGATGACCTGATCCGCTGTTTCAAAAGTAACCTTTGCACTGTCCAAGGCAGCTGCGGCGGATTCGGACGCTGTTTTAACGCTTTTTAAAGTGTCAGTACCAGTTTCCAGCGTTGTTTCCGCTGTGTCGGCCAGATTATCAAGCCGTTTTGAGAAAGCAGAAATCTCACGCGCTGCTCCGCCCAGATCAGACGACAGGCCTTCAAAGTCTGACAGTGTCTTATCTAGGCGACCAGTGGCCGAAGCGACGTTTTCAAGAATATCCGAAACCGCCTGCCGGTTCTTGTCGTCGACGACCTCATTGATGTCTTCTAGCAACGTTATTGCTTTTTCCATCAGCAGCGGAGCGCCTTCGAATAAGGATTGTATCGCGCTGCGTTTGCTTTTGATGAGGCTATCTTGCGGTAGACGCTCGGCTGTGGGCGAACCACCGGCCAGCTCGACATAGCTGACACCTGTTACACCAAGCGATTGTAACTGAGCGATTGTCTCTGTCGTAACCGGGATTTCTGCGTCGACTTCCAGACGAACGCGTACTTTTGAAGGGTCATTTTCATCGAGATTCAGAGAAATCACCTGACCTACCGGCAGGCCATTGTAGCTGACTCCACCAGCAGCGGATAGGCCCGAGACGTTGTCGAACAACACATCATAATAAGCGTATTGCCGCGAGATTTCGAATTTGGCGAGCCACAGAAAGAACCCGAAAGCACCTAGTATGCCCGCAAGGGTGAAGGCGCCGATCAGGATATAATTCGCTCGGGTTTCCATGGTTCTACCTGCTTTGCCCTTTCTCTTGCGCTGCGCGCGCCCGAGGGCCGGTGAAATATTCTTGCACCCAAGGATGATCGACTTTGGTCATTTCTTCAATCGGCCCTTCAACCAAAACGCGTTTTTCCGCGAGAACGGCAATACGGTCACAAATGGCATACAGGCTGTCCAGATCGTGCGTGACCATGAATACAGTTAATCCCAGCGCATTTTGCAGTTCTCCGATCAGATCGTCATAAGCGGCGGCTCCGATCGGGTCCAACCCGGCCGTGGGCTCATCCAAGAAAACGATTTCGGGATCCATTGCCAACGCACGGGCCAGCGCAGCCCGCTTGCGCATCCCGCCCGAAAGTTCCGAAGGAAACTTGCCGCAACTCAGTTGTGGCAAACCAACCAGGCTGATTTTCAAACTGCCAAGAGCGCACATAAGACTTTCACTTATGCCAGTATGTTCGCGCAAAGGAGCAATGACATTCTGCAAAACGGTCAGTGACGAAAACAGCGCCCCATCCTGAAATGCAACGCCCCAGCGCTGTTCAATCCTTCGACGCTCCTGTTCTGGACCGTTCAGCACGTCGACGCCCAGAACTTCGATACTGCCAGCTGCAGGTTTGTTCAGCCCGACAATTGTCCGTAGCAGAACGGACTTACCAGTACCTGACCCGCCGACGATGCCCAGTACCTCACCGCGCCAGACGTCCAGATCAAGGTGCTGGTGGACCACCTGCGGCCCGAACTGGTTGGTCAGGTTACGTACACGGATGACGGCTTCGCGCTGTGTGTCGGCCTGGGTAGTTTTCTGCAGCACGGTTCCATCCATGTCAGACCCCCATGACCGAGAAGAAGATCGAGAACAGCGCGTCCAGTGCAATAACCATAAATATGGATTGGACAACTGATGAAGTTGTTCTTTGCCCGACGCTTTGAGCAGACCCTTTGACCTGCATTGCCTGCCAGCAGGCTATCACCCCAATGACCAGCGCAAAGAAGGGGGCTTTGATCATGCCGATCGCAAATTGCCAAATGCCTGTGTTTTCCTTTAACCGCGTCGCGAACATTCCGGGGCTGACGTCGAGGTCGATCCAGCTCATCAGTCCGCCGCCGATCAGGGCGGAGATATCGGAAATGAAGCCAAGGATCGGCAACATGATCAGCAAGGCGACCACCCGCGGGATGACCAGAACCTCGATTGGGTCCAGGCCCAAGGTGCGCATGGCATCAATCTCTTCCTGCACTTTCATCGAGCCTATGGACGCCGTGAAAGCCGAACCGGACCTACCTGCCACAATAATAGCCGTCAGAAGGATGCCCAATTCCCGCAAAACCGAGATCGAGATCAGTTCGACTACGAAAATCTCGGCGCCGAACTGTTTCAACTGGGTTGCACCTTGGAATGCCAAAACGACGCCAATCAGAAAACCCATCAAGGCAACGATCGGAATGGCTTTGAAACCGACCTCTTCCATCTGCGAGACCAGAGCCGCTCGCCGTAGCCTGCGTGGGTTCAGAAGGGTCCGACCTAGTCGGTGCAGCGTCAGGCCAAGAAAGTCCAGCATCGACAGGGTGTCTTTCCACCCGCCCGCCGTCCGCTTGCCGACGCTTTCCACCCAGTCTCCAAAGCTGCGATGGTGAATTTCAGTTACTGGGTCATCGGGGATGCTTTTGAACACAGTCGCAATGAGGTCGGAATAGGCAGGTGACGCACCATGAAGATCAATCTCACCCCCTGCCTTTTGTACCCGGCGCGTCAGATCGGCGACCAGCCATGCGCCGCTTGTATCCATTGCCTTAACGTCTGACAGGTCGACAACGACCTTGTTCCCCGTAGGCGTGAAGGATGTGAATGCGGCTTCTATACTGCTTAGGGTTTGGGTTAGAAGTTCACCCGACACTAGAATGCTGATGCCTTCAGCATCATGGTTCAAATTTACGGTTGGTCGGGTCATGAGCGTATGTGATTTAAAACACGCGTGCGCTGCAACGTATTTTTCGAAAGATTCGGGTAATTCTCTCCTCTCAATAGCGCATGTGTGACAGTTTCAGACGCAGGATTGATCGACCAAGCCGACAAACACGTTTCAAGTCTGATCTTAACTAAGGCCAAGTGTGACGAATCTGTTGCTGCTTGGGCAGAACCCGGACAATGTCCGCATCAAAAGCCAAGCCAGCAGGATCAGAGGAATTGGGATGCAACGCGCCGGGAATGTCCTTTTTATCATTATTGACCAGCTTAGGGCCGATTGTCTGAACGGCGCACTGGCGGGACATGTCGACCTGCCCAACATGCGCGCCTTCATGCAAGAGGCGGTGACGTTCGACAGGCATTTTTCAGTGACCAACCCTTGTGGCCCGTCGCGCGCCTCTATCCTGACCGGGCAATATGCGATGAACCATCGATCCGTGCGAAACGGAACACCTTTGCGCCACGACACTCCGACCATAGCAAGTGAAATGCGAAAGGCTGGCTATTCGCCTTTGTTGTTTGGCTATACCGACACAACGGCCGACCCTAGGATACACGACCCAAATGACCCTGTTCTTCGGTCTTATGAACAACCCATGGCCGGGTTCGAAGAAGTGGTCGAGATGCGACTAGAAGAGTCTTATCCATGGCGGTCGCACTTGATGAAACAGGGCTATTCCTTTGACAGCTATTGGGATGTCCATTCACCGGTCTCTGAATCCGGTGGGCAGCCCAAACTGAATGACCCAGCGTTGTACGCGGCAAAAGACAGTGACACCGCGTTTTTGACGGATGTATTCCTTAATAGTATGGCGCCGTTTGTTGGGCAGAATTGGTTTGCGCATCTCACCTATATCCGCCCGCATCCACCCCTTGTGGCACCTGCCCCCTACAACAACATGTATGACCCGACGTCGCTCCCTCTGCCTGCCGGGCTTGGGGGCGCGAACAGCGAGGCCGAAGTTCATCCGTTCTTTGCACCTACTATGCAAAAACAGACTGCTGCTGATTTCGTCCTGGGTTTTAAGAACGTTGATCCGACGCCTGAGAATATCCAAATTCTGCGGTCCGTTTATCTGGGGTTGGCGACGGAAGTTGATCACCATATCGGACGGGTCGTCCAGTTCCTGAAGGACAGTGGCCAGTATGACGACACTTTGATCATTATCACTGCTGACCACGGAGAGATGCTCGGAGATCGAAACAGCTGGGGTAAAATGACCGTCTATGATGGGGCCTATCACACGCCCCTTATGATCCGGTTGCCTGGCAATCGAGACCAAGCGGGTTCCGTGATTTCTGCTCCGACCGAATCCATCGATGTTACCCCGACTATTCTCGACTGGATTGGGCAATCCATTCCGAATTCGATGGATGGGCGGTCTCTGCTGCCTTTGCTGCGTGGGAACCTGCCCGAGGACTGGCGCAGCTATTCCTTTAGTGAGCTGGACTTTTCGGAACCTTTGAACCCCACGATCTGGCAGCAACAGCTAGGGACTGATCCCAGCGATTCATCCCTTGGAATATTGCGGGATGACCGCTTTACTCTGGTCGAGTTCGCTGCGGACCTGCCTCCCATGCTTTTTGACCACACGGGCCGTGGAGAGCATGAAAACGTGGCGTTCAACCCCGACTACGCACCCGAACTGGCCCGGCTTACGCGCCAAATGTTGCGGCACCGAATGCGCAATATGGACCACACGTTGTCATTATGTGCGATTACATCCGACGGCCCAAAGTCTCGCTCTAGGCATTGATCGAATTCTGCGTGGCCTTGGGCGCTAACGCCTCTACACCTGCGAGATTTCCGATGTTACGGATATAACTCGGGGAGGGTGAAATTGGACATCACCGAAGAACAGATCAAAGCGATGACGTCGGCCGGGTTGAATCTGATTGGTCAGGCGTTGTCGATCTATGACAGTCAGCTGCGACTGGTTGTAAGCAATCGACCGTTTCAGGTGATGTTTGACCTGCCCGATGACCTCGTCAAACCCGGTGCGCTGTTTCGGGATACCATCCACTATCTGGCGACACATGGTGAGTATGGCGATGATGCGGATGCTGACCAGATCGTCGAACGCCGAATCCGACAGGCTTTGACTTTTGAACCCCACTACCTTGAACGCGTTCGAGCCAACGGTCAGGTTATCTCGGTCGAGGGCGCGCCGTTGCCGAAGGGGGGGTGGGTAGCAGTTTATACAGATATCACAAGCACCAAACAGGCTGAGGCCCTGCTGCGCGCCCGTTCGGTAGAACTGTCTGGGCAACTTTTGGACAGGGCCGAGGAACTGTCGGCAGCGAACCGAAAGCTGGCTTCTACAAATTCGGCATTGGAAGAAGCCAAGCGGCAGTTGACCGAAATCGAAGCCCGCACGCGCATGACGACTGAAATGATGCCTGCTCATATAGCGCATTTGGATATTGAAGGAAGATATGACTATTCCAATCGACGTCTGAACTCAGTGATGCCAGGCCGTCCTTCCGATATAATAGGGATTCATATCTCTGAGGCATTGGGTGCTGCGGCGTATGACAAAGTCGAGCCGCACCTTCAGAAAGCGTATGACGGGGAAACATCCGTTTTCGAGTTCACCGAAAACCAGGGTTCGCGACGTATTCGTGTTTCTTTCACGCCAGACAAAGAAGGCGGGGTTTATGTCATGTCAGTTGATATCACCGAAGAAACACAAGCCCGGGTCGCCTTGCAGCAAACGCGCCGTCGGGCCATGGCGGCCCAGATGACCAGCGGCCTTGCCCATGATTTCTCGAACCTCTTGACGATCATTCTTGGAATGCAATCCCGACTGCAAAAGATGGACTTGCCGGAATATGCCCGTGAGTTGGTCACCGCCACGCAGCAGACCGCCCGCCGCGGAGGGCAATTGCTGAACAGAATAGCGGATATGACGGGCAATCGCACTCCTCAACCCAAGGCAACCGATATGCGTGGGTTACTTGAAGACCTGCGCATTCTGGCCTCGCCGTCGTTGCCGCGCGGTGTTGGGCTATCGGTGGTCAATACACTGCCAGACGTCGCCTTGATGCTGGATTCGGGCATGGTGCAGGATGCCCTGCTGAACCTTGTGTTAAATGCGCGCGATGCCTGTGGTGAAACAGGTCAGATTACCATCAGCGCGCATAAGGTGGGTAGCATCTGGGCGGAAATCGCGGTTTCCGATACCGGCCCCGGCTTTTCTCCTGAAGCATTGGACAAAGCACTCAACCCGTTTTTTACCACCAAGGGGAATAAGGGGTCTGGGCTTGGTTTGCCAATGGTTTATGACACGGTCAAACTGGCTGGCGGCGATTTGGATCTGCGCAACACACCGTCTGGCGCCTCTGTGGTGCTGCGTTTGCCGTACAGATCGGCTCCGCCCGTGCAAGAGGGGCTTGTGCTGCTCGTCGAAGACAGCGACGCGCTCAGAAGCCAATTCCGCGACATGCTGGTCGAACTGGGATTTTCCGTGATCGAGG
Organism: Ruegeria sp. AM7; assembly: GCF_056535965.1. Taxonomy (NCBI): domain Bacteria; kingdom Pseudomonadati; phylum Pseudomonadota; class Alphaproteobacteria; order Rhodobacterales; family Roseobacteraceae; genus Ruegeria; species Ruegeria sp. AM7. The sequence continues at coordinate 502,782 of NZ_JBQFJE010000001.1, forward strand.
CAACTTCGAAATCCGAGGCTTTGGCTTTGGTTCAAAATTTACAGGACATAGTCTTGGTACTGTCGGATATCCGCTTGGAGGGAGAGGAGACCGGATTGAATCTTTTGGACGACATAAACGCATCGGTGCCCTGCATTCTAATGACTTCGCTGCCTTATTCCGACCCATTGCACAAACAAGCGCTTGTCCGAGCACCAGTTTTACGCAAGCCATTCACCCGCGCTCAACTTTGCGCCCTGATCAGAACCGAGGCCGCCTGATGACCCAACCACTGGTCACGATCGTTGATGACGAACCTGAAATTCGACGGATACTGACCGATGCGTTGGAGGAGGCAGGCTTCCGGACCCAGAGTTTCTCTCGTGCGCGCGAGTTCGAAGCCTCGTTGAAACGTGTTACTCCAGACGTGTGCCTGGTGGATCTTTCATTGCCTGACACAGATGGTCTGGCGCTGGTGCATCGCCTGGCGCTAGAGCAAGGCGCAGCGGTCATAATCATCTCGGGCCGAGCGCAGGTACAGGACCGGGTTACCGGTTTGGAATTGGGTGCTGATGATTATATCACCAAGCCGTTTGATCCTGCCGAAGTTGTCGCGCGTATACGGGCCCGGTTGCGAGCGCCGCGGGTGCGACCAACTCATTCTGATGTGGCGCATTTTAACGGCTGGACTGCCTATTTCGATCGCTACATTCTGGATGATGGAGCAGGGACCGAGACCCCATTCAGCCACGCCGAAGGGGAAGTTTTGCGGCTGTTTCTGGAAAGCCCAAAAAGGTTGATCAGTCGGGCACATATGCAAGAGACTTTGGGCGGTGCCGCAGGGGATAGTTTCGATCGGGCGATGGATGTCAGAATATCCCGACTGCGTACAAAATTGGGTGAAGACCCCAAAAACCCCAGATTAATCAAAACGATCTATGGTGCAGGCTACATTTTTCTGGGAGATGTCGTTTGGCAATAAGCGTGCGGCATTATGAGTTTTTCAGTCCATGGTCGCCAAGTGATTTCAGGTTATTAGTTCGGTTGGCCCGCCTTCAGAACTTCTTTCTATTCCCGCAGAGCTTGCTCTTTGACTTTGACGACGGGTCTTATCAGGTATTCCATCACAGTTTTTCGTCCCGCTAGAATATCGACTTCGGCGATCATGCCAGGAATGATCTCAACTGCCACTCCGTTGGCATCCAGAAAAGACTGTTGGGTTTGGATCTCAACGACAAAAACTTCTTCGTCATTTCGTTCTGACCGCGTTATCGTGTTCGCACCGATCCGGACGATTTCCCCATCCAACGCACCGTATCGCGCGAAGTCATAAGCGGTGATTTTGACCTTCACCGGCTGTCCGGCGTGCAAAAACGCGATATCATCTGGACGCACGTAGGCTTCGACAAGCAAATTGTCCCCGAGTGGAACTAACTCGATCAATTCCTCTCCGCTGCGGGCCAACCCACCAATCGTGGTTCTGTGAATCCGGTTGACCACGCCTCGAACCGGAGATCTAACTTGCGCGCGACTTGCGCGATCCTGCAAAGCCGGCAAAACGGGTTTTAGCGCTGCCAATTCCGCCGTTGTAATAGCAAGATCAGTCAAGGCTGCGGTGTGAAACCGGCTGCGCGTCGCACGAATTCGGTCGTCAATCTCTGCGAGGCCGGTTTGCAGCCTGTTGGTCACCGCTTGCGCACGTGTTCTGCGCCCATGCCACTCGGCTTCATTACGGCGCAGAGTCAACAGCGTCGTGGCGGGTTCCATCCGTTTTTCTACAAGCGGCGTCATGATGGCGCGCTCTTCAGCTAGGATCTTAAGAGTTTCGTCGGCTGTTAACTTGTCTACCAGCCCTTCTTCATACTCCCTTTGTTTCTGCTCCCGTTGACGCTCGAGGATCGCGATCTCAGCGATGAGCTCTGACTGACGACCTTGGTACAAAGCAGTTTCCGATCGGACCACGTCCGGCGCACCTTCCATCAGTTCCTTGGAAAAAAAGAGCTCACGGTCTTCAATTTCGGCCATCAGCCGCTCCGCCCGTGCCATTAATCCAAAAGCGCGCTGTTGTTCCTGACTGAATTGACTATCGATTTGCGTCGTGTCGAACTCCATCAGCAGCGCGCCTTTTTCCACGAATTGACCTTCGTTCACGTGCAGATGCTGGAGCACACCAGTTTCTGTTGCTTCGATCAGCTGGACGTCCGCCAATGGAACCACCCGGCCGTCTACACGTGTTACGTCGTCCAGTTCCGTAAGATAGGCCCACAAACCCGCGCTGATAAGACACGCCAATATGAGCAATAACAGGATCGAGCCCTTAAAAGGTGACCGTCCGCGCATTTCCCGTGCCAATGACGCGAAATCATGATGCTGCGACATTCAGATGCCTCCGCTGAGCAGGGGTGTGGCTAGTTAGGATACTCTTGGGACCATCGGCGCTGACCTGTCCATTTTCGATAACAATGACACGGTCCACTAATGACAGCAGGCTGGTTCTGTGGGTGACGATGACCATCGTAGTATCCGTCGTCGCTTTTTTGAGGCGGTCTATTACTTTCGCTTCAGTTTTGACGTCCATCGCACTGGTCGGCTCATCCAACAACAAAATTGGAGGGCGAGTTACTAGAGCCCTGGCTAGGGCAATAGACTGCCGCTGCCCACCTGATAAACCCTCGCCACGTTCTGACAACATTAAGTCATACCCCCCGGATCGGTTGGCGGTAAAATCTTCTACACCTGCAATTTTACCGGCCTCGATAATGTCCCGGTCGCGAGGCCTGGTGCTGCCACTTGCAATATTGTCCCGTATCGACCCTGAGAAGAGCCAGATATCCTGTAGAACGGTCCCGATGTTTCGACGCAGATCCCCGGGGTCCAACTGGCGAATGTCCACTCCGTCAAGCATCACAGACCCGGATTGGGGCTGGTATAGCCCAAGCAACAGCCGTGTGACTGTGCTTTTCCCCGAGCCGATTGGGCCGAGAATTGCGACTTTTTCTCCGGGTTTGATATCAAAGGAAAGGCCCGACAAAGTAGCGTCCGCCTGCTCTGGATAAGTGAACTCCACGTTTCTGAATGTTATTTGGCCTTGGCATTCAGGTCGACGTATCCACTTTTGACCTTGAGGTCGTTCATTCGTGGCGTTCATCAGTGCGTTAAGGTTCTTAAAGGCACTTCGGGCCTGATTGATCCGTGTAAGTGTCTGGGCCAGTTGCCCAAGCGGCGCCAATGCCCGTCCTGTCAACATAACCGAAGCTATAAGCGCACCCATACTTCCATGACCATCGGCAATTAGAAAAACTCCGTAGAACACGATCAACACTTGGGCCGCTTGTTGCGTGAAACCCGTTAAATTTAGTGCAAATTGCGTAACTGCACGGCTTCTCACGCCGTGGGAAGACTGCCGTTCCAAAGCATCTTCCCAACGGGCACGCATTTGTTGTGCCGCCGCCGTTGTTTTGATGGTTTCCAACCCTGACACAGTTTCGACCAGTACGGATTGCTTGGATTGCCCGTCTGAAAAACTTTGCTCGGCCAGCCGTGACAGAATTGGTTGAGCAATCAGACCCGTCATCAGAACAACCGGCACTGCCAAAGCGGGCACAAGTGCTAAAGGGCCCCCGACCAAGTAAATTACAAATATGAACAAGCCAATGAACGGCAAATCCACTAAGGCGACGAGGGTTGCCGAAGTAAAGAACTCTCGCAGAGTTTCGAATTCCCTAACTGTGCTCGCCATAGCGCCGGTCGAACCGGTACGAGAAGTCATGCGCAGATCAACCAATTGATTGAAAATCCGACGCCCGATGATCAAGTCGGCTTTCTGCCCAGCCTGATCAATGAACCCTGCCCGCAACAACTTTAGGGCGAAGTCGAACAGCAAAGCCAACCCAACGCCTATTGTCAGCGCAATTAGTGACTCCTTGGCTTCGTTAGGTAAAACACGGTCATAGACGACCATGATGAAAACAGAGGTGGACAAACCTAGCAGGTTGGCAATCGAGGCCGCCAGGACAACCTGAAAATAGGACCAACGGTTTGCTGCCATCGCGGACCAGAACCAATGGCCCGCAGTGGGGTTCCCGCTGTTTTTTGTATCTTCGGATTGAGACCGGCGAAATACGATCGCATAACCGGTATAAACATCTTGGAGATTGTTTTCCAAGACTTCACCAATCTCTTCACCCAGACTTGGATCATAAATTAAGACCCTGCCACTGGTCGAGCGCCCATGAAAAACCACGACGCGATCGTCTTCTAAAAACAACAGGGCAGGAGCCAACGTATTGTCGAAACTCGAGAGCGTCCAAGCGCCAAAACCAGCTTGGAGTCCGGCATTTTGCGCAACTTGAATCGCGTGGGGAATGGTTAAGTTCCCCGATACCCCGGACCGTGCAGCCTGCAAACTGGCTACTGAAATCGATCTTTCCAAAGATGAGGCTACGTGAATCAAACACGTTTCCAGATCAGGTAAATCTGTCCTTTTGGTTAGGGAACGCAGGTCGATCATTGATTTGCTCCATGCTCAAACGTCTGGATTCCCAACAGATCAAGGATGTCCCCCGTCAAACTGAGCACCGCATAGTTTGTCAGAAAGAAACTCTGTTCGGCGAGAATTAGCCGTTCCTGTGCGTTGACAAAGTCGCGTTGTGCGTCGAGGATTTCGATCAGGCTGCGCCGTCCTATGGTGAACTGAGCGCGAGCAGCTTTAACGCTGTCAGCATTAACGGTTGCTGCAATCCGAGCTGCCTGTAGTCTTTCCGCTCCCGCCATTTGGTCAGAGCGCACGAATTCTAACTCACGGCGAAGTTGACGAACCAGATCTTCTCTTGCATATTCTGCCTCTTTGACCTGAGCTTCTGCTGAGGCAATCGCCGCTTTTCGTTGGCCTGTGCTGTCAAGTTCGTAGTTGAACGATAGATCAACGCCGAAATTCGCATCATTGTCGTCATCGCGATCCGTGAAGGCCGCTATTTCTATGTCGGGTTGGCGTCTAGCAATCGCCGCTGACTGTTGCGATTTAGCCGCCAGCAAAGAAGCATCAGCGCGGCGAACCTGAGGGCTTTCGGCAATGATCTGTGCATCTGTTTTTGGCACGCTTGGAGCTTCTATCGCTGGTGATAAGGTGCCAGGTTCGTGGCCAAACACTTCATGAAACTGAGCTTCAGCTCGATCTGTGCGGGCTCTGGCATCTGCGAACCGTGTCCGCGCGTCTGCCATGCGGGACTGCGCGGTCAATACATCGGCGCTTGAACCGGCGCCCTGTTCAAAACGCTCTGTAATTTGGCGCGTTATTTCCTCATGGACGCCCACGTTTTCAAGGGAAATTCTTTGAATCTCTCTTTGATTAGTAACTGAGACATATGCCTCAATTGCGGTTAGGGCGATGGCAGCGGCAGTTTGCAGTTGATCGCCGCGACTTTCAAGAACTCGGGCTTTCGCGGCAGTCAATTCTCCGGACGCAGCGCCGCCGTCATATACTAGTTGCGATATCCGAACGAAGGGCGTCACACCTGCAATATCGCTGTCCACGCGTTCGGATCTGGCGTTAATCCCCATTGAAACGCGTGGCAGAAATGCGCCCCGGGCGGAATCGCGATCTGCAATTGCAAGGTCATATCTGCTTGCGCTACGTGCGTTGGAGGGACTATTTTGAACGGCCGAACGTACGAGTTGACCGAACTCACTTTTTGCCAATTCATGTGAAGGCGCGGTTGCGCCAAAGCCGACCGATCCGTGCTCAAAAGACTTTTCAACAAACGCCAAGTCAGGTGCGGAAGCACATCCTGATAAGCAACAAAGAACAAAGAGCAGTTTTGTGATGGGGGTGAATCTGAGATTTGACATTACAGTTCACATTTCACCGGTTTCTATCATTTCATCCGACTGGGCGCACGCTAATGCTTGAATGAAATCAGATACTTCTGAATTTTCTGTGAATGGTTTTGCAAGGCGATCATAAGTCAATTTTTCTTGAGCGCGCGAAATCCAGGTGCAATGAGCCATAGAAACCTTATGTGCATGGATCAAAAGCAGGGCACCGCTTTCGTATAAAAACGCTAAGGTGTCTGATGGCATTTCTCGTACTCTTGGAAGCGATGCACCAAAGCAACCTTCAGGTAGTGAAACGCTTTCGAAAGTTTCTATGGGCTTAAGAAAACCGAGATCAGAGATCATCTGGCATAGCTTGCGTGTTTTGTTGGTCTCGATCGCGCAGGCTTTTAGAAAGACTAGAACGCGGCGTAATTCTTGCGACAGTCCACCAGTGTCATCGAAAAAAGGTTCTCCGTCGGATTTTAGTCCAATCAACTCGGAACGCTCGTTGACCATTAGTCTGTAGTCTTCGGTTTGCGGGTCTGTTACTTCCACCTCAAAAGGGGGGCAGCGCAATCCAGCTGGCACATAGCTTGCAAGCCAGCGACCATCCGGCGCAATAAAAGGTGAAGTCTGTGTTTCGCTCATTGAAAGCAGAGCGACCGGCATGATGTGTTGACCAATTTGTCTGAAAACAATTGGATATGCTGACGCTGCCTGAAAAATTTCCTGGAGAACAACAGAGCAATGCGTAATGTTTTCTGCGAAGTGGTAGGTCTTGAAACGAGACCAACCTTTGTCTTTGTGGCGACAGTAGGTCACTGGTGCCAAGTTAGTTTTTGACATGTGCGGACTTCCGTTCTGGAGTCGCTGCCAGCAATAATTGCCGGCAGCGTGGCAGGAATTTAAACCGACGCGCCGGTCGGGTCGGTATGTAGGATGTTGTCCGCGCTCAGTCCGCTTAGATCATTCAATCCCGTGAACTGAGCGACAGTATCGACCGTTGCCGATCCCGGAGCCGAATAATCAACCTTGACCAGTACGCTGTCCGTGCCGTCGGTGGCGAGTACGAAGATCTCGTCCCCATTCTGTACGCCAGTCAGGCTTTCAACTGCCGTTTCGATGGTGCCAGTTGTCAGATCTGACAAGACAGTCGTGAAGCCCACAACGCCGGTATTCCCGCCCAAAGCGTCCCCTGCGCCGAGGGTCTCAACTCCGGTTCCATTGCCGCGCAAGGAACTTACGTTGAGACCGCTGAACATCAATGCGTCGGTGACGTCGGCAACGGGACCCAAAGTGAAACCTGTAATCGTGTCCACCCCGTTTTCCGCTGGGTCGGCTTCAAACACTACAAGGTCTCGTCCCGTACTGGTCAAGTCGATCGAATCGTCGCCTCCCTGACCGCGCAAAACGTTGTCGACATCGGTTGCCGTGAGGGTTTCGTCACCGTCCGTGCCTAAGTGATAAACTGTTGGACCACCGTCAGGTGTTGTCACGGACAACACTACAGGCTGGCTGGTGTCTTGTACCGTCATGGTGAAAGTTACTAAAGGTTGGGAAAGATCCGTGAACACAGTGGCTGCTCCGCCGAAACTTACTGCCGATGCTCCAACCGGATTGGTGAGAAACAGGTCAAAAGCCCCGTTTTCAACATCCGATCCGGAATCGAACGTTACGACCGATGGGTCAAACCCGAGTTCTGCAGTGATTGCCAAGCCACTCGATATATCTCGGCCAGGGTCTGCGTAAATTTCGAAAGTCAGAGTTGAGCCGTTGCTGTCTGTTTGGACAATCGTATACGCTCCAGGTTCGTGAGCATTGTTCTGGTCCGAAACCGGAAGAGGATCGGAACCTCCGCTTACTGTTGCCGAAGCCTGAAAGTTCAAATTGTCCCCTGCATCAATGCCGGTGAAAGCTGTCGCGCTGACCGGCAAAGACCAACTGCCATCGGCGGCCACAGTCGCAGACCCGACCGGAGACCCGTTCAGCGTAATGTTAACACTTTGTCCTGAACTCAAACCAACTGATGTTCCGGAAACTGTAACGCCCGAGCTCTGGGCGCTACCAAGGTCAACCGCACTATTTGATCCCGTCTGGTTTATAGTCAAAATCGGGCGCAAATCAGTCGTAAGGCTTGTCGTAGCTGGCGTCGCCGAGTTGCCTGCTGTGTCGCTGACCGTCGCTGACAAGGTGAATCCGGTACTGTCCGACAAAGATGAAAGGTCGAGCGTTGGGATTGTCGCGGACCAAGTCCCTCCGGTGACAACAGCTGTGTAAGTTTGATTGTTCAATGTGACTGAAACAATCTGTCCGTCTTCTGCACTGGTCGACCCCGAGACCACAAGATCGCTGGTTGCTTCATTGATATCCAGGATTGGCCCTATTGGCAGCGCATCCAACGTGATGGAAGGTGCGCTAAAATCGGTTTGCAAAGTCCCGGTGTCGCTGGAAACATTTCCGGCTGCGTCCGCAATCGTCGATGTGACATTGTACGTGACCCCATCTTGCAATGTACCCAACGCCGTTGAAGAGGCAGTGTAACTCCATGTGCCACCTGAGACCGTTGTCGTCCCGGAAACATCCACGGTTCCGTCTGGGCGAACAATTTTAACAGTGACAACCGTGCCGTCTGCAGCATCCGATGTCCCAGAAACTGTCATGTCGGTGGTTTGCTCAGATACGTTTAGGACAGCGCCATCGGATAGCCCGGTGATATTGATCGTCGGAGCCGAAAAGTCCGTGTTAAAACTGCTGCTGGCCTCGGATGCAGGATTGCCCGCTGCATCCGAAACATTGGCAGCGACAGAAATCGTAGCGCCATCAGTCAACGCCGACAGATGTGCCGCAGGGATGGTGGCGTTCCAGGTGCCACCGGACACGGTTCCAATGTATGTCTGCCCATTGATTTCAACAGTGACAGCTTGGCCGTCTTCCGCTGTCGACGATCCAGTAACCGTCAAATCAGTTCCCCGCTCGGATGCGTTTAAAACGGTTCCACTAGAAAAGCTGTCGATGCTCAGGGTCGGGGGGGTCACGTCTTTGTCTAAAGTCGCGCTGGCCTGAGGGGCATTAAGACCATCTGTGTCCATCACGTCTGCCGTAATCGTGAATGAGCCACCGTCGCTGAGGGCGACCAGATCAGCTGTGGGGACGGTTACACTCCAGCTGCCACTCGTGATATTGCCGGTATATGTCTGCCCGTTCACTGTTACTGTGACCTGCTGTCCATCCTGTACATTTCCGCTTGTTCCACTGATGGTCAGATCTGCCCCAACTTCAGCGGCATTGATGACACTTCCAACGGGCAGTGGTGAGATAGCGATAGTGGGGCCAGTCAGGTCCACGGGTACAGAACTGAAGGCCGGAGGTGAAACGTTACCGGCGGCATCAGAGGCAACCGCGTTTACAGATACCGGCGTTCCCGTCGTTAACCCCGAAAGATCGGCGACCGGAACCGAAACGCTCCAGCTGCCGCTCGAGGCCGTTGTCGAATATGTTTGACCGTTGAAGTTTACCGTAATTGTTTCCCCGTCGGCGGCCGTGGTCGTGCCGGTCAGTGACAAGTCGCTGCCTACATCAATAAGGTCAATCGACCCACCTGCAACCTGATCTAAAGTGACAGCCGGTGCGGTGAAATCGGTTTCGATGCTGGTCGTAGCCTGAACGGCCGGGTTTCCGGCCTCGTCCTGGACGTCAGCGGTAACAGTAATCGTAGAACCATCGGACAATGCAGCCAGATCCGAGCTGGGAACCGTGACGGCCCACTGTCCTCCTGAGATTGATCCGGTATAGGTTTGACCTCCGACGGTAACCGTAATTGTTTGTCCATCTTCCGCGTCTGTTGTGCCAGAGACTATCAAGTCAGTTGCCTGTTCGGCTGCGTTCATCACGTTCCCAGCTGAGAGTCCTGAAATTGCCACGTTTGGTGGCAATGTATCGATGTCAAAAATGACCGTCTCAGTCGAGATTTCGTTCCCATCAACGTCGAGGCTGCGGACGACAACACTTGTCACGCCTTGAGGTAGGTTGGCTGCCTGTGCAGGCGATAAAGACAGGCTCCAGGTTCCATCGCTGTTCAAGGTGGCCGGCGCGACAAAACTTCCAATAGCAACTTGGACTGACTCCGCGCCTTCAGCCGAGTTTATGTTCAATGCGGCACTGCTCAATGCGGTGGATTGTACACCAGAAAGGTTCAGGTGAGGGTAGGTCGGAGCCGGGGGAGGAGCAGAGTCGCCACCGCCTCCTCCTCCTGCGCCGGCTGCTGCAGCCCCTGCCAGCCCAAGCCCCCCAAGTGCAGCGCCTACGCCGCTGATGCCACCGGCACTAGCCGCGCCGCCAGCTTCGGCCGCCAGGCTGAATTGTGCAATTTCGGCCACCGCATCCTCGGCTATCATAATGGCGCCGCTTTCAAGAATTTGAACCTTTTCAGCTGCAACGACCATCGTTTGACCATTTGCCAATTTCAGAAGAACATCTCCGTCCTTCAACAGCTTGACCGATCGAACACCTGGAATGGTTTCCGCGAATTGGAAGGCGTAGAGTTCCTCGATAGTGGCCTGAGCAAGTGCGGGCAATGCCAACAGAGTTGAACCAAGACCACCGGCTAGTCCTGTTCCGGCCCAACGGCGCATCTTTCCGTCGATCCACTTGTGTAGTTTGGACTTGTCAGCTGCCTTCGCCTGCAATTCGTGCGTAGGGGTTCTGGATTCAGGTTCTTTGGTCATCTTACCCTCATATGTGGTGTCCGCGTCCGCCCGATGGGGCAAGTTGCTGTTCATCTGTCTTTCCCATCTGTGACTCATGCGGTCGGACCTGAAAAATTTGTGTTAATCTGAAACTGAACTCCTCGTTTTCACCACAATCGCGCTTTTGTTTCGGTCTGGGCATCAGGTCATCCTATTCACGAAGCCAGATGTGGCGTGGGGTGATGGTTATGATGCTTCAGTTCGAAGGAGTGGTTGCAACGGGAAGTGCAGCGCTCGATTCAGGTATCGGCGATACGGCTTTAAAAACGTTTAACGGAGAAACGTATCTGTACAGCGTGACGGGCCCAGGCGGCGGCGTGGTTGTTTGGAAACTGATCGACGGTGCGATCCCGCAAGTGCAAGACACCGAGTATTTTGCGGGTTCGATCTCGTTTCAGGTTGGACGTATTGGAACACCTGTTTCCTTTGCTGACGGGGACCAACTGGTGTTGGACGTGCGCTCGGCCAGCGGATTGGTTGGGTATGAACTGAATCCAGACGGCACAATCGGGGCGCTACAAGAAACAGGAACACTTGTGGGAGGCGGGGATGTCTCTGCCGTGGCCCAGTTGTCTGGTGGAATTTTGGCTGTAGCTCATGAAACCACCGGGGAGATTGCGACCTATAACCTCAACGGTGATGGGACTGTGCGTCTTGCGGGGTCAAGCACGGGCAAAGCTGATTCGATGCAAGTGATACAGATTGGGTCCAGTTCGATTCTGGTGACCAGCGATGCCACTTCCGGGACAGTCGAAACCTTCAGTATCGATCACGGAACAGGCGCAATCAGTGAAGTGGATAATGCTGACACGCTTAGCACCTTGGGGATTGCGACACCGACCGCAGTGGAAGTCGTTCAGGCTTACGGTCAGTCCTGGGTTGTGGTTGCCGGTGCCCAGAGCAACTCGTTGAGTGTCATGATGCTTGGCAGTGACGGCAGTTTGACCCCCACAGATCATGTGCTGGATTCTTTGCACACACGATTTGGCAATGTTCAGGATCTCGAGGTTGTCGAGGTGAACGGCCATGTTTTCGTTGTCGCCGGCGGAGGAGATGACGGTATTACACTGTTCACCATGACGCCTGACGGGCAACTGATTCACCAAAACAGTTTCGAAGATACGCTTCAAAGCGGTCTGCAAAACGTAGAAGCCTTCAGCGTTGCACATGTGGGTGACGAGTTGCAGATACTTGTAGCCTCGCAGCAGGATGCGGGACTGACACAGCTGTCCGTCGATGTGTCCAATTTGGGCATCGTACGTGACGGGTTCGGTACTGTGAACGGAACAAGTCAGAACGACATCCTCAGCGGCAGCATTCTGGAAACAACTTTGAACGGTGGAGCAGGGGACGATATTCTGATTGCGGGCACCGGAGCGACAATAATGACGGGCGGGGCTGGTGCGGACATTTTTGTTGCCCAATACGGAAGTGACCCTATTACGATTACGGATTTTCAGGCCGGGATCGATCGGTTGGATGTGTTTGATTACCCTCTACTCAGAACGCCCGAACAATTGACCTTTACGTCCACGGCAACAGGTGCGGTAATCGAGTACCTGAATGAAACGATCGAGGTAAATTCGAACACGGGTAGCCCGTTGTCGCTTGTACAGGTGTTCGGGGCGGGATTTGGAGGGCCGGACCACATTCCCGTCGATTTTGGCAACTTCGGTGGGCTTGATCCCGGCAGCTCGGACGGCATTCAGGGTGACATTACGATTGATTCCACATCTACAAATGCGGGGTTAAGCGACGCTGAGATCCGCTTTTCGATAGATGGAGGCGGGACCGTGAGCGTGCGGGCTGACGACGATGGGGTGTTCGACTTGGGCCTGCCATCAGGAACCTTCACGGGTGAGTTGGATATCGTGAAAGGGTATTCAACGGCGTCAGGAGACATTACAGCCCTTGATGCTCTTCAGGTTCTTCGTATTGCGGTTGGACTTGACCCGACATGGGGGCCGGCTACCGCCGAAAATCTGATTGCGGCGGATATCAACAGGGACGGTGCAGTGAACGCGTTGGATGCGCTTGCGGTCTTGCAAGTGGCCGTTGGGCAATCTTCTTCACACCAGGCGGAATGGGTTTTTATCGACGCCGATGCCGACCTTTCTGGTGTCACCAGAACCAATGTCAATTACGAGACGGGCGCAGATATCGTGGTGGTCGACAATGTCCTGGCTGCTGACATGACCTCAATTCTGCTAGGTAACCTCGAGTCAGTTTAAGCCCGTTCTCAGGTCATTCACGGAATGCTCGATTGAAATAGTCTGATAGCGGTTTGACGAGGAAGGAAAGGGGCGTTCTTTCGTCCGTCTTGATCATAGTCTCAACAGGCATACCAGGTAGCAGTTCCTGGCCATTCAGACGTTCGACCTGGCCGTCATCGGGTGTTACTTCAGCGCGGTAAAAGGTTTGACCTGTTGCCTCGTCAGTGAAAGTGTCGGCTGACACATTGATCACCTTGCCCGCTATTTCCGGCGTTTCACGTTGGTTAAAGGCTGTGAAGCGCAGCAGAACGGGTTGCCCGACATGCAGCTGATCCACATGGATCGCATCCACTCGTGCTGCAACCAGTAACGGTGTGTCTTGCGGCACAATATACATCATAGGCTCACCTGCCTGAATCACCGATTGCAAGGCAAATACCTCGCTGCCATAAACGGTGCCGGTGACCGGAGACCGAATATCCAGGCGCGACAAGCGAACGGTTAACGACAATCTCCTTTCCGCAAGTTCTGCGATCTGGGCCTGAATGTCCCTCAGTGTTGCAATGGCTTCCTCGCGCCGTGTCGCGGTCAACTCGACGATTTCAATTTCCGTCGAAGCGATCTGCCCGCGAAGTCGCGCGATGGATGCCTCAAGACGTCCGATTTCCCCGGTCAGGCTAGCCTGTTCACGCTGCAGGGCCAGAACGCGGCTTGCAGGGGTTAAACCACGTTTAAACAGGCTTTGCTGGTCTTCCAGTTCTTCGTTGATCAGCTCCATCTGACGGCGCAGGGAAGCCAGTTGAGAATCGTTGCCTTTGATCTCACTTTCAATCTGAACAAGCTGGTTGCGCAATTGTCCGGTCTGTTGTGTCAGCGTTTCCAGGCGCGCTTCGAACAGACGCTGTTGTCCGTAGACAAGGTCATCGGCCAAACCTTCTTGCATTTGAAGCTCATGCAACTGCGCCGCCAGGTTGTCGATAGAAACACCGTCGCGTTCGGCTTCCAAACGGGCTCTGCGCGCCAGAAGCTCGAACAGCTGCGCTTCGACAATGGTTTTTTCAGAGGTGAGGAAAGTATCATCAAGCCGCACCAGCAAGTCGCCGCTATCCACTGCATCTCCGTCGCGGGCAAAAAGCTCTCCGACTACGCCGCCGTCGGGATGTTCAACGACCTGACGATTGCTTTCCACTTCGATGGTACCTTGGGACACGATGGCACCGGCAAGTCGTGTACGAACCGACCATATACCCAACCCACCAACTAGGATCGCCAAGGCAACAAACCCGACGATAGCAGGGAAAGTTATGCGCCAGACAGGCCGTATATTATTTGCGTCCTGTTCCGGCATCAGTCGCTCGCCTTTTCTCGGGTTACCTTGACAGTCGTTTTGCTAAGGTCGCGTTTGATCACGTTGGCATTTTGTACCATAGCTCCTAAAACCTCGTCCCGATTTCCGGATTTCACGACCTGCCCTTTTTCAATAACGACCAGGTCGTCGCATTCTGAAATTGCCTGCGGGCGGTGGGTCATTATGATGGCGGATTTTCCTTCGGACTTGAGACCGCGAATTGCCGCGTTCAGTGCCTCGGTTCCATCGGCATCCAAGGCCGAGTTCGGCTCATCCAATATAAGCAGAACCGGATTTCCATAGAGCGCGCGTGCTAGAGCAATACGTTGCTTCTGGCCACCTGATAGCTGGCTGTCATTGCCATCAAGAAACGTGTCATAGCCTTTGGGCAACGTTAAAATCAGATCATGAGCATTTGCCTTTTTGGCGGCGTCTACCACGGCCTGAGCATCCGGGTTCTCGGACATGCGCGCGATGTTTTCCGAGACGGTTCCGTTGAACAGCGTCACATCCTGCGGCAGGTATCCAATGTGCTGTCCCAACTCGCCGGAATCGTATTGATCCAAGGTTGCCCCGCCCAAGCGGACCTCTCCATTTACGGGACGCCAAAGGCCCAAAAGCGCCTTTGCCAGTGTTGACTTTCCTGACCCGCTTTTCCCGATCACGCCGAGCGCTTTTCCCGGCTCCAAAGACAAGGACACATTGCGCAATGTCGGACTTTCCGCGCCAGGCGGAATTAGCGTGACCGTCTTGGCCGTTAAATTGGCCTCGGGTGTGGGCAGTTTTGTGCGCAGAGCGTCGGGCGGCGTAGATTGCAGGAACTCGTTCAATGAGCCCCATGCAGTTTTGGCGCGCTGAACCATCGACCACTGTCCTATAGCCTGTTCAACCGGGGCCAATGCTCGGCCCAGTAGGATCGACGCGGCGATCATAGCACCTGGCGTCACTTCGTTGCGCAACACCAGCAACGCGCCAAGGGCCAACATGGCAGATTGTAAGAACAGACGGAGGGACTTTGTCAGAGATGAAAAGCTGCCCGTCCAATCACTGGCGGAAATCGTTTGCCGCAATGCGTCCGTCCGCTGTCGCTGCCAGCGGTTGGTGATGTCTGTTTGCATACCCTGAGCGCGCACAATCTCAGCGGCTTGGCGGGCATGTTCCGAAAATGAGTTGGCCTTGGCCGAAGCAGATTGTGCGGCGGCGATTTTGCGATGCGTCAGTTGTTGGTTCATCAGAGCGATGACGACCAAAACCGCACCTCCTGCGATGGCCAACCATCCTAGCAGCGGATGAAAAAGGAAAATGGCCGCCAGAAAAACGGGTGTCCACGGAATATCCATCACAGCCAGCAATACCGGTGATGAGCATAGGTTTTGAATGGATTCCAGATCCCGCAGGGCCGTTGCCGGAGCTGCACGGACTTGTGGATGCAGAGATCTGCGCATAGTGGCGTCAAACACCCGTTCATCCAGCTGGGATTGGAACCGTGCACCAAACCGCGCAACAATCCGACCGCGGGCATAGTCTAACATGGCCATCAGGGCATATAGCAGAGCGACTAACAAAAAAAGCGCTGCCAGCGTTTCCACCGCGCGTGAACCAAGCACCCGGTCGTAGACCTGCAACATAAAAAGAGGGCCGGTGAGCATCAAAAGGTTAACAAACACACTGAACAGGAAAGCAAGCGCCAAGAATTTTGCACCCTGATTGCGCGCGGCTCTAAGCTCCTCGCGAGGGGCAGGTGGTGGTACTAAGTCATTTTTCACGAACGGAACCCTGGGTCCTGAGAGCTTTGACACATCTTAGACTGATGGTCAGAAAGAGAAAATGCCAGTCTAGGCTGAAGCCAGAAAACAGCGTGGTGTTCGCAACAAATGAGCCAGCCGAAATGGTTCGGAAGCAGCCAGCGTCACTTGGCTTCTAATGCTGTTTTAAAGAAGGATTGGACAAGTCGAGAGTCTCCGCGCTCTTTCAAATGTGCTAGATAATAGCGGGTCTCAACCTTTGCATCTCTAAGCGGAATTGCGCGCAGATTGGGGTGTGAAACGAATTCGAAATCGGCGACGAAGCCGATTCCGATACCCTGTTCTACAGCCTTCCAAATAGCTTCCCTGCTCCCCAACTCCAGAATTGGATCCAGAACGACTCCTCGTTTTTCCGTTTCGGTTTCGATGGCCAACCGCGTGGTGGAACCGACCTCGCGTCGGACTACTCGTTGTCGGTGAAGGTCGGCAATTGAGATACTTTCCTTATGGTAAAAAGGGTGGTCGGAATTTACGAACGCCACTACTTGGTGTGTACTATAGAGCTGAGTTGTCACTCGGGGGTCAGATTGAACTTCGGCCAGGATGGCGACATCAGCGTCGTAGGACAGAATCCGATCAAAACACCTTTGCGAATTGCCAAACCAAACCTCAATGTCGATCGCCGGGTATTTGGATTTGAAGGCAACGATCATATCCGTTGCATGAAAAGGACCGACCGCGGCAATACTGAGGCGACCGGCGTGAAATCCCCGAAACGACTCCAGCAGCGTTTCGGCGTCAATCTCAGCCTGGTGCAATCGCGATGTAATGGCTAACAATTCTTCGCCTGCGTTTGTCAGATGTACTTCACGCCCAACGCGGTTGAAAAGTTGAATATTATAGCGGCTTTCGAGGTCTTTTACCTGTGTCGAGAGCGTAGGTTGCGTGATGTTGAGCTCCCTCGCGGCAGCTGAGAACCCTCGGAATGTCGCAACCGCATGGAAAGATCTGAGCTCGGATTTAAGCATTGAGAAAACCTGAATTTACATCCGCATTTATTAGAAAAGTATATATATCGAGCTCGGGTTATTTGAAAGAAAAGACCAAATCCCGAGTTGCGATGGTTGCAAAGATTTCATTCAGCTAGCTAACATTGCTCAGAGTATTTACATCCTTTGACAGGTTTTTAGGGCTCCGGAATGAGCGGAATTGATTATATCTATAGCTATGATGGCCGCTCGTTCTTGGCGGGTTCCGGACAAGCAAAGTTTCTGCGATTGGCTTCGGACAAAGGCCAGCCAGAAAGCGCGCAAACTTATCTGAAAGCGAAAGCCATTCAGCCGGACTTGACCGCAAAAGCTCTGCGCGCGATATCTGAAATTGTTGGTTCACGATTCTATGTTCCGCCCGCCATGCTGGCGCGAATCCTGCGCGAAGCTGACCCGGTTGCGACCGTCGGGCGAGAATGTGTCCGGTTTGAAGGGTTTTCCGCCTGTTGCAGTGTGTATGCGCGACTGGACCTCGAGCAGGAGTCGCTTGAGGTGGAAAAGCGGAGAACTGGCACTGCGAATGTGGATTTTGGGCCTGAATTGCGTGCTCTGTTGGCGCAGGTGAAACCAAGCAGCGAACTAACAATCGGAATCGGTTCATCCTTTGTAGATATTGCGCATGAAAAAGGCTGCGTGACAGAACGCAAAGTTCCGCTGCCGTTGCGCTGGCTGAAAGGGTTCGCCGAAGTACAAGGGCATCTTGCAGGTATGGAGAAGGTTTTTTCCCTTCCGTCCGTGCCGGCACAAAGGTTTTTGCGTACGTTGCCGCGTTCAAAATCCGATCATTTGCTCTGGGTTTCTGCCGCGGGAAACCGTGTGCGAACGATGACGCGTAAAAGCGCTGATAGTGTACCTTTGCGTGGGGCGCATCGTTTACGTGTTTTGGAGACTCTGGCGAGTAAAGCGCGATATTTGAATGTTTATGGAAACCCGTCACTTGGAAGTTCTGCCTGGGAGTTGGATTTCGGCTCTCAGAGATTCACGTTGGTATTGAACGCAGAGCCTTGGCGCGGCTTTTCGGGGGATGGACGGTTGCTGTCTGATTTGGTTCATCCGAACAGCTGCGTTCCGATCATTCGCGCCCATTTGAATTGGCAAGATAGTCTCGACCTAGCGTTTATGGGGCATGAACGTGGCGTATCAGGCGCAGACATTCGTCAGGCGATCTCACATCTGGCGGCAATTGGCCAAGTTGGTTTTGACCTTTCTCGTAACGCCTGGTTCCACCGGCAGCTCCCGTTTGGTCTGGAGCGTCTGCGGGCGCTCAACCCTCGTCTCAAGTCCGCGCGGGCGCTTTTTGACAGCAAGGCTGTGACGTTGTCGCAAAATGGCGCCGACGTAGTCAGTGAAAACGTTACTCACCGGGTGCGTCTCTCTCAAGGCGGATACAGTTGTACTTGTCCGTGGTACGCCAAACATCAGACGACGCGGGGGCCCTGCAAGCATGTTCTTGCAGTGGAGATGGAGTTGGAGCGTTTGCATTGAACGAAGCGGATTTCATCCGGTTGGTCACGACAAAGTCGGCCAAGCGTGTCCTGAAGGCACTGGCCGATCTTTCCGAAGAAGACCGCCGTAAACTTGCTCCAACTGCGCTGAAAGTTCAAAAGCGTCAGCAGAAAGCAGCCTGGGACGTTCAGTTCAAAGGTCTCAAACCTCCAGTTGATCTCGCCAAGGATTTGGAGGCTTTGGGCGTGGCTGTCTTGGCAACGGCGCGCCCGTCCGAATACAGCTGCGGCGATTGGCGCATTCTGCCAAGTTCAATTCCGCTGGAGGAGGTTTTTGCCGTACTGAACCCAAGCTGGATGAACGCGTGGGCCGAAGCTGCGGTCGAAGATAACCCTCGATTGATTACTACAATCCAGGCCCTTGTTAACAAGGGGCTTTGCACCATCCCCAAAACTGATGCTTACATACTTGGATATTATGCTGGACAGGCCGGCATTCCGGAATTGGCTCGCACACAATTTCTTGCCGAGGATGTCTGGCGGTTTTTTGAGGTCGAAGGTGGCGGCGACCTCAGCCTAGCCGCATGCGATAAGTACTGTGGGCGAAATGTTTCATGGGCCAACTTACTGATTGAACTCAGCCAGGACGGAGCTTTGGACAGGCAAAGGCTTCTGGATGCATCTTTGGATGCGTTAGAGCGGGACTTTGGCCAGTTCAGGGCTGGGTGGTATTCCCGGTTCCACGTCGCTATGAATCCCACGGAAGATGAGATTGCACACCGGGCAAACCGTTACCTCGACTTGCTGAGCAGCCCTGTTCCACCCACTGTTGCATTCGCCCTTAAGTTTTTGAAACGGATGGACACAAATGGGGGGGTGGACCCGACTTTACTTGTGACTTCTATTGAACCGGCGCTTCAAAGTAGGCAAAAATCATCGGCAAAACTCGCGATAAAGCTATTGAAAAGCAGTGCCAAACGGCATCCCCAATGCGTGCATGACTTGGCCAAAGTCGCCGTTTCGGCCCTGATATCTGAGGCCGGAGAGGTTCAGGCGCTGGCGCTTGATTTGGTCGAAGAACTTGATCAGGTGAAAGATGCCGAAATACAGGCTGGGATGCGGGATTACCTGGAGTTGGCAGCTCCTACTGTTCAAACTCGACTTGCCGCTCATCTGCAAGACGCTCCTGTCCAAACCAATGAAACCCCTTACCCAACTCCAGTGCTCGAAGACGTCGTTCCAGTTGCGTCGGCGGAAGAAGCTGTTGAAACGTTTTTGGCGCTGCTTGAACACTGCGATGATGCAGTACTGACCGAGCGTGCTCTGGATGGCATGGCACGCTTTGGCGCGTCAGCAGAGCCTTTGCTGAATCCGTTGGCCAAGCGGGCAAACCAGTTGAGGGCGCGCGGGATTGATGCTGGGCTTGAAAGCAGAAGCCATCTGCAGATTCCTATTGCAGCTACGGCCCTCGCGTGGGCGCGCGGTAGCGATTTTGTGGCGGAAATAGAACCTTCCCTGCAGCCCCGATACTCCGGTCATATTCCTTTGGGAACCGATCCAAACAGCTTTGTTGGTATGTTCTCTGCGCGTTCTGCTGAACTGCTGGCATTTGTGCAGGCCGGTCTATCGGTACCCATGTTGTCTGCTCCGACCGACAATCGTGGATACCTGGCTCCGCAACAGCTGATCCAGCGTATGAATGAGTACCGGCAGAAGAAGTTGGTTCCGGGACAGGCGGATTTTAAGTTGGCGCTAATGCGACTCGCGCCAGAGGATCGCGAAGCAGCCCTTTTGGATTTCACGCCCGAAACCGAGGAAGAAAGAGCCCTGGCCTACGCAATGGGCGCAGATCACATTCCCGAGAAAGATCCGCAATTATGGGCGCTTGCCTGGGCTTCACGGCTGCCATGTAGACCTGATCCCGCAGTTCAGAAGTTGGTCGGAAACTCCATTCCCGGAGCGGGTGTACCAGCAATTTATACGTTCCACGCCGAAATTCGTCGGATCGACGAATATTTCTGGCCTATGCCGCGGGTGGACATTTCGCCTGAGATACCCAAGCATCTACCCCGAGAATTGGGTTTTGCTGTGCCGGCAAAGCTTGCGCACACATATCTTGGTGATCCAGGTGTCAGTTGGTTCACTCACCCAAGCCCGTGGGTCGGTTTACTTAGACCCTCGCAATCAGAACTGTTTTTTCTGTCTGGTATCTTCGAGTTGGAACTCGATCAGAAGTTAACCAACCACTTCTGTCTGATGTTTTTGGACCCTTTCTTCAGACCGGGACTAAACACCGGTCCGATGTCTCACGCAATGTTGGCTTGGTATTTGGCTAGCGCCGATGAAGGGATCGGAACAAGCTCGGTTGATGCGCTTGCGACGGTCATCGCGCAGAGGACGTTCAGTCCGACCGAATTCGCTGCCGCCGCCCGTCAGCTTGTCTTTTTCGCAGCGTTGCCGCTGCGGCGATGGACCAAGCGTTTGGCCGAGGTGGCAGGTGTGTCCGCTCAGCATGGCAAGGCGGTCAGACGCGCCTTGTCCTGGATGTTGGTGGACCTGCCCGACGATGTGCCACGAGATTTGGGTGGGTTGCTTGAGTTGCTGCACGAGTTGTGTACCGCGAGCGGCACGGGTCTTGAGAATACAGAAGCCGTTGTCGCGCTCAACAACATAAAGGTTTCGGGCAAAACAGGTAAGTTCGCCAAAAAGCTGGTCGGTTTTAAAGGCCCTATAGACTAGGGTCTGGCTCCGGCCGAATTGACAAAGATCGAGTAGACGGACGTCGATGCGGTGATGAACAGAACATTTCCCCGCGCTCCACCAAAAGTCAGGTTGGCAACGGTTTCGGGCACTCTGATTTTTCCTAGCAGATCACCGTCAGGAGAAAATACATGAACCCCGTCCGCTGCCGAGCACCAGATATTGTCGTGTCGATCTACACGCAGCCCATCAGGAAGGCCGTTGTCAATCTCACAAAACTCAGCGCCGTTCGCAAGAGTGCCATCTTCGCCCACATCAAAAACGCGAAGAACAGACGGTACAGATGGATCGTGGCTGCTGCCGGACTCAGCGATGAAAAGACGAGTTTCATCCTTTGAAAATGCCAGCCCGTTTGGTTGGACAAAGCTTTTCGTGACCGCAGTGATTTCAAACGAATTGGGATCGACACGATACACGAAACTGCCGTCCTGTTCGGGCTCGGCTTTGTACCCTTCCAAGTCTGACAGTATTCCATAGGTTGGATCCGAGAACCAAATGGAACCATCCTGTCGCACGACCACGTCGTTGGGAGAGTTCAGGAGTTTCCCCGCGTGGCGATCTGCAATCACAGACCTGCTGCCGTCGTGCTCGGTCCTGATCACCGATCTGGTTCCGTGATGGCAGGTTACCAGACGACCCATCGGATCGCGGGTGTTGCCGTTGGCATAGTCCGAATGCTGCCGGTAAACACTCACCCCTCCGTCGGGTGTCCACTGACATATCCGCGCGTTCGGAATGTCTGAAAACAGCAGCAGATTATGAGCAGGAAACCAAACAGGACCTTCAGTCCAGATATGTCCCGCAGATATTCGGGAAAGCCCCACATTGGTGTGGATCAGATCGCGAAATTCCGGGCGTATAATTTCATATGTCTGCGAAAGGGTCATACATCATATCCTTTGCGACTGGCCAATGCGACGACCCCGACGATAACGACACCGGTCAGGATCAACCGAATTCCGGCCCCTAGCCCGTACGAGTTCAGCATTGAGACGATCAAAAACATAAAGAGAGCGGCACCCCAGATACCGGGCACATTTGAATTGCCGCCACCGATGGATGACCCTCCGATCACGACCACGGCAATTGACATCAACATGTATTCGGTTCCCATGTTCAGGTTGGCCCCGCCCGAGAAGCTGGCGAGTAAAAACCCCGCAAGTGCAGCGCAGACGGCCGAGTTCACGTAGACGCCAAAACGTACTGCGTTGACGGGCACTCCGCTGAGACGGGCGGCGCGCAGGTTTTGACCGATTGCGGAAATCCAGCGGCCGGCAATTGCGCGCTCTAGCACGACCCACGCGAGGATGGCCAACAGGATGCCGACTACGGCGATGTTCGGAATACCAAGTGCGCCACCGGTTGCGAATTCTGCCAACGGTTCGGGCGGTTTGATCCGCAGGCCCCGGTTCGACCAGATCGCAAGCGACTGGTACAGGAACGAGGCTGAAAGCGTGGCGATAATAGGCGGGATACGCAGCAACAGTATCAGGCCAAAGTTAATGATCCCGCAGCCGATTCCAACCCCGATTGCGACCAGCAGGCCGGGCAAGATCATCGCGGTTTCACTGTCCATGAACTTCAAAGCAAGCGTGGCTGCCAAAGTCATCGAAGCTGGAATGGACAGGTCCACGTTGCCGGGCCCCAAAGTGATAACCAACATCTGACCAATGCCGACAATGGCCGAAAAAGACGCAAAGGTCAGGGCGGCGTAAAACAGCGACCCGGCCCCGGATCCGGCGATCAGACTGGTTGCGCCGAAGGTAATGGCAGCCGCAAGAAACGCCCAAATCCAGGGTTTGCTTAGTAACGCGCGTACGGGGGTTTCAGCGGTCATCGGTTCTGATGCGTTGTCGGTCATGCAGCGGCCCCTTTGCGGATGAACACAAGCCGAACGGCAAGAACAAGGATCAGGATCGCGCCCTGCGCGCCAATCTGCCAGTCCGGTGACAGGCGCAGAAACGACAGGAAACTGGCGGCCAGCGTTAAAGTCAAAGCACCAATCACGGCCCCGAAAGGAGAAATGCGACCGCCGACGAATTCTCCGCCGCCGAGAATGACGCCAGCTATCGACAACAGCGTATAACGCAGCGCGATATTGGCATCCGCGGCGGTTGTCAGCCCGACCAGAGACATCCCTGCAAGTACGCCAAACAGCCCCGCCAGCCCGTAGGCCGAAGCCCGCAATCGCACCAAGGACCATCCGGCACGTTCCATTGCACGGTCATTTCCGCCGACACCCTGTAGGATCACTCCGATCCAAGATCGCTTGATCAAGAAGTGCACGGCCAATGCAATGACCAGTGGTGCAACAACGGCGATCGGAACCAGCGGAGTCTTCAGGCTCATCAGTGTTTTCAGCCATTCCGGCGACGCTCCACCGGGGGATGGCAGGATCAAGACCGCTAGGCCTCCCCAGACAAAGGACATGCCCAATGTAACAACGATGGCGGGCAATCCGCGTAATTGGATCAATGCACCCAGCAGCGCGTAAGCCAAGATGGCTGCGGCAAGGATCATGTAGCCAATGACAGGGGTGTCATGGACAAATGTCGCCGTAACGCAGGCGCAAAAACTGACAAACGTCCCGATGGACAAGTCGATGTCATTGACCATGATGATCATCATCTGGGCGATGGTGGCCAAAGCCACTGGTATGGCAAGATTGAACAGCAGGTTCAGACCAAAATAGCTCATCGCGCGGGGCTGCAGGTAGAACACGGCCCCCAACAAAACAACAAGCGACAAAACCGGTAGGGCCAGGCGTAGACGATCGCCGCTCATTGCACTGCCTCCTGCATTTCGAATGAAGCATGCAGGATGTTTTCTTCGTTGATCGCATCACCGACCAGTTCTGCAGCGATTTCGCCAGCGCGAAACACAAAGACCCGGTCACATTCCAGAATTTCGTCGGTCTCGGTCGAGTACCAAAGAAAGCTGCGGCCTTTGGCGGCTTCGTTTTGAATCATTTGATAGACTTCTTTTTTCGTTCCGATATCCACGCCGCGCATCGGATCGTCCATCACGACCAAAGGGGCCGAGGACGCAAGGGCACGGGCAAACAGGACCTTTTGCTGATTGCCGCCGGACAGAGATAGTATCGGGTTCAGCAGGTTGTCTGTGCGAATCCCGATCCGGTCTTTCCATTTCTGAACCAGCCCCGACTCGGCCGGTCGGTCGACCATCCAGCGTTTGCTGAACTCCGGTAAGGTCGTCAAAGATAGGTTCCGCAAAATGGACCATAAGGGCATCACACCGTCTCGGGCGCGATCACCGGCCACGAAAACAACCTCGGGGCGCTTGCCTGATTTCCAGACGGAGGAATGGTCAAAGAAGATCTGAGCCAGCGCTTCGGCCTGCCCATGCCCGGCCAGACCGGCCAAACCCACAATCTCGCCCTGGCGCGCGTTCAGCCCTATAGCAGAGCTGACAAGGACAGGCCCCAGCTCCCGTTCGGATCGCGCGCTGCCCTGCCCGTCGTCATCTGGTGCGACATGCCCCATTGCGTCAACGATGGATTGACGGGTAAACGCCTGTGCCGGCTTGTCATCGACGATCTGACCGTCTTTCATGATCACGATGCGGGTTGAGACGTCGAAAATTTCGCCCATCATGTGCGAAATGAACAGAACCGCTCCGCCCTCGGAACAGTAACGCTTGATATGGTCCAGCAACTGCTGAGCGATTGCCGCATCCAGCGACGAGGTTGGTTCGTCCAGAATGACAAGACTGGGCTCGCTGTCGCGGTCGGCGAAAGCGATGGCGATCTCGACCATTTGACGTTCGGCAATACTAAGATCGCCAACTGTGGCGCGAGGGCGAATGCCATGGCCGGGAAAGACAAGGTCCAGAGCGTCCGACATTTTCTGCGACGCGATTTTGCGCCAGCCTTTGCGCGGCATATTGCGATACGGGATCCGCAGGTTTTCCAGAACCGTCAGATTTGGACAAAGCGAGAGTTCCTGAAACACGCTGCGCACTCCGGACGCCTGCGCGTTTTCGCTGTTTTTATGGGCGGGGTCCGAGACCCGATACCGAACCGCACCTTCTGTTGGGGTTAAACGCCCATTGATCACATTGGCCAGCGTTGATTTCCCTGCGCCGTTATGGCCAACAAGACCAACACATTCCCCGGCTTTGATCTCGATCGACGCGGCCCGAAGCGCCTGAACCGGCCCAAATGACATATGGGCCGCGTCCAGCGCGACAACCGGCGCATCAGGTGCGCCGGATATCGTTTGCAAGTCTTTCATCGATTTACTTGGACGAAGCGATCACGGCCTTGGCATCTTCCAAGGAGTATTCGACATTCGCAACCGAACCCTTGGGCGTGGTTTTCAACGCGTCTTCAAGTTCGTCCTGTGAAATAGCAAGGAAGGGAACGGTAAGGTCCTTGGGCACCTCATTTCCGTCCAGAACCTGTTGTGCCACCCAGAAGGCCAGGGTGCTGACACCGGGTGCAATCGACAGCGAAGTCGTTTCATAACCGTTCGCGGCTTTTTCATCTGACCACCACTGCAGCTCATCCTGCCGGTTACCCATAACGATGGTTGGCATTGCCCGATCGGTGGCTCCGATGGCTTGTGCGGCTCCATAGCCGTCACCGCCTTGGGTCACGACACCGACAATCTCGGGCAGGCTGGGCAAAATACCCGCAACGGCTTTCTGAGCCACATCTTGAGCCCAATCGCCATGGACCGAACCCACGATTTCGAAGTTGGAGTTCTTCACTTCGTCATGGATGCCGGCGCTGATTTCGTCGTCCACGAAAACGCCTGCCAAGCCCCTGATTTCAAGCAGATTACCGCCTTCGGGATAGCGTTCAGCCAAGTATTTGACCTGTTCGCGACCCATTTGTTGGAAATCGACGGCGATGCGCCATGCGCAGGGTTCCTGTACGATACCGTCAAAGGATACAACGGTAATTCCGGCGTCACAGGCAGCTTTGACGGCGCCGTTGATCGCTGTGGGCGAGGCTGCGTTGATCACGATCGCATCATACCCCTGCAGGATCATGTTTTGGATCTGCGCAGCCTGCTCGGTGGCCTGGTTTTCGGACGTCGTAAAGGCATCAGCGGCAGCAACTTTACCGTCTGCAACCGCGGCCTCTCCGACTTTTTGCCAGCTTTCCAGCATCGCTTGGCGCCATGAATTACCGGCATAGTTGTTGGACAAGGCGATGCGCTTGTCAGATGTGTCCGCCACGACGTTGGTGGCTGCGAATACCGTGATCCCGGCGGCTGTGCCGAGCATAATGGCCTTGAGTGTCATTCTTTCCTCCCTCGGCGGCCGATCCGCCGCACAAAAACCGCGCCCGCTCCTCCGGGACGATGTCGAAAAGATTCCCCGGCAGGTCCGAAAGGTTAAGAGTAGGATGCGCGCAAAGCTTGCGGGTTCCCGCAAAACTGTTGCGGTAATCCGCATGACAGGATCGGGGCAGACTTCTATACTCTGGTGTGTTGGCCGATTTACTGAAAGTGCGTCGATGGCTGATCTTGCCTACTACCTTAGGATTTCCAACCACCTGGCGGGAAACCTGGACATCAAATCCGCGCTGCGCTCGGTCAAGTCCGAGATCGACCGCATTCTGCAGGTCGATCATTTGGATGTTTGTCTCATCGACGACAAAGGAAACTGGAATACAAGCTACGAAGTAGGTCTTCGCACGAGTTGGAGCCGCACGCGGGCTCCTGTCGAGGTATCTCCGGTGCGCGATATACTGCGCGGTGAATGTGACAGTCTACTCACTGGAAATGCTTTGGAGGACCCGCGATACGTTTTCGAAGGCGCAGACTGCGGACCCATCATCAGGCACGAAATGCGCAGCCGTGTGAATGTTGCGATGAAGGTACTTGGCCGTACGATCGGGGCGCTGAACTGTTCTTCCCGAAAGCCCGATTTCTACGATGAACAGGCCTTGGAACAAGTGCGCAATATCGCAGATATCCTTGCCCCATATTTCTATGCCTTGCGTGCAAATGAACAAACACGGCGCGAAGCGATCATGCGTGCGGAACTACAAGCCCGTGAGGAAGGGTTGCGTCTAGGTGCACTTAGCCTGACAGATGCGTTGGAACTGGAGCGCCAACGGATCGGCATGGACTTGCATGATCAGACTTTGGCCGACATGACCCGTATCAGTCGTGAGTTGGAGCGGTGTAAGACAGCTAAAGACATCGAAGTGCTCCGCGGCAATTTGCAGATCTGCATTCAGGGTCTGCGGGAAATAATCGATACATCCATTCCATCGTTGTTGGAGCTGTTTGGCTTTCAACACGCTGTCCGGACTCATTTAGAGCGCGCGGTAGGCGCTGATCAGGACATCGAGATCGACGTGCGTGATTTTTCTGATGGTCTGATAGATGACCTGCCACAAACCAAGCGGATCGCTTTGTTTCGGATTGCACAAGAAGCCATCAACAATGCTGTACGTCATGCGGATGCTTCTTCGATCCTGGTCGAGATCGAATGTCGCGAAGGGCTTCACTTGCGGATCAGGGACAATGGCGCAAGCGCCTCCGCACTCGAGACAAAAAAGGCGTCTGGTGGTCTGACCCATATGCGCACACGCGCCAGATTGATCGCCGCGCAGTTTGACATACGGTGTTCTGAAGGCACTGAAATCAGTGTTTGTCTTCCGGTGTCCGAATGTCCCAACAGAAAGGTGAGTGCATGAAAGTTCTGTTGGTCGAAGACGACGCGATGCATGCCAATTACTTGAAGGAATTGGTTCAAGAAGCTTTGCCCGAGGCGTCAGAGGTAAGTCTGGCGACAAATGGCCGGGACGGAGAAATTCAGGCCCGTCAAGACGCCGTTGAAGCCATTGTCATGGACCTGCGCATGAAAGAGCGCAATGGTATCGAGGCCGCGCGCACCATTTGGTCAGAACGACCTGACACGCGTATTCTATTCTGGTCAAACTACTCGGATGAGGCTTACTTGCGTGGCATCGCTCGGATCGTGCCGAAAGAGGCGGCTTATGGTTATGTCCTAAAGACGGCCAGCCCATCCCGGATGCATCTGGCGTTGCGGGCGGTGTTGCTTGAGGCTCAGATCATGGTGGATCGCGAGATTCATCAGATTCAAAGGGATCAGAGCCGGTCCGGTGAAGCCCTGACCGAGGTTGAACTAGCCATCCTGACCGATCTTGCGCTTGGCTTGCCGGATAAGGCGATTGCTGCCCGTCGCAAACTGGCGCTGCGGACGATACAAAACCGACTGCTTTCGATATACGAAAAACTGGATGTGAACGATTTGCTGATTGATACCGGCGATGTCGCGATCAACAAACGTGTCCGCGCCGTATCAAAAGCAATGACGTCTCAGATTCTGAACAACGAAGCCATCGTCGCGGCAGAGAAAGACCTCAGCAGCTGGTTGGCCCGATCATCTTTTCCCGTATAGCGCCGCGCGTCAGGCAGGCAGAATGTTGTGGTTCAGCCGGAACAGGTTTTCCGGATCATAATGCGCCTTGACCTTGGCCAGTCTCATCCCGTTTTCACCGTAGGCACCGGCCATGTGATCGGCCTCATCTTCGGGCATGAAATTGACATAGGCGCTGCCGGTGGCATGGGGCGTCATACGATCATAGAGGGCGCGTGCCCATGCAATGCATTCGTCGTCTTTTTGCGGGTCCTCCCACCGGGTATGGACGTTCATGATGAAATGGGCGGACCGTTCCGGATATGCAGTGGCGTCGGAAGACACGCGGGCCATGGCACCGCCCACATGCGCAATAAACACCTCGCATGCCGGGTCGGGCAAGCTGGAGATACCATTCAGCAACCCCGTTATCGCATCTGATGACAACGTGCTGAAATCGTGACTTTTCCAGTAGTTTCGCGCACCCGGTGTCAAAAGCGGGTCAAACGCCGCCTGCCAGTCCACAAAGGCGTGGGGCGAAATGACATCCACAATCGGAGAGCCCAACCCGCGTAGTTCCTTCATGGCGTCCTCGCCATCTCCCATGGGGCCGGCATAGCAGGCGGCAAAGATCAGAACTTCCCGCCCGTGCCATTCTTCGGGCAGGAAGGGCAAAGGGGGCGCTTTGCGCATCACGCTCCAGACTGTCAATTCATCGGGTGCAGAATCCGCTATTTGCACATACTCGGCCAACAAGCCTGGCGCGGCTTCGATGGGGTGAACAATCAGTCCGGATAGGACCTGAGGACCGAGAGGATGCAGTTGGAATTCAAACGAGGTGACGACGCCGAAATTCCCCCCGCCACCACGGATTGCCCAAAATAGATCGGGGTGGCTGGACGGTGATGCAGTGACGATCATACCTTCCGCTGTGACCACCTCGGCTGAAAGAAGGTTGTCGATAGTCATGCCAAACTTGCGTGTGGTCCAGCCGAAACCTCCACCCAGGGTCAATCCGGCTGTACCGGTTGTCGAGTTGATACCGAGCGGAACGGCCAAGCCGTGGGCCTGCGTCTCGCGGTCAACGTCGCCCAGCAAGGCGCCAGGTGCGACCCGAGCAGTTCTGGCCATCGGGTCTACGTGGACTGATCGCATCTGGGACAAGTCCAGCATAACCGCATCGTCAGCAACAGCGTGACCGGCGATCTGATGTCCGCCCGATCGAACTGACATGACCAGACCAGCGTCCCTTACAAAATTCACTGCCTTTTGTACGTCGCTTGCACCCAAAGCCTGAATGACGAATCCAGGATGGCGATCCACGATACTGTTCCAGGTTGTGCGTGCTGCGTCGTATTCCGCAGTACCTTCGCAATACACGCCACCGCGTAAAGCCGCACTAAGATCATCCAGTGAAGACTGGTCAACTTGGGCCGAAGTCCCATGCAGAGTTTTTACGTCGAACATAATCGATGCCTTCCTTAATAATGGAAGGTCTCTTGCCACTTGCCTCTGATAGAAATTGGAGTTTCAATTATTGCGTCTTACGCGAAAACTCCCGGATCTATCCGATCTACCGGAGTTATAACATCTGCCGGAATATTCAGGCGCGCGGCTGCTTTTCTCAGGCTTTCCTCGTCAGGCGCTTCGTAAAGACAATAGGTTTTGCGTTTATCGGCACTAAGGAACGAGAAGATCCATTCGACCCCCTCCTCATCGTTAATTTCCTTGATGTGCGCTTTGCTGTCGTCCGTGATATTCAGCTGTTCGGCGAAATGGCGTTCAATAATATATCTTGG
Organism: Ruegeria sp. AM7; assembly: GCF_056535965.1. NCBI lineage: Bacteria > Pseudomonadati > Pseudomonadota > Alphaproteobacteria > Rhodobacterales > Roseobacteraceae > Ruegeria > Ruegeria sp. AM7. The sequence goes on from NZ_JBQFJE010000001.1 coordinate 533,041, forward strand.
CATATGCACCCCCAGGGCATGCGTTCATGAACTAAGTGACGGTTCCTTCAAGCTTAGACATAAGGGAAATCATACCCAAATTCTGTGCGATTGCCAACGCTTCGGCCTCTAGGTGAAACGCATGTTCGAGGTTCTGCTTATGCCCGAATTTTCGCAAAGCAGACGCGTATGAAGCCTTGCTGTGCGCGATCCAAGGTGGGCTGGCCATATTTGTGTCGATCTCGATTGCTTTGGTCAGCATATGTTCCGCGATGTCGCGATCGCCCAGCAAGGTTGCCAGATTGCCTAGCCGGCGTGCGGCCGCCCCTGTGCAAACGGTGGTGGCACCAGCAGTGATCGTCAGGTCCTCGTAGGGCAAAAGCAGGTCAAACAGCGTTTGCGCATGGTCTTGCCTGCCAACCGCGACACAAATATCCGCAAGATATGACAGCGTAGTTGAATACATGGCATCTGCCGGTAGGTCGAACCCTTTTGCCGCCAATTCGTTGAGGATCCGCTCGGCCGGGTCGGAATAGCCCAACTCGGCGGCGATAAGACCAAAGCCAGGTTTCCAAGTGATGTCGTCGGGGTCTTCCTCCATCAGTTTCTTAATTACCGGAGCGACCTCGTGAAGCCGGTTCTGTTCGCGTCGGATCGTGAACATCTGCACTCCGAACACACCTTCGATGTGTTTGCCGTGGGTTTTTCGGCCGATCTTTACAGCCTCAGTCGCGAATGCTTCGGCTTGTTGCCATGCGCCTTCCATGATGGCAACCATCGCGCGCGCGTGGATTTGAACCCAGTAAAGCTGCAGGTGATTGTCCTTTTGCGAGACCTCTGTCAGCAGCTTGAGCGAGCGGTCAAGCATAACCCTGTCAGCCATCTCGGCCCCAACAAACAGGCTGAGGGTCCGGTCGCGCCCTTGGTCAATCGTGCCTAGTTTTTCGGCTACGTCGTGCATGGCTTGCAGGTTTTGCCGCCAATTTCGCGCCTCTTCATCCTGCCGAGCCACAAACGGGGCACCAAAACGCATCATCATGACTGAGAACTGCGATTTGTAGTCACCGAGATTTGCCGCCAGTTTCATGGCGCGGTGGCCGTACTCCGCCCCTTCACTAAACTGACCGATAAACATATAGGCCCGAGCGAGTTGGCTCATCAACTGGCACTGGCGTCTTTCGTCGTCTTCGGGCAGACCATTCAGTGCCTCAAGACACAATGAGATCGCCTCATTGTGACGTTGGCTGGACATCATGCACGAATCCGCGAAGTGCTGCGCGATGTCTGCGGACAGTTCGGCATGTTCCAGTGTTCGGGCCGCGTCGGAGGCTTGTTTGAGCTTGGCAATCCCTTGAGGCAGATCCCCAAGACTGTCGTAGCTGCGCCCAACCAGAACCATCGCCGTGATTGTTTCGGCGCTGTTTTGCGTTCCAAGGTTCTCTGCAGCATTAAGTGCCTCGGTCGCGTTGGCCATCGCTTCTTGACTGGCAGACCGGGCAAGGGCCATTTCTGTTGCCAATTTCCATTGCGTGAACGCAACCTGCCAGTCTTCTGCTTCGGTCAAATGCCTTGCGACCAATTCAGGTCGGCGCGCAATCTCGGCTGATCGCAGACGTGTCAGGGCCTTGGCTACGTTTGCATGTTGGGCTCTTCGGGTCGCAGACAGCATGGATTGGTATGCGGTATCGCGGATCAGGGCATGCCGGAAAACAAATTGGCCGCCGCTGTGTCCGCTTTCGAACACCAGTCCCGTTTCCACCAGTTCTGCCAGCCCCGACTGCAGGTCCGGTCTTTCCAGATCAATTGCCTTCGCCAGAAGGTCCAGCGCAAACTCGCGACCGATGACCGCGCCTGTCAACGCCATTTGCTTTGCCTCTGGCGACACGGCGTCGAGCCTGGCCATCAATGCGCCCTTCAACGAAGACGGAACGGCCAGATTTTCGTCTCCGGCTTCCATATATGCGCTGGTAAGTTCTTCGACGAATAGAGGCACGCCGTCGGTTTTTTCCATGATCAGGCGAACCAGTGACTCGTCTGGTGACTGGCCCGATATGTTTTGGATCAGGTTTTCAACCTGTTCAAAGTTGAAACGACGCAGGTGCAGGGTCTGGACGTGCGCATCACCGGCGTCGTGCTGTAGTTCCCAGCCAGGGCGGTGCGTGATCAGGATCATCAGCGGCAAATCTGCGCAGATCGCCCGGAACCGATCAAGCAAGGCGTTCGTCGACGGGTCGATCCAATGCGCATCCTCGACGCACAGAACGACCGGTTTAACCTGCGACCGCGCCTGCACCGTCTTTATCAACGTTTGCACGGTTATGTCGCGCTGTTCCTGCGGAGACAGGTCCAGAATATCCCGAGCCAATGCGCTTGCGGGGGCGACCAAGGCTGCAAAAACGGGAAGAACCTGATCCAAGTCGATGCCTTGCCGCGCTTCGAGCATGGCCCGGACGTGGCGCAACACCTGGTCATCGTCGAATCCTGGCTCCACTCCCGCATCCTGTGATATCCGCTCGGTTACAGGATGGAACGGACTACTGGTTAGATATGGCGAGCAATTCAGTCTGATGATATCTGCCTGACCTGCCTTCGTAACGTCGTTCAGAAATTCTTCTGTCAGGCGTGATTTACCTATGCCCGCTTCTCCGGTCAGCAGAATGACTTCACCCTGTCCTGCGCGGGCGCGAAGCCAGGTTTGTTGCAGGATACCCTTTTCGGAACTGCGCCCAACAAGCTGGTTTGATCCGTCATCACGATGTGCTGCTTTAAACCGGCTTTCAGCTTGCCTTTCACTAACCACCTGCAAGAGCTCTCGGGGGTCTTCAAATCCCTTAAGGTCGACGCGCCCAAGCGACGAGAATTCGAAAATACGATGTAGCATCGCTTGCGAATCCTCTTGGGTCAGAACAACCGTGTTCGGCGGGGCTTTTTCCTGCAACCGAGCAGCAAGGTTGAGGATCGGGCCCGTCATCGCGCCTTCTTCATGTGTGTTTTCGCCGATTGTATCGCCAACGACTACATCGCCACTTGCGATGCCTATACGTGCGGCCAGCGGTTGACCGGAAGGTGTCCGGAGCTTTTGAACCCGGGAGATAGCCTCTAAACCGGCCTTAACCGCGCGCAAGGCGTGGTCTTCGAATGCACGCGGCCAACCAAAAAAGACCAGCAATCCATCGCCAAGATACTTGGCGACGAAGCCGCCATAGCGTGATACCGCACCTGCAACTGCGTCCTGATAGGTTTGCAACAGCAGGCGCATGTCTTCGGGGTCCAATTGGTTCGTCAGTTCTGTCGAGCCGACAAGATCAGCGAAGAACACCGTCAGATGCCTGCGTTCGGCCTCATCGTTTTTGACTGCTTGATCCGGAAGCAAAGAAGTAGCCGAAGAATCGGAAACGTGTTGTTGATCAAATTCGTGAATGGCAGCCAGCAGGATTTTCCTGTGGCCCAATGTCACCCCTATTTCCTTGAGGTCGTCATTCGTAAGCAGAGGCAGCGCACGCGCATCGACGTCGTTTTGCCGAAACGCATCGGTGTACTGACCCATCCCAAGTTCTTGCAGCCATGTTCCGACTTCAAAACCCATTTCAGGATCATGCGGCGGAAACGGTTTTGGATCAAGTTGAGCGTTCAGGCGCGCAACGGGAAGCGCGTAGGCGACGCGGTGGTTCGCGTCGCCGATACCGTATGGTTAGACAGTCGCACCTTTGATGCGGATCGCCGATCCAAGTGCTCCGGCACAGAAGCCGACGACAACTGCGATAACCAATTCGATGGTCTGGATATTGGCAAAGGACCAGTGTGCAAAGATAAGCGTTTCAAGCACACCGACGACACCGCCCATAACCGCGCCTAGCATCAGGTTGCGGGTCATCATACCCAGCGCAAGGCCTAAGATGCCCGGCAGGCTGATAATGTTGGCGCCGATTGTTCCCAGAAGTTCAAGCATATCGTGCCCTTTCTCAGTCGGCCTGCTTGGTCAGGAATGACCGGATTTCTGCGCTGCCGTCAGCAACCTGATCTTGCAGCGTTCCAGACGCTTTGCTCGCCAGAGTTTCCGTCACCTCTTGGTATTGTTCCAGGTATCCGGGCGGCAGGCTGTGTGCGATGCCCTGATGGCAGTCGATGCATGTCATGTTGTTGTCGATCGCCCTTTGGTGTTCGGACGCGGCGCGGGTTTCCTGAATAGTGAAGTCCATGTAGTCGAAGTTATGGCAGTTGCGGCATTCGCGACTGTCCGATGCCTTCATCTTTTTCCACACAGCCGAGGCCATACTCAGACGATGGTCCTCGTATTTTTCAGGCGTACTGATTGTGCCAGCCAATTCATGATAAACGTCTTTGACAGCCATGATCTTGGCCTTGATTTTGTGGTTCCATTCATGGGGAACGTGACAATCCGAACAAATCGCCCGGACGCCCGAGTGGTTGTTATAGTGAACCGTTTCGCGGTATTCGCCCAGATTGGTCTCCATCGTGTGACACGAGGTGCAGAATTCTTCGGTATTGGTCAGTTCCAGGGTCCAGTGGAACCCGCCCCAGAACAGGATGCCAGCCAGAAAACCTGCCAGCACCAGAAAACCCGAGCTGAACATGACGGCCGGTGTCCAGATCGCGTTCCAGATGCGGCCAATCCAGCCGCGTTTTTCGGGGGAGTCTGCCATGTCGGTGCTCCTTTCAGTCAAGCGTTGGATCAGTTTCCGGAAGAAGGTTCGAAAGCATTGTCGACGAGCGCGGGCGTGTCTGCCTGCGGAACATGACACTGATTGCAGAAGTACCGAGTACCGGCGATTTGATCCAGTTCACGTCCTTCGCGATCCAGGTAGTGCGTCATAGACAAGGTTGGTGCATTGCGCTCACCAGCTTTTGTCCAGTCGTGGCAGGACAGGCATTGGTTGGTCCGCAGATCAATCTGGTACTGGTCGATTGAATGCGGAATCAGCGGAGGTTGCTGTCGGTAATTTCTCTGCATACGCCCTTCGATCGTGCGGTGGACCTGATCGAGTGGAACGGGTTCATCAACCTCGGCCCCGCGCAAGGCTTCGACTTGCGCGGATTGGGCAAGGGCGAACCCACTCAGAAGGATGACGGGGATCAAGGCGGCGACGCCGGTCAGGATTGGCTTGTTCATCTTGGCACTCCCTTAGGTAGGTCTGGCTGCGCGCCCCTCGGGCGCGGGAACGGTATCGAAAGGCGCGGCGACCTGGTCGTCGAACCGGTGAGTAAACTTGAAGACATCGACTGCGCAGACATCAATGCAGCGGCCGCAATTCGTGCAGTCGGGCGACAGGATCAGCGGTGTGGTGCCGGTTTTGCCGCGTAACGCGGGTGATATGACGTGGTTTTCCGGGCAAACGGCAAAGCAATCCATGCAGTCGTCACAGGCTGCGCGATTGGGCGCGCTGACACGCAACATCGCTTTGGTGCCGATCAGGCCATAGAATGCTCCGACCGGGCACAGGTGCCCGCACCATCCGTGGCGTGACACGAACAGGTCGAAGAAGAAGATCGCAACGATCATCGCCCAGACAAAGCCCGCGCCGAAAATCAGCCCGCGATGCAGTATGGTAATCGGGTTGATCAGCTCCCACGCAATGACGCCGGTCAGACCCGAGACGATCAGCACCGTAGCTAGGATCCACAGCCGGGTACCGCGTTTGGGTTGCCAGCCTTTGGGCAGGTCCAGTTTGCGATGCAGCCAATGGGCGGCATCGGTTACGGGGTTGATCGGGCAGACCCAGGAACAATAGACGCGACCGCCGATCAGCGCGTAGGCGCCCAGAACTATCAGGCCTCCGATCAGGGCGGTCAGCTCGGGCCAGTGCCCGGCAACCACGCTTTGCAGCAGCACAAGCGGGTCGGTCAGCGGTAACACGCCAAGGGTCAGCGACCCGGCCAGCGTGCCTTGGACGATCCAGATGCCGAACCATGGGCCCAGCAAAAACAGGACCAGAAAGAACAGTTGAGAGGCACGGCGCAGCAGCAGGTACTTGTGCGCGCCGATCCAGCCTCTAACTTCGACGGCTTCCTGTCCGACAGGCATATGAGTGCGGGCGCTCATTGTCCGGCCCCCGGCAAATTGTACTCCGGCGCAAAGCCGCCCGGCGTGACCAGATTATCGGTGCCCGGTCCGGGCAGGCGGTCGGGCAGGTCGATGATACCTTCGACCACGGGCGCGCCATTGGCGGCTTTTTCTTCCCAGCCTTTGCGATAGTGGTCGGCACTGCTGCCGCGCGCCAGCCGGGTGGGCAGAACCTTGATCGCGGCTTCGGGCAGAACGCAGCTTTTCTCGCACATACCACAACCGGTGCAGCGGTCGCCGTGGACGGTAGGGAGGAACAGCGCATGGTGACCCGAACGGGTGTTATGCGCGGTCTCAAGCGTGATTGCCTCGTCAATCACGGGACAGACACGGTAGCAGACGTCGCACCGCAGCCCTAGGAAGTTCAAGCAGTTTTCCTGATCGACCAGAACGGCCACTCCCATATCGGCGTCGTCGATATTGTCCAGCGCAGGGTCCAGCGCCCCGGTGGGGCAGGCGGCGACACAGGGAATGTCGTCGCACATCTCGCAGGGCACGTCTCGCGCGGTGAAATAGGGTGTGCCGGTGGCGACGGCATCGACGCCAAGCTCGGCAAGTTTCAGCGTGTTATAGGGGCAATCCCGCACGCACAGACCGCAACGGATACAGGCGGACAGGAAGTCTTGTTCCGACAAGGCACCGGGGGGACGCAATGCCTCGGCTGGCAAAGCCCGCGCGTCGTGTGCCAACCAGGCCAACATGGACCCGGCCGCCACGCAGCCACCTGCGGCGCGCGCCGAGTCCTGAAGGAACCGGCGCCGCTGCGGCGAGAGGGGAGAGCCAACACCTGACATGGGTTTTACCTTTGCCTTGCCAGTCTCTTACGCGCGCTCGACCTTGCAGGCGCATTTCTTGTAGTCGGTTTCCTTCGACAGCGGGCAGGTTGCATCCAGCGTCAGCTTGTTGGTCAGCTGGCCTTCGTCGAACCAGGGCATAAAGACCAGTCCGCGTGGTACCTTGTTGCGCCCACGGGTCTCGACCCGGCTGGTGACATCGCCACGACGGGTCGACAGAACAATTTCCTGACCGCGCCGCAGACCTCGATCCCGGGCGTCGTCGGGGTGCATGAAAACAACAGCCGACGGGAAGGAGCGGTGCAGTTCCGGAACCCGACGGGTCATCGAACCCGAATGCCAGTGTTCCAGAACCCGACCAGTACAGAGCCACAAATCATATTCATTGTCCGGCTCTTCAGCAGCAGGTTCGTAAGGCGCGAAGATAATTTTGGCTTTGCCGTCCTTATGGCCATAGAATTTCACGTCGGCCCCTTCGGGTACATAAGGGTCATACCCTTCGCGGAAACGATAGAGCGTTTCCTTGCCGTCCACGACCGGCCAGCGCAGACCACGGGCCTGGTGGTAGGTCTCGAACGGGGCCAGATCATGCGCGTGACCACGACCGAACTCGGCATATTCCTCGAACAGACCTTTCTGGACGTAGTAGCCAAAGTGCTCGGATTCGTCATTGTCGAACCCTTCGGCGGTTTCCGACAGCGGGTATTTGTCGATGGTGCCATTGGCGAACAGGACGTCATACATGGTCTTGCCGCGATGTTCAGGCATGGTGGCCAGCAATTCTTCGCCCCAGACCTCTTCGACGGTGAAGCGTTTCGAGAACTCCATCAGCTGCCACAGATCGGATTTCGCCTCGCCCGGCGCTTTGACCTGCTGCCGCCAGAATTGGGTGCGGCGTTCTGCATTGCCATAGGCGCCTTCTTTCTCGACCCACATCGCGGTGGGCAGGATCAGGTCGGCGGACAGGGCGGTCACGGTTGGATAGGGGTCCGACACGGCGATGAAGTTTTCGGGGTTGCGATAGCCGGGATAACCTTCTTCGTTGATGTTGGGCGCGGCCTGCATGTTGTTGGTGCACTGCACCCAATAGGCGTTCAGATCGCCATCTTTCAGCTTACGGTGCTGCAAAACGGCGTGGAACCCGGGCTTGGCCGGGATGGTGCCTGCGGGCACGTTCCAAGCGGTTTCGCAAATCTCGCGGTGCTTGTCGTTCATCACCACCATGTCGGCGGGCAGACGGTGGGCAAAGGTGCCGACCTCACGCGCTGTACCGCAGGCAGAGGGTTGGCCGGTCAGCGAGAACGGCGAGTTGCCGGGCTCAGAGATCTTACCCACCAGCAGGTGGACGTTGTACATCAACGAGTTCACCCACGACCCGCGCGTGTGCTGGTTGAAGCCCATGGTCCACAGGCTCATGACCTTGCGGTTGGGGTCGGCATATTGCTTGGCCAGACGCTCCAGCTTGTCGGCGGGAACGCCGGACAGTTCGGACGTGTATTCCAGCGTGTATTTGGAAACCGCTTCGGCGTATTCCTCAAAGCTGATCGGTTCCATCTTGCCTACATTGGGGTTTTCAGCGGCTTCCTGCAGCGGGTGATTGTCGCGCAGGCCATATCCGATATCGGTGGCGGTTTTGGTGATGTTGACGTGGTTCTTGACGAACTCTTCGTTCACTGCGCCGTTCTGGATGATGTAATTGGCAATGTAGTTCAGGATCGCCAGATCGGTTTGCGGCGCAAAGACCATGCCATTGTCTGCCAATTCGAACGAGCGGTGTTCATAGGTGGACAGCACATGCACTTCGGCCCCCGGTTTGGTCAGGCGCGTATCCGTCAGGCGTGACCACAAGATCGGGTGCATTTCAGCCATGTTCGACCCCCACAGAACAAACGTGTCTGCGTGTTCGAAATCGTCATAGCAGCCCATCGGCTCATCTATGCCAAAGGTCCGCATGAAGCCAACAACAGCCGAGGCCATACAATGGCGCGCGTTGGGGTCGATGTTGTTGGAGCGGAAGCCGGCTTTCATCAGCTTGGCGGCGGCATAGCCTTCCCAGACCGTCCACTGACCCGAGCCGAACATGCCCACGCTGGTTGGGCCTTTCTTGGCCAGCGCCTCTTTCCACTTGGCGGCCATGACATCAAAGGCTTCGTCCCAGCTGACCGGTTCGAACTCGCCATTCTTGTCGTATTCGCCATTGGTCTTGCGCAGCAACGGAGTGGTCAGGCGGTCTTTGCCATACATGATCTTGGACAGGAAATAGCCCTTGATACAGTTCAGGCCGCGGTTCACTGGTGCGTCCGGGTCGCCCTGAGTGGCCACAACGCGGCCTTCCTTGGTGCCAACCAGAACGGAACAGCCTGTTCCGCAGAACCGGCACGCGGCCTTGTCCCAGCGGATATCCGGCGTTGCCGCCTGAGCGTCGGCTGCGCCTGTGGCCAGCGGAATACCGGCGGCCGAGGCTGTGGCTGTGGCCGCAGTGGCCTTGAGGAATGTCCGGCGTGATTCAGAATGTGTCATAGCGTGAGCCTCCGGCTGGTGGTTTGGCTTGGGGCATCGGGACGCGGGCGGGTCTCTGCGAGGTCCTCGAAATGGTGATAGGTCAACGTCAGAGACACGACCCCCGGGATCTGGTGCAGATCCATGATGGTCTCGGACGCAAGGCGTTCAGGGGTATCTTCGACAACGACGACGAAACGGCCGTCTTCGGTCTGGGCGTGGAGTTCGACGCCCGGAGTTGCGGCCATGGATTGTGCCGCATTGGCGGCATAGTCCGGCGCGACATGGGCAAGGCAACCGCAGATGTTCATTGTATCGCTTCCATTTGAGGTTGAGGGTTATGCTTCAGTGTAAGTGCGTCAGCAGGACAAAGCGCCTCGCACAATCCGCATCCATTGCACGCGTCAACATTCAAAGCGGGTTCCGCGCGCCCTTGGGTTTGGAGCGAAAAGCGGATTGCACTCTGCTCGCAATTGTCCTGACAGATGCGACAGCTGACGCCGTTCATGGATAGGCATGCTTGCTTTTCAACCGACGCGCGCCACGGCCACAGGGCCAATCGGCTGATATCAAGCGCCGGTGTTGGGCAGGCTTCAGCGCACGTGCCGCAAAACGTGCAGGGATTGTCAGCTGGAGTGAACGCGGGAAATCCATCTGCCGCGATTGAAAGAACGCCTTCAGGGCAAGCCTCGACGCAGTCTCGGCATTTTGTGCATTGATCAAAAAAGACACGGTCGTCCGATCCCGGAGGTCGGGCTATTTTGCCGACCTCTTCTTGAAATCGGGCGCGCAGGAACGCGCGACGGGTCGTCACTTGGTCCATTTTTGACCTGGCTCTCGTCGTTTCTTCTGTTCGCTAATTTCCGCTTAGCGTTTTTGAACCGAGCCGGTTTTGATTTAGATCATTTTTTGGGCACTCTTAAGGTTGATCTAGGATATATTTTTAAATGAATGTCGGAATTTGACGGATGACTACAGTTTTCAGCCCAGGAATGAGTGAACAGGCTCCGTGTGACCTACCGTTTCGCGTTTGCAGTTCTCAGCAACAAAATGAACACGAAAACGGACCCTAACGAGGTGGTCACTATGCCGACCGGCAGTTCTTGCGGGGCCAGCAGCAGCCTGCTGAGGATATCGGACCCGGTCAGCAGAACAGCGCCGACCACCGCGGCCGCAGGGATTAAGTGGGTGTGCAGTGGTCCGGCAATTCCGCGCGCGATATGCGGAACCATCAGCCCGACGAACCCGATCACCCCGGCGACTGAGACAAATACAGCTGTAGCCAAAGCAGCAACAAAGAACATCTTGAACCGCAGCGACTGGACCGGGACACCCAGTGTCGACGCCGTCATGTCACCGGTCAACAAGGCGTCCAGCCAACGGCTGCGATATAGTGAATAGGCCAGAATTAGGATCAAACCCGCGCAGACGAGCGGAAAGGTTTCCCAACGCGCCAGACCCAATCCGCCCAGCATCCAGAAGATGACAGAATGCGCAGCACGGTTGTCGCCTGCGAAAATCAGGTAATTAGTCAACGCCGAGAACAGAAACGACACGGCAAGCCCAGCCAGGATGAGTTTTTCCGGTGCACTGGTTCGCAGCCCGTGGACAAGAGCCAGCACAATGCCCGAGGCCACGAGACCCCCACAAAATGCTGCTATCGGCAAAGTCCAGAACCCCAGTATGTCACCAGTCACCGTAATGACGAACACTGCCCCCGCCGCCGCACCAGAGGAAAGACCGAACAGGAACGGGTCGGCCAGATCGTTTCGCGTAGTCGTTTGCAGCACAACTCCAACAACTCCGAGACCAGCGCCGATCACGGCGGCAAAAAGCGCGCGGGGCAGGCGCAGGTCGAAGACGATGCGGTGAAGGGGTGACATGTCTCCCTCGACCAAACCAGCGCCGAGCAGAATAGCTAAGACCGTATCGGACAGAGGAATGGATGTGGTTCCGTAGATTGTCGAAACCAGAAGAAGGGCGGCCAGAATGGCCACCCCCATCAAAAGTGTCAGCCCCAGACGGCCCAAATCAGTTCAGACCCGTGCGCATGGCTGCTGCCAATTTTGCGATGGCCTGAATGTTTGCCGGCCCAGGGGTCAATTCTTCGTACCGCAAACCGATCCAGCGCTCGTCTTTGACCGCGTCGGTTTGTGACATCACAGGATGTTCTTGCAGAAACCTGAACGTATCCGCGGCTCCGTTTCCGGTTTGATAGTCCAACAGCACTAAAAACTCAGGGTTCGCGGCTGCCACGGTTTCCCATGACGTGCGACCCCAGCTTGTGTCCATATCACGGGTAACGTTGAGACCACCCGCCGCTGCTATCATAGCGTTGGGGATTGCGTATTTCCCAGCAGTGAACGGAGCGTCCGCCGGGCCATCCAACAGAAACACTCGAGGTTTCGGTAAGTCTGCGGTTTGTGCCTCGATTGCGGTCAGTTCATCCTTCCAACCAGATACAAGCGCTTCGGCCTTGTCTTCGACATGCATGACTTTGCCCAGTCGCAGAATGTCGTCAAACAAAAGGTCCATGCTGGCCTCGGGGCGGTCTTTATGCAAATGAACGCAGCTTTCAGTCAGGATCATGGTTTTGATCCCGAACGGGGCAAGTGTTTCTGGCGTTACATCACCACCGGGACGCATTCCATAGTACCAGCCGGCGAAGAACAGATCGGGTTCTACCGCGACAATATTTTCCACCGATGGATATTTCGGTGCCAGTTCGGGGATATCTCCACGTAGCGTGTCGAATTCAGGACTGGTTTTGTACCAGCCGGTGATGCCCGTGAGGCCGACGATTTTGTCTTGCAGATCCAGCGCAAAGGCCATGTCGGTCATGTTCATGTCATGTACGACCAACCGTTCGGGCTGGGTTTCAAACACTAACGGTTCACCACAATTGTCTACGGTCACTTCATGCGCAGCAACACCGCCCGCCATGGCCATAACCAGAGCCACGGACAAGATATGTTTCATTTTGGAAATCTCCTGGAGGGTTGGGAAACAGTGGTTTTTCGTATGTCCAGCGCGGGGATCATCCGACCGTCGTGCTGAAAGAATAAGTAGTCGACGCCGAACGTGTCGCGCACATGTTGAGTCGTCAGGACCTCGGAAACAGGGCCAAAGCCGGTCAGCCGGGTAGATTTCATCAACGCGACATGGGTGGCGAATTCGGGGATCATGACAATGTCATGGACAATCATTATGACGGTTATCCCCAGTCCAGCGACCAGCGACAACATCCGCCCTTTGGCGTCGGGATCCAAATGGTTCGTCGGCTCGTCCAAAAACAAAAGTGTAGGGTTCTGTGCCAGCGCACGCGCGATATGGGCGCGCTGACGTTCGCCACCCGACAACACTGCCATGCGCTTGTCGGCAAGCTCCAAAAGGCCGGTCAGGTCCAGAATTCGCGTCAAGTCGTTTGCGTGATCTTCAGAGGAGCGGTCCGAGCGAATTGGAATTTGCCCAAGTGCCACATAGTCACGCAGATGCAACCGCCCATCGGGATATTCCTGCTGACTAACGACGGCAATTTTTCGGGCGCGCTCCGTCGCTGACAATGTCTTCAAGCTCTGCTCTTGCACCAGAACGTCGCCTTCAGACAGAGCTTCAGCGCCACATAGTAAGTTCAGCAGAGTGGTTTTGCCAGCGCCATTCGGACCGGCAATGGCCAGAACCGACCCCTCTTCCAGATCGAACGAGATGTCCTGCAACAGAACGTCACCGTGAAAAGAATAGTAGGCTACACCACGCGCCTGCAGGAAGGGTCTGCTCATCATCGAGCTCCTCGAACAGCCAACGCCGGCATGCGCGCCAATGTCTTGCTTATCAGAGGCGCAGGCCTGTCTGTGGCCTTTGTCCAACCAGTTGCGCTGCCCAGGTATTGTGTGGCGAATTGGGCAAGAGCATTCAGCTCCTGCTCGGTGCCGATATCACCAAACAGGTATTGGGCTTTTCCCAGGGCCTGAAATCCGACAGTGACCGGGTGATCGCATCCAGCCATACAATCTACTGTGCGCACTGCGAAACCCTCAGGCAATTCAGGGCACAAGGCATCCGCAATGTGCTGCGCTGCCTCCAGACCCTGACAGGTCGCGCAGATCAGAAGAAAATGATCAGTGGGCTCGGCCATCAAGCGCCTGTTCCACGGCCACTGGGGCCGTACTGAAACGCGGTCGCGCGTAAAGGCATACGAGGTACCATCAAGCCTCCTTCCAGGACGCCCCGCCCCGGGTTGGTTTCGGTTGCGATGGCAGGTCTCCTGACTTGCGGGTCGAGGCTTGGCCACCCTTCCCGACATTATTCATGTCAGTGGGATATTGGCTTCGCTCACCGCCTACAGTTGCGGGGGCAGTTACGGACTTGGCACTTAAACCTCACCGTATTCCCTTTTCACCGCTGGAGCATGCCCCAGGGAACCATCAAATGCGTCACTGCCCGAGATCAGATCGCCGGTCAACACAAATCACCGGAGGTTGCGCAGGAATATAGTTTTGAAAATATGTTTCCCTTCAGGAAAATTGCAGGCGATAACGACGAAGCGAAAGGCGTTAAGGATAGGTTGGTGAAAGCATCAAACGATAGGTCCAAACCTCAGTTTTCTCAGGATCCACACAAGGTCAGGGACCCCGGTGAAAAGAACCTCGAAACGGCGATCGGTCGGGAAATCCGCGCGTTGAGGTTACAGCAGGGCGTAACAATTGCGGAATTGTCGGGGCTGACCGGGTTGTCCATCAGTATGCTGTCAAAAATCGAAAACGGATACACATCGCCTTCATTGACGACGCTGCAATCTCTGGCCAATGCCCTAAGCACGCCGATCACTGCATTTTTCCGCAGATTTGAAGAAACCCGAAACGCAACCCACACCAAAGCGGGAAAGGGCGTTGAAACAGAGAGGGCCGGGACACGCGCAGGCCATCAATACAGCCTTTTGGGTCATATGGGGTCTAATGCCAGCGGTGTTGTGGTTGAACCCTATCTGATCACGCTGACGGAAAAGTCCGACACTTTCCCGACGTTCCAGCATGACGGAATTGAAATGCTCTACATGCTTGAAGGCGAAGTCGATTACAGACACGGCGATCAAATTTATCTGCTCGAGCCGGGGGATACGTTGTTCTTTGATGCGGACGCACCGCATGGACCCGAGGTGCTGCGCAAACTGCCAGCCCGCTACCTGTCGATCATCTCATATCCGCAGACGCGTTAGTCACGATTCGGCGATTGATAACCCGCTGCTGAGGTTTTGCGGGGTTGCTGTCCGTGATTTTTGAATGCGGGGGAAATAGATAGCCGAAAATATTCCCCATATGAATATTAATTTCCCTTTGTTGATAACCTAAAGTTCAGGTGTTAGCGTCTGCCCAACTCAACACAGGAGAAGCTGACACATGTGTGGAATTGTCGGCCTTTTTTTGAAGGACAAAACGCTCGAGCCTCAACTGGGCGAGATGCTGACAGATATGCTGATCACAATGACGGATCGCGGCCCGGACAGCGCCGGGATCGCGATTTATGGACCCGTCGGAGATCAGGCAAAGCTCACCGTGCAATCCGACAATCCGGACGCGGATTTTCAGACTCTGGCCGAAGATTTGGCCGACGTCTTGACCAGCCCTGTCAGCCTGGGCCGCAATGACACTCATGCGGTTCTGAGCATGGCCAACGACAAAGTCGGCGCTGCGCGGCAGGCCCTGAGGGAATTGCGCCCTGGCCTTCGGATCATGTCCGACGGTGACGCGATCGAGATCTATAAAGAGGTGGGATTGCCTCGGGAGGTGGCGGAGCGGTTCCAATTGACCTCGATGTCCGGCAGCCACGGGATCGGCCATACACGCATGGCCACTGAATCCGCCGTCACCACCGAAGGGGCACACCCGTTCAACACCGGCGCGGATCAATGTCTGGTGCATAACGGGTCGCTGTCCAACCACAACGCCCTGCGCCGCAAGCTGATGCGTGAAGGCGTTCGGATCGAATCCATGAACGATACCGAGGTCGGCGCGGCCTATCTGACATGGAAAATGCAAAACGGGGCCACTCTGGGTGAGGCGCTGGAAAGCAGCCTTGAGGATCTCGACGGGTTCTTTACCTTTGTGGTCGGAACCAAGGATGGGTTCGGCGTGGTTCGCGACCCCATCGCCTGCAAACCGGCGGTGATGGCCGAGACCGATCAATATGTGGCCTTTGGCAGCGAGTACCGCGCCTTGGTCAACCTGCCGGGAATCGAGGATGCCCGCGTCTGGGAACCCGAACCCGCAACCGTCTATTTCTGGAGCCACTGACATGCAGAGCTATGATGTTGCCGAACAGGGCCTGCGTGGGCTGAACGCCGCCCTTCAGGCCCAAAGCACCGAGACAAACCAGACCCAGTGGCAGGTTCAGAACCCCAAGGGCAGCCATGCCATCGCCGTCGGTCTGGATGCCCCGATTGAGGTCACGGTCAAAGGTTCGACCGGGTACTACTGTGCGGGGATGAACCAGCAGGCGACCGTTCGGGTCGAAGGCTCGGTCGGGCCGGGCGTGGCCGAGAATATGATGTCGGGCACGGTGATCGTCGAAGGCGACGCCAGCCAATATGCCGGGGCGACGGGCCATGGCGGGTTGTTGGTGATCAAGGGCAATGCCAGCTCGCGCTGCGGTATTTCCATGAAGGGGATCGACATCGTGGTGCATGGCAATATCGGTCATATGTCTGCCTTTATGGCGCAGGCGGGTACGCTGGTGGTTTGTGGGGATGCGGGCGATGCGTTGGGGGACTCCTTGTACGAGGCGCGGCTGTTCGTGCGCGGCTCGGTCAAAAGTCTGGGTGCTGATTGCGTCGAGAAAGAGATGCGTCCCGAACATCTGACCCTGTTGCAAGACCTGCTGGAGCGCGCGGGCGCGGATGCCAAGCCGGAAGAGTTCAAACGCTATGGCTCGGCTCGGCAGCTTTACAATTTCGATGTCGACAACGCGGCAGAATACTGAGGAAGACGGTTATGGACGATCACACACCACGCACGATGCCGATACAGTCTGCGACGTTTTCCAACCCGGTCAATGCGGAAATCCGGCGGGCGGCAGCAACGGGCATCTATGACATTCGCGGCGGCGGCGCGAAACGCAAGGTACCGCATTTCGACGACCTGCTGTTTCTGGGGGCCTCGGTCAGCCGCTATCCGCTGGAGGGCTATCGCGAACGCTGCGACACCTCGGTGACGCTGGGCACGCGCTTTGCCAAGAACCCGATCCAGCTGGATATCCCGATCACCATCGCAGGCATGAGTTTCGGTGCGCTGTCTGGCCCCGCGAAAGAGGCGCTGGGTCGCGGAGCGTCAGCTGCCGGTACGTCGACCACCACCGGTGACGGTGGTATGACGCCCGAGGAACGCGGTCATTCCTCGAAACTGGTTTATCAGTATCTGCCTTCGCGCTATGGCATGAACCCCGACGATCTGCGCAAAGCAGACGCAATCGAGATTGTAGTCGGTCAGGGCGCAAAACCCGGTGGCGGCGGGATGCTGCTGGGTCAGAAGATCAGCGACCGCGTGGCCGAAATGCGCACCTTGCCCAAGGGGATCGATCAACGATCCGCCTGTCGGCACCCGGACTGGACCGGCCCGGATGATCTGGAAATCAAGATCCTCGAACTGCGCGAGATCACCGGCTGGCAGGTGCCGATCTACGTGAAGGTCGGCGCGACGCGCCCCTATTACGACACGGCGCTGGCGGTGAAAGCCGGGGCCGATGTGGTGGTGATGGATGGGATGCAGGGCGGTACCGCGGCCACACAGGATGTGTTCATCGAACATGTGGGTATCCCGACGCTGGCCTGTATCCGCCCCGCCGTGCAGGCGTTGCAGGATCTGGGCGTGCATCGCGAGGTGCAACTGGTGATCTCGGGCGGTATTCGCAATGGTGCGGATGTGGCCAAGGCGATGGCCTTGGGTGCGGATGCGGTGGCTATCGGTACGGCGGCGTTGATCGCGCTGGGGGACAACGACCCGAAATGGGAGGCCGAGTATCAGAAGCTTGGCACCACCACCGGGGCCTATGACGACTGGCACGAGGGCCGCGATCCGGCGGGCATCACCACGCAAGACCCGGAACTGGCCGCGCGTCTTGACCCGGTCGAGGCCGGGCGGCGTCTGCGGAACTACCTTAAGGTCATGACGCTTGAGGCGCAGACCATCGCGCGCGCCTGCGGCCACAATGATCTGCACAATCTGGAGCCCGAAGACCTGTGCGCCCTGACGATGGAGGCTGCCGCCATGGCGCGCGTGCCTCTGGCGGGGACAGAGTGGTATCCGGGCAAGCCGGGGTTCTGAGACAAGCGGGCGCGACCCTGACCGGGGCCGCGCCTTTTCTTTTGGGTTCAACAGGGAAAGGAAAGCCGACCATGACGACAGATCTGGCAGCTTTCGCCAAGGAAAAAGGCGTCAAATACTTCATGATTTCGTTCACCGATCTGTTCGGTGGACAACGGGCCAAGCTGGTCCCCGCACAAGCCATCGCCGAGATGCAGGTCGAAGGCGCAGGCTTTGCCGGGTTCGCCACTTATCTGGACATGACCCCGGCGCACCCAGACATGTTGGCGGTGCCTGATCCGTCCTCGGTCATTCAACTGCCGTGGAAGCCCGAGGTTGCATGGGTCGCCGCCGACTGCGTGATGGAGGGCGAGGATGTGGCCCAAGCCCCGCGCAACGTTCTGCGCCGTCTGATCGACGAGGCCGCCGCAGAAGGGCTGCATGTCAAAACCGGGGTCGAGGCCGAGTTCTTTCTGCTGACCCCCGACGGAGAACAGATCAGCGACCCGTTCGATACCGCCGCCAAGCCCTGTTACGACCAACAGGCCGTGATGCGCCGCTATGACGTGGTGCGAGAGATCTGCGACTATATGCTGGATCTGGGCTGGGGTCCCTATCAGAACGACCACGAGGACGCCAATGGCCAGTTCGAGATGAACTGGGAATTCGACGACGTTCTGCGCACCGCCGACAAGCATTCCTTCTTCAAGTTCATGACCAAATCCGTGGCCGAGAAACACGGCTTTCGCGCCACCTTCATGCCCAAACCGGTCGAGGGGCTGACGGGCAATGGCTGCCACGCCCATATCTCGGTCTGGGATGCACCGGGGGCTGAGGCCAAGACCAACGTATTCGCGGGTGAAGGCGACGGCCCCACCGGAGAAGTGGGCCTGAGCGAGAAGGGCAAGCATTTCCTCGGCGGTATCATGAAACACGCCAGCGCGTTGGCTGCGATCACCAACCCCACGGTGAACAGCTACAAACGCATCAATGCCCCGCGCACCATGTCGGGCGCGACCTGGGCACCCAATACCGTCACGTGGACGGGCAACAACCGCACCCATATGGTGCGCGTGCCCGGTCCGGGCCGGTTCGAGCTGCGTTTGGCGGACGGGGCCGCGAACCCGTACTTGTTGCAGGCGGTGATCATCGCGGCGGGGCTGTCTGGGCTGCGCTCCAAAGCCGATCCCGGCCCGCGTCATGATATCGACATGTATGCTGAGGGTCACACCGTGACCGACGCACCGAAACTGCCGCTGAACATGCTGGACGCGCTGCGCGCCTATGACAGTGACGCGGGGCTGAAGGCGGCTATGGGGTACGAATTTTCCAGCGCCTACCTAAAGATGAAGCATCAGGAATGGAATTCCTTCGTCAGCCATTTCTCACGCTGGGAGAAAGAGCACACTTTAGACATCTGATTGGCAACCCGCCGATATTCAGCACAACTCTTGTGCGGTTGTTACATTCTCTTGTTATGCGGCGCTGCGGCATGGGCGGTTTTGGACGCTATGCCGTAGCGTAAACTTTGTGGTTTTGGGTGGAATCGCCTATGCTGCAGCGCAGAAAAAACGAGAGGATCGGCACCATGTTCCGCCTGGATGGAACGAAAGCGCTGGTTATTGGCGTGGCCAATGATCAGTCGATTGCCTGGGGTTGTGCCCGCGCCCTGCATGCGCAGGGGGCCGAGGTCGCATTGACCTATCTCAATGACAAGGCCGAACCGCATGTGCGAGGCCTCGCGGATCAGGTCGGGGCAAAAATCGTTATGCCGCTGGATGTCCGAAAACCAGACCAGACGCAGGCGCTGTTTGATGAGATTGGCGCGCGGTGGGGTCGGCTGGATACACTGGTGCATTCGATCGCGTTTGCTCCGCGTGATGATTTGCATGGTCGCGTTGTGGACAGCTCGGCCGAGGGGTTTGCATTGGCCATGGATATCTCGGTCCATTCTTTCTTGCGGATGATCCGTCTGTCAGAGCCATTGATGGATCATGGCGGCACCTGCATGACGGTCTCGTTTCTGGGTGCCAGCCGGGTCGTCGAGAATTACAATATCATGGGCCCGGTCAAAGCGGCGCTTGAAGCTGCTGTTCGATATGCTGCTGCAGAGCTGGGGCCAAAGGATATCTCGGTTCACGCCTTGTCGCCTGGCCCGTTACAAACACGGGCTGCCTCTGGGCTGGCTGAATTCGATGCCCTGCTGTCAGATGCCGCCGCCCGAGCACCCACGCACCATTTGGCGACGATCGAGGATGTTGGTGCCTATGCCGCTTTTCTTGCCAGTCGCGAAGCATTCAACGTCACCGGTGGGGTCCATCCCATCGACGGCGGATACAGTATCGTCGGTTAAAGGATGTCCTCATGATACCGAATACACATTCCAAGTCTCTGCAGTTCGGGGCCGATATGGCCCGCGATGCAGCCGTCGCAAATGACACAACCTTTAGTGCCGTTGAAAATGCGCTGGAACAATCGCAGGTCAAATGGAACTTGCTGTCAAAGTCAGCTGCGTTGCAATCCAGTAAAATCGCGACGGATCACTCCGAGCGCACGCGAAACCTGCTTCAAGGCATTGCAGACGCGTCTGCGCGAATTGCTGGCTCATCGTTTATTGCGAAGGATTGGGCGGATTACCTGAAGGACGCAAGCCAGCGTGTCGCTTTGACGATGGATGTGCTGCGTGAGCGCGGCGATATTTTCCTTGAACACGAAGCTGCCGGGTGCCCACCCGTATTGGTTTACGATTACGAAGTTGTGGTGGATGGCGCGCAGCTCAAGCGGCCTTGCAACTACCAGCTGTTGCAGATCGTGCCGCCTGAAGGTGTCAAAATCGACGACACCAAACGCCCGTATGTGATCATTGATCCAAGGGCGGGCCACGGTGGTGGAATAGGCGGATTTAAAACCGACAGTCAGGTCGGGGTAGCGCTATCCAAAGGGCACCCGGTTTATTTTGTCAGCTTTGGTCGTGACCCGGTGCCGGGCCAGACCCTCGCCGATGTCATGCATGCCGAGGCTGGATTTGTCAGAACGGTAAGCGCTCGCCATCCCAACAGCCCTCAACCTGTTGTCACGGGTAACTGTCAGGGCGGTTGGGCCACGTTGATCATGGCGGCCTGCAACCCCGATTTGACGGGCCCGCTTGTGCTGAACGGAGCGCCGATTGCCCCTTGGTCAGGCGAAGTCGGGGAAAACCCGATGCGGTACAATGCCGGAGTTCTGGGCGGGACATGGCAGCCGATGTTTTGGTCCGATCTGGGTGCCGGCAAGTTTGACGGTGCCAATCTGGTGATGAATTTCGAACAACTGAACCCCAGCCGGAATTACTTTGGAAAGTACTTTGATCTCTATCGTGATCCCGAAGGCGGCCGCCAGCGGTTTCTGGACTTTGAACGCTGGTGGGGTGGTTACTTCATTTTGAACGAAGCCGAAATCCACTGGATCGTCGAGCAGCTGTTTGTGGGCAATCGTTTGGTCAAGAACACGGCGCAGCTGGAGCCCGGCGTGCCAATCGACATCAAGGCAGTGAAGGGCCCGATTTTTGTTTTTGCCAGCCAGGGCGACAATATCACACCGCCTCAACAGGCGCTGAACTGGATTGCCGCAACCTATACCGACGAAGAAGAAATCCGCCTGCGCGGTCAGCGGATCATTTACATGTTGCACGACGAAGTCGGGCATCTGGGTATTTTCGTATCGTCCAAGGTCGCCCGGAAAGAGCATACCGAGCTTGCCTCGACCCTTGAAACGGTCGAAGCCATGGCGCCGGGGCTTTATGAGATGAAGATCGAAAACGTCGAGGGCGAGGGGCTCGACAAGAAATTCGAAGTCCGCTTTTTGGAGCGGACACTGAAAGATGTGGCAGCGCTGGATGACGGGCAGCAGGACGAGACATGTTTTGCTGCTGTAGCGCATATGTCGGAAACGCAGGCAAATATCTACGAAACCTTTGGCCGCCCTTTCGTGCAATCTGCTGTTACGCCAACCACGGGTCAGGCTTTGCAAGATCTTCATCCTTTGCGGCAGCAACGTGCGTTGGCGTCTTCTGCTCAGCCTACGATGTTGCCCGTGAAAATGACCGCTGACTTGGCCAAGGAAAATCGCTTGGTTGCTGCGCAGGACAATCCCTTTTTGCAATTGGAGAAACTGACAGGGGACTGGATCGAGCAGATGATGGACCTGGGCCGGGACCTGCGCGATGCCTGGTACGAAGCCGCGTTCTTTTCTATGTGGGGCGGTCCGGTGGCGACGTGGTTTGGGCGAAAAAATGCGGCCCATCGAACCTTGCCAGACCCCGAAGGACTGAAGGCCCTTCCCGAAGTGCAGGCCGCTTTGGCCCATATGAAACAAGGGGGTGTCGCCGAAGCTGTCGTCCGCATGTTGATCCTGCTGGCCTACAGCAATCAGAGTTTTCGCTCGGAAATATTGGATCGTTGGGCTCATGTGTTTAAACATGAGGACCCGTTCAAAGACCTGACAGTTGAACAGCGTCGCCGCCTTTTGCACGAACAGACGATCATAACGACGTTTGACGAACAAAGCGCCCTCGACAGTTTGTCTGATCTATTACCCGCCGAGGAAGAGCGCAGCAAAGCTGTTGATCTGATCGAGAGGATTGTTGGAGATATTCCGCAACCTACAACCGAGCTGATAGCTATGGTTCGAGACTTGCGACAAGTGCTTGACCTGCCTGCGCCAGAGCCTAAGACAGCGGCACTTCAAACATCAAAGACTCGCAGACCTGCAAAGCGGCCTGCTGAAATCAAGCAGAGTTGATACAGAATGAAAATCCTCGAAAATCGAACGTTTTCGCAACTGGAAGTTGGCGATGAGGCGCAATTGACCAGACTGTGTACAGTCGACGACCTGTACGCGTTTGCCTCGGCATCAGGTGATCATAACCCGTTGCATCTGGCGGCTTATGATGGCGATGGCGACGGTCGGCCCGAAGCGGTTGCACCTGCGTTGTGGCCTGCGGGCCTCGTGGCGGCGGTGTTGGGAAATATTCTGCCGGGCGCAGGGACGCAGACCCGACGTGCAGATTTAGCCTTTCATGTTCCGGTCTTGGCAGGGGATGAGCTGACGGCCTTTGTTACTGTCGCGGAAAAGCTGGAAGACGGCGATCTGATCTGCACAACCGAAGTGCACCGCGTTGGCGACAATATTCTGGTCCTCAGCGGAAGTGTTCAGGTAACGCCACCCGCCCAACACATGGAGTTCGACTCGGTCGAAGTTCCGGGTCTTGTTGTTCAGCGCCATCGCCATTTCGACGCGCTATTGGAAAAGGCGCGCCCGCTTGATCCGATGCCAACAGCGGTTGTCGCCCCCGAGGATGCCAATTCGCTTGGCGGTGCCTTGCTGGGCCATGCCAACAACATCATCACGCCCATACTTGTGGGGAACCGAGGCAAGATCGAAGCCGCTGCAGCCGAACTGGGTGCCGATTTGACAGGTATCGAGATCGTCGAAGCCGCCAGCCATGGGGTAGCTGCGCATAAGGCAGTAGACCTGGTGGTCGAAGGAAAGGCGGAAACCTTGATGAAGGGGTATCTGCATACTGATGAGCTGTTGCACGCGGTTCTGCGTCGGGAAAAGGGGCTGCGGACCGGGCGGCGACTGTCGCATGTATTCGTGATGGACGTACCGGGCATGTCGCGGCCGATCATGGTAACGGATGCCGCAGTCAATATCGCGCCTGACCTCGAGACCAAGGCAGATATCGTCCAGAACGCAATTCATCTGGCGCACTCGATAGGGATCGAAACCCCGAAAGTTGGGGTGTTGTCGGCGGTTGAAACGATAAACCCTCATATGCCCTCATCAGTAGACGCAGCGCTGCTGTCCAAGATGGCCGAACGGGGTCAGATCACAGGCGGTTTGGTCGACGGCCCTCTGGCGATGGACAACGCGGTTGACCTGAACGCGGCACGAACCAAAGGTATTACGTCCGAGGTCGGCGGCGCTGCGGACATTCTGGTCGCTCCGAATATCGAGGCCGGAAATATGGTGGCGAAACAGCTTACTTTTATCTCTCATGCCGAGGCCGCTGGCATCGTTCTAGGGGCAGCAGCGCCCATTATCCTGACGTCCCGGTCAGACGACGACGCGTCGCGCCTGGCATCTTGTGCAGTGGCAGCGCTGCACGCCAATGCAACCAAAGGCAAAATCCATGGCTGATCATGTTCTGGCATTGAACGCCGGCTCTTCTTCGCTCAAGTTTGCGCTGTATGAACTGGTGGATGAAAATCGCCCCAGTATGCGGTGGCGTGGACAGATTGAACGCTTGGGCGACGCGCCGCGTCTGCTGGCGCAATCCGCTGGTGGGCGGTCGATAGACCGGCCTTTGAGCAATACCAAAAGCCATGACGAAGCAATCCATGCGTTTCTGGAACTGGCGCAGGAATATCTGCCTGACATTCATGTCCGTGCGATCGGGCATCGCGTGGTGCATGGGGGCACCGTATATTCCGAGCCTGTTCGCATCGACGACGCTGTTATTGATACTCTCAGCAGCTTTATCCCCTTTGCGCCGCTGCACCAACCATACAGCCTTGCGGGCATTCGTGCCGCCAGTGCGGCTTTCCCCGACACGACGCAGGTCGCTTGTTTCGATACCGCCTTCCATCGTACACACCCGTGGGTCAATGACACCTTCGCGCTGCCGCAAAGCTATTATGACAAAGGTGTGCGTCGGTACGGCTTTCACGGACTTAGCTATGACTACATTTCACAAAAGCTGAAAGAGATCGCACCGGGTCTTTACGATGGACGAGTGGTTATCGCGCATTTAGGCAACGGTGCTTCAATGTGCGCGGTGTCCGGAGGGCGTGCCATTGCATCGACTATGGGGTTCTCGGCGTTGGATGGTTTGCCTATGGGGACGCGCAGCGGGCAACTGGATCCCGGTGTTGTGCTTTACATGATGCAGCAAGATGGCATGTCTGCCGATGAAATCGCCGAAGTCCTGTATCGCAAGTCAGGACTGTTGGGTCTTTCAGGTATTTCTTCGGACATGCGGACTCTGTTGGCCGCCGATACGCCCGATGCGCGCAAAGCCATCGACTATTACGTGTTCCGCATCCGTCGGGAGTTGGGCGCGTTGTCGGCCGCACTGGAGGGGATTGATGCACTGGTCTTTACCGGTGGTGTTGGCGAAAACTCAGCCCCAATTCGGCAAATGGTATGTGATGGGATGCGGTGGATCGGAATTGATATGGACCACGCACGCAATGCAGATGGCGGTACAGTTCTATCGACCGATTTCAGCCGAGTCCGAATTCTGTCGATCCCAACGAATGAAGAGATGGTGATTGCGCGGGCCGCTGCAGCGATGATGTAATCAATCTGCTTTCGTCTTGCGGTTCCGCGCGTACTTGAGCGCGGAACCCAACAGCGCACTGACGATTTCTGGCGTCAGCGCGCCCATTGGATCGCGCCGGACGCCCGAGACAACATTTCGCGCTTCGGTCAGGTTCTCTTTTATTTCAACCTCGATGTCCTGCAGGGCCATATCGCGCAGCTCGACGGCTGCGGTTGTATCCGTCGACGCAGTCATCGAGTTCGCGATCAATGCCAGCAAGACGGCGAGTACCAGATTAAGCCCGGCCAGAATAAGAGCAGCCACAGGTTTGGTCAGCGTCGCCGAAAGCCAGAAGAAGCCGGCTATGTTCAGCATCACTACCGCCAGACCGATGGCAAATCCTGCCGCGGCGTAGATGCCGGTTCGTTTCGCTGCGACAGCAACCTGCCGTTGCGCAATCAGGCGTTCGGCGCGCAGGATGATCGAAATATTTCGGGATATGCGGCTCATGCGTGGTCTCCTACCGGGAACGGCCCATCAGGTAGCCAACCGCGAAGATTCCGATGGCAAACATAATCGATTTCTTATGAGGGATATCCTCAAATTCCGTCAGCACCTCGTCAATCTGCGAGGTCCATTGATCCAGCGTTTCCGATATCTGTTCAGTTACGCTTTCGCTTCTGGCAGGGTTTTCAGTCTGGGACCTTTCGGCCAGTTGTCGACGGAGCTCCGCAACTTCTGCTTCCAACTCGGCTTTTGTTACCATCCTCGGGCCCTTTCACCGCTGACACATTATCACAGCTTTGCAGTGCGCCTGAGAATGATACCGGGTTTTTCCGTTTAGTAAAACGGACTTATGTGGCTAGTAATCCGATACCAGCAAGAAGTCAGGCCCAACATCTTCTTCGATCGTTGCAAAACGCGGGATAGGGTCTTCGAATACATTGTCCGTGCGGTCGTCGTTAACTGTGGAGACTTCACCGATCAGGCAGTCGCCCTTTTCCGCCCAGAAGGCGTGCCATATCCCGGGCATTAGCGTAACGCTTTCTCCCGGTTGCAGGCGCAATAGCTCTCCGGGTTTGATGGTGACAGGACAACTGTCACTGGGGACGACGACAGGATTATCGCGGTCAATGTCACCATCCGGGTCCGACGCATAAATCTCCATCACAAGATCGCCGCCGCCGCGGTTGATGATGTCTTCGGCCTTGATAATGTGGCGATGCATCGGCGAAAGCTGTTTGTCGCGGGACACCAACAGCTTTTCGGCATAAAGCATCCCCCGGCCTTTATTCAGATCGGTCACGTCGCCGTTGCGCAAGGTGAAAAGGAATAATCCCAGCTCATCAAACCGGCCTTGCCCGTAATCGGTGATATCCCAGCCCAGACCACGGTCTCGAATCCCTTGCGCATCATCGCTGCGCATACGGTCAGGCGACCACGTGGCGAACGGAGGCAATACGGCGCCGAAAGAGTGAATGAATGCCTCTGCTTCGGATTTGATGGAATTAATTTCAGATCGTTTCATCTGTGCCTCTTCAGCTCAAAGCTCATGCGCCCATGGTGGGTTTGCTCCGGCGCGTGATACAGTGATCGCAGCAACCTGTGCTCCTTTGATTAGGGCTGCGCCTAGCGTATCAGTTGTGAGATGGCGTACGGCTGACTTGGTCAAGTGACCGGAATTCTGCAACTCTGCAAGAACGCCTGCATTGAACGTGTCGCCAGCGCCTACCGTATCGACAACTTCGACCGGGTTGGAGGGTGTCGATATTTCTGTTCCGTCTGCCAAATAGCCCGAAGCCCCATCGCTGCCTTTTGTTACAATCACGGCGCTAGGTCCGTCTTGTAGCAATCGCCGGGCTTTGTCATCGGTACCTTTTTGTCCGGGAAGGATCCAATCAAGATCCTCGTCCGATACTTTTACAATATCCGACTGCGAGATCATCCGGTTCAACCGCGTTCGATACCGTGACTCATCCTTGATGAATCCCGGCCTGATGTTAGGGTCCAGCATAACGGCGCGGTCAGAACCATGCTGCTCCAGAACCGAAGCGTAGGCATCAGCGCAGGGTTCGCAAGCAAGGCTTATCCCGCCAAAATAAAGGGCCGTAACACCGGCCAACTGCGGCGGCATGTCTTCGGGCATCAGCATTCGGCCCGCCGAGTTTTCGTCGTTAAACGAGTAGGTCGCGTGGCCGTTTTTCAACTGTACGAATGCCAAAGTCGTTGGACGATCCGAGCGAATGACGTGCGTCTGATCTACGTGGCTGTTGGTTAGGGCGTCGGCAAGCTGATCCCCGAACATATCGCGGGACAAACCAGTGAGCATTCCGACCGATGCGCCCAAACGACCCAGCGCGATGGCGGTATTGAAAATCGCCCCGCCGGAATGGGGGACAAAACCCTGCCCACCGTCGGTGGTCGGGGCGGGGATCATGTCGATCAGCGCTTCACCGCAGCACAAGATCATTCGGGGACCTTTCCGGTTTGGCCGCGTCAGGCCATCCGACGCGCGAGCGCACTTTTGCAGAAATTGTTAGCGCCAACAATGCCAAATTCATCCTGTTCCGAGACATAGAGGTTCATCGACCGGCGTAGCTCACTGAACCGACCCCCGGCGTTGAAAGCGTCGCGGAAGGCGTCCTTGAACAGCCATCGGTTCTTTTCGGCCACGCCGCCCACCAGAAAAACACCGCCCGCAGGCATCATGGTCACAGCCATATCGCCCATGACGGCCCCCAGATGAGTGGTGAACATATGGGCCGCGCGCACCGCATGAGGGTCGGTTTGGGCCAGCGCGTCTTGCAGGATATCCTTTGCAGGCTGGGTTTCTGCGTTGGCTTGACCGGCTGCGAGTTGGATGGCTTGGTAGAGGATGGGCAGGCCGGTGCCGCTCAGGAACATCTCGGCTTCAAGGGTTAGCGAGTCGTCAAAGAAACACTCGGGCGCGACCTCGCGGGCGGCGCGAAACACTTCGACCTCGTCAGCGTGGCGCGGGGATAGGCCCACATGGCCGCCTTCGCCGGATGCCGTATGATAGTGCCCCTCGGAATAGAGTAACGACCCAACCCCGAGGCCGGTGCCCGGCCCAACGACCAAGCGGGTGCCGACCGGTGGGGTTTCCGCACCCTGCAACACTTCGACGTCACCGGCACCGATTTCGGCCACAGACCACGCCGCTGCGGTGAAGTCATTGATCACAAAGGTATGCTGCGCGCCGGTCGCACGACCGATGTCGTCCTCGGACAAATCAAGCTGCGCGTTGGTCAGTCGGATCGTACCATCTCGCACCGGCCCCGCCCCGGCGGCGACAACCGCTCGGGGGTCGGTGCCAATCTCGTCGCGCAGGCTGTGAAATGCCTCGAGCAGTTGCGGCAGCTGACCCGTTGGGTATTTGCGCAGATCGGTGAGTTTCCCGTTTGAGATAACCCCCAAACGGGTGTTAGTCCCGCCGATATCAGCCACCAGATTCCAGTGTTCATGCATGGCTCCGGCGGGTTGTGCCAGGGGGACTGAGACTTGTGCACCGGCGAGGGCAGTTTTCACCGCCTCAAAGGACGCTTTGGGCGTCCGCTCCATCGTATCAAAATCCACATCAACCAGACCAAAGCGTTTCTCGTAGCCAAGGGCCCATTCGTAATTGTCGAGCAGCGACCAGATGAAATAGCCTTTGACGGGCACATCCTGATCCAAAGCGTCTTTCACAGCGGCCCAATGCTGGTTGAGGTAGTCGATCCGGTCCTCATCCTGCTGGCGCTCAGAGCTGGCCATGCCATTTTCGGTCACATAGATCGGCAGATCGCCGGTATATTCACGAGCGGCCCGGGTCAGGAAACGTGTAAGGGCAGAAGGCTCGATCTCCCAACCCATTTGCGTTTTGGGCAGGGGGCCGGGGACCTCTTGCAGGCTGGGCCAGGCGGTGTCGGCGGGCGCGATCAGTTTGCGGGTGTAGTAGTTCAACCCGCACCAGTCGACGGGCGCGCCGATCGTGTCGAAATCATCCTGCCAGCCCGCGGGCAGATAGGGTTCCAGCCCGTCCAGAACATTTTGCGGATAGGCTTTGTTGAACACGCCACCCAGAAAGAACCGGTTGTAGATACCGTCGTACAGATCGGCGGCCTTGCGCGCCTCGGGGCTGTCATCGGCGGGTTCGGCCCATTCCAGATTGAACACCGCGCCCAGATTGGACATGCCCAGACCGCGCATCGCCTCGATCGCACGGCCATGCGCCAGCAGAACATGGTGCATCGCGCGGGCGGTCGCACGGATATCGCGCAGGCCAGGGGCGTGGTGGCCGTCGAAATGGCTCAGCCAGCTGACGCACCAGGGTTCGTTGATGGGGGCGACACTGAACATCCGGTCGCCGATGCGGCCCATGATGACCTCGGTGAAATCGGCAAACCACCCAGCGATATCCCGATTTCGCCAGCCGCCCAGATCCGCCAGCGGCGAGGGCAGTTCCCAATGGTAAAGCGTCGCACAGGGGCGAATGCCGCGTTCCAGCAGCGCATCGGCCAGACGATCGTAATAGTCCAACCCGACTTCGTTAACCTGACCGCGTCCTTCGGGCAGAACCCGCGCCCAGCTGGTCGAAAAGCGATAGCAATCAAACCCGGCCTCGCGCACCAGATCAAAGTCCTGATCGAAACGGTTGAGGTGATCGCAAGCGAGATCTCCGTTTTCGCCCCGCACAACGTTGCCGGGCGTGCGGGCAAAGGTGTCCCAATGGGTCTGACCTGCGCCCCCCTGCGCGTGGCCTTCGATCTGATAGGCAGAGGTTGCGACACCAAAGAGGAAATCTTTGGGGAAATCAGCGCGGGTATATTTCATGTTCAGAACCTGTCAGGAGCGGGGCCGGTCGAGCCGCCAACTACCAGTTCGGCCTCCAGCAATCTAGTTTTAACCGGGTCGTCCGGTGCTTTGATCCGGTCGATCAGCATTTCGGCGGCGATTTCCCCAGCCTGCCGGACCGAGGATCGCGTTGCCGTAAAGATCGGCACGTCCTGCCCATTCTTGAGATAGGACAGGTCGTCATCATGCGCGATGACGGACACATCGCGCCCCATTTTCAGCCCGACCTCAGTCAAAGCGCGCCGCACCCCGATGGCAGAAATCATTGACGAGACCAAGATGGCCGACGGGGGGTTCTCCAGTTGCAGCATGTCACGGGCTTCGTGATGGCCGTAAACCTCGGTCATCTCGGCGCTGCGCATCAGGGCGGGTTCGGGCGTCAGATCGGCTTCTTGCAGAGCCTGCAGATATCCTTCGCGGCGACGTTGGGCGAAGTCCATATCCTCTAACCCATTGATCAGCGCGATACGTTTGTGCCCCAGATCAATCAGAAACCGGGTCGCCCGCAGGAATGAGCTTTTGTTGTTCACGTCGACCCAGTCATAAGGCACCTCGATCCCGGTCGAGCGGCCATGGACGATGAACGGAACCGCCATGCGGGTCAGAACCTCGATCCGGTGTTCGTTGACCTTGGGGCCTTGCAGAACGACCCCATCGACTGCGCCGCGTTGGAACAAGTCCCGATAGGTGCGTTCGATCGAGGTATCGTCGGCATTGGTGAACATCATGTCATAGCCATGCGAACCGTAGGTCCGGGCGGCGCCGGCGACAAAATCCCCGAAGATGGGGTTGACCATTTCATGTTGCGAGGAACTGGGGATCACATGCCCGATCACCATAGAACGCCCCGTGGCCAGCCCCTTGGCGCGGCTGTTCGGCCGATAGCCGTGTTTGGTCGCCGCAGCCTGAACCCGCTCTCGCGTGGCCTCGTTCACCTCGGGGTATCCGTTCAGCGCGCGACTGACCGTTGTCTGCGAAAGACCAAGGATTTCTGAGAGCTGCTTTAGGTTCATTTCGCTTCAAAGCGCCTTCAAATTGGTGGCCAAACCGTTTTGAGAGGGTTTTTCTGTTGGGTCAACCCGTTTCTACACATCCCGTGTTTTATTAATTTATTGGCAAAATTCAAACCTAATATTGACAGAACTTGAATGTTAGCGGATAAAACTCGGCATTCAAAGCGCTTTGAAACCTGAGTCTCACGGGCGCGACAGAGTTGGGAGGAGAATTCATGAAACACTCGCTTTACGCAGGCGCGGCAACGTTCGCCCTGATGGCGGGCGCGGCGCATGCCGACAAGGTCACGGTGTTTGGCCCCTGGTTGGGGCCGGATCAGGAAAATGTCGAAAAGGTGCTGGACGGCTTTGCTGCTGCGACCGGGCATGAGTACGCCTATGTCGGCTCGGACAGTTTCGAACAGCAGATCCGCATCGACGCGGAAGCAGGATCGGCCCCCAACGTTGCGGTTTTCCCTCAGCCCGGTCTGGCGGCGGACATGGCCAAATCCGGCTTTCTGACGCCTTTGGCAGATGGCACATCCGATTGGATTCGCGACAATTACGCTGCGGGCCAATCTTGGGTCGATCTGGGAACTTACGCAGGCCCGGACGGTGCTGATAACCTCTACGGGTTTTTCTACAAGGTCGATGTGAAATCGCTGGTCTGGTATGTTCCCGAGAACTTCGAGGACGCCGGATACGAAGTGCCGACCACGATGGAAGAACTCAAAGCTCTGACGGACCAAATCGTCGCGGACGGCGAGACGCCTTGGTGTATCGGTCTGGGGTCTGGTGGAGCGACCGGCTGGCCCGCGACCGACTGGGTTGAGGACATGATGCTGCGTACACAATCGCCTGCGGATTATGACGCCTGGGTTGCAAATGAGATGAAGTTCAATGACCCCAAGGTCATCGCAGCGATCGAGGAATTCGGAGCCTTCGCCCGCAACGACGACTATGTCGCCGGTGGGGCAGGGGCCGTGGCCACAACCGATTTCCGCGACAGTCCCAAAGGCATGTTCAGCTCTCCGCCGCAATGCTATCTGCACCGTCAGGCCTCGTTCATTCCGGCTTTCTTCCCGGAAGGCACGGTCGTGGGTGAAGATGCGGATTTCTTCTACTTCCCCGCTTATGAAAGCAAGGATCTTGGCAGCCCGGTTCTGGGTGCGGGCACGCTTTGGGCGATCACCAATGACAGCCCCGGCGCGCATGCTTTGATCGAGTATCTGCAGACCCCCGAAGCGCACGAGACCTGGATGCAATTGACCGGGTTCCTGACACCGCATAAGGGCGTTGATACCGCGCTGTTCTCGGACCCGACGTTGAAGAAGATGAACGACATCCTTCTGGGCGCGACCACCTTCCGGTTTGACGGGTCTGACCTGATGCCCGGCGGTGTTGGCGCAGGGACGTTCTGGACCGGCATGGTCGACTATGCGGGCGGGACCTCGGCGGAAGAGGTTGCCAACGAAATCCAATCCTCCTGGGACGCGCTGGACTAAGCGTTCCTGATCGGGCAGCCCACCAGTTCGGGTTGCCTGCCACCGTCGCAAGGGAGACGCGGCATGCATCCGGCATTACAGGGCCTGCTGACCATCGCCATCGGCGTGTCAGGGTGTGTGGGCTATTTCTACCTCTCCAACCAGTTTCTGGACAAAGTGCTGTTCCCGGCGCGCGGCCCGAATGCAGGGCGCAATATCAACCGCGCTAACATGATCCGTCCGTGGTTGTTTCTGTTCCCGGCGTTGGCGGCGTTGGGCCTGTATCTGGCCTATCCGGTGGTCGAAACGCTGCGCTTGTCCCTTACGGATCGGGTACCCGGTGGGGGCTATGAATGGGTGGGCCTGGAAAACTACATCCAGATGGCGAATGAGCCCAAATTCTGGGAAGCCATGCGCAACAACATGTTCTGGTTGATCATCGTGCCGGCGATGTCCACCGCTTTGGGTCTTTTGGTTGCGCAACTGACCGACCGCATTCGTTGGGGCAATATCGCCAAGTCGCTGATCTTCATGCCGATGGCGATTTCTTTTGTGGGTGCATCGGTGATCTGGAAGCTCGTCTATGACACTCGCCCGGCCGAGCAGGATCAGATCGGGATGCTGAACGCGCTTTACATCTTTTTTGGAGGGACAGAGCCGCAGACATGGCTGACCATCCCGTTCTGGAACAGTTTCTTCCTGATGGTCGTCCTGATCTGGATACAAACCGGATTTGCCATGGTGATCCTGTCCGCGGCTTTGCGCGGCATCCCCGAAGAAACCGTCGAGGCCGCCATTCTGGACGGCGCCAACCCGTTCCAGATTTTCTTCCGTATCAAGGTGCCGCAGATCAAGACCACAATTCTGGTCGTATGGACCACGATCACCATCACCGTGCTCAAGGTCTTTGACATCGTCTTTGCCATGACCAACGGCCAGTGGGAGACACAGGTTCTCGCCAACTACATGTATGACAAGCTGTTCCGCGCCAATGACTGGGGTGTGGGGTCGGCCTCGGCCATGGTGATCATGCTGCTGGTCACTCCGATCCTGATCTGGAACGTGCGCAACGCGCGCAAAGAGATGGAGTGAGGCCATGAGCGATATTGCAGGAACCAAACCGGCGCTGCGCTGGGTCGTCCATGCCTCGGTCATATTTCTGGTCGTGCTTTGGGTTGTGCCAACACTTGGGCTGTTGATCTCGTCTTTTCGCACGGCTGATCAGATTGCCACAAGCGGCTGGTGGAAATCTCTCTTCCCGTCTGAACAGAACCTGACTTTGCGGTCCGCCGCGCCGGACACACAGGTTCTGGAAAACGGGGTTTACGTGATCGAAGGCAACCTGTTTGACGCGGGCACAACGGCTACGATCTCACAATGGGGTGTCAGCTCTCGGGACGTGGACGCATTTGTTCCGGGTGACACTGCTGAGCTGCGTCGGGGTGGTACGATCACCGTGGACGCGCAAGGCAACTACCGGATGAAGAATTCGGAAGAATTTACCGGTAGCCGGGGTGCCCGTGTATTCGTGACCGCAGAATTGCCGCCCGAGTTCACGTTGGCCAATTACCACAAGGTTTTGTTGGCCGAAGATTCCTCAGACAGTATGGGGCGGGCGTTCTTCAATACTCTGACTGTGACCATCCCGGCGACGATCATTCCGATCTTGGTGGCCGCCTTTGCGGCCTATGCGCTGGCGTGGATGGATTTCCCCGGCCGCGCCCTGCTGATTGCTGCCGTAGTTGGATTGTTGGTGGTGCCGTTGCAACTGGCGCTGATCCCACTCTTGAAATTCCACCTCAATATCGGGATCGGGAAAGGCTATCTTGGGGTTTGGATGGCCCATACCGGGTTCGGGATGCCGCTGGCAATCTACCTGCTGCGCAACTACATGGCTGGCCTTCCCCGAGACCTGATCGAAAACGCGCGGGTCGACGGAGCGACCGAGTTTCAGATCTTCACCAAACTGATCCTTCCGTTGAGTTTCCCGGCGCTGGCCTCTTTCGCGATCTTCCAGTTCCTGTGGACTTGGAATGATCTGCTGGTCGCCAAGGTCTTTTTGATCGACGCGTCGGGTCAGACCACCGTCATGACCAACCAGATCGTCGAGCTGCTGGGCACGCGGGGCGGCAACTGGGAAATTCTGGCCACGGCGGCCTTTGTCTCGATCGCAGTGCCGCTGATCGTTTTCTTCGCAATGCAAAAATATCTGGTTCGGGGCCTGCTGGCCGGATCCGTCAAATAGAGGCTTCTGATGAACGTGCAGAACACTGTGGACACAACGAAGGCAACCCAAGCAGCGTCCGATTGGTGGCGTGGCGGTGTGATCTATCAGATCTATCCCCGCAGCTTTCAGGACAGCAACGGCGACGGAATTGGCGACCTGAAAGGGATTACTCAGCGTCTGGGCTATATCGCCTCGCTTGGGGTCGATGCGATCTGGATATCGCCGTTCTTCAAATCTCCGATGAAGGACTTCGGATATGACGTCAGCGATTACCGCGATGTCGATCCGATGTTCGGAACGATGGCGGATTTCAAAGAGCTTTTGGATCAGGCGCATGGGCTTGGGCTGAAAGTGATGATCGACCTTGTGCTGTCGCATACCTCGGATCAGCACCCGTGGTTCAGCGAAAGCCGGTCCAACCGCGAAAACGAAAAGTCCGATTGGTATGTCTGGGCGGACCCGAAACCGGACGGAACGCCGCCAAACAACTGGTTGTCGATCTTCGGAGGCTCGGCCTGGCAGTGGGATTCGCGCCGGTTGCAGTATTATCTGCACAACTTCCTGACTTCGCAGCCCGACTTGAATTTCCATTGCCCGGCGGTTCAGGACGCCTTGCTGGATGTGGCTCGGTTCTGGCTGGATTTGGGCGTCGATGGGTTCCGGCTGGACACGATCAACTTTTACTTCCATGACAAGCAGCTGCGCGACAACCCCGGCCTGCCGATGGATCAGCGTAACGCCTCGATTGCGCCGATGGTGAACCCGTATAACCATCAAGATCACCTTTTCTCCAAAAGCCAGCCTGAGAATATTGCCTACCTCGAACGGTTGCGTGCGTTAACCGACGAATACGAAGGCCGCGCTTGTCTGGGTGAGGTCGGCGACGCGCAGCGCGGGCTTGAGATCATGGGCGAATACACCACCGGCGATAAACGGATGCACATGTGCTATGCCTTCGAGTTTCTGGAAAAACGCGCATTGACCGCGTCTTACGCCAAACAGGTTTTCGATCAGTTAGAGGACAAGGCCGGTGATGCGTGGCCTTGCTGGGCCTTCTCGAACCACGACGTTCAGCGACACGCGACGCGTTGGGGATTAAGCGACGAGGCCGTTCGACAGCACGCAGTTCTGATGATGTGCTTGCGGGGCTCTGCCTGCCTGTATCAGGGTGAGGAACTGGGCCTGCCCGAGGCGGATGTGGCATTTGAAGACCTGCAAGATCCCTATGGCATCGAATTCTGGCCAGAATTCAAGGGACGCGACGGGTGCCGCACGCCGATGGTCTGGGCCGCGCAGGACGAGCAATCGGGTTTTAGTGCTGGCCGACCGTGGCTGCCGGTTAGTGGACCACAAGCCGAACGGGCCGTGGATAGGCTGGAACAGGATCCATACTCGATGCTGCACCACTATCGTCGCGCAATTGCGCTGCGGCATGCGCATCCGGCACTGATGTCCGGGGAACAGATGGAGATGGCCCAAACTGGCCCTGTTCTGACTTTTCTGCGCGACGCCCCGACCGAGCAGGTTTTCTGCGCTTTCAACCTGGGTTCGGACCCGGCTGAGGTCACTCTGCCGGACGGAAAATGGCACATAATCGGGGAGGAGTTGGGCAGCGTCGACGGGGAAGGGACGTTGTCCCTCGACGCTGCGCAATTCTGTCTGCTGGCGCGGGATAAGGGGTAGGCTATGTCGGAACTCAAACTCACGGACGTGGCCAAGACCTATGGCCACGTGGACGTCCTGAAAAACATCAACCTGGACATTGACCGAGGCGAGCTTATCGTGTTCGTCGGTCCTTCGGGCTGCGGTAAATCCACCTTGCTGCGCATGATTGCAGGGCTGGAGAAGATCTCGGGTGGAACGCTTGAGATCGAAGGGCAGGTGATGAACGATGTGCCCCCGGCGCAGCGCGGTATTGCGATGGTGTTCCAAAGCTATGCGCTTTATCCCCACATGACCGTGCGCGAGAATATGGCCTTTGCCCTCAAGATCGCAAAGATGCCTGCGGCGGATGTGGATGCCGCTGTCGAACGCGCCGCGCGTATCCTTCAGTTGGAACCATTTCTGGATCGGCTCCCCAAGGCACTTTCGGGCGGGCAACGTCAGCGGGTTGCCATTGGGCGGGCCATTGTGCGCGATCCCAAGGTCTATCTGTTCGACGAACCGCTTTCGAATCTCGACGCCGCCCTGCGTGTTGCGACGCGCATTGAAATTGCGCGCCTGAAAGAGGCGATGCCCGACAGCACAATGATCTACGTGACCCACGATCAGGTTGAAGCCATGACACTGGCCACTCGGATTGTTGTTCTGGCCAACAAGGGTATCGCACAGGTTGGTACTCCGTTGGAGCTTTATGAAACACCCGACAATGAGTTTGTCGCGCAGTTCATAGGCTCTCCGGCGATGAATCTGTTGCCAGGTGTCATCGTGCAAACTGGTTCCGAGACGGTGGTTGATCTGGATTCAGGCGGAACGGTTACAAGCAGTATCGCGACCCAAGAGCAAGACATGGGCAAGCAGGTCAATGTCGGCATCCGGCCCGAACACTTTGTACCCACCGGCGAAAACCCTGCGTTCGAAGGCGTTGTCGATTTCACAGAAGCATTGGGCGAGGTGACTTTGCTGTATTTCGAGAGTCGTAAAGGCGCCGAAGCCGTCATTGCCAAATTGCAAGGGATTCAACGCGGCAAAAGAGGGCAAACAGTCGGAGTCTCGGCTAGCCCTGAGAAAGTGCACTTGTTCCATGATGGCAAAAGCATGCGCGCAACATCCTGATTCTTTTGGAAATCACTAAAGCACTCTCGTATAGGGTTTTGCCTGCTTCACTCGAAAGGTAAGCGGGTCTGCTCCGTCTTGCCTCATTTATCGGCATGTGGATCAAGCGGCATATTTTTAGCGTTTCTGCAATTTTGATGTTTTTCGGGCCAGACCCGTGCATTTGCTGAATTGTGTACAGGATCGTGCAAGAGAGCAGCGCAAACTGGACCTATGAAAATTGATAACTGTCACTTTTGGACTGACAGAGGTCTCGCAAAGGTCTAGCGTGTAGACACAAAAACAAAAAACTAATGAAAACGGGAGATACGACTATGACTGAATGTAAACCCCTGTCCCGGCGGACAGTCCTGAAAGGCGCTGGTGCGGCGGCGTTGGCTGCCCCGCTTTACAGCAAAAGCGCGCTGGCCTCGTCGGGTGAAATCAACATCCTGATGTGGTCGGACTACCTGCCGCCGTCCTTCCTGCAGGAGTTTGAAACCCTGACCGGAATCAAGGTCAACTATACTGGTATCGGTTCGAACGAAGAGATCATCAACAAGATGAAGGCCACCAAGGGCCAGGGCTTTGACATCGTCTCGCCCACTAACAACCGGTCCTTGCAGTGGGAGCCGCTAGAGTTGCTGCAGCCCTTTGACATGAACAAGGTGCCGATTGATCTGGTGAACCCGGCTATGGCCTCGATCGGCACGGATGCGTGGAACTTTGGCGACAGTGGCGTGCATTGGTTGCCGCATATCTGGGGTACCGAAGGCATTGCCTATCGCACCGACCTATGGCTGCCCGAAGGAGATGCGCCATCTTATGGCGATGTATGGTCCGAGGAAAACGCCGGCAAAACCATGGGGCGCGCGCATTCGATGATGCTGGGCGCAGGTCTGTACATGGAGCGTTCGGGTGAGATGGAGCCGGGTTCGGTCTGGTCGGCGTATAATGACGAAGAAACCATGCGCAAGGTCTGGGGTCAGATTACTGATTGGTGCATCGAACGTAAGAACCGGATCAAGCTGATCTGGAACGACGCGGATACGCAGAAGAATGGTCTGCTGAACGAAGGTGTTGTGGTTGGTCAGACTTGGGACGGCCCACCGCTGGCGTTGAAATCGGCAGGTGAGCCGGTGCATTACCAAGCCCCTGTCGAAGGTGCGATGGCCTGGGTTGACGGCATGTCGATCCCGACCGGTGCGGCGAATATGGATCAGATCTACGCCTTCATCGACTTTGCCTATCAGGCGAAGCCGGCTGGTGTGGCGATTGACAGCCACGGCTATAACTCGCCGGTTCTGGGTGCCGACCAATATTCGGGCGACACCTACAAGAAGAACTTCGCCGAGGCTTATCCGGGCGACTCGCTGGCCAACCTCAACCCGTGGCCGGCCGAAGCGCCGTGGTATGCCGAAACCCGGACCGAGTTCGTCAACAAGTTCAAAAGCGCCTGATCGCTTTGAAACGACGCCCTCCGCGCTGTCGCGGGGGGCCATCCATCCGTGCGCTTTGGCGTGACGGACCCTATTTAGGTGTGGTCCCCATCCGCACCAGACGGAGATACCTAAAATGAGTGCAGGGGTCGGTGTAGATCTGGAAAACCTGTGGATTCGGTTCGGCGATTTCGTGGCCGTGCGGGATGCCAATGTGAACATCAACGGGGGCGATTTCTTTTCATTCCTTGGCCCCTCGGGCTGCGGCAAGACGACGATCTTGCGGGCCGTTTCCGGCTTTCTTGATCCCAGCGAAGGCAAGGTTCTGATCGGTGGCAACGACATGCGCGGGATCGGTCCGAACAAACGGCCCACTGCACTGATCTTCCAGAACCTTGCGTTGTTCCCCCTGATGAAGGTTTGGGAGAACATCACCTTCTCAATGGAGATCAAAGGAGCCAGCGCCAAGGAGCGCCGTAAACGCGCGGGTGAGCTGCTGGACATGATCGCTTTGCCGGGGCAGGGCGATAAACTGCCCAGCGAGTTGTCAGGCGGTCAGCGTCAGCGAGTTGCCATCGCGCGGGCTTTGTGTGCTGAACCCGACGTATTGCTGCTGGACGAGCCGCTCTCGGCGCTGGACCTGAAGCTGCGCCAGCATATGCGCACCGAGCTGCGCGAAATTCAGCAGCGTGTGGGCATCACGTTCATT
This sequence comes from Ruegeria sp. AM7, assembly GCF_056535965.1. Classification (NCBI taxonomy): domain Bacteria; kingdom Pseudomonadati; phylum Pseudomonadota; class Alphaproteobacteria; order Rhodobacterales; family Roseobacteraceae; genus Ruegeria; species Ruegeria sp. AM7. The sequence goes on from NZ_JBQFJE010000001.1 coordinate 572,448, forward strand.
TACATCACCCACGATCAGGGCGAGGCGCTGACCATGTCCGACAACATCGCCGTGATGCGCGCGGGTGTGATCGACCAGATTGCCGATGGCAAGACCATCTATAATGACCCGAACACGGCCTTTGCGGCCTCATTTGTCGGGGAAAACAACGTGTTCCGGGGCAGGATCAAGCAGGTCATGGGGACCGAGGCCGTGATCTCGACCAATCGCACTGGTGATCTGGTGGCGCGGATTTCCACCGCCAATCAGGGCAAGATGCGCGAAGGGGATGAGGCGATGATGTTTGTCCGGCCCGAAGCCTTTGCCATCGCCTCGGACGACGCGCCGGGCGATCACTGTGTCTCGGCGCGTGTGAAGCATGAGGAGTTCGAGGGCAACGCCTTCAACATCTTCACCGAAGGCGAGGGCGGCAAAGAGATCAAAGTGTCCCTGCCCAATGTCGGGCAGTCCTTCGAGGACCACACAGGCCAGACCATCCGGCTGGAATACGAGACCCGCAACGCGGTTCTGGTTCCGGCGGGTGAGCTGGCGGCGGAATAGGGGAAATCGCATGCCCCGTTTCCTGAAAGAGTTTTTCAACCGCAACGGCACCGGCATGGGGCTGGCGATCTTGGGTCTGGTGATCTTCTGGACCATCGGCCTGATCATCCTGCCTCAGTTGTCGATGCTGGATTTCTCGTTCCGGCCCAACCTGCCCCCGCCCGAGATTGGCGGGCCCAAGGATGTCTATACGCTGGAGAATTACAAATACCTGATCTACGGCCCCGAGGGTGGCAGTCAGGATTATAACGCCGTCGATCTGCGCGTGTTCTTCCGCACCTTGCTGGCTGCGGTCTGTGTGACGATCTTCAACCTGATCCTGTGCTACCCGATCGCCTATTATCTGGGTCAGTCCAAGGGCAGCCATATCCGCATCTTTGCGATCATGCTGATCATCCCTTACTGGATCAACGAAATCCTGCGCGCCTTTGCGCTGCGGATCATTTTTGGCGAAACCGGAGTGCTGAATACCTTGTTTCTGGGGTTGGGCATCTGGGATACGCCGTTTGACTTTATCCGCAACGATATCGCGCTCTATGCAGGGCTGGGCTATGCCTATATCCTGCTGATGATCTTCCCGATCTACAACGTGATCGAAAGTCTGGACCACAACCAGATCGAGGCCGCACGCGATCTGGGGGCGCCGTGGTGGCGTATTCACTGGCGGGTAGTCATTCCTTATGCCAAGCCGGGGATCAGCTCGGGCTGTACGATGGTGTTCATGCTGTCGGCCGGTGCGCTGGCCGCGCCACAGATTCTGGGCGGGCCGTCCTCGCTGTGGTTCACGCAGCTGATCTATCAGCAGTTCAACGACAACAATGACTGGCCGCAGGGGGCCGCCTACGCCATCGTGCTGCTGGTGACCTGTATCCTGTTCGTGCTGGCAGTGATGCGCCTGTTCAAGGTGAATATGGGGGATATCGGGAAATGAACCTGTCCTTCCTTCGTATCAGCATCTGGGTCTATCTGGCGATCTTCTTCCTGTATCTGCTGGGCCCGCTGGTGATCATGTCAGTCACAGCCTTCAACTCGTCCGCATTCCCACGGATGACCCCGTGGGAATGCCTGACCTTCCAGTGGTTCGGAGAACTGTTTCAGGATCAGCGTATCCTGAACGGCATCAAGAACTCGCTAATCATCGGGGCCGGTACGGTGGTTTTGTCGGTTGCGATGGGGCTGGCGGGGGCGCTGATGCTGACCCAAATCTGGCCCAAGCTGCGCGCGACTTATTACACTATCATCATCGCGCCGATCCTGATCCCCGGCGTTGTGCTGGGGATTTCGACACTGGTGTTCTGGGACCGGATCAACCGGATGCTCGGGCTGGGCGCGGATAGTGTGTTGTCGAACGGCATCTTCCTGACGGTGATTGGCCAGTCTACCTTTATCGCCAGTTACTGCATGCTGGTGCTGGTGGCGCGTCTGCAGCGATACGACGTGGCCTTGACCGAGGCCGCGCTGGACCTTGGTGCAACCCATGCACAGGCATTCCGCAAGATCCTGCTGCCCTTCATGCGTCCGGCGATTGCAAGCGCCGCAGTGCTGGCGTTTCTTGCATCGTTCGAAAACTACAACACCACGACTTTCACCTTTGGCGAATACCCGACGCTGACCATCGAACTGGCGCAAAAGGTGCGGTACGGCATCACGCCTTCGATTTCGGCTTTGGCCTTTATCATCGTGGCGCTGACTGTGTTCTTTGCTTTGCTGAATGAGGCCAAGCTGAAACGGCAGGAGCTGGTGGCCGCCGCGCGCAAGAACGCTACGGTCGAGGAATTGGCGGGCAAGATCAAGTTGCCCAGCTTCTTCGCGGGCAACGTGGCGGCCCTTTTGGTGGTTGTCTTCGGTGTGGCCACGATCACCGTGGTTGGCACCGCGACAGCCTATAACCCTGCGCAATGCATCGCCAACGTCAAAGAGCAAAAGCAGCTTGAGGCGGAGCAGCGTATTCAAGAACTGCGCAAGCAACGCGAAGAACGCCGCAAACAGCGCGAAGCGGAAGAGGCCGAACAGGGTGGTGCGCAATCAACGCCGAAACCGTCAAACAACAGCGGGTTTGGCAATGTGTTTGCACCGAACACGTTGGGCGGAGGCGACGAGGAGTCGAGCTCGGAGCCGCAGCCGTCGACAAACGGTGGGTTCGGCGGGGCCTTTGATCCTAACAGTCTGAAGACAGACTAGCGACGTCAATCACGCCCGCCGGAATTATTCTTCGGCGGGCGTTTCTTTCTCAACGATCAATACATCACAGGCATCAATCACGTGCCCGTTCCACGTGACCGGTGTCGTGTTGTAGTTGATCAGGAACACGTGGTGCACAGTCTCGCGGCGGCGCAGGCCACCGGGAACAGGATACAGTTTCAAACCGGTATGTTGGGCCGCCATTTGAACGACGCGATCCCACAGAGGCTCGTTGGGAAACCCAGCCAGATACCAAAGGGTATCTGTACCTGTAAGCGCGGGGGTGCCATCTGCATGAGTCAACAAGGCCGGAGCTGTTCCCGACAACCGCTCGACCCAATGCTGGGCCGCACCACCACCTGTGACGTTTCGTTGGATCGACGGTGGTAAGGTCTCAATCAGATCAACTTCGCTGTCTAATCCGGTTAATCCGGGGCGGCCTGTGCTTGGGATCTGAAAATCGTGGGTGATCGCCCCGCTGCGCGGTCCAAGGATCGCCAGAGTGCATCCCTGTTGGATGTGATGTTCAAGGTCTTTGTCGATTGTCGCCAGGCCCGGTGCCAGAATGATTTTGTATCCGTTCTCTGGGATTGTGTCGGGTGAAAGGAAATCCACCGACAGCCCCGCCCGGCGCAGGGCGCGATAGGCCGAGAAAACCAGCCGGAAGTAATCAAACCCAGCGCCTTGAGGTTGTGTGGCCCATGCCCAATCCGAGGCATAGTCGAACAGAATGGCAGCATCCGCCCTTGTTTGGGCCACCGGACCGATTTCGGCTAAGGTGTCTGCAGTTTCCCGCGCCTCAGCTAATCCGGGGGCCAGGCGATCATTCGGCGTCAAAAGCCCGGCATGCATCTGTTCTTGTGCGAACGGTGCCTGACGCCAGCGGAAGTAGCTGACCACCTCGGCCCCATGGGCGACAGCCTCAAGCGACCAGAGCTTGACCATACCCGGCAGCGGCGCCGGGTTGTATGGGGCCCAGTTCACCGGGCCGGGTTGTTGCTCCATCACCCACCAGCGACCCCGCCCCACCGCGCGGTAGAGGTCGTGGTGGAAGGCTTGCATGTCAGGATCGCCCTGTTGCAAAAAGGCGGCTTTATGCGCTTCGTCCACCTCAAGACGGTCCGACAGAAAGCCGATCGGATAGCTATCCCACGTGGCGATATCCAAGTCCTCGCCCACCTTGAAATGGTCGAACTCCAGCACGCGACCCATGTAATTGTGCAACAACGGCGAGTCGGTCAGACCGCGTAACACGTCCACTTGTGCTTTGTTGAACACCACCACCTGATCCGAGCTGAACCGGCGAAAGGCCAGAACATGGGCGGGGTTGGGTTCAGTCACAGTCAGGTTGGGCAGGTCAATCTGGTCGAACCCGTCATATTCCATCGACCAGAACACGTTACCCCACGCCGTATTGAGCGCGTCAATCGAGCCATATTCCGCTTCAAGCCAGCTCTGAAATGCGACAAGCGCGACCGGGCTGTAGCTGAGGGTTGTGTCATGGCAGCCGTATTCATTGTCTATCTGCCATGCTGCGATGTGAGGGTTTCGGCCATAGCGTTCGCCCATGATACGGGTGATCCGCGCGCATTCCGCGATATAACCTTCATGGCTAAAGCAGTAGTGCCTGCGAGAACCAAATTTGCGTGGGCTTCCATCCGGATTCATTGCCAGCATGTCAGGATGTTTCTCAATCATCCACCGCGGAGGTGTGGCAGTCGGGGTTCCCAGAACCACTTTCAGACCGGCTGCACCGAGTGTTTCAATGGCCCGATCCAGCCAGTCGAATTGCAAATCGCCCGGAGCGGGCTCCATCCGGCTCCAGGCGAATTCGCCAATCCGTACCCAGGACAGCCCGGTCTCGACCATGCGGGCGGCATCCTCAGCCCAATTTTCTTCTGGCCAGTGTTCGGGGTAATAGCAGACGCCGAGTTCGGGCTTCATAGGATCACTCTGTGTTCTGGCTGGCCTTGCCCCGCATTTGGGGCGGCAAAGGTCATACCGTTTGTGGGATGGTTTCTAAGCGTTTCGGCATCCAGCCCCTGGCGCGCGGTTGTGCAGAAAAGGGTTGTGAAATCGTCGCCTCCAAACGCCGGGCATGACGTATGCGCCGCGTCGAAGGTCACGGCTTTCAGGAACTGCCCGTCAGGAGAATACACTGCGACGCGATGCGCACCCCATTGCGCGATCCATATCTGACCTTCGGCATCTACCACCGCGCCGTCAGGGTTCAGGTGATCATCGCGCAGATCAAGGAAAACGGTGCTTTCGCCCTCGGGCCAGCCAGTCTGAGGGTTCAGCGACCAGCGCATAACCTGTTTGGTCATTGTGTCAGAAAAATAGGCACAGGATCGGTCCGGCGCGAAACAGATGGCGTTCGAGATCGTGACATCTGGCACCAAACGGCGGACTTCACCGCGCCAAAACCGATAGATCGACCCAGCCCCATGTTCCGCGTTCTTGCCCATCGTTCCGATCCAGAAACCGCCCCACGGATCAGCCCGGCCATCATTCGAACGCGTTATGGAATTCTCTGCCTCTAGTGTCGCGATCAACTCTTTTTTGCCTGTGTCTAGGCTGAACCGCCATAGTCCGGTTTCAGACGCGATTAGCAGCACGCCCCGGTTGACCCACCCTGCTGCTGAGACATGTTCATCGAATTGCCAGCTTTGGGGTGCGCCGTCACGTTGCGTGAGCAGCCGTTTGCCAAGGATGTCGAACCAGAACAGCTGTTGACGTCCAGGGTGCCACAGTGGCCCCTCACCCAGCTCGCAGGGGCGATCGTCGTAGACGGAGTTCATCCAACCGCCTTGTCATAGGCGGCAACGATCTTGCGGGCGCGCTCGGCAATCTCAGGCACTGACATACCCGGTTTGAACAGGGCTGATCCTATGCCGAACCCATCTGCGCCGGCGTTGATCCACTCGCCAAAGTTTTCAGGGCCTGCGCCACCGACGGCGAAGACTTGTGTGCCTGCGGACAAAACGGGGCGCAATGCAGCCAAACCCGCGGGGCCTGCCATTACGCCGGGAAACAGCTTAAGGCCGGTTGCCCCGGCCTTGAGAGCATTGAACGCCTCGGTAGGTGTATAGATGCCTGGCCAGCTTTGAAGGTTCAGCCTGACCGATCGTTTGATGACGTCGATGTCGCAATTCGGTGAAACGATCAGCTTACCTCCGACAGCGGCCACGGCCTCCACTTGATCTGTGGCCAAGACCGTACCAGCGCCAATCAGGGATTTTTCGCCGTATTTGTCGGCTAGAATCCCGATGCTTTCGAGCGGGTCGGGAGAGTTCAGCGGAACTTCGATTTTGTCGATGCCAGCGTCGATCAGGGCGGCGCCTACATCTGCAGCTTCGGTAGGACGCAGCCCTCTGAGAATGGCGATAATGGGTCTGCTCATGCTGTTTGCCTCGTGCGGTTCCGGGCTTGCCGCAGACCCTCCAGAGTGGCCTGGGTATTGTTCGCAATTTCAACAAATGCGCCCTGCTGTTTAAGCGCGTGCGCATAGATCTGAGAAAGGTTATCCGCCCCAATGATTGCGATTTGTTGCCCCAGCCAGTAGGGGCGGGTGGCGGCCAGTTCTGCCCCGATGAGGTAACCGGACAATCGCGCGCGCGCGGCGCCCGGATCATCTGCGTTCAACAAATCCGATGCGCGCAGCCCAAACAAGCGTGCCGCCATCTGTTCGGGTTTCGACAGGGTGTCCGCCGTGGCCTCGGCAAAAGCGTCCTGATCCCAGCCGTCATCGACCGAGTGTCTTAGAACAGATTGCTCACTAAGCAGACTGAACATCTCGCCTGTCATGAAAGTTCGGAAACTGACGACCTCGTCGGCGCTGACCTGGACCCATTTGGTATGCGTTCCGGGCAGGCATATCACACCATCCCAGTTCTTGCGCCCAGACAGGAAACCAGCGATTTGCGTTTCCTCGCCACGCATCACATCTGGCGGGGTAGCCTGTTTTAAACCAGGCACCACAAAAGCGCGAATGCGGGGGTCTGTATTTGGTACACGAATAGGCGTTTCAGGCACCGGGGCGGTTGGCACAGTCGAGTAGGGGGCCTCAACCCAACCTTGGCGTGCGCCGACCATGCCGCAGGCGACGACATCGACCGGTGCGTCCCCTAACCAGTCATCGATAAGTTCCAACAGCGCGTTTTGAAACCCATCTTTCGGAAGCTTACCCATCCCTTTGTCGGATTGAGCCTGATCCAGAACGTTGCCGCCCTGCATGGCCCAAACCCGCAAGTGAGAGGTGCCCCAATCCGCTGCAATCCATTCAATACTCATGGTGCTACCCCGTTACCACGACGCCGCCATCCACCACCATGCACTGTCCGGTCATGGCGCGGCTGGCGTTTGAGGCCAGAAACAAGGTGGGCGCAATCATATCCTCTGGCGTCAAATGCTCCTTGAGGCATTGGCGGTCCATGTGGGTGGCCAGATCCGCGGGCGTGGCCCACATATCCAGCTGTTTTTGCGTCAGAACCCAGCCGGGGGCCAGCGCGTTGACGCGGATGTTCTGCGGTCCAAGCTCACGCGCAAGCGACCGGGTCATGCCGGTGATCCCGGCATTCGCTGTGGTGTAGATCGGATAACCCGCATTGCCCATCATATAGCTGATCGAGCTGAAATTGATGATCGCCCCGCCCGCCGTCATCTGCTGCGCGGCTTGTTGGCAAGCGAAGTAATAGGCCTTGAGGTTGACCTCGATCATCCAGTCCCAGAATTCGGTTGTGGTTTCTTCAAGCGAGTGGCGCTTGTCATTGGCAGCGTTGTTGACCAGCACGTTCAGGGGGCCATGTGCCTGGGCGGCCTGTTGCATGGTGGCGTGCAGCAAGTCGGTATCGGTCATGTCTCCTTGCAGGAATAAGGGTGCGCGGCCGTGCTTGTCGCGCATCTGCTCGACAAATTCGCTGGCGTCTGAGCGTCCGATAAAGGCTACATTGGCCCCTTGCGCCATGAACCCATCGGTCAGGGCTGCACCCACGCCGGACCCACCGCCGGTGATGTAAACCGAGGCCCCGTTCAGGTCGTGGAAGGTGGCGGGTTGGGTCATCAGTGGCTCTCTCGGGTGACAAGGCGGGTGTCTTTGCCCACCAGAAAATCAAGATCCGCGCCCTGATCGGCTTGCAGCACATGGTCGATGTAAAGCCGGGCATAGCCACGGGTGTAATGCGGATCGTCCGGTTGCCACGCGACGCGGCGGGCGTCCAGCTCCTTTTCATCCACCAGCAGTTCCAGTTCGCCATTGCTGGCCGATACACGGATGCGGTCTCCGGTCTTGACTAACGCCAGCGTGCCGCCCGCCTGCGCCTCAGGGCTGACATGCAAGATGACGGTGCCGAATGCCGTGCCCGACATGCGCGCGTCCGAGATGCGGATCATGTCGCGCACGCCTTCTTTGACCAACTTGGCCGGGATCGGCATGTTGCCGACCTCGGGCATGCCCGGATAGCCCTTGGGGCCGCAGCCCTTGAGCACCAGAATGGTCTCGGGCGTCACCGGCAGATCATCGCGGTCGATATTGGCCTTCAGGTCTTCGATGCTTTCAAAAACATAGGCTTCGGCTTCGGTTTCCAGCAATTCATCTGTCGCCGCCGAAGGCTTCACGATGGCTCCGTTCGGCGCAAGATTGCCGCGCAGAACCCGCAGGCCCGCCGCAGGTTTCACCGGATCGTTGAAGGGCCGGATGACGTCGGTGTTGTAACATTCGGCCCCCTCATAATGGGCCGAGATATCCTTGTTCAGAACCGTTTTCGCAGGCCGCAGGAAGGGTTTGAGTTCGTTCAGCACCACCGGAACACCACCGGCATAGCAGAAATCCTCCATCAGGTATTGGCCCGAGGGCATACAATTCACCAGCAGCGGAATCTCTGACCCGATTTCAAAATCCTTCAGCGTCAGGTCCACGCCCACGCGACCCGCCAGCGCCAGCAGGTGAACCACCGCGTTGGTCGACCCGCCCACCGCGGCATTGGTCAGGATTGCGTTCTGAAACGCCTCTTTGGTCAGGATATCCGAAGGTTTTAGGTCTTCGTCCACCATCTCGACAATCCGTTTGCCGGTCAGATGCGCCAGCGCCATGCGGCGCGCATCAACAGCGGGCAGAGCGGCATTGGTGGGCAGGGACATGCCCATCGCCTCAACCAAGGACGCCATAGTGGAGGCGGTGCCCATGGTCATGCAGACACCCTTACTGCGCGACATACCGGATTCAGCGTTCATGAAATCCTGCAGGGTCATTTCTCCGGCACGAACCTCTTCCGAGAACCTCCACACATCCGTGCCCGAGCCGATATCTTTGCCCTTGAACTTGCCGTTCAGCATCGGGCCGGAACTGACCACAATCGACGGCAGATCGACCGAGGCCGCGCCCATCAACTGGCCCGGCGTGGTCTTGTCGCACCCGCCCAACAGGACAACTCCGTCGATACCATAAGCACGGATGGATTCCTCGACATCCATGGCCAGCAGGTTGCGGAACAGCATGGCGGTGGGCTTCATCTGGGTCTCGCCCAGCGACATGACCGGGAATTCGACGGGGAAGCCGCCTGCTTCCCACACGCCGCGTTTGACGCCCTCGGCCAGATCGCGCAGGCCCGAGTTGCAAGGCGTCAGTTCCGACCATGTGTTGCAGATACCGATGATGGGGCGGCCATCAAAGGCGTGATCTGGAAAGCCCTGGTTCTTCATCCACGAGCGGTGGATGAACCCGTCTTTGTCCAGCTTTCCATACCAGTGTTCTGATCGGCGTTTCTTGGTCATTTGCGAAGCCCTTTCAAGCGGCTTTGGCGGGCTGGCACCAGTCCTGCAACCAGTCGGAATGCGCGGTCAGCAGATCGCTGACCAGATTGCGGATCTGGCGCAAGTCCAGTTCGGCGGCGGTGTGCGGGTCCATCATCGCGGCGTGATAGATGTGTTCGGGGTTCTGGTCGACCAGCGCGCGGACTGTCAGTTCCTGCACATTGATCTGGCTGCGCATCAGCGCGATCAGTTGCGGCGGGATGTCGGTGACGACCGAAGGCTGCACGCCGTTGCTGTCCACCAGACAAGGGGTTTCGACCGCAGCACCCAGCGGCAATTGCGGGATTTGGCCCGTGTTGGGCAGATTGCCGTAAGCGACATAGGGCGTGTCAGTGACGATGGCGTTCATCAGGTCGGCGGCAAATTCATGGCTGCGCACCACTTCGATATCGCGGCCGTCGGTCAAGGTTTTGGCCTGTTCCCGCCAGGCGGCGATCTGTTCCTCGCAGCGGGTGGGATATTCGTCCAGCGGGATCGAGAATTGCTCGATCAAATCGGGGCGTCCGTCCTTGATGAACCATGGCACATATTCGGCCAGATGTTCAGAACTTTCAGTGCAGAAATACCCCAGATGATCCATCACCTCGTACCGGACCTTGTTGGGGCAGCGGGGCATCAGCAGCGGCGCTTTGGGGACTTGACCACTGGCATAGCCCTGCCGCAGCGCGGGGTACAAATCACGCCCCTTGTGTTCCAACCGCAGGAAGAACGCGACGTGGTTCACCCCGGCGACCTTGTATCGGATGTCCTGCTTGGGCAGGTCCAGATCATGGGCCAGCTCTTCAACTGTGTTCTGGACTGAATGGCACAGGCCCACCTGTTTCAAGGCCGGGAATTGCTCGGCCAGGGCCCACGTGTTGATGGCCATCGGGTTGACATATTGCAGCAGCGTGGCACCGGGGCACAACTGCATCATGTCCTGCGCAATGTCCCAAAGAACGGGAACAGTGCGAAGCCCACGCATGATGCCGCCGACACCCAAAGTATCGGCAATGGTCTGGCGCAGGCCGTACTGCTTGGGAATTTCGAAATCCGTCACCGTGCAGGGCTTGTAGCCACCGACCTGAAAGGCGGTGATCACGAAATCTGCGCCCTCCAGCGCCGCACGGCGGTCGGTATGGGTGGTGACACTGGCCCCCGTTCCAACCGATCGGATCATGGCGCGAGCAACGACCTCGCTTTCGGCCAGCCGGTTGGGGTCGATATCCATCAGGGCAAAGTGGCTGTCGGCCAGAGATGGGGTCAGCAGCGCGTCACCCACGATATTGCGCATGAAGATGGTCGAGCCCGCGCCGATAAAGGCGATCTTTACCATGTTGCAAACCTCTGATTTGATGTCATTTCACAGCCCCCAGCGTCAGGCCCGCGATGAAGTGTTTCTGCATCAGGAAGAACATGGCCACAGGAGGCAGGGCGGCGACGATCGAACCCGCGCTCATCAGTTGGTAGGCTGCGCGGAACTGGGCGTTGAAGCTGGTAATGCCCGCCGTGACAGGCTGGCTTTCGGCGCCTTGGGTCAGCACAACGGCCCAGAAATAGTCGTTCCAGATGAAGGTGAAGATCAGCACGCTGAGCGCGGCAATCGCCGGTTTCATCAGTGGCAGGACTACGTACCAGAAGATGCGGACTTCGCTGATACCTTCGACCCGTGCGGCTTCGATCAACTCGAACGGCAGGGCGCGGATGAAGTTGCGCATGAACAGCGTGCAGAACCCGGTCTGGAAGGCGATGTGGAACAGCACCAATCCGGTTTTGGTGTTATAGAGACCCAGTTCCAGTGTCAGGTCGCGCACCGGGACCATAAGGATCTGGAAGGGTACGAAATTGCCTGCGACGAACAGGAAGAAAATCCACAGGTTCGAGCGGAACTTGTAGATGCCCAACGCAAAACCGGTCATGCAGCTGAGCGCCACCGCACCGATCACGGTGGGGATGGTGATCAGGAATGAATTCAGCAGGTAGCGCGGCATGTCCGAATTGAAGAACACCTGCCCATAGTTGACCGCGCCTTCAAAGCTGGAGGGGAGGCCCCAATAGTTTGCATTGGTAAAATCCGCCGCCGGTTTGACCGAAAACAGCGCCACCGCCAGCAAGGGCCCCAGCCACAGCAGCAGCGCAATGGGCAGCATGGCCTGATAGGTGATCCGGGCCGCGCGGGGTTGTTTTTCGATGGGTTTGGGGAACATGTCAGTGCCCCCTTTCTTCGCGATACATCGACCACAGGAAATAGGCGATGAAACACAGCATGATCAGGAACAGGATCACGGCGATGGCCGCGCCGTACCCCATGCGGAAACCGTATTCGGACAAGGCGACCTCGAACATGTAGTAGGCCAGCACGCGGGAAGAACCGAACGGCCCGCCCTGGGTCATGATCGAGATCAGGTCAAAACTGCGCAGCGCGCCGATGATTGTGACGACAAAGGCGATGAAGGTGGCAGGGCGCAGTTGCGGCAGGATGATGTGCCACAGCATCCGCCAGCCTTTTGCACCGTCCAGACGCCCGGCCTCGATCTGTTCGGGGTCCACGGCGTTCAGGCCGGTCAGGTATAGGATCATGCAATAGGCCGTCTGCGGCCAAAGGCCCGCGACGATGATGCCATAGGTCACGAACCGCTCATCCCCCAGCACGTTCAGCGGGCCGAGGCCGAAGAAGCCCAGAAACTCGTTCAGCAGGCCGAATGTGGGGTCGTAGAACCATGTAAAGACCAGCCCCACCACGACCTGAGAGATCACGAAGGGGAAGAAGAACAGCGACTTATACAGGCGAATGCCCGCAACTGTCTGGTTCAGGAACAGCGCGATGAACAGACCCGCCGGGATCGCGGCCAGATAGAGGATCAGCCAGATCAGATTGTTTTTCAGCGAGGTGTAGAACGCATCCCGGTCGACCCATTCCCAATACAGGTCTTCGTAATTGCGAAACCCCACATATTCCGCCGCGCCCAACCCGTCCCATTCGTAAAGCGACAGGTTGAAAGACTGAAAGACGGGGATGATCACATAGACCATGAAGAACAGCAGGCCGGGGGCCAGAAACAGCCACGGTGCGATACGCTGTTGGTTTCTGTGGAACCAGCTTTCGTGTTCAGGGGTGTCGACTGCGGACATGGGGCTTCCGTGGTTGTTCGGCGGAGTCAGGCGGGTTGGCACCCGCCTGACGCTGTATGTGGATCAGTTCTCGTAAATCCGGCTGCGAGCGCGTTCCAGTTTGGACAGGATACGGTCCAGATTGTCGGGTTTGACCATGAACTCCTGGAAACCTTCCATCGAGACTTTTGCCATTTCCGCTGGTGCATCGCGGTCCCAGAATTGGGCGACGCCACCGGGGCTGTTGGTCGACAGCATCTCGAACCCTTGCAGCAGGAATTTGTCGTCATCCACCGAAGATTTTGCGTTGATCGGCAACTGACCAAGGTTCTGGCCGTTGTTGATCTGGGTCTGCACCTCGGGCGAAACGACAAAGCGCAGGAATTCACGCGCGGCTTCTTTGTTCGAGGCGTTCGATGGGATGTGGAACGTGTCGGTTGGCGCGTCCTCGGCCAGTTCGACATCGGGGTTGATGGCGACGAACTGGTAGAAATCCAGCTGGTCATCCGTCAGACCCGCTTCGCGCAGGGGGGCCACTGCGAAATTGCCCATCAGATAGGCCGCGGCGTCGCCATTGACCATGAAGGGCAGGGCCTCTTGCCAGCTATAGGTCTGGTGGTTGTCGACGAATGCGCCCATGTCGATCAGCTGACGCCAGTTGGCAAAGGTCTGTTTTACGCGGTCGTCTTCCCAGCTGACTTCGCCATTGGCCAGTTGCTGATGGAAATCGAACCCGTTGGTGCGCATGTTGAGGTAGTCGAACCAGCCCCCGGCGGTCCACAGGAACTTGGTGCCGATCGTATAGCAGGCGCGGCCGGATTCGACGATCTTCTGACAGTTCGCCAGCTCTTCTTCCCAAGTCGTAGGTTCGGACAGGCCCAGCTCATCGAAGATGTCTTTGCGGTAGTACACGCCCCATTGGTAATAGGTATAAGGTACGCCCCATTGCTTGCCATCGATGGTCATAGCGCCCTTGGTCGAGGCGAGGTTTTCACCGATTTCGGGTTCAGCCCATAGGTCCGAGACGTCTTCGAACAGGCCGGCCTCGACATAAGGTTTCATGCGGTTGGCGGCGTACCAGTTGGCCACATCGGGAGTATCGGCGGTCAGGAAGTTGCGGATCTGGGTCTTGTAGGCTTCGCGGTCGATCACGGTGGTTTCGATCTCAAGCCCCGGATGTTTAGCTGCGAATTGATTGATCATCGCCTCCATCGTCGCGCGTGGCGCCGGGTTCGATGTATCAAGGAAAATCCGAAGCTCGCCGGTCAACTCGGCATAGGCCGGAATGGCAAGTGCAACGCTCATGGCCAGCGCGGCCGTTGTGCGCTTGTAGATGGAATGCATGGTTTCCTCCCTTAGCTTCCATATGGTTCCATATTGTGGAACTCAGTTTTATATGTTGAAAACTACACATCGACTCGGTTAGTCTTGTCAAGACCCTCGTGGCCTCGGCCATTGGGTAAGTGGAGGAGAATGCGCGCCCGTGGCTGGTGACGGAACGATAGGTAAAGCATGTGATGTGCTGGATCAGGTTGCGGCTTTCGCGCGTCCGGTTCGCTTTGGCGAATTGCTTGAGCACAGCGATTTCCCAAAGGCCACGCTATATCGGTTTCTCCAATCGCTGACCAATCAGGGTATGTTGTCTTATGACCCCGACAGACAGACCTATGCGCCGGGTCTGCGTCTGGTGCGCCTGGCCCACGCTGCGTGGACCCAAAGCTCACTCGCGCCGATTGCCCGGCCATTTTTGGACGCGCTTAGCCGTGAAACCGGGGAAACTGTTCATTTGGCCCAGCTGGATTCCGGTCAGGTTTTGTACGTCGACAAAAGAAACGCGACGCAGCCGGTCGAAATGTATTCGCAAGCGGGAAAGGTGGGTCCTGCCTATTGCACGGGTGTCGGCAAGGCGATGATGGCACATTTGGAGCCTGACCAACTGGCCAAAGCTCTTTCACAGCAGAGCTTTCATCGCTTTACAGACAAGACGCTCGCTTCCGAGCAGTTATTGCGCGCTGATCTGGTTGCGATCCGAGAGCGCGGATATGCCGTTGATGATGAAGAGCATGAGCCCGGCATCATCTGCGTTGCCTGCCCGGTCCTGACCGAAGGGGGGCGCATGCTGGGCGCGATCTCGATCACTGGGTCAACCGAACGGATGAGTTTTGCCCAGCTACAAGCTTGGGTGCCTCGGGTCCGCCGTGTGGCCGATCAGATCGGAGCTGAGGCGCAGTCATGGCGGTTCCCGGAAACCCGCCCAAACGGAAATAGCGACAGGATGCAAGGGACATGACAGGGGTCACTCTGAACGGTGCGATCAAGCGATATGGCGAGACGCAGGTCATTCATGGAATCGATCTGCAGATCGAAGACGGAGAGTTTTGTGTTTTCGTTGGCCCTTCAGGGTGCGGTAAGTCCACACTGCTGCGGATGATTGCTGGACTTGAGGAAACCACCGAAGGCGAAATCCACATCGGCGCAAGGGATGTGACACATCTGGACCCGGCCAAGCGTGGCGTTGCGATGGTGTTCCAGACTTACGCACTCTATCCGCACATGACTGTGGCCGAGAATATGGGGTTTGGCCTGCGCATGAACGGCGTGGCGAAAGCCGAGATAATCCAAAAGGTTCAGGAGGCTTCGGCCATTCTGAAGTTGGATCAATACCTGAAACGGAAACCGAAGGCTTTGTCCGGCGGTCAGCGTCAGCGTGTTGCCATTGGCCGGGCCATTGTACGCGGTCCCGACGTGTTCCTGTTCGACGAGCCGTTGTCGAACCTTGACGCCGAATTGCGGGTCGAGATGCGGGTTGAGATCGCGCGCCTTCACAATGAAATCGGCGCAACCATGATCTATGTGACCCACGATCAGGTCGAGGCGATGACTATGGCCGACAAGATCGTTGTTTTACGAGACGGTCGGATCGAACAGGTCGGTGCTCCGATGGATTTGTACCGCGACCCGGACAACAGATTCGTTGCCGGGTTTATTGGTTCGCCAGCGATGAACTTTTTGGAATGTGACGTGGTTGATGGCCGTGTAACGCACCCCGCGTTCAATCATCCTGTACCGGTGACGTCTTCTGTCCCCGCAAATGCGACGAAAGTGACGTTGGGGATACGGCCTGAGCACCTTCGGGTCGATCGTACAGGCGATACCTGCACCGTGGACCTGACCGAAGCGCTTGGCGGCGTCAGCTATTCTTATCTGTTGACCGCAAATGGAGACAAGCTGATCATCGAAGAGCGTGACGATGAACGCAGCAAGCAAGGCGCACGAATCGGAATCTCGTTCTCGGCCGAGCGGGCGATGTTGTTTGACAACGAAACAGGCGAACGGCTGCGATAGTCTTTGTAGATTTTGGGCTAGAAGGGCGTCGTGCATTGAGTTCGACGCCTTTTTGGTTATTTGAGTGTGGATTTTGTATCCAATATCCGATAACGCAAGGAAAAGCAGCGCATGCGCTGCGTTCTCAAACTTGTGTTTTCGAAGGATTGTCCGATGACCACCAACGTTTTTACCGGCACTATGCCCGCGCTCATGACCCCATGCACAGCGGATCGCCAGCCGGATTTTGACGCTTTGGTTCGCAAAGGACGTCAGATGATAGACACAGGCATGTCGGCGGTTGTCTATTGCGGCTCGATGGGGGATTGGCCGCTGTTGACTGATGCGCAACGCATGGAAGGGGTAGAGCGTCTGGTCGCTGCCGGTCTGCCCGTCGTTGTAGGCACCGGAGCAATCAACACCAAGTCTGCTGTTGCCCATGCCGCCCACGCACAAAAAGTCGGAGCTGTGGGGCTGATGGTGATCCCACGTGTTCTGTCCCGTGGTAGCTCTCCGACTGCGCAGCGGAACCACTTTAAGGCGATTCTGAATGCCGCACCCGACGTGCCCGCGATTATTTACAATAGTCCCTATTATGGGTTCGCAACGCGCGCTGACCTGTTCTTTGCTTTGCGCGCGGAACATCCCAACCTGATCGGTTTCAAAGAGTTCGGGGGCAAGGATGACCTGCGTTATGCGGCTGAAAATATCACCAGCCACGACGATCAAGTCACGCTTATGGTCGGGGTTGATACCGAGGTTTACCACGGTTTTGTCAATTGCGGTGCCACCGGCTCGATCACAGGGATTGGGACTGCATTGCCGCGCGAAGCGTTATTGCTGGCCGCGTTGTCTAAAAAGGCAGCCAAAGGCCACGCCGAAGCGCGCCAACGCGCACAAGAGTTGACCGAAGCCATTCATGTATTGTCCAGCTTTGACGAAGGGCCGGATCTGGTGCTCTACTACAAACACCTACTGGTTCTGAACGGGGAAGAGGAATATCGTCTGCACTTCAACGAAACAGATGAACTGACAGATGCACAACGCAACTATTGCGAACAGCAATACGCGCTGTTCGGTGCATGGTTCGCAAACTGGTCGAAACAGGGTGGAGTGATCGCTGAATGCATGTGATCGACAGCCATACCGGCGGGGAGCCCACGCGGGTCATCCTTGACGGCGCGCCGGATCTGGGGACTGGTCCATTGGCTGACCGTGCACGGAGGTTGGAGTCCGATCACAGAGAGTTCTACCGCTCCATCCTTCTTGAACCACGTGGACAACCGGCAATGGTCGGTGCTTTGTTGGTTGAACCGGTCGACCCGACCTGCGTGACTGGTGTGATTTATTTCGACGTGGATGCGGTGTTGGGCATGTGTGGCCACGGCACAATCGGGCTGGCGGTTACACTGGCTCATCTGGGCCGCATTGATGTCGGAGAGCGCCGAATTGAAACTCCTGCCGGTGTGGTGGTGGTTACTCTGCACGACGAAAACACTGTGACAGTCAGAAATATCGAAAGCCGACGGGTCCATAGTGACGTGACAATAAGCGTACCGGGCCACGGTGAAATCGTGGGCGACGTTGCCTACGGGGGCAATTGGTTCTTTATTGTTGATCCCAGCCCGATCCCTGTAACGTCTGACAGAATTCGCGCGTTGACCGATCTGACTGTTGCCATCCGCAAGGCGTCGATCGCGCAGGGCATCGGGGGCGAAAAGGGCGAGCTGATTGATCATGTCATCCTTCAGGACACGCCAATCGACCCGGACCTTCACAGCCGCAACTTTGTGCTGTGCCCGGACGACAATTACGACCGTTCGCCTTGCGGGACGGGATGCTCGGCCCTGTTGGCCTGTATGGCGGCAGATGGTGCTTTGGTCCCAGGTGAGGAAATCGTTCAACAGAGCATTATTGGTAGCACGTATCGCCTGTCGTATCAGCCTGGCCACGAAGGTGGAGTTATCCCTTCGATTACCGGGCAGGCTCATATAATGGCTCAGGCCAATTTGATTTTTGCCTCAGCTGATCCGTTCCGCAACGGCATTCAGTTATGACTCAGCAGGTTGTTGTCATCGGGGCCGGAGTCATCGGCATCACAACCGCGCTGGAGTTACAGCGCCGGGGACACTCGGTGCTGGTGCTGGACAAAGACGGAGTCGCCGCGCAAACCTCGGCCGGAAATGCCGGGGCTTTTGCCTTCCCCGAGGTCGAACCGCTGGCGACACCAGGCATCATGCGCAAAGCGCCGAAATGGTTGCTGGACCCGCTGGGCCCGTTGTCGATACCTCCTGCCTATGCGTTCAAGATTGCACCTTGGATGTATCGCTTTTGGCGGGCTAGCCAGCCGTCGCGCTATGCGGATCTGTTGGGCGCGCAGTCGAACCTTATGAAGATTTCCAGCGCCGCTCTGGAGCGACTGATCCCTTCTGTCAATGGCGAAGAGATGATGCAGCGCGATGGGCAACTGCAATTGTATGAGTCCCAGGCCGAATATCACGCCAGCCTGTCAACCTGGGATCTTAGACGCGCGCACGGAATCGAATTTGAACTGCTTGAGACACCCGAGGCGATCGCCGAGAAACAGCCGGGACTTAGTCGACGGTTCACCCATGCTGGTTTCACCCCAAACTGGCTTAACGTGGTCGACCCAAAGCAGTGGGTCGACCATTTGGCCAAATCGTTTCGTGAAAGGCAGGGGCGGATCGAAACGCGCAATATTCGCGCGTTGACTCCGTTAGAACATGGTGTGCGGATAACCGTTGACGACGGGACACTGGACGCAACAAAGGTTGTTGTGGCTGCGGGTGCCTGGTCGCATCATCTGGCGCAAACACTGGGCGACCATATCCCGCTAGAAACCGAGCGCGGCTACAACACAACCCTGCCACCCGGCGCTTTCGATCTGCGGATGCATCTGACCTTTTCAAGACATGGGTTTGTCGCCAGCCGCATCAACGGCGGCGTGCGCATCGGTGGTGCAGTCGAATTGGGTGGGCTGACTTTGCCGCCCAATTTCAAGCGCGCCGACACACTGCTGAACAAAGCGATACAATTTCTGCCGGGGTTGAACACGGCGGGGGGAACGCAATGGATGGGCTTCAGGCCATCCCTGCCGGATAGTATCCCGGTCATTGGGGCGGCTGCGCACGCACCTGATGTCATCTACGCCTTTGGGCACGGGCATCTGGGGCTCACTCAATCGGCGGGTACGGCCGAACTTGTAGCGGGGCTGATCGACGGCGATGAACTGCCCATCCCGATGACGCCTTACGCGGCTACTCGATTTTAGAGAGGTCAAATGCGCAGCGTCAAAACACTCCACGTCATATCGGCCCATGCAGAGGGTGAAGTGGGTGACGTCATCGTAGGGGGTGTGTTGCCCCCGCCCGGAGATACCCTGTGGGAACAGCGCTCGTTCGTTGCGCAGGATCAGACTTTGCGCAACTTTGTTCTCAATGAACCCCGCGGTGGTGTCTTTCGCCACGTGAACCTTTTGGTGCCGCCCAAACATCCCGATGCGGATGCCGCATTCATCATCATGGAACCCGAAGATACGCCGCCCATGTCCGGTTCGAACGCGATCTGCGTCGCTACCGTTTTGCTGGACAGCGGAATGATCCCGATGCAAGAGCCGGAAACGCATCTGACGCTGGAAGCGCCGGGAGGTCTGGTCCGGGTTCGTGCCGAATGTCGGGATGGCAAAGCCGAGCGTATTCATGTTCGGAACCTGCCCAGTTTTGCGGACAAAATTGCCGCTACACTGGATGTGCCCGGTGTGGGGGAGCTGGTCGTTGACACAGCATATGGCGGCGACAGCTTTGTCGTGGTCGACGCGCCGACATTGGGTTTTGATATCGTAGCGCACGAGGCTCGGGATCTCGCGCGCATTGGGGTAGCGATTACCAATGCTGCGAATGAACAGCTGGGTTTTACCCACCCTCAGAACCCGGATTGGACCCATATCTCATTCTGCGCGTTTTGTGGACCGGTTCAGGCGACTCCGGCTGGCTTGACTGGAAAATCTGCCGTGGCGATTCAACCGGGCAAGATCGACCGCTCGCCAACGGGAACAGCTGTATCGGCTCGCATGGCCTTGATGGCCGCCAAGGGAGAACTGGCTGTTGGTCAAACCTTCGAGGCCGTTTCGATCATTGGTTCACGTTTCACAGGCCGCATTACCGGGCATGCGGATCTGGAAGGCAGACCTGCAATTATCCCCGAGATCAGCGGCCGAGGTTGGATCACGGGTACCCATCAACACATGCTGGATCCCGATGACCCATGGCAAGGCGGGTATCGGTTAAGCGACACTTGGGGCGTTTAGACGACACCGTGCCTTGCAGGCATCACGTGCGATCTATTGTACTTCTCAAACCTTTTTAGCCGCAGGCCTCATTACTACCTTAAGAAGAGTAGCCTTTGCGAAAGGATCCTCATGAAAATTCGGGTTGCCGCCCTATTTTTTATTGCAACCGCGCTGCTGTTATCAGCAAACGCGCCGTCTCAATCCTCGGTCAATTATTCCGAGCTTGCGCTGACTTGTTTCGGCGGTAAGGCTAAGCGCACCCAGGCAGTGTCAGCGTGTACGGCGCTGTTGAACGGAAACGGAGCCACCGAGGCCAATCGTAATGCGCTGTTTAGAGCCCGAGGTTGGGCGTATTATTGCGACCGGCAGTTTGACAAGGCGGTAGCGGATTACACTCGTGCTTTGACGGTGTATCCCAATGACGCAAATTCACTCTTGAGACGCGCGTTCGCCTATGACGCCCTTGGTGACACTCAGGCGGCAGCAGCGGATTATGACAGCGCGTTGCAGATAGATCCTGACAGTTTGTTTGCCCTGTACCGCAAATCCGGTTTTGACAGACGGAACGGGCGCCCGCACGCTGCAAGGCGCGGGTTGCAAGCGGCCCTGAAGATCGACTCGGGCTATGGCAAGGCGGGTTACGAGTTGTTGGATCTAAGCTATGAATTGAACGGCTTTGACGGGGTCGAGGCATTCCTAAAACAGGCCGAAGTACGCTGGCCGGACGAAGATTGGGTGCACTACTCTCAACTGCTTTACGACCTGAAATACACCGGGGACCGCGACAGCGCGCTTGAGGCGGCACATAACCTTGCGCGGCTAGAGCAGGGCAAAACATCAGATTTGTACTGGCCGGCTTTGGTTCATCTCAAGATCGGTGATGAGAACAAGGGGATCGAATATATAAAAAAGATTGCCGTCCTTCAGAAGGGTGACGTTGAAAAAGATAAGGGCACCTTTTTCACGCGATGGTATTATTCTGCGATTGTTTGGTATTTGTGGCGCGGCGAAATAGAGCAGTTGCTTAGCGGTTATCTATTTGCTTTTGCAGGCAGGCCAGACTTGGCGGAGCCAGATATCAAAACGGCTTTGCAAAGTTTTGGATATTCCGGGCGAAAGGAAATCTTGAGCGGTGTGTTCGCCTCGGCTGGCGTTTCCGTTCCATGGGCGGCTTATGCCGGGTCCGAAGATCATTTGGATCAGGTGGTCCAGGAATATGTCCAGCGAGTTGCCTGGGACATGAGCTTCTTCCAACTTGAGAAACCGGTGTCGGAATCGACTGACCAATAGTTGCGTTTTTTCCTTCGGTTTGTGTTTTTGTCGTGCTGGATGCGGAACAATCGACCCACCCGTGTCAATTTGCGCCCCAGATAGGGAATTGATCCCAAGGCGATCCTGATTTAAGGGAGGCCCTGTCAAATCAGAGTCACCGTTGGGGCGGTAATCTAGTCGCGCCCCGTTTTGGCCACGCAGAAGTGGCCAGCTCTTGGAACGCACGCCCCGAAAGGCTTTAAAAAAGGTAAAAGAATATGGCAGATAAATCAGACTTCGACATATTGTATACCATTGTAGACGAAGCGCCCGAGCTGGCCAGCGCCTCGTTCCTGCCCATCATTCGAAAGTTCGCCTCGGCGGCTGGTGTCAGCGTTGGAACCAAGGATATTTCTCTGGCCGGGCGCATTTTGGCGACCTTCCCAGAGAACTTGACAGACGCTCAGCGCATCACCGATGATCTGGCCGCTTTGGGTGAGCTGGTGAAAACGCCCGAAGCAAACGTGATCAAGCTGCCCAATATCTCGGCCTCGGTCCCGCAGCTGGTAGCCGCCGTCGAAGAGCTGCAATCGCAGGGTTACGACATTCCGAACTATCCCGAAGAGCCCTCGACCGACGAAGAAAAAGCCATTCGCGCGCGCTATGACGCCATCAAGGGTTCGGCCGTGAACCCGGTTTTGCGCGAAGGCAACAGCGACCGTCGTGCGGCAAAGGCCGTGAAGAATTACGCCCAGAAGAACCCGCATTCGATGGGTGATTGGGCTTCGGACAGCAAGACCAAAGTATCCTCGATGTCGGGCAACGATTTCTACGCAAACGAGAAATCGGCCACCATCACCGCCGCGCAGGCAGGCGATGCCAAGATCGAATTCGTGGGCAAAGACGGCACCACCACCGTTCTGAAAGACGGCTGGCCGTTGGCCGAGGGCACCGTGGCCGACGCGACTTTCATGTCCGTCAAGGCTCTGTCCGCGTTTCTGGCTGAGGCCATTGAGGACACCAAGAAAGACGGCACCATGTTCTCGCTGCACATGAAAGCCACGATGATGAAGGTCTCGGACCCGATCATCTTTGGCTATGCGGTCAAGGCTTGGCTGGCTTCGGTCTTTGACAAATTCGGTGCAGAACTGGATGCGCTGGGTGTGAACCCGAACTCGGGCCTGGGTGATCTGCTGGAGCGTGTTCAGGGCAATGCTGAGATCGTGGCCGCCATCGATGCGATCAAGGGCGACCGTCCGTCCATGTATATGGTCGACAGTGACAAAGGCATCACCAACCTGCACGTACCGTCGGATGTGATCATCGACGCCTCAATGCCCGCCGTGATCCGCGCAGGGGGTAAAGGCTGGGACGAAGCTGGCGCCAAGGGCGACACCAATTGCGTGATCCCTGACCGTTGCTATGCGTCCGTCTATGACGAAACGATCAACTTCTTCAAAGCCAATGGCGCGCTGAACCCGGCCACTGCCGGTGCGGTCGCCAATGTGGGCCTGATGGCGCAGAAGGCCGAGGAATACGGCAGCCACCCAACCACGTTCCAGGCACCTGCTGACGGCACTATCCGTATCGTTCTGGCCAATGGCGAGACGCTGCATTCGCATGATGTCGAACAGGGCGATATCTGGCGGTCCTGCACCGTCAAGAAAGCCCCGATCGAGAACTGGATCCAGCTGGCCATGGACCGCCAGCGCCTGACCGGGTCCGAGGCGATCTTCTGGCTGGACGCCAATCGCGCCCATGATGCTGAACTAATCAAATACGTTACACCGGCGCTTGAGGCCGCAGGCGTGGCTGACAAATTCCTGATCCTGGCCCCGCGAGAAGCGACCCGTCAATCGCTGGAGACGATCACAGCGGGCAAAGACTCGATTGCGATCACAGGAAATGTGCTGCGCGACTATCTGACCGACCTGTTCCCCATTCTGGAACTGGGCACCTCGGCCAAGATGTTGTCCATCGTCAAACTGATGAATGGCGGTGGTCTGTTTGAAACCGGCGCGGGCGGTTCGGCCCCGAAACACGTGCAACAACTGGTCGAGGAAAGCCACTTGCGTTGGGATTCGATGGGTGAATTCTGCGCGCTGAGTGAGTCGCTGAACTTCCTGGCCGACAGCAAAGGCAACGCCAAGGCAGGCGTTCTGGGTGCCGCGGCGGAGTCCGCAACGCAGGGTATTCTGGATCACAATCGCTCGCCCAGCCGCAAAGTTGGCCAGCCCGACAACCGCGACAGCCACTACTGGTTCGCCCGTTACTGGGCCGAGGCTTTGGCCGCGCAATCGGACGATGCCGAACTGGCCGCCGAATTTGCACCATTGGCGACGGCACTTGCAGACGGAGAAGAGACGATCCTGGCGGAACTGGCATCAGCGCAGGGCGGTGCCGCTGATCTGGGTGGGTATTATCACACCGATCCGGCTAAGACCGCGAAGGTTATGCGCCCGAGTGCGACCTTGAACGGTTTGATCGATTAACATCGGTTGGCCCGCGTTATGGCGTGAGGCGCAAAGGATTTAGAAAAGTAAAAGGGGCCGACCCCCAAAGTCGGCCCCTTTTAGAGTGAGTGGAGAGGTCGAAACCTCACCGGGTATGTTAGCTGCATCCTGTACTTCCAGAAAAGTCTGGTAATTGGGGGATTCCCTTGGGGGCTTGGTAATCTAAGAAAGGGCGGGTTTTTCAACCAGCCCTTTCTTGTTTAGCCTTAGTTGGACGCTGCGTTGAGCTTTTCGTTCTGCTCGCGCAACGTATCCGAGATGATCGCGTACCATTCGCCGGATTCACGCATCTCGTTAAGACCCTTGTTCATCATCGCGATGTATTCACGAGCGAACGGGTTGGTGCGGTGCGCCAGGAAGCTCATCGACGACAGTGTTGAGACATAGGGGTTTTCTACGATGTCGCTCGAGGTCAGGCCCATGTCTTTCATGGTCGCAGCGAACAGTTCCACTTCGAATGCGGCGACATCTGCAGTACCGGTCAAAACCGCATCCAGGCATTCGCGTGCCGAGTTTGGTTGAACCACAGTTGTATTGTCGTAGTTCAGGCCAACTTCTTCAAGAACGACCATGCTCCAACCCTGCATACGGCAGACAGTTGCACCTTCGAAATCTTTGAAAGTGGTGGCGTTTGTGTAGTCACTTTCGGGCAGGGTATAGAAGCCGCCGACCACATCATAAACCGGCACCGAGGCCACGAATTGCGTACAACGTGCTTCGGTTTCAGGGGACCACTCATAGGTGCGGTTCGTGCAGTCTGGCACAGTCCAGGCGATCGAAATGTCAAACGCGCCGAGCGGCAGCAGAGTTTCCAGGTGCGACGTCCAGTCATCAACGAAGCTGACAGAATAGTCACGCTGGTTGCCCGCACGTTGTAGGCTGGTTGTCGCCAGACGGGTCATAATGCCGCCGCCGCTCAGGCCTTCAGTGGTGAAAGGCTCCCAGCCGTTGCCCGCAACCATTTTGATGGGCGGCGCATATACGTTCGAACGTTTGACGCTTGCCGCGCGCTGTTCTTCGGCTGCAATGATCTCTTGCGCGGACTGACCGTTGGGAAGGCTGCCATCTTCACAGGGCAGAGCCAGAACAAGGCCGGGCTCCAGAGCGTTCGGGTTGGTGATAATGTTGCGGTTCGCGTTGAAGATCGGCTGGTAGTTTGATGTGCCATAGGCTGCGATTGCAATGGTCGCCATCGTGTCGCCATCGGAAACGGTGTAGTTTGTGCAGGCTTCCTGTGCTGCGGCGGCTCCGGCGCTCAGGGCAGTGACGGCGGTGGCCGACAGCGCAACTTTCTTCAGATCAATATTAAACATGTCCTCATCCTCCAGACATTATTGTTGTTAGGCCAATTGGGGCCTTAGCCATTTTCCATTTGATACCGCAGAGCGTTTGACACGATATCGCGCCACTCTCCGGATTGCTGCATGATCGCCAGACCCTGGTTGAGCGTCTCAAGGATCGCTTCCCCATCCGGATTATCTTTGTGGGTCATGACGTTAAGCGACTTGATCGCCGCAAGGTTGGGGTTTTCGATGATGCGGTGTTCGTATCCCAGGCGCGATATCGCCTCGACAGCCAGGTGGGCTTCGATTGCGACGATATCTGCGCGGCCTTCCATAACTGCATGGAAACAGTCGTCAGGGGACACTGGGCGCAAAAGTGAGATTGCGGGTTCGTAAAGGCCAACCGCATCCATATGAGACAAGGTCCAGCCTTCGGGCCGGCAAATCGTGGTGCCGGCGAAATCAGCATATGTAAGGGTCTGTTCATAGCCGGAACCTTCGCGCGCGAAATAGGTATCGACCACTTCGTAGAACGGGTTCGAGAAATTATAGGTGTCGCAACGACCACGGTCTTTTTCCGACAAGGCCGCGGGTTCGTCGCAATTCGGTCGCGACCAGGGGAATGTTGCGTCAAAGGCCAGAGTCGGCATCAGCAGGTCCAGATGCGAGGACCAGTCGTTGACGAACTGGATCTTGTATCCCTGTTCCGGCGCTGCGCGCAGCATCGCGGTTTCCACAAGGTTTGTGTATAGCCCCCGATGCGGCAGAGCTTCGTCTGTGAAAGGTGCATAGTTGCCGCCGGTAATCAGCAACAGCTGGCGGTCGCGAATTTCAGGCTGCTCGCTTTCATCTGCGTCCCGGATTAGCGCAGCGGCTTCGGTACGGGCGGCTTCAATTTCCTGCCGGGCAGCGGCTTTGGCTTCGACAACTGCATCCTGACTGGCTTGCTTGGCTTCTGCCTCGGCTGCCGCGACGCGCGCTTCAGCCTCGGCAATGGCCTTTGCAGCACGTTCCTCTGCAGCCTTCACCAGTTCGGACGCCATTTCGGCGGCCATAGCCTCGGCCTCGGTAGCAGGGGGTGTGGGGGCCCGGCCTACATCTTCAAGACAAGGCAAGGTCAGGACGTCTCCTACGCGGATGATGTTGGGATTGTTCCCTATCACATCGCGGTTGGCGTCGAAGATGATGCCAAAATCTTCGGTCGAATAAACTTGAATAGCCAGCTCGCGCAGACTGTCGCCGCGCTGAATTTCGTAAGTCGAGCACGCCTCTTGCGCCGAAACGGTGCCGGTCGCAGCCGCAAGAGCCAGGCTGGAGATGATCAGATGAGGTCTCATGTGTCCTGTCGCTTTGCCTTTAATCGTTTCTTGTCAGTTTCAGAACTGCGATGGACGCATTGTCCTGATCGGGGTCGTTTTTGTCGCGCAAGGCGCGCCACAGCGCGTCTGCGATATCTTGTGCCAAAGCCTTCGACTGCGTCTGCAGGATGTGCTCAATCTCGGGGTTGCTAAGATACTGAAGCCCATCACTGCCAGCGATCAATACGTCAGATGTGGTCAGTTCCAGCGGGAGTTCAGGGCAATCCACTTTCGGGATAGCGGCACCCATGATGACCGAGGTCAATTGGTTCCGATCTGGGTGCGACAGCGCCTCTTCTCGGGTCAACTTGCCCTCGGCCTGTTGCGCGTCGATGATCGGCGCCATCGAGTGATCTTCGTTGACTTGCCGCAACATTCCGTCCCGAAACAAGTACAAGGGGCTGTCGCCAATCGAGATCCAAAAAACCCGCTGTTCCAAAAGCAGGATGCCCAGCATGGTTGAACCCATGTTGAACCCCTCACCCTGTTCTTCGGAATGCTGTGCCACGGCGGCATTGGCCTGCATGGCGGCCAATGGCAACGCGTCGATCAGCGCACTCTCGGACGGTACAGTTTCTTCCAGTTCAGCGTCCAGCGCCTCGCGCCATGCGGTTATGATAAGTTCTGATGCTACATCGCCCGCCGCGTGCCCTCCCATGCCGTCAGCGACCACGATATATCCGGCTCCCGCTGCATCGAACATGCGCGCGGCGACCGCGTCTTCCTGCGATTCACGCCGACCCTGATCCAGGATCAGCGCAATGTCATATGCCGGGGTTGCCAACATCTATCAGGCGTCCCGCCAGTCAAAGCCATCATCGCAGAAGGCCGCGAACCGAACCGAGGTTTCGCTGATGCGGATCAAGTCGCCGCTGTTCAGCGCTACGGTGCTAAGGACGGGCTTGCCGTTCAGGCGCACCAGATTGGCCTTGCCGCCATGACCCAGATAGCATTTGCGATCTTCGGGGTCATAGGCGATGACAGCGTGGTTGCTGCGAGAAATGCCGGTGTCGCCAAAGTCCAGCTGAATGGCCTGATCGTCGTTGCGCCCGATTTGCATCAGGCCCTCTGTCAGCGTTATGCAGGCTCCGCGTCCTGGGCCGGCCGTCACAACCAACCAACCAACCGGGAATGTTTGCTGCGCGCTTTCCGTCTTGGCCACTGGTTCGGATGTTTCCATCAGATCCTGCACATGCGTGTCGGCACGCTCAAAGCCCAGGAAGGTGGTTTTGACCCGTCCACGACGATCCGATTGTACCGGTTGCGGGGCGGGAGGTGTCTCAACCACCTCGGCTGTGGTTTCTTCTGACTGAGGCGCCAGAGGTCCATCGACCACTTCTGCGGTAACTTCTTCGATCTGGGCTGAGGGTTCCTCGGCAACGACTTCGATCACGGGTTCCGAAGGGGTGGCGTCGACCAGAACGACCTCGGTTTCGGCAATGGTTTCCTCGGTGGCAACGTGGAGCGTAACAACTGGGTCTTCTTCGACCTGTTCTGGCTCAATCTCGTCTGCATGCTCGTGCGCTTCAGCAACAACTTCAGACAGGATTTTGTCATCCGAGGCGTCGGCCACGTCTTCGTTCTCTGCGAACTCTGGCATGTCCTCTTCGGGGATCAGATCTTCTGTGTCTTCGTAGCTACCCGATGACGGCATGTTGTTACCCGCCAGTGCGACTCGCAGCGCATTGAAATCCGCAATCGGTTCGGGTTTGTCAGCGCTTACCTCGGTGACCTCTTCGGTTTCGGTTTCTTTCGGCTTGCCGGCACCTTCTAGAAGCCGGCTCAGAGGGCTTTTGTATTTGAACATGGTGACGACACCTTTGCTTCTGTGCACGGGACTTCAGTCCCATGGGGCTGCTACTCACCTTCGCGCAGGTCTGCGCAATGGCACTGATGATTGGAAACCATAGTCACTGTTACTTTCCGCGACGGGCCGGGCCCCGACAGAGATGTACGAACTTGCGCACGATCCTCAGCAAACACACACTGGCGGATACAAAACAAACCGGGTGAATTACTCCTGCGCTAGTTGCATGACGGCATCGGTTTGGGCTCCGTTGCGCAAAACGGTCAGGCGGGCTTGTGGTTGGTTCTCGGCGACCAGAGCCGTCAGCATTGCATCCAGGCTTTCAGGGCCGTCCAACACATTTCCTGTCTGCGCTTCCGATACCAAAACATCGCCTTCGCGCAGTCCGCCTGCAGTGTCAGTCGGTACTGTCTTGACTATCGTTGACCACCCCTGGCCGTCTGAATTTCGGATTGTCAGGCCATAGCCGTTTTCCAGACCGACCATACGCATCGCCGGCAATGCCAGAAGGCCGTTCATCGCTCGTTTTTCACCCAGCGGACGATACCGAGCTGTGACGCGGATATAGCCATCGGGGTCGACGTTCAGGTCGTTCAACACCTGTGCTGCAAAACTTGCGTCGGACTGTACTGGCTCTCCGTTGAGGGTATAGATTGCGGCGCCACGTTCGACCCATTCGCCGATCACCGACATATCTTGTGTCGGGTCGATTCCAGTGACGGCGATTACATTGCCAGTCGAGACACGCCGTTTAGAAATCTGAAATGGGATTTCCACGTCCCAATGTGAAAAGGCGAATTGAACCTCGGCAAGAGTAATTGGGGTGTCATCCGCAGGGGCAGGGAGTTCGGCTGTCTGGGCTTCTGCTTCTTGTGTGACAGCCGGTTCAGCCAGAGTCTGCTCGACAGGTTCCGGCTCTGACTCCACCTGCTTGGGTGTTTCTTCGATCGCGACGTTGACTGCGTCGTCTGTTGTGGCTGGTTCTGCAACTTCGGCTTCATCTATAGCGACGGGTTCCGGTATCTCGGCGGCCGCCGCAATCTGCGCGAGGGCGACCTCGGGGTCGGTTGGCTGTATTGCAGGCTCGTCTTTGCCCGACATTGCGAAATAGCCGCCTGCGGCTAGGGCAATAGCAACAACCGCAACACCGGCCATCAGTTTAGCCCCGCCGCCTGAGCCGTTCTTTACGATCGTGTCAACTGCGACCGGAGGCTCCTCGGGTGCTTGAAAAGTCGCCAGTTCGTCCTCTTTTTTGTCTTCATGACCCAGGGCGATGTCAGGATTACCCGCAAGCAAGGCTGTCACGACAGCCTCGGCGTTTTCGCTTTCAGCTTTGACCCGAGCTTTTTCTGCCTCTTCATCCAAACGATCCATCGCGACGATGACCGAAACAGGGCGATATTCAAACGTATCGAACATCACGCCGGGGCCGCGGAACATACGCAACCAGTCCAATGCTGTTTGCAGACGGTCCGTAGCGTGAACCTCCATCGCTTTGTCGATCGCTTCCAAGAATCCGTCGGGATATCCCTTGTACCGTCCAGCCAGAGGAAGGTACGGATCTTTGGTGCCATTGTTGAACGCGTTCAACCGGGATTGCCCATCGACCGGACGCTCGCCACTGATCGCGTGATACAATGTGGCGGCCAGAACATAGAGGTCGCTGCTGGGGCCTTGTTCTGCCCCGCGTACGTAAAACTCATGCGGAGAGTAGCCGTCTTTGATCACCCGCAGCGTCAAAAGTGCAGCAGATTGGTTCGCGGCCTGCTCGCGGGCGGCGCCAAAGTCGATCAGTTCGGGTTCACCGTTGCTGTCAATCAGGATGTTGTCGGGCGAGATGTCGCGATGCAACATTCCGCTTTGGTGGATGAATGACACCGCCGACAACATTTTCTCGGTTACCTGGACAATAAAGTCAGGTCCGGCGTTGTTGTCGGGGTTCTCGACGTAGTCCAGAAGATCGCAACCCTGGATGAAGTCCATTGCAATGTAGGCGGTGTCGTTGTCTTCGAACACCTGATGCACGTCGACAATATTGGGATGGACCAGCCGTGCGTGATTGCGGGCTTCCTGAATGAACAGATCAATGATTGCGCGCAAGTCTTCCTTTTGCCGGGGGTCGATGGGTTCGACGGCATCACCGTTACGCTGACACAGAGCGCCCGGATAGCATTCCTTGATCACGACCTCACGGTCCAGGCTGTTACGCGCCAAATATGTGATCCCAAAACCGCCATTGCTGAGAAACCGCAGGATCTCGTACTGGCCGCGCAATAGCTTTGCGCCCGGTTGCAGACCTTCAATTTTAGGTTCGTCGTGCGTCGCATCGACAGCCTGATTATGGCTCATTTCTTCCCGCCCATTCTAATCATTTTGCGGCCGCATTTTTGCTGAAACAGCGCGTCAACTCACAAACAAACACAACCGCAGGACAACTAAGAATGTTAGACGATTCAAATTTGACTTTATTGGGGCCGCCTCATGGCTTCACTGAGAACGGGAAGGCGCAATAATCAACATTTGGTGGTGGGCTATGGTAGAAAGCTAGATGTTGATGCGTCGGTGTAAAAAAATGCGGACTGAAGGCCGGTTTTGGAGTTATTGTTCATTGATTCCGAAACAATGAACGCATGATTCTTGACACGACGAATCGCAGCTTAAAGGCACAATCCTAACGTGATTGCGTTAAGTGCCGGTACGCGGTTGTGATGACTCAACCCGGCTGCCTGCCCAAGCGAGGTTGTCGCTGAGCTGGGCCAGAATACTGACCGCATCCTTCAAAGGCGCATCGCCGCTTTCAAATTGCAGCAGCAAAAGCAAATCCGTGGCTTTTTCGAATTCGGCTGGAATCCAATCGGCCTGCGGATCTATTTCTCCGCCCTGTTCCAAACGTTCGGCGAAATCCTCGACGATTTCTTGGCAACTGGTCAAAAAGGCCGTGGGTTCAATTTCGGAGGATTCTCGCAAGTCCTCATAGATACTGGCGATCGCGGCAAGCCAGTCTTCAAGGATCGGATTTTCCAGCGGTGGCAGCGCGGATTCCAGGACCGCCTGCATCTTTGCTGTGTCAGGCTGCGCTGGTTCGGGTTCGTCAATATCCAGCGTTTGCAGATAGGGTATAAAGTCTTTCTCAAGATCTCTTTGCGCAGCGGAGATGTCATGCTGGCGGCGGTTTGACGCGATTTCCAATACCTGTTCGGCCAAGTTCTGCCCGCCGCAAGTTTCCCAAAGGGCGAAGTCTGGTTCGGGTTCCTGCGCCATGGCCCGTACTGCCACCGGCGTGCCAATTGGCACCACCGAGCGGAACACTTCACCGTTTTCCTTGTTCAATCGCGCAAGAACCCGGTCCAGCGCATCACGGACAGGTGGCAAATCGGCATGCGTTACGGCAAGCAAACTGTTAGCGCGCAGTTCCTGCGGAA
This sequence comes from Ruegeria sp. AM7, assembly GCF_056535965.1. NCBI lineage: Bacteria > Pseudomonadati > Pseudomonadota > Alphaproteobacteria > Rhodobacterales > Roseobacteraceae > Ruegeria > Ruegeria sp. AM7. Next base: position 604,336 of record NZ_JBQFJE010000001.1, read on the forward strand.
CCTGGGACCACAGATGGCGCTCGGTCTCACGCCAGGCGTGGGTCCCGTTGGTACACCAGATCGCGCAATCGACGAATTTCAACAGATCCAGCGTTGGCTTGTAACTGTCGTCCAATGCGCCGGTTCCCGGCAAATCAAACAACGAAATCTCCTGCAAGGCAGGGGTGTTAATCCCCACAGAGATAAAATCTGGATTTTCCTGAGCCGCCTTTTCCAGCGCAATACCGGAGTATACTTTGGGTTCTTTGCCCCACCACCCCACTGTCGTTTCAGGAGTTTCGGAATAGGCAACGATAACCAGCGGCAGTTTCAGATGCTGCGGGCCGGTCGGTAGAATGTCGGCACCCGCCAGCATATTGGCAAGGCTGGATTTCCCGGCACCGAATTCTCCGGCGAAGCCGATATTGACCGCATTCGAAAGGCGCTCGGCATGGGCCAATGCGCGATCGCGCATGTCGTCCAGCTTAGCGTCAGTGGGAAGGTCTTCAGTCGCGGTCAGAAAGTGCTCAAGCTTACGCACTTCCTCCTCGGTTCCCGGAAATTCGATCATTCAGCTGCCTCAGGTAAAGTCTCGTTCGCGGCGTCAGCTCCGAAAACGGTGTCCAGTTCATCTGCAACACGCTGGGCGTTGTTATACGCCTCTTGCGCTTCGGCCTTGGCATTTGTTTCGCTTGAACCAGAACGATTTTCAAGATGCCCTGCCAAAAGGGCCATGTAATGATCCAGAACTGTGTTCAACCGCTCAAGCAAGTCACTGCGAGCAGTGTCGACCAGATCATCCCCGATCATTTCAAATTCCTGAACGATCATGTTCTCAGCGCGGGTAACAACGCTTTTTCGCGAAATCAGGCGCGACAGCCATGTCACGCGCAGCTCAACCGTAATTCCGCGTGTCAGCGCCGTTGTGTCAGGCCGGAACCACCGTACAGCGCTTGTGTTCATTCGGTTGTCTGTCTGATCCTGCCAGCCTGGGAGGGCGCGCAAGGCGGCGTTGCTTTGCATGTCGATCGCGTATAATTCACTGAGCATTCGCTGGCGAATAACCTGAGTGGCGCCTTGGACAAGTTCGCGCATACGATCGCGCAGCGGGCCGAAATTCAGTTCCGTCTCGCCGCCCTTTGCCAGCAAGGGCGAATCCCCATTGGGTCCACGCACCACGTCCGATACCGCTTCGGCCACTGTATCGTCCATGACACCGCGCAGATTGGCTAGAACTTCATCCATCCCGTCGATGATCTCAGACGTCTTGTCAGCCACTTTCGCGCGCAACCCGGCCAGAGTTTTGTCGTTGTCATCTTCGCTTTCGGGTTTGCCTGAAATTTCTTCCTCGATGGCCCGCAGATGCGCACGAGACCGTTCCAACTCTCCCTTGGCGAAACTGTCCAAGTGTTGCCATGCCATACGAAGCTGTTCATCGCGCGGGCCGTGGGTCAAAGCGCTGGTGACGTGACGGCGCAGATCGGGAAGCCCGGATGCGATCATCGCAGCAAACCTCAGGACGCCTTCGCGGCTGATCGGACCGGGACCTTGTTTGATTTCTTCAACACCGTCCAGATATTGCTTCATCTGTTCGGGATGGGCGCGAAGCCATGCAAGGACGTGGTCATGGTTGACGCCAGTATCGTCGCCCGTAAGCGCGTAGTGGGCCCATTGCGCACTGCCCATCAGCACATCGATGTCCGAATTGCCAAGCGCCTTGTCCAGCCCATCTATTACGTCGGCGCGCACCTTGACGGCATCCTCTGCACCACCGCCCAACTCGTCCACGCGGTTGATAAAGACTACGATTTGACCCAGTTCGAGCGCCTGCATCAAGCGGAACAATTTCAGGTCCGCCCGTGACAAGGCTTGGTGCGCCGACAATACGACGACGAAAAAGTCTGATTCCTTAAGGTACTGGCGCGAGATTTCTTCGCGGATCAGAAGCGGATCGTTTACTCCGGGTGTGTCCGTGACTGTCAGCGGAAAAGGGAAATGGCCGATGTCAAAATAGACCTCAGCCTTTCGGGTAATGTCGCTGTATAGACCGCGGTCCGAGCCGGGGTCATGGTTCCCGTCGTCGGTCGGGTCGTCGCCTGCACAAACATACCGCGCCAAATCGTCGGTCGTCAGATTATCGAGGTCGTGGTGCTGACCCAACAGGTCCTTATAACTCAAACCCAGACGCAGTTTGGCGCGCGCTTTCATCGCATCAACCTGCTCTTCGATCATCTCGCGCTTATAACTGTCCTCGTCATCGGGGAACATATTGCGCAGCTCTTCACCTTCGGCGATCAGAGATTGCCACTGCCGGTTGTCAAAGAAATGAAACTCGGCCCCTTTGGTGCGGCCCGAAGGATGCCCGAAATGCATGTCAGTAATGACCGTCGTCCAAGGGTTCACATCCGAAGGCAGAAACTCTGCCTGACCGGTGAACCCGTTAATCAGCCGTGATTTACCCGCTTTGATCTGCCCGACAAAGGCAATAGAGGGCTTGAGATCCGTAAGATCAGTGACAATACGGGAAATAAACTGACGTGTTTCTTCGTTGCTTAGACCTTTCAGATCTTCGGCAACCCTTATCAATTCGCGACGTTGATTTTCACTCATAACATTTACCCTGGTTACTCGAACTCACAAATTGAATTCGCCGAAAATTTGAACGTTTCAGGCCCGGTCATCTGCCTGAGCCGGTTATAGACTTCCACAAGTTTACCGCGGCACCCAGTTTGCGGCTTTCATGGATCACAATGGCGGTCTGTTGACCATCTTTGAGGGCGGCCAGCGCAGTTCCCTTGCCGCCGGCTGGTCGCATTACGATCAACTGAGGACCGCGATCGTCATTTGTAGAATCCTCGTTCCAACCGACTAGGTCTTTGACGAATTGTTCCAAAACGGTTTGGTCGGCGTGGGCTGGCTGCCCTGATGCACAAACGCCATCGGTGCGAACTTCGGACTTATCCCCGATATGTATCCGGCCAAGCGCGAAAGATGCCGCGCCGTCGAAGAACCCGTTCGTCAGTACAGACTGTTCGTCGGCTGGCACGTCGTCTGTAGCGGGCTCTGGCACGATTGAAACGATCGGTTCAGATGGCAGTTCGACCTGAGAACAGGCTTTCGATATCTCGCTGAAAGTGATGCCGACGTCGTCGGCTTCTAGCACGGCGTCTGGTTGCAAGGAGATCAAACTCAGCGGTCCAGGAGCTGACGCAATATCCGTAACGATTTCGGCCAGTTTCTTAGCCAGTGTATCACGCGGTTGGGTTTCGAAGTCAGGGGCGATCCCGGTTCGAACGCGGAATACATCCGTCACCCTAGAGCTGTTCACTTCGATAGCCAGGCAATCGCCATTTGCCGCTGTAAACTCCAGACGGCGCGGTAGTACCGTTCCCCGAATTGTGCGCAGGACCTGATCGCGCCGGGTCTGCGCTGAATCACCTGTCAACGTAACGGCGGGGTTCTGGCGTGCCACGGACGAACGTCCGATATCCTCGAGCAGGTCGAGTATTTCCGTATCCATCATACTGTGACCTCCTCTGGTCTAGCTCAAACCGCCGCCGTAACCGGCGCGAGGCTTAGATGTGATTTTGTAAGGGCCAAACCGATATTGGCGCTACTGCGGCAGATGTAGCAGACAACGTGATCCGGGTACGCAGGAGTGCGCAGGAAGATATTGATTCGGTCGCCAGCCAATACTGCGATTTCGCCAAAGCCCTCTTCCTGTGTGCCTTCCGTTCCAATACTGCGCAAAAGCGCTTCAAATCCACGGACACCGCGCCCCTGAAACAGGTTGGCAACAGCAATTGCCAGAGTGTCCAGAACACTCTGGTCTTGCGGGTCGGGCGCATGAGCACCCAGCAACATGCCCGTTTCCATATCGACATACCCGGCTGCGATGCAGTCGGGTATGGTCTCGGTGGCTGTGATCAAAGCGGCTTCGATTTTCATCTTACGTACTGCTTTTCTAATTCAGAAACCTGTTACAATACATGCCACTCGGCCCCGCCGTTTTTGTTCACCTCAGGCAATGGCGTGACCGTGGATTTGGTGCCACGCGCAAAATGTTCCGCCGCGATCTGATCGTATTCGTCCAGGAAAGACAGGAACATTTTTTTCAGACTTTCGGCGTCCTGCGGCAGCTCCTCATCTTCAGAGATCTCGCGCCACATGGCGGCGGCGCTGAGAGGAGAGCCCGCGGGAGCGTTCAGTACATCCTCCAGTCGTTCCTTGTGGACCGGTGGCTCGGACCCGTTCGGCAGCGAAACAACCTGCATATCGATCAACCCCGAGGTCTCGGGCTCCGGCTCGAACTCTTCGCTATGTTTCGCCTGCTCGGCCATGAGCGCCGTTATAGAAGAAACCGATGTTTCAGCGGGTGTTTCTTCTGCAACTTCCCGAGTATCTTCCTTCTGTTCAGGTGTCGCCGACAGTTTATCTTCAAGCGAAACCATAAAGGTGTCGGAAACGTCTTCATCCTGTTCAGCGTCCTCAGCCGCGACTTCTGCGACTAAGTCTTCGTCTTCGAAGTCCTCTTCATCCAACAGGTCATACTCATCTTCGTCGGACGTGTTTAGCGGTGCATCGGTCAGATTCAGCGTAGGGCTCGGTGACTCGCGGAAGAAAGCGCGCAGATCGTCCTCTTCTTCCTGCGTGTCCGCAATCGGTGCTGCGTCAACTGTATTTGTGGCCATCTCGGCCCTCAGGCGATCTGCCTCATCGGGCACGATACGAGGGGCGCGTTCACTATCGTCAGCGCGCAATTCCACGCGGGCAGGGCGCACGGGGAAACTGGTGACAACTTCGTCGCGATCCAGTTCGAATGGATCGACTTCCGGGTTCACCAACTGCAATGGAGAAGACTGGTCCTGCTGAATCTCGTCAACACGATCATGCAACGCCATGGGAGATAGGCTGTCGTCGATCTGGTAGCGCGCCAGAAGATCGGCGCGATGGTCCATGATCTGTTCCGTAATCTCAAGGAAGCTGTCGACCATCTTGCCGCCGCCGCTGCGAGCCCAAAGCTCGGCATCGCCGCTTTTGTCGCGTGCGGTAATTGCATCACGAGCCGAGAACAAGATCGAGCGATTGAACAGATGCCCGGCCTCACGATTGACGCGGCGCAGGACTTTTTGCCGATCCTTGGGCCCCAACACATCGGCACGCGTCACCAACAGTAACGAGTTGTTCTGAAGCCGTTCTGGCAACGCCACCCATGTTGCGCGTTCGGTCTCGCGCCAGGCCTGGGTCGCGTGGGTACACCACAACACACCATTGGCTTGACCAACCGCGCGCCGCCAGACATCGTCCGAGATTTTGGGGTCCGAGATACCGGGCGTGTCAATTAGATCAACGGCCTCCAGAATGTCAGCTTCAAGGAAAATCCGAATGAACTGAGCATCGTTCACTCCGACGGTTTCCAGTTGATCCAGGGTGATATCATCGCGCGAGCCATCGTGGCGCTGAACGTAAGCAGATTGATTGCCCCAGCTGAACCAAACCGGCGGCAGTTGAGTTGCCGTCACCTGCGTTGGCAGCGTGTGCGACCGCAGTAGAAAGTTCATCAAGGTGGATTTGCCGGCGCTGAATTCGCCCATAAGAGCGAAGATAGGTTTGCGGCGGGACCACTGTTCGACGCGTTCCCATGCCTTGGATGAAACGAAGCGGGTTTGTGAATCTTTTGCCATGTCGCTACTTATGCTGCCTCGTTGCTAAGATCTTTCAGGATATCGCCCAAGATATCGTCCCGCGATTTCTGGGGCACCCCACCCGCCAGCAGTGCTGCGTTTGGATTTGGAACCGCTTCGGCCGAGGCCGAAATGCTCAGCAATGTCTCTTTCTGCTCACGCAGGAAGTCTGACAGAACGGCACGGACATTTTCCAATACTGCAGCAACCTGGTTTTCTTCGATGTCTTTGGTGATCGAATTCGCCTCGGAAGCTATCAACCGCGTATAGTCCGCAGCATAGGCTTCGAACCCTTTACGACGCTGCCACCAACGACGCCACCATGTGCTTTGCAAATCCAGTGCGATGGTCCGGCCAATTCCCAATGGGGGCGGGACACGTGGCACGATGGGGGCTTCGATGGCAAACTCGCCTAGATGATTGCCCAAGAGCTTCTGATACAGGGCCTCGACATCCGAGGCCGCGGTTGAGTACAGCGAACCGGCTTCCTTGCGCATCGAGCGTGCAAAGCTGAAATAGGCTGCTTTTTGCAAGGTGCGTAATCCTGCCGGATCATATTGCCACGTGCCTTCTTCTCCATTCTGCTCGAGATGAGAGATCAAAGAGTCCGTTGCACGTTTGACAAAATTGGATTCCGCCGACTTCAGACGTTCGATCACTTTGTCACGTAGTGACGTGGTCAGTTCCGCCACTTTCTTTTCGTATTGTTCGGTGATCTTTGCGATCGCCTCTTCGGTCGACACCCCATCCAGATCTCGGACAATGCCGTCGCTATTAGATAAGCTCTTGGCGACTGCAGTGGCGCGGATTTGGCTTGCGATATTGCGCGCCCTGTGGCGGACGCGCTCGAGAAGGCGGTTGCCTGCCCCCTCGGCGATCCGTTCATTCATGGCCAGCAAAAGGTCTGGCAAGCCTGAAAGCGCCCAGATTTTGTCCAGTGATGGTGCCTGATCGCCAAACCCGGCGGCCAGATAGAAAGTGTTCAAAGCCTCGCGCGATTCCTCGGTCAGGATATCGGGATTCCCGGTGATCGCTGCCTCGGCCCATAGCGCGCTGCCGAAAACGACGCTGGTGTTGGCGTCGATGTTGTTTTGCTTGAGCGTGTCTTGGATGCGATCTCGGATTTCCGGAACCTGATTTACAGGGTCCGCCAGTTCGTCAATTCGGTTGACGAAAAGGATAATCTGGCGGTTTTCAAACTGTGCGATAATGCGCATCAGCGCCATATCCATAGTTGTCAACGCCTGGCTTGCAGCCAGAACGACAACGCAGACTTCGGACCCCCGCAGGCTGCGCAGAGTGATCTGCTCGCGCACCATGAAGGTATCGTTCACGCCGGGTGTGTCGCAGAGCTTCAACGAAATGGGGTACTGCGGAATGTCCATGAACAGGTCAGCGGACTTGGTGACGTCGGCAAATCGTCCGGTTTTGGGATTGATGTCCGGATCATCCTCATCACCCAGACAGACATAGCGCTGGATAAGCTCTTCGTCGAAGTAGTCGTATTGGTGGCTTTGCCCCAGGATCAGGTCGAAATGCTTGCCCAAGCGTTCTTCTGACTTATCCTTCATCTCGCCGATTTGACGGCGGATATCGTCCATTTCGTCGTCTGCCCCAGCACGATTTGCCAGTTCGCCCAAACGACCACCACCGATCATCAGGTTGTCCCATTCTTCCTGCTCGAAGAACGTGAACTTGGACCGTGTGTCGCCTTCGGTCCGGGTGTTTATGTTCAACGTCGTGACCACCGAGGTCCACGGGTTTACATCAGAGGGCAACAGGGCAGGGCGCCCGGCCAAAATGTTCACAATCGAAGACTTGCCCGCCTTAACCTGACCAACCAACGTAACGCTGGCAGTGAAATTTTCGATCTTAGTCTTCAGCGTGGCAAGCCGGGCAGTCGAGCGCGCGTCTGCCACCTCAGTCAGCTGGTCGATCTGCGTCGTCAGCGCGGACATGGCTGACGTCATAGGCGTCAGAGCTTCGTTGCCAACGGACAAAAGATGGTCATTGCGCGCCATAGTTCAGCCTCCGGTTCCGGTCGCGGCGATATGGTGTGGGACCTGATCGGGCTGAGTGCTGGTCAGCGTATCGATGCGTGCGATCAGGTTCAAAGCATTCCCCAGGATCGCCGCTTCATCGACAGGGGTGATCGTTTCATAGGCTCCGGAATCGGCAAGCACTTCGATCGAGCTGAAACACTCACTGTTTTCCAGGCAGGCAAGACGACGGCCGGTCGGGAAACCTGCGGATTTGGTCTTGGGCAGAGGCATCCGGGAATTGGCTAACAGGTAGTGGCCACCCGAATGGGTCCGCAATGAGATACCAAACCCTGTGTCGGGATGATCTTTGGTCAGGGTTTTGAGTTCACCAAGAAAACTTTCGCGTGCAAGACCAACGGCGTCTTGCTCGGTAGCAGCAGAGTTCATCATGTTGGTCACAGTTACGACCCTTTTGTTGAAGTTGAGCTGGAAACTCGTATGTGGCCCAAAGGCAAAAAAGACTCGGTAAGTCCTCAGCCCCTATCAACTACTGGCAAGGCGGTGTTATTTTGACGCGAATAAGATTTTTTGGCGTTTGAATTGTGGCGCAAATGTGGTGCGTGGGTTTCGTGCGTAAGAATCCTTAAAGAGCGTGGAATAAACCTTTGCTTTGGGTGAAATTCCCTCTCGCACTTGCTTTCAAGCTTTGCTATTCACCCGATCAATCTGACAGGTTCTGTCTGGGATGCGGGTGTGGCGAAATTGGTAGACGCACCAGATTTAGGTTCTGGCGCCGCAAGGCGTGGGGGTTCAAGTCCCTCCACCCGTACCAAGTATACGTTGTAATCATTAATTAAATTAGTGTTTGTATAGTTTTGGCCCCCACTGTGGCCCCACCTTTTCACACGCTAGGGGCTGAAAAACGGCGTCGATTTCTTCCACGTAATAGATCGGCCGGGCGCCGGCATGCGCGAAATGCGGCTTTATGAGATTCGCTTTTATCATCTCATGGAATTTGCGCCTGCCAAATGGTCAGCGGGTTGAACTAATGGCTTGAGTGCCTGTAACGAACTCAGCTTCGTCTGTGATTATCGGTGTCTGAATCGTCATCCTTCCCCTCCTGTGTTGGTTAGGGCGGCATCCATCGCCTTAGCGGCTCAATTGGTGGAGGGGCAGGGCGAATGAAGGACTTTGCCGAAGTTGTTGCCTCCTGGCCCACAGAGTGGGCAAAACTGGACCGCAGGGATCGCGCCTTGATGACTACAAGGGCCTGTTTTGTGCTTGATAATACCGAAAATTGGCTAAGGTCTCAGAACGTCTTTGCGCGCATGTTGTCCGAAGAAGATTTGGCAGGATTGGCTTTCATTTGCCTCAGATCGTTACCCACTGAGATTGCTTTTGACGTAGCAGAAAGAGCCAACGGGCACCACAGCGACTGGTTCCGCTATTGGACCCTCAAGGCGCGTCAGAAGCGCTGAGTATCACACGTCTCTGGGCAGCTGGTGCCTCTGATACAGAGCTAAAGGCCGCAGCAATGGTTGCTGTAAAAAATGGCCCCAAGGTCTCGTGGCGGCTTTGTGGGCTGGCTTAGAAAGAATGGGCTGCTATGAACGCAAAGCTCCAGATTTTGAACATGGCCGAGAGGTTGGCAACAACCAATGCTCAGGGTGTCGAGCGAGCTATGGTAAAGAAAATGCTCGTCAGTTTGAGACGGGTTTCACCTGTTGCGGACAGGAAGCAATTCCACGGCAGGGCCGATATCAACTACTCCTACGACTTTGTCGGGTGGGACAAGCGGTTACCGATTCCGATGACCCTGAACTGGAAAAAGTGGCCCGCCATTGGGGCCGTACGATGAGCCAGAAACTCGCTCATATCAAATCGCCCCGAACTGTGCTGACTTCAGACAGACACTCACATAGACCGAACTCTGTTTGGACCCATCCTCGTTTCAGTTGCTTTGAGCAAGGTAGGGTATTTGTGGCGGCCCTAGTTTAGGACGTGTTCGCTTCCTCTCGCTAGATAGGCTTAATGATAGTTATGTTAAAAATCGTAACAACTCTGCTTGGCTCTACGTGTTACTGTTGACCGCTGATCTTTGATCAACCATCGTGTTTCATATTGATTTCAACATCATGTTAAACACCTGATTGGTTTGTTCTGGGTTCGTCGCATGTCCTTAAACTCACAGAAAAAATACATTTTGGACACGCATCGGGCGCGTGATCCTGAACAAACGCTCAGCTTGGTCAAACCACACCTGAAGGCGATGGGTATTACTCGAGTGGCCAACCTGACAGGTCTGGATCGAATAGGCTTGCCGACGGTTATGGTGGCGCGACCAAACTCTCGGTCGGTTGCAGTGTCTTTAGGAAAAGGCTTGTCTCTTAGCGCGGCCCGGGCTTCGGGCGTCATGGAGGCGATCGAGTCCTGGCATGCAGAACAGATTCAACTTCCGCAACAGTTGGCCCGTTACAATGATCTGATCCAGCGGGCCTTTATTATTGACATTGAGGCCCTGCCCCGTGTGATCGGTGGGCGTTTCGATCCAGATCAAGCTATTATGTGGGTTCAGGGCCATGACCTGAATACACAGTTAGACTGTTGGGTTCCTTTAGAGATGGTAGACACGGATTACACCAGTGCCCCAGTAGGAGGGCATTGCGCTTTTCCAAGAACCACCAATGGGCTGGCGTCTGGAAATACGGTGACCGAAGCAAGTTGTCATGCAATCTGTGAAGTGATCGAGAGAGACGCGACAACCCTCTGGCATCATAAGGTAAATCCACATCGAATAGATGTCAGAACAATTGAAGACGAACGATGCCAACTGGCACTGAACATGATCTCACATGCGGGGTTGGAGATTGGTCTTTGGGACACGACGTCTGATGTTGGCATCGCTTGTTTTCGCTGTGTGATCTGCGAACCAGAAGGTAAGTCCGGCCATATTGGCATCGGAGATGGGTGTCACCCGGATCGTGCGATTGCACTTTTGCGCGCGGTGACCGAAGCTGCGCAGACTCGTCTGACCTATATCTCTGGGGCACGGGATGATTTGGATCCGTCAGAGTTTACTGATCAGGCACAAATTGATCGGAGCGCTTTTGTACAGAACCTGATCAAAGAAACCTCTCCGCTTCAGGGTTTTACAGAGTGCGCCTCCTACTCAACTGATTCATTTGATGAAGATATAGAGTTGTTACTGAACCGTTTGCGCGAGGTTGGACTTTCTCAAACAGTAGTCGTTAATCTGTCTCGCTCAGAATTGGATATTTCGGTTGTCAGGGCGATTATTCCCGGTCTTGAGGCCCCGCACGACGACCCAGATTATGTTCCGGGATGCCGTGCGAACGCTGTTGGCGGTGCCCAGTCATGAGTGTCGTTGTATTTGTCGGCCCCACTCTGCCCCGTGAAAGGGTTGCAGAGTATTTGGAGGCCACGATACTCCCTCCGGTTCGGCAGGGGGATGTTTATCGGGCCGCGCGCGACCGACCAAATGCTATCGGGATTATCGACGGATATTTCGAAGGGGTTCCGTCGGTTTGGCACAAGGAAATTCTTTGGGCTATGGAGCAGGGTGTACAAGTCTTCGGAAGCGCCAGTATGGGTGCGCTCAGGGCTGCAGAGCTGTCGGACATGGGAATGATCGGTGTCGGGCAGATTTTCGAAGACTACCGCGCGGATGTTTTGCAGGACGATGATGAAGTTGCCGTCCTGCATGGACCCGCAGAGCTTGGATATCCTGCGCTTAGTGTCCCGATGGTGTCGGTGCGTGCGACGGTGGCAAAGGCGGTGGCCGACGGGCTGGTGTCTTTGGCGAATGCTGATGAAATGCTAGGCGTGGCAAAAAGCATCCATTACCAGCAAAGAAGCTGGGAAAGTATCTGCAAGGCCCTCAGTCATCTTAAGGGTATCGCCGACTTCCAAGCTTGGTTGCAAACCGGGCAGGTCGATGCGAAGGCTGAGGACGCTTGTGCAATGCTTCGAAAGATGGCCGAACACTTGGCCAGATCTACCCCATCATTAGAAAACCCAATTCGAATGGAAAGGACGCTGGTTTGGAACGGGTTGCGCGCCCGGGTTGATGGAGAAACAACCAACGGTCACGCGGTGTTGGATGAATTGCGCCTGAACCCTCAGCTTTTTTCCAAGTTGCGCGAACGCGCCGCGCTAAGCCTATTGGCGCAGGAAGCGGATGTGCGTACTGGAAACTCGCCAGACCGAGACGCGGTCATGCACCAAATGTCGCTCCACCGGGCCAGCGTGGGTCTGCCACGTCATTCCGATTTAATGCGGTGGCTCGATGACAACGATCTAAGTCTTGATAGCTACGAGGCGATGCTGATCGATAATACCCGAATTGAAGAGGCGATTGCCGGTAGAAAAAACCGGATTGAGGTTCAGCTCATTGCTGAACTATGCCGTGCCGGCCGTTATGCCGAGTTTCGCGACCGGGCAAAAGAAAAGGCGGCCTTATCCCTCTCGACCAGCCAAATGGCGAACGCCGAAAGGTTGTCGATGGTGTTGTGGTACTTTGAAACAATACTTGACCGGGACATACCGGATGATTTTGACTCATACGCAGTTTCATTGGGACTTCCCGATCGGGATGCCTTGTTCGATTTGATAGAAGCCGAGTTTTTATTTTGCCATAGGACCGATAGCTCGTCGCCTTCTGACGCGTGATGGACCAGCGAACCAAGCGGGAGGGCGCATTATGAACTTACCCGAAGAAACGGAGAATGAGGAACCGGGCACTCGGTTTTTGCTTTTTCCACAGTCGCCTTTTCTCGAACCTGACGCAGAACTGGAACTGGTCGAGATATCTGCACCACAAGGCAGCATCGGTCCCGGACCTTCTGGTCCGCGTATGTACACGGTGAATCCGGTTGGTAAAACGACACCCTATGGTGCTATTGTTCCAGGTCCCAACGGACCGGGCATGTACCTACCCCCGTGGGATGGACATATACAACCGCCCGCAATGCCAGATGAGCTGGGAAATTTCATCCATATCGACCCATCCGATCCGTCCTTCGAAGCGGCGCATCTTTTCGGTTCCGCTCATTTCACCATGGATGTGTGGCAAGGCTATTTCGACCGCCCCATCCCGTGGCATTTCGCGCGTGATTTCGACCGTTTGGAACTGTCTTTATTGCCCAGTCTCGACAATGCTCATATTGGGTGGGGCTTTCTGGAAACCGGTGGAACACATGAGCACGGTAACGAATACCGGCCCTACAGTCTGAATTTCGATGTCGTGGCGCATGAAATTGGTCACGCCATAATTTATAGCGTGATTGGAATGCCTGCTGATGGCGACGCTTCGGGCGAGTATTACGGGTTTCATGAATCCGCCGCCGATCTGGTCGCGCTGTTGGCGTCTTTGCATTTTGGATCAGTTGTTGAAAAGCTGTTGGAAAACACTCGGGGCAATCTCTACACATTCAACCGTTTGAATCGATTCGCAGAATTGTCCGAAAACGCGCAAATCAGAACGGCGGCTAATAACAGATCCCTCTCGGAATTTGCCTCGGGTTGGTCCAGCGAACATGCCCTTTCTGAGCCGTTGACCGGAGCAATGTTCGACATTTTCGTCGACATCTATCACGAACGCCTTTTGCTACACGGTCTGATTTCACCTGAGGAAGAGGATCTGTCGGACCAATTGGAAGACTCGCCCGATTACAGCGCTATCATGCAAAACGTTTTTGACAAGCGATACGCGGAAAACCCCGAGGGTTTCCGCGTTGCCCTACTTGAGGCGCGCGACTACTTGGGGACCTATTTAGCTGATACCTGGAGCCTACTGGATGCTGATACCCTCAGCTATTTTGGTGTCGAAAAAGCACTAGTTACTGTGGATCAGGAAATTACCGGCGGCGCATTCCGGCAAATAATCGAGGGTAATTTTCGGATGCGCGATATCGGTTTGACGACGGCAGGTCCGCGTTTGCCGAACCCAGACGAAGACAGTCATGCCAACTCGGTTCGAACTTTGGTGCCGGGACAATAAGTAACATCCTTTATTTTTTCACCATTTTGTGGCATGGATTTGAGGGGTGATTTTTGGAACACATTTTCTCGAACTCTTTGTTCGGGTGTTAAAAAAGGGGGAGATGAGGTCTCAGACTCCGTCGATCCCATAGTTGGGAGAGAATATAATGTCTGAGTCCCTGCTCAGTTTTTCAGAAGTGCTATTGTTCGGGCGCGGTGTAGACGATCTTCAAATAAAGAAAGACTACGAAACCGTTCGGGTGGCTTATGTCGACAACGAAATTAATGCCTTGCCGACCATCGGCAACAAAATTGACGATGTCCGTTTGAAAGAAGGCAACAAAGTCCTAGTACAAGTCGACAACGAAGCAATATCAGGCATCTATAAAGCCACGGAGGACACCAACAACGCTGGGTCATTCATTCTGAGCGATCGGGAAGTGTTGGGGAAGGGCCAATTCGTGCTTGTCAGAAAAGGCGATGATTTTCGGCGAACATTCTGGAAACAAACGCTCAAAAACAATCGCGGCTCCCAAAATCAGTTTTTTGAATCCAAGGGAAAACGTCGTCGGGGGCGCGGTGTTAACAACTTCCTTGGTGATCAATTCCTGAACGGTGCAAGATTCGCTAAGATTTTCGGCTTTTCGTACGAGGGTGTGTACTACGAGCTACCAGAACCGACCATGTTCCTTGTGCATGGGCGCGGGGAAGCCGTGAACCGAAAAGGTACCGAACAGAACGCACCCGGTGGACTTGCATCTCGGGCACCCAACAAGCCTGATTTGACCGGGGTTGCAACGGCCGATTATCAGTTCGCTGACGACATTCGTGTCTGGGACTACAACAAGGCCGATTTCACTATTCGCATGGACGTCATGAGCGGCCAGTTTGAACAAGTCCTACTTGATATCTATTTCGGCTTCGATAGCCCGGCGATCAGTGGCGCAAAGGTATCTGGAGCCAAAGTGAGCGGGGCTAAGGTAAGCGGAGCCAAAGTATCAGGCGCAAAGGTTAGCGGCGCCAAAGTAAGTGGGGCCAAAGTTCGGGGCGGCGACTGAGGGTGGCTTACGATCAATGTAGCGAGGGCGCGCTCGACGCGCCCTTTTTCTTTTTCAGAACCCGGCCTTTTTCAATCCTTCGACAAAATGCTGGGTATCGTCTTCCAAACGGTCGGGCATAACCTTGGCCCACCGTTGCAAAGAAAAATTTGGATGCGCTTCACGGTGTTTGTCCGCAATCAACCGGGCCATCTCCATATTGCCCAACTGGGCGTGACTCGCTGCCAGCATTCGTTGACCTTCGGTTGGGTTGTTCATTTTGTTGACGGTTTCGATTACATCCTCGTAGCGGCGAAGGTTGTAATATGCCCCGCCAAGGTGCCACAGATACTGATCCGGGAAATACGGGTTCAGCCGCATTGCTTGTTGCAGATGGGTGATTGCTGTTTCGTTGTCGCCCGAATGCGCCAGCGCGTCGGCATAGTCCGAATGCATATCTGCATCATTTGGGTTCAGCGCCAAAGCGCGCTGGTATGACTGAATCGATGCATCGTGATCTTTGCGATACAGGTGGACATAACCCAGTTCGCCAAACCCACGCGCGTCAGTCGGGTCGAGCTCGATAGCACGTTGTGCAAATCTCAGAGCCTGATCCAACGCGGTGCTTGGGTCTTCGGTCCAGGAATACCGCCAGTCTATATTCAGTGTGCGCGACAGCGCTGCAGCCGCGCGGGCATATCCTTCGTCGCGTTCCAGTGCCGATTGATAGAAGCTTTGCGCCTTGCGATTGTCGTTTCGCGTATACTTGAAGATGTGATGCTGCCCCTGAAGAACCGAGCTGTACGCCTCGAGGTCGGATGGCATCGCCTGGATCATTCGCTGCTTTTCATGGGACTCGATCATAACGGCGGTCGCTGCAACGATGCACTCGGTCACCTCGTCCAATATGTCGAAAATATCGTCGATTCTGCGGTCGAAACGTTCCGCCCAAATCGTCCGTTCGGTGGTGGCGTCCACCAATTCCGCCGAAATGCGAATTCGGCTGGCCGACCGGCGGACGCTGCCCCGCGCGATGTAGCGTACATTCAATCGCTGGGCGGCCTCTTTTGGAGGCATCGATTGTGCCTTGAAAAAGAAAGAGGAGTTTCGCGCGATTATGAAAAGGTTCCTGAACTTTGACAGATTCATGATAATGTCGTCGGTCATGCCTTCGGCAATCCAACTGTCGGATTCATCTCCGCCTTGGCTGCCGAAAGGAAGCACCGCGACGGACGGAGTGTCCGGTCGTTCCAGAACCTGACTCGTGGGCGTTTCCGGGCGCATGGTGCCGGCCATTGTCGCGCCTGCAACTTCGCTGCGCACACAATAGGTCGAGACAGGATTGAGTATGTTTTTTAACTGCTTGGGGCCCAGGAATTCGTAGCCGTACCGCAGCCTGTTGCAGACTTGGTCATAGACTGCAGAGCTGACGTAAACACGCTCGGGTTCTGCAATTTCCTGCAACCGCGCCGCGATATTGACATTGTCGCCGTGAATGCCGCGATCGTCGATCAGAATTTCACCGAGATGAACGCCGGCGCGGAATTTGATTCGCTGATCATCTGTTCGAGTTTCGTTGTGTTGGCTTGCGATCCGATGCAGTTCGATGCCAAATTCAACTGCGCTTGTGGCCGTTTCAAATAAGGCAAGCAGCCCATCTCCACGTACTTCGACGACCCGTCCCTGATATTTTGCACAACATGTTTCAAGATGAGATAGTAACGATTTCAGAGCGTTATATGTGTCCAGCTCATTCTCGCTCATCAAGCGGGAATAGCCGACGACGTCGGCGAACAAAACAGCACCGAGCTTTTGCGTCATTGAAAAATTCGGACTAGAGGTATTCACAGGCAATACTCGTTTAATTGGTGCCAAATAGGCACCCGTTTCAACATATAGAAATTTTTTAGTTTTTTCGACTGTTGGCTGTTTCTACCTTTCGCTGCCTGTTGCCGACCTGGGTGGCCAAGACCAGTTTGATGATGCCGATGCTCCCATTTCCACGAAAGTATCCGTAGATAATTCCGAGGCGAGAACTTCTCTGTGCCGCATCCAGTCGTCCTTTAGGATGCCCACAACAATCATGTCGTGGAACTCTCCATCCGCAAACCACGCTTGCCGCATTGTGCCTTCGACCTGACAGCCAATTCTACTGACAAGGTCACGGCTGGTGTGGTTGTCGGCGCGGTAATATGAAGTCAAACGATTCAAGCCGAGTTGCCGGAACGCAAAGTCAACGATCATTGCGGTTGCTCGGATTCCAACCCCGTGTCGACGTGCAGACTTGTGTACAAACATTGCAACGACCGCGTCGCGATTGATATTTGAAATCCCCTCGAGACCAGCCATGCCCAAGGCTTCTTCTTCCTCGGACTCAACAATGAACCAGCATTTGCAGCCGGAACCTTCAGATGTGAAGGCATCTTTCCAACTGTCTTCAGTCTGGAGGCGGTTTTGGGGAATGCGGGATGTTCGATCAAACAGAGCGAGGTCTTCAATGTTCTGGAACCAAGGCGCGACGGTTTCTACATCAGCCCTTTCCAGCGGTCGAAGTCGAAACATATTTTTCGATTTATCGGACACAGAAGCAATAACCTTTAACGTAAAAAAATAACTATATTGGGAACAGTAGCACATTCCTTGCGTAATTTGTAAGCATCATTGCGAAACTGGCAGCGATCGGCAGATCAATTTTTTAGTCTAAACTGCGTTTTGCAAAACCCAAACGAAATCCGGCCCGCCGAATTGGCGGGCCGGGATAGTCACCGTGAGTGGGTGGTTTTAGTCGTACAGAACGGCCGAGATTTTCGGGTCGTCCATGTTCGACGCGTCGTAGTAGAAGAAACCGGTGTCAATCAGGGCCGGGACTTCTTCACCCTTCAATGCGGATACAGCCGCTTTGACGGTCTCATAGCCGATTCCAACCGGGTTCTGAGTGATCGCACCAGTCATCAGGCCGCTTTTGATCGCATCCTTCTGCGCTTTGCCGCTGTCATAGCCGATGATCACCAGACCTTCGGTGCCCAGTTCCTGCACACCGTTAACAACACCGATGGCCGAGCCTTCGTTGGTGCCGAAGATGCCGTCCAGATCAGGGTTGGCCGTTAGGATCGCTTTGGTAACCTCGGTCGATTTCAGGTGGTCGCCCTGACCGTACTGAACCGTGACAACTTCGATGTCAGGATATTTTTCTTCGATGCGGTTCACAAAGCCATCGCGGCGGTCGATGCCGGTGCGGCTGGTCTGGTCGTGGGCCACAACGGCGACTTTGCCTTTGCCGCCCAGTTTCTCGGCCATCTTGTCAGCCGCCAGACCTGCAGCCGCCAAGTTGTCGGTGGTTGCGGTAGAAAGCGGGATGTCGCTGTCAACACCGCTGTCGAACGCGATGATCGGGATACCCTTGTCATTCGCCTGACGCAGCAGCGGGATAGCCGCCTGGCTGTCCAGTGCAGCAAAACCGATGGCTTTTGGGTTGTTGGCCAGTGCAGCGGCCAGCATGTCGATCTGGCGGTCTACCATGGTCTCGTTGTCGGGGCCTTCAAAGGTGATGGTGACGTTGTATTCGTCTGCCGCCTGCTCGGCCCCGGATTTCACAGCCTGCCAGAACTGGTGCTGGAAGCCTTTGGATACCAGCGGGATATAGATTTCCTCGGCAGTGGCCATCGAGGCCGGGGCTGCAAGGGTGGCAGCGCTCAGCGCCCCCAGAATGAAACGACGTGAAAACATGTTTTTCTCCTCCACAGTTGGTCGTTTATTATTTGGTTTCTTCAGCCGGACTTTTTACGCCGCGCCATGTCGGCATAGACCGCCAGAATGATGATTGCGCCGGTGACAACGGTTTGCCATTCCTGCGCCACGGACAGCACGCGCAGCCCGTTGGTCAGGACCGCCATGATCAGAGCGCCGATCAGTGTCCCTAGAATGGTACCGCGTCCACCCGACAGCGAAGTGCCACCGATCACCACGGCCGCGATCGCCTCAAGCTCGTATCCTAGACCCAGCGCAGGCTGCGCCGAGTTCAAGCGCGAGGCGATCAAGATGCCGCCGATGCCGCAGATTGCGCCCGCCAGAGCGTAAATGCGCATCTTCCAAGCGTCGGTGTTCACACCGGACAAGCGAACTGCTTCTTCGTTCGAACCCAAGGCAAATGTGTAGCGACCAAGAACCGTGCGGCTCAGGATGTACGACGCTGCAATCGCCACCAGGAACAGGATCAGAACGCCGTTCGGGATGGGCAGAGCCGGGAAGATCTCTCCGATCAGCGACCCACGCGAGATCTGGTCAAAGCCCGGCGTGTCGTTGAAATAGATCGGCCGCGTACCCGAGATGACCAGCGACAGGCCTTTCAGGATCAGCATCATGCCAAGCGTGGCGATGAAAGGCGGGATTTTCATTTTGGCAACGAAAGTGCCCGAGCAAAGCCCACAGAACGCGCCCGCCGCGATGGCTGCCGCCACGCCCAGCAGCAGGGGCATCCCCAGATAGGTCAGCACCACGCCTGCGATCACGGCGCAGAAAGTCATCAGCGTGCCCACCGAAAGGTCGATCCCCCCGGTGATGATCACCAGCGTTGCCGCCACTGCCAGCACCCCGTTGACCGAGGTCGCCTGCAAAATGGCGATCATGTTCGAGGTTTGCATAAAGTTTGGCGACGCGATTGAGAAGCCGATCAGCAGCGCGATCAAACTGGCGAATGCTAGCAGTTTTTGATACGCGCCGCTGTCGGACAGTCCCGCGAGTGGTTTCTTCTTTTCAACGTCTGTTGCCGTGGTCATTGTGGTGCCCCCGTTACCTGCATCGCCGCCGCACGTTGGGTGGCCAGATGCATGATGTCTTCCTGAGTGGTGTCTTTTCCGCCGGGCAGAATGCCGGTCAGTCGGCCTTCGCACATCACAGCGATGCGATGGCTCAGGCGCATGATCTCGGGTAGTTCCGACGAGATCACGATGATAGTCTTGCCCTGCTCGGCGAGTTCTTCGAGCAGTTTGTAAATCTCGGACTTCGCACCGATGTCGATGCCCCGCGTGGGTTCGTCAAAGATCAGGATATCGCAATCGCGCAGCAGCCATTTTGCAATCACAACCTTTTGCTGATTGCCCCCTGACAGCAGTCGGACCTCTTGCACGTCCGAGGGCGTGCGAATGCCCAGCTGTGCGATATATCCCTTGGCCGTGGTGCTGATTTCACCGTCATTCAACACCCCTCCGGTGCCGGTGAACAGATCCATCGAAGCCAGCGCGATATTGTCGCGCACGTTCATGCCGGTGGCCAGCCCGAAATGTTTGCGGTCCTCGGACAGATAGCCGATGCCCGCAGTCACGGCATCCTTGGGCGACTTGATCGAAACCTCTCGGCCATGAACGCGGATCGTTCCGCTGTCCTTCCCATCCGCGCCGAAGATTGCGCGCGCAACTTCGGTCCGACCGGCCCCCATCAGGCCCGCGAACCCCAGAATCTCGCCCTTCTGGACCGAGAAGCTGACATCCTTGATCTCTTTGCCGCGATTTAAACCGGACACCTCAAGCGAAACTTCGGCGTCGCCAAGATCAGGCACGTCCAGAGGTTTCTCGTTCACCTCACGCCCCACCATCATGGCGATGATTTGGCTGATTGGTGTCTCAGCCGCGCCTACGGTGCCCACATATTCGCCATCGCGCATCACGGTGACGCGGTCCGCGATCTGCTTAAGCTCGTCCATTTTGTGACTGATATAGACGATGCCCACGCCCTCGGCCTTGAGGCGGCGAATGATCACGAACAGCTCGGCTATCTCAGCATCGTTCAGGGCCGCTGTGGGTTCGTCCATGATAAGAACCTTGGACCGGAAAGACAGCGCCTTGGCAATCTCGACCATCTGCTGTTTCGCAATGGTCAGGCTGCCTACCAGTGTCTTTGGATCCAGCGTCAGGTTCATCGAGGCGAAAATCTCGGCCGTCTGTGCGTTTAGCGCGGCCTCGTCCAGTCTACCAAAGCTCTTGCGGGGCTCTCGACCGATAAAGATGTTCTGCGCTACGGTCAGATCATTCATCAGGCTCAGTTCCTGATGGATGATACCGATGCCCAGATCCTGCGCTTCGCCGGGCGTGGTCGGGCTGACCGACTTGCCTTCGATCACCAGATCACCACCGTCGCGCTGATAAATCCCCGACAGGATCTTCATCAGCGTGCTTTTCCCGGCACCGTTCTCGCCCATAAGTGCGTGAACCTCGCCCGAAAACAGATCGAACTGCACTGTTTTCAGCGCGTGCACGCCGGGGAAATACTTTTCGATCCCCGTCATGTCGACCAGTTTTGTCATGTTCCCTCCCATGCTACCCTCATCCCCCAGGGTGCGTAATTACATTACCGCGCCGATCTGCCAGGGGACGAACTCGACCCCCCCAAATCCAAGCTCTTCGCTTCTAGTTTTCTCGCCTGAGGCAACGCGGATCAGAATTTCAAACAATTCCTCTCCTTTCGCCTCGATGCTGACACCATCGGTGACGATGTCACCGCAGTTCAGGTCCATATCGTCGGCCATCCGTGCGTACATCTCAGAGTTCGTTGCCAGCTTGACGCAAGGCGTCGGCTGATAGCCCGAGACCGAACCCCGCCCGGTGGTGAAAACGATCAGGTTCGCGCCTGAGGCCACCTGCCCCGTCACCGAACACGGGTCGAAACCTGGGCTGTCCATGAAGACAAAGCCCTTCTTGTCCACGATCTCGCCAAACTTATAGACGTCCCGCATCGGAGCAGTGCCGCCTTTGGCAACCGCACCCAGAGATTTCTCGAGTATGGTTGTCAGTCCACCGCGCTTGTTGCCGGGGCTTGGATTGTTATCCATCTCGCCGCCGTTGCGTTCGGTGTAGTCTTCCCACCACTGGATGCGCTCGATCAGCTTGGCGCCAACTTCGGGCGTTTCGGCGCGGCGCGTCAAAAGATGCTCGGCACCGTATACTTCGGACGTTTCCGACAGGATTGTCGTTCCGCCGTGACGCACCAGCAGGTCGGATGCATATCCCAGTGCAGGGTTTGCAGTGATGCCCGAATACCCGTCCGAGCCTCCGCATTGCATCCCTACCGTAATTTCGCTGATTGGCGCGGGTTCGCGCGTCACTTGATTGGCAAGTTTGGCAATACCCTTGATCTCGGCCAAGCCCCGGTCAATCGTGCGCCGCGTGCCGCCTTCGTTTTGAATAGTCATATAGCGCAGAGCACCATCGGGGCGGATCGGACGACCCCCCACCAGATCTGCCACCTGCATGACTTCGCATCCCAAACCGATCAGAAGAATACCCGCGAAGTTCGGATGTTGTGCATAGCCCGCAAGAGTGCGGAACAAGGTCGCGTATCCTTCATCCTTACCGGACATCCCGCAGCCTGTGCCGTGCACAATCGGGACCACGCCGTCTACATTGGGAAACTCGTCAAGCATTCCGGATTTCTCGGCTGCCTCGGCGATGAACCGTGCAACCGAGCCCGAGCAGTTCACCGTGGTCAGAATCCCGATGTAGTTCCGTGTTCCCACTTTGCCATCCGCGCGGTGGTAGCCCATAAATGTCCGCTCTTCCGCAATTGCGGGTAACGCGGTGTTTGCAGATGCGTAGGCATAATCCTGTTGATGCGCGCCCATGCCCAGGTTGTGGACGTGAATATGGTCACCGGGCGCAATATCCGATTTCGCCTGACCAATGATCTGACCATAGCGAATCACGCTCTGCCCTTTGGAAATTGGCGCAACCGCGATTTTATGGCCTCGCGAAATCTGAGAGACCAGCGGAACCGGCACGTCATTGGGCTGCTCGCCTGCTTGCAATTCACGCAGTGCGATAACGACATTGTCATCGGGGCTAAGCTTCACCGTATCGCGAGTCGGGGGCGTGAAAGCCTTTATTTCTTGATCTGCTTGCATCGTTTTCCTGCTTGCTTGCCAGTGATTGCTAAACTGCGATCACATACTTGTCAACTAACATGTTAGTATGCTAGATCAACTTTCATGAATAAACCACAAGATATCGACGCGACGCTTTTGCGTGACATTTCATCGACCGAAGGCTCGTTGGCCAACCGAGTTTATTTGTCTATCAAACGCGCAATCCTGTCTCTGGACTTTGCGCCCGGAGCGAACCTCAGGAAAGCGCCGATATGCGAACGGCTTGGCGTGTCCCGCGCACCGGTTGCCGAAGCCATCGCGCGACTGGATGCAGAAGGGTTGGTGGACGTCGTCCCGCAATCCGGAACCCGAGTTTCTTATTTTTCGATGTCAGAGATACGCGAGGGCATGTTTCTGCGCGAAGCGTTAGAATTGGCGACAATTGCCAAAGTTGCCCGCGACCTAACCGAGGATCAGCGCCGCAGGTTAAGCCGCAACATGCGTTTGCAAGAGCTTCTGGTCGAGGATGAGGATATCACGGGCTTTTATCAGGCGGATGAGGAATTTCATGCTCTGCTGATGGATTTCACGGGTTTCCACCGTTTGGCAGATGTTGCGCAGACGGTTTCCCTTCAGGTTAGCCGCGCACGTATGCTGCTGCTGCCGACACCAGGCCGGATCGTCGAAACGCTTGATGAACACCGGTCGATATTCAACGCAATACTAGAGCGCGATGAAGACATGGCGCAGCAGGCCATGCGCCGCCATATGGGCCAGCTTATGCCCCGGATCGAAGTTTTGCGTCAGGAAAAACCCCACCTTTTCAACTTATCGCTCCAAACCGAACGAGAGGCAGGATGACCGCTTCAACTACAGAATTACTGAACAACCGCACGGCACGCCCTGTACCATTGACCCGTATGGGTTTCGGTGGCGCACCATTGGGGAACCTCTATCGTAAGGTTTCCGACGAAGACGCCCAGGCGGCCCTGCAGGCGGCCTATGATGCGGGTATCCGCTTTTTTGATACGGCACCGCAATACGGGCTTGGACGCTCCGAGCAACGCTTTGGCGAAGCAATCGCCCGCTTCGGGCGCGAAAACATCCAGCTGTCGACCAAGATCGGGCGGCTTCTGCTGGACTGTGAACCGCATGAAGTGACCCCTGAGGCTTTTGTTGACGTGCCGCAAAAGCGGATCGTGTTTGACTATACCTATGACGGAGTGATGCGTTCATACGAGGCCAGTCGCGAACGGATCGGGGTGGCCAACGCGGATATTCTGCTGATCCATGACGTCTGCGTTTTCAGCCAAGGCAGTCAGGAGATGTCCGATGCCAAGGTGCGCGAGCTGTTTGACGGCGGCGGTTACAAAGCGCTGGTAGAGCTGCGTGACGCCGGTGAAATCGCAGCCATCGGAGCGGGCGTGAACGAATGGCAGGTTTGCGAAAAACTACTTGGTCTGGGCGATTTCGATGGCTTCCTTCTGGCGGGGCGCTACACCCTGTTGGAACAAGAGGCGCTGGACAGCTTTTTGCCGCTTTGTGAAAAGCGTGACGTAGGAATTATCCTGGGCGGTCCCTACAACTCGGGGATTCTGGCAACCGGTGCAGTGCCGGGCGCAAAATACAACTACGATGATGCGCCAGAGGAGATTTTGCAGCGCGTCCGCAACATCGAAGCTGTTTGTCAGGCGCACGAGACACCTCTGATCGCGGCGGCACTACAGTTCGTGTTGGGACATCCGTCCGTCAAAACTGTGATCCCGGGCGCGGTAAACGCTGCCGAGGTGCAGGCCAATGTCGCGTTGCTAGATCGCGAGATTCCTGCCGGCCTTTGGTCCGACCTGCGCGGCGAAGGGCTGATCCGGCCTGATGCTCCGCTTCCTTCGGAGGCCGCCGATGCTGCGTGACATCGACCCGATCCTGTCACCCGAATTGCTGCACACCTTGCGTGCGATGGGCCATGGCGATGAAATCGTGATCGCGGACGCCAATTTTCCGGGAACGAGTACAGGACCGCTCTGCATTCGGGCCGACGGATCGTCGGCCAGTGAGATCCTGCGCGCAGTTTTGTCGGTGATGCCACTGGACAATTTTGTGCCGGACCCAGCACTGACGATGCAGGTGGTCGGAGACGCCGATGCTGTGCCAGAGGCGGTCGCGGATTTTCAGCAGATCATCAATGAAACGGCAGACAACCCGGCTGTGGTGCAGGGTCTTGAACGCTTCGCGTTCTATGATCGCGCCGCAACAGCTTTT
This sequence comes from Ruegeria sp. AM7, assembly GCF_056535965.1. Classification (NCBI taxonomy): domain Bacteria; kingdom Pseudomonadati; phylum Pseudomonadota; class Alphaproteobacteria; order Rhodobacterales; family Roseobacteraceae; genus Ruegeria; species Ruegeria sp. AM7. The sequence continues at coordinate 629,129 of NZ_JBQFJE010000001.1, forward strand.
GCCGTTGTTCAGACAGGTGAGCGCAGGTTGTATGGCAACATCATCCTGAAAAAGGGTGTGATTGGATGAAAATCGACGCGCACCAGCATTTCTGGGCTTTGGCTCGGGGCGATTATGGTTGGCTCACTTCGGAACTGGCCGCCATTTATCGGGACTTTGGTCCGTCAGACCTGGCCCCTTTAATCGAAGCGGCCGGGATTGAAGGGACCGTTCTTGTGCAGGCGGCGCCGACTGTGGCCGAGACGGAATATATGTTGTCTCTGGCTGACCACACGCCTTTTATCAAAGGGGTAGTCGGGTGGGTTGACTTCGAAGCGGAGGACGCGGCCGATCAGATCAAGGCGCTGTCCGCACATCCGGCGCTTGTCGGTTTGCGGCCGATGATTCAGGACATAGCTGATCCCATTTGGATGTTGGACGACGCATTGTCTGCTGCGTTTTTTGCCATTCAGCAGAACGACCTTACATTTGACGCTCTGACTTTGCCCCAACATCTGGCCCCTCTGCGTCAGGTGCTGGCGCGCCATCCCGAGATGCGCGTGGTCATCGATCACGGCTCCAAGCCTTTGATACGCGATGGTGTGATCGACGGATGGGCTCAGGATATGGCGGCCTTGGCGCAGGAAACCTCGGCCTATTGCAAATTGTCCGGCCTTGTGACCGAAGCAGCTGCGGATTGGAGCACTGACGACTTGCGCCCATACGTTAACCACCTCTTGGACACGTTCGGCTCGGAACGCCTGATCTGGGGCAGCGACTGGCCAGTTTGTACCTTGGCCAGCACTTATCAGCGCTGGTTGGATACCACCGACACACTTCTGAGCGATCTCTCGGAAAACGAACGCAATGCGGTTCTGGGCGGTAACGCCGCCCGTGCCTATAACCTCAGGGACTGAAATGACTTCTCCTAAACTGGATTCAGACGGGCTGTGGCTCGGGCGTGTTGAACGCCCCGGTGTTGGCCCTGCTGTCGTAACCCTGCGCGATGGTCAGGTTGTCGACATCACCTCGAAAACTGCACCAACCGTGCGCGACATCCTCGAAATGGACGATGCCGCAGGGTATGTGCGCTCGGCTTCGGGCGAGACGCTCGGGCCGCTAGATGGGGAACATCAATGGCTGGCGCCTTGTGACCTGCAGGCGGTGAAAGCCTGTGGTGTCACGTTCGCCGGCTCTATGGTGGAACGTGTCATCGAAGAGCAGGCAGCCGGCGACCCGGCCAAGGCCGAAGCCATCCGCAAGCGTATTGGTGCCCGTATTGGTGACAGCCTGTCCAATATCGTGCCCGGTTCGGAAGATGCGGCACAGGTAAAGGCGGCGCTTATCTCGGAAGGTCTGTGGAGCCAGTATCTGGAAGTTGGCATCGGGCCAGACGCCGAAGTGTTTTCCAAGGCGCAGGTACTGTCCTCGGTTGGATTCGGTGCGGATGTTGGGCTCCACCCAATTTCGACGTGGAACAACCCCGAGCCCGAAGTCGTGCTGGCTGTGACGTCCAAGGGTGAAATCAAGGGGGCGACGCTGGGCAATGATGTGAACTTGCGCGACGTTGAGGGGCGCTCAGCCTTGCTGCTGAGCAAAGCCAAGGACAACAACGCCTCTTGCGCCATCGGACCCATGATCCGCCTGTTCGACGACAACTTTGATCTGGACGACGTGCGCAATGCCGAATTGACCCTGACTGTTACCGGCCCGGATGGGTTTGTGCTGAACGGAAATTCGTCGATGTCCCAAATCAGCCGTGATCCCGCGGATCTGGTGAAGCAAACCGTCGGGCGTCATCACCAATATCCGGACGGGTTCATGCTGTTCCTCGGAACGCTTTTCGCTCCGACGCAGGATCGAGACACTCCGGGTGGCGGGTTCACTCACAAGATCGGTGACGCTGTCACGATTGCAAACGACCAACTGGGCGCTCTGACCAATACGGTGCGCCTGTCGACGGAATGCCCGGAATGGACGTTCGGGGCGTCTCATCTGATGCGAAACCTGGCCCAACGCGGGCTGATTTAAGGAAAATTTGAACATGTTGACCGGAAAACACCTGATCGCGGGCGAATGGGTCGCGACCGACGCTTCTTTTACCTCGGAACCGGCGCACGGGCCCAGCCACGACTTTTGCGTGGGCACGCCTGCGTTGGTCGATGCAGCCGTCGAAGCCGCTGAAGAGGCATTTGCCAGCTTTGGTTGGTCTTCGCGTGCGGATCGCGCCGCGTTGCTGCGCAAAATCGCTGATGAGATCGACGCCCGCGGCGATGCCATCACCGAAATCGGAACGCAAGAAACCGGCCTGCCCGAGGCGCGTCTGCAGGGTGAGCGTGGCCGCACCGTCGGCCAGCTGCGCCTGTTCGCAGATCATATCGAAAAGGGTCACTATCTGGACCTGCGCCACGACCCGGCTATGCCGGACCGCGCGCCCCTGCCCCGCCCCGATCTGAAGATGATCCAACGCCCGCTGGGGCCCGTCGCCGTGTTCGGCGCATCAAATTTCCCGCTGGCGTTCTCGGTCGCGGGTGGGGATACCGCTGCGGCGCTGGCCGCAGGTTGTCCGGTGGTGGTCAAGGGCCATTCGGCGCACCCTGGCACGGGTGAGATCGTGGCGCAGGCCATTGATGCCGCGATCAAGGCGACCGGTGTGCATCCGGGTGTGTTCTCGCTGGTTCAAGGCGGTAAGCGCGATGTAGGCACTCGTTTGGTGCAGCACCCTCTAGTCCGGGCCGTGGGCTTTACCGGCAGCCTTGGCGGTGGTCGTGCCCTCTTCGACCTGTGCGCGCAACGCGATGAGCCGATCCCTTTCTTTGGTGAGCTGGGCTCGGTCAATCCGATGTTCATCCTGCCTCAGGCCGCCGCTGCGCGCGGGGCCGAGATCGGGACGGGTTGGTCGGGTTCACTGACCATGGGTGCGGGGCAGTTTTGCACCAATCCGGGTATTGCCGTTGTGATCGATGGGCCGGATGCAGATGCGTTCCAGTCGGCGGCCGAAACCGGCCTGTCCGCTGTTGCCAACCAGACCATGCTGACAGACGGGATTGCCGCCGCGTATCGCGACGGCGTATCGCGCGTTGCGTCCGGCACCGGCGTGACTCAGATCATTGGCACCAGTTGCGAAACCCGCGACGCGGCACCCTATCTGTTTACCGTCTCGGGCGACGATTGGCTGGCCGACCACAAGCTGCAGGAAGAGGTCTTTGGCCCTCTGGGTATAGTTGTACGTGTTCGCGATGCCGACCAGATGCTGCAGGTGGCGCGCGCCATCGAAGGTCAGTTGACATGTACCCTGCATTTGGACGCGGGTGATACGGCCGACGCACAGGCGCTGCTGCCCTTGCTAGAGCGTAAAGCAGGGCGTCTGCTGGCCAACAGCTTTCCTACCGGGGTCGAGGTGTGTGATACCATGGTGCATGGTGGCCCCTACCCCGCGTCGACCAATTTTGGTGCAACTTCTGTGGGCACGCTGTCGATCCGTCGCTTCCTGCGTCCGGTCTGCTATCAGGACATTCCTGTCGCTCTTTTGCCCGAGCAGATGTAACCTAAGGCAAGTCCGCCCGCTCCCATTTATGATGTATATGGCGACCCTTCTTTGGGATGCCGCTGTCGTCGGGGGCGGGTAATCACAGTTTAAAAGGATGGTGGAATGAAACTGCTGCGCTACGGACCCACGGGTCAAGAAAAGCCGGGGCTTTTGGACGGAAACGGCGCGATCCGTGATTTGTCGGGCGAAGTCGGTGATATCGCAGGCGCCGCGCTGAGTGATGACAGCCTCGCACGTTTGCGCGCGATCGACCCTGCAACTCTGCCGCTGGTCGAGGGCGACCCGCGCATCGGTGCCTGTGTGGGCCAGGTTGGCAAGTTCATTTGCATTGGCCTCAACTATGCCGATCACGCCGCAGAATCGGGCATGGATCTGCCCGCCGAGCCGGTGATTTTCTTCAAGGCCACATCCGCTATTATCGGACCCAATGACACGGTCGAAATCCCGCGCAACTCGGTCAAGACCGACTGGGAGGTCGAGCTGGGCGTGGTGATCGGAAAAGAGGCCAAATACGTCTCGGAAGAAGACGCGCTGGACCATGTGGCGGGCTATTGCGTCGTCAATGACCTGTCCGAGCGTGACTTTCAGCTGCACCGCTCGGGGCAATGGGTCAAGGGCAAGTCAGCCGACACGTTTGGCCCTATCGGCCCCTGGCTGGTGACCCGCGATGAGGTCGCGGACCCGCAAACCTGCCGATGTATCTTGAGGTCAACGGGCACCGCTATCAGGACGGCTCGACCAAGACGATGCATTTCGGTGTGGCGACGGTGATCTCGCACCTGTCGCAATTCATGTCGCTGCAGCCGGGGGATGTGATCTCGACCGGGACGCCTCCGGGTGTGGGCATGGGGCAAGACCCGCAGACCTATCTGAAACCCGGTGACAAGATGGAGCTGAGCATCGAGGGACTGGGCGTGCAGCGACAGGATGTCATTCAAGGCTAGAGCTGGTCCCAAAAACTATTAAATCGCGACCCCGGTTGGTACTTGCCAGCCGGGTTTTTGTTTGTTGGAGCCCTCTGAAAGAAGTTCAGTTGCTCTTGCCCCATTGGTGCCGAACCGGCCTACGGTTCTTAGTGACCCTACGAAACGAACCTGCAGTGTCCTGCCATGTCGATTTTTCGTCCTCTTCTGACATTGAACGATACGCGGATCGCCTGCAGACAGAATTTATGATCGGCGGGTCACGGTTTTGCGTATCGCGACCTGTCACCGGATTGAGCGTTTTGCGCGGTTTTTTGGAGGAACAATCAGTGACCGAAATCACATCTGAAGTCATTTGGCCCGATATGGGAGTGGAAATTAACCCCGATAGCTATAGCTCGGTGGTCGAGATGTTCGAGCAGGCCTTTCTAACCTACTCGGAAAAGACGGCCTATGTCGGTCTGGGCGGTAGCCTGACCTATACGGATGCAGATCGGCTATCGCGCGATTTTGCTGCGTATCTGCAATCGAAACTGGGCGTCAAAAAGGGTGACCGCATCGCGCTTATGGTCCCGAATATCCTGGCCTTCCCGATTGCCATGCTGGGTATCATTCGCGCCGGAGGCGTTCAGGTGAACGTCAACCCGATGTACACGCCGCACGAATTAGAGCATCAGTTGAACGACGCAGGCGCCGAGATCATCGTGATCTTCGGTGGTTCGACTCCGACACTGGCAGAGGTTGTCGACAACACTCCGATCAAGACTGTGATTACGGTTGATCTGGGCGACATGACAGCGACGCCGATCCCAAGTCCGGCTGCGGACACGCGCCTGAGCGAAACGCTGAGCTTTGCCGAGCTAGTAGAAGAAGGTGAGGATCTGGAATTCAATCCGCCTGTCATCACTGGTGATGACCTGCTGTTCCTGCAATACACCGGTGGTACTACGGGCCTGTCCAAAGCCGCCGTTCTATCACACCGGAATCTTGTCGCGAATACTGAGCAGACGAAAGCCGCTTTGCCTGAAGCCATGCGGCACGGCCAAGAGGTCATCGTTACCCCGTTGCCACTGTACCATATCTTTGCCCTGATGGTGAATATGATCACCTACAGTTCGATCGGGTCGACTAACTACCTTGTGGCGAACCCGCGTGACCCGGAACAGCTGATCTCGGCTTACCTAGACAGTGGTTTCACTGTCTCAACCGCTGTGAATACGCTTATTGCCGGGCTATGCGCACATCCGGGCCTGAAGGATGTCGATTTTTCGAACTATCGCGCAATGATCGGCGGCGGTGCCCCTGTCCAAGAGGCCGTTTCGAACCGCTGGAAAGAGATCACCGGGCACCATGTTCTGGAGGGTTATGGCATGTCTGAGACCTCTCCGGTCTTGACCCTGAACCCAATGGGACAAGATGAGTTCTCGGCCGCAGTGGGATATGCCCTGCCGTCGACTGACATCATTCTGCTGGATGATGAAGACAACAGGGTCGGTGTTGGCGAAGCCGGCGAGATTTGTGCCAAAGGCCCTCAGGTGATGCAGGGTTATTGGAACCGCCCGGAAGAAACCGCATCGAACTTTACCGAAGACGGTTACTTCCGCACCGGCGACATCGGGGTGCGGGACGAGAAGGGCCTGATCAAAATCGTTGACCGCAAGAAGGACATGGTTCTGGTTTCTGGCTTTAACGTCTATCCGAACGAAATCGAAGCCCATGTGGCCATGCTGGACGAAGTGGCAGAAGTGGCCGCAGTCGGCGTTCCAGACGAAAAGACGGGCGAGGCAATCCGGTTGTTCCTTAGCGTCACGGAAGGGTCTGACCTTACGTCTGAGCAAGTCATCGAACATTGCCGCAAAGGACTTGCCGGATATAAAGTTCCTAAACAGATCAAGTTTTTGGATGAGCTGCCCAAATCGACAGTGGGTAAAATTCTCAGAAAAGACCTGCGGGGTTTGTAAGCCATGAGCGACGACAAGACGTTTCCCATCGACTACACAGTCGAGAATATTGAACAGCATGTGGGCCGAACCTTCGGCCCCAGCGCTCCTGTTACGGTGGACCAGGACCGCATTCAGGGCTTTGCCGATGTTACAGGTGATCAGCAGTGGATTCATGTTGATGTTGAGAAGGCTGAAAAGCACAGCCCGTTTGGCGGCCCGATTGCCCATGGCTATTTGACGTTGTCACTGTTGGCTGCGGCGCAGATGGGCCTTGGGATTGTTCCTGACGGCTGCAAAGGCGTCATGAACTACGGTTTGGACAAGGTTCGGTTCCTCGCACCTGTTCCCAGCGGGGCAGCGGTCGAGGTTTCGGCAATTCTGACCGGAGTCGAAGTCAAGAGCGGCGGTCGTATTCTTATCAGATCCACCGTTACGGCTCGGGTCGCTGGGCAGGAAGATCCGGCCTTGATCGCCGAAACTCTGGCGATGGCCTTTACCTAATTTCTTAGAATACGGAAGGACATTGAAATGTCTGACAAAGACTTCAAAGACGACGGGTTTGCCGGAGCGATCTCAAATTTCTACAGCGCTATGGCAAAGCAACCCATGGAGTTCATGCGCATGGGTATGAACACTGGGAACCAGATGTTTGGCATTTTCAGTGGCCTTGGCCCTACTCAGGACGCTCCTGCCGACAAACGTTTTGCGGATCCGGTTTGGGAAAGCAATCCGGCTTACCGTTCGCTAAAACAAAGCTACTTGGCTTGGTGCAGCAACACGATGAACTGGATTGACGAGCTGGATCTGGATTATCGCGACGCCGAGCGCATGAAGCTGTTGACGGGGACGTTTCTGGATACGTGGTCTCCGACCAACGTGCTGATGGGCAACCCGTCGGCTATGAAAAAGACGCTTGAGACGGGCGGTGAAAACATCGTTGCCGGGATGCGGAACTTGTTGGACGATGTTGTCAACAATGGCGGCATGCCGTCTTCTGTAGACCGGTCCAAATTCGAAGTGGGCAAGAACCTCGGTATCAGTAAAGGCGACGTTGTTCACCGTGATGAACTGCGCGAACTGATTCAATATTCGCCTCAGACCGACAAGGTTAAAGGTACTCCGATCCTTATCGTGCCGCCTCAGATCAACAAGTTTTATGTGTGGGATCTCTCACCGGAACGCAGTCTGGTCGAGTTTTTGGTGCAGCAAGGGTTCACTGTTTTCATCGTGTCGTGGCGCAATCCTGGCTCGGAAGACGCTGACTACGGTCTGGATGACTACGTGCGGTCGCTGGACGATGCCTCAGAGATCGTGACAAAGATAACCAATTCGCCAAAAGTTCATATCGCGGGTGCGTGTTCGGGGGGGATCACGATGTCGATGCTCCTGAGCTATTGGGCGGCCAAAGGGATTGACCGAGCAGCCAGCGCAACCTTCCTTGTGACCATTTTGGATACGGACGGCGCGGCCAACACCTCAATGGGCCTGTTTGCCAACATGGAGATTCTTGAGCTGGCAAAGACAATATCGCGCGCCAAAGGTGTGATCGATGGGAATGATCTGGCCAAGGTCTTTGCATGGTTGCGTCCCAACGACCTGATTTGGGCATATTGGATCAACAACTATCTGATGGGTCAGAACCCGCCAGCTTTTGACATCCTGTTCTGGAATGACGACACCACCAATATGTCCGCTGGTTTGCATAGCGACTATATGGACCTGTTGCAGGCCAACGGCTTGAAATCCGGAACGGCCGAGGTTTTGGGCGAAGCGGCGGATTTGTCCAAAGTCACCTGCGATTCCTACGTTCTGGGTGGAACTACAGACCACATCACGCCTTGGGATGGTTGCTATCGTACGGTGCACATGCTGGGCGGGACGTCAGAGTTTGTTCTCAGTTCCAGCGGTCATATTCAGGCCATCGTGAACCCACCTTCCAACCGCAAGGCCAAGTTCCGCCGCATGGTCAATCCGCCGGAATCGACCGAAATGTACCTTGAAAACAGCACGGAGGTTGACGGCACGTGGTGGCTGCACTGGGTTGAATGGATGACCGAGCGGTCTGCCAAGGAAAAAGCAGCGCCCAAATCGACTGGGAACAAAGATTATCCGGCCATTTGCGCCTCACCCGGTACCTATGTCCATCTTGAAGCGGGTAAGGCATGAATATAGAATCCCAGCAGACAGAAAAAGCAAAGATGGTCATCCGCACAGCGGATGTATGGGGTCGGCCCGTTCGCTATGCGGATTACCATCCCGAATCCGCCGGACAAACGCTTTTGCTGTTTAACGGTATTGGCGCCAACATCGAAAGCGCCGAACGTTTTATCACCAGCTTCGAAAATGTCCGGGTCATCATTTTTGATGCGCCCGGCGTCGGAGGAACGCCGACACCGACACTGCCGTATCGATTGTCACATGTCGCAGATATGGCTGCGTCGCTTCTTAATCAGCTTGATATTGACGACGTCCATGTCTTTGGCGTGTCATGGGGTGGCGGCGCGGCACAGCAATTCGCGCACATGTATGGCAACCGTGTTCTGTCTCTTACGCTTGCTGCCACGGCTGCGGGCGCGATCATGATCCCGGGATCTCCGAAGACGTTGCTAAAGATGGTCACGCCCAAGCGCCACAGTGACCCAACCTTTATGATTCAGAACGCTTTGACTTTGTATGGCGGTACTGTTGCCGTGCAGGAAGAGTTGATGCGCGAATTTTCCGAGGCTCTGGATCACGGAACACCTGTTGGATACATGTATCAGCTGTCGGCGATTGTCGGTTGGACCAGTTGGCATTACTTGCCCAAGTTGAAAATGCCGGCCCTGGTTCTTATGGGCGAAGACGATCCAATTGTTCCCGTCGCCAATGGCCGTATCCTGGCCAGCCGTCTGGATCGTGGCAAGTTGGAAGTCATGCCCTGCGGTCACTTGTTTATGGTGACCATGCCGGTCGAAACTGCCCAACGGGTCGAGCGTTTTATCTTCGAACCACACTAAGGATAGCTTGGCATGGGACAACGAGAATTGGACCTGCCGGCTATGCGAAAATTCGCAACGGGAACGCTTGTTGTTCTTGTTGCGATTTATCTGGTGACATTTGTACCAACGGATCCTGGCTGGCCTGTTAAACTTTTGCGCGCTGCCGCCGGTGCTGGAATTGTTGGGGGATTGGCAGACTGGTTTGCAGTTGTTGCGTTGTTTCGGCATCCGCTGGGTTTGCCGATTCCGCATACCGCTCTGTTGCCGCGAAATCAGTCGCGAGTGGCCGTCAATGTCGGGCGGTTCATCGAAGAGAATTTCCTGCAGACCGACTTGATCCTGGAAAAGCTGAAGGGCAGCGCCATATCCGCGAAACTTGCGGTCTGGTTGCTGCGTGAAGGCCAATCAGGATACTTTATAGAAAGACTTTTGCAGGGTGTCGTGCAGGTCTTGCGGGCCGATATGCCTGACAAATTGATGCGAATGCTCAGTAAGCTGGTTCGAAAGCTGACAGGAGAGGCTGCCGGGAACCCCAAAGTCGCAAAAGAACTGTCGAAATTGTTGCAACGGGGCCTAAAGGGCGAGACCCTGACGGAGATTGTTGAGTTCCTGCACGAAACGGTTGACCAGAATCGTGGGGCAGTCGAACGGCTTGTACGTGACAACAGCCGGTGGTGGATCGCATCGAGGCTGGATCGCAATGCCTCGGAGTTGATTGTCAATGGATTGCTGTCGGTCCTTGAAGACCTGGCAAAGCCTGATAGCAAGCTGCGTAAAGATTTCGAAGACTCTGCCGTTCAGGTGCTTGGCGATTTTACCAAAACGGATCACCTTCAACACGTTATTGAAAACGCTGCCGCTGACTATTCGGGTACGGTAAGTTTCGAGCATAACTTGCGGGCGCTGATTACAAGTATGAAAGGCAAAATGGCGGATTATCTGGAAAGCGACGAAGCTGTCAGCGCCATCCAGACATACATACGACAGATGGCAGAACGTTTGGTCCATGATGAGGCGCTGCAGCAAAAGCTCGACGCATCCATTGCCGACTTTGCCGCGCGCATGATACCAGAAGCCCGACCTTATATTGGTGAGTTTGTCGCTCAGACAATATCTGGTTGGGACCCAGATTTGCTGGTCGAGCGGTTCGAAACCGAGGCTGGGAAAGACCTGCAATTCATCCGTATCAACGGCGCTTTGCTGGGCTTCGGGATCGGCGGCATTCTTTTTACAGTTGAACACCTGATCGGATAACAAAAAACCCCGGCGCGAGGCGGCGCCGGGGTATCAACACGTAAACCGTGTTGATCTTATTTCTTGTCGGCTTTTGCGACAGCGTCTTCAACTGCGCTGAACAGAGGTGCCAGAGCTGCTTTGGACTGCTCTTCTGCGATGTCGCTCAGCTCTTTGATCTGGCCGCTGACGGCTTCGATCTGCTTGGTCACAAAGGCTTGCTGCAAAGATGCGACATTGGCGATGTTCGGAGCTTTCGCGATGTTGCGGCCATGCTCGACAGTGTTGTCCAGGTTGGCGCGCAGGAAGTTGATCAGCGCACGGTCAAATGCGACGACACCGTCAAAGGTCTTGCGAACAGTTTCGTTTGCAACCGAACCATACTGGGTCAGGTTTTCGCTGTAACCTTTGAAGTTGCTGGCAACATCCTTGTATGAGGACGTGATCGAATTCACCATCGAGGTGACGTTGTTTTCTTCAGCTGCGGGTGCCTTGGCAGCGGTTTTTACAGTAGCCATGTTGGCCTCCTTCCGGGTCTGATTTCGTTGATACTGTGATCATATATTGAGACTTCGCTGCAGTGCAATAAATATTCTGCACTGCAGCATAGGTGGAGGCCAGCGTTAAATCATATCAAAACCAGTAGCTTACGTGTTCATGCGTTCGCTGGATGATTGTTACGTTGGGTCACAACCTGCCATGAGCTACGACCGCAGTCACTTGGTGTCGACCCCAGGCATCATCTTCATGAAAACGTTTAGCAGATCAGTGTTTGGAACCAGTGCCCCGGCCCATTTTTCAGCCAGCGCCTCGGGCGACATTTTGGCGATTTCTTCGTTTAGCGACTCTTCCAGTCTGGCGACCCAACGGTCCTGCACGGACTTAACATCCGGAAGACCCAAGGCATCGCGCAGCTCCGCCGGTGTCATATCGAGGTCAATGGTAATCTTCATATCAGGTCTCCTCCTGTTTTGCTGTCATTTTGACGATGCCGAATGCACCACCTAATTTGTCGCGTCATGAAATCTGTGACTATGAACCCTGTGGTTTGATTCATACGGCAGATTCAGACCTAAGCGATGCTAACCTGTCGATGTCTTGCATGTTTATTACCGATCAGGACATAATGGATGACTAGAAAGGCCAACCAGTCAGATTTCTGGTTGAAGGAGGTTTGGGAGGAACCTTGCTGGAGCGGGTACACAACGTCGCGAAGATAAACGCAGCACTCGACGTATTGCGGCGGCGTGGCTTAGAAACAGGCCATATGTTCGACGATACGGGGATTGAAACGTCTCAATTGCACGACGTTGATCTACGGATTTCCAATGATCAGCTGTTGAAGGCGTTCAGGAATATCTCGGACCGGAAATGGCACCCTCACATACCATATGAGATCGGCCAAAACCTGCACGTTTCTTCTTACGGGCTCTACGGATACGCGGTTCTCTGCAGCGTGGATTATCGCGAGACCGCCAAGTTTGCGCAAAAGTACCACTTCTTGGCTGCTCCTACCGCATCGATGGAGTTTGTGCAGGACGAGGGTGCTGAAGGGTGGGGTTTCGAGCCTGTCCCGGCCTCTTACGCCGGGAAAGAGTTTTACGAGTTCCTCGTCAATCTACAGTTGGGCATCTACAACTCGCTGCACAGGGATGTCATGGGCGCTGGTTTTACCTCACGCCGTATCGAAGTCAGATATTCCAATGACAGCGCATACACCTTGCCGGCTGATGCAGCAGACGAGATCATTCTGAACGCAGGACGGAACCGGTTCCATGTCGGAGTGGAATGGTTGGATCATAAAGTCGAACTGGGAAACCAGTTGACTTTCAATCAGCTCGTTCGAATTTGCGAGAACGAACTGTCCGAGATCACCCAAAAAGACGGTGTCAGTGGTCAGGTCCGTCGGAGCTTGATTCAAAATGTTGCACTTTCGTCAAGTATGGATACCGTTGCTCAGAGCCTTGGTTTGACCAGTCGTACCCTCAGGCGGCACCTGAAACGAGAGCAAACGACCTTTAGTGCAATTGTGGACGCTGTTCGAATGGAGCTTGCGCTAAAGTATTTGCGCGAAGCGACATTGAGCACCGAGCAGATCGCGCACGTTCTGGGGTTCTCAGAAACAGCTAGTTTCGTCCGCGCGTTCCGGCGATGGACCGGACGCACGCCCAAATATTATAGAATCTCATAATAAATATGCTTTATGGGTTTGACCGCGGAACGCTTATTGTGGGGCCGGAATCCGCAGAAATTCGCAGCGCGTGCATAAATTGCGCCAAAGAACTTGGATGACCCTTCCGTTCAATCGTCCGTAAGAGTGAAGGCAATTCCATGCGATACAACAGTGTTTCGTCGCTTTCAACGAGGTCGGCATTCAACCCTTCGAACAAACCTTTGGCCTTATAGTTTCCGAACAGAACTTCAGCATGAGCGAGCTCGACCCCTAAAGCCAGACAGTCGCACACGGTGGCCGCCAGTAAAAGGTGGGATATGCCGTGACCGTGATAGTCGTCCAAAACCGTGCAAGCGATTTCGACATCCTTGTCTTGCCGGCTACCCCGGATTGCATGCACGGCAGCGATGGGCCGCCCATTCTGTTCAGAGTCTACGGCACCCCAAGCTACGTGCTTGTCGCCATCCACGTTGGCCAGAAGGTCCAAAACCGGTTCCGGGGCGTCGTGAAACGCCGAAAAGAAGCGCATGTATCGGGATTGGTCGGACAGATCATGGATGGCTTGCGCGATCAGATGTTTGTCGGAAACACCCATTGGGCGTACGTAGATGCTGACACCGTTGTCCAACCTTGCCTTGAAGCCTCGGTCATTGTCCAGATGTAGGGAAGTTGAACCCATTGCACCGCCGCTTTCGTTTGGTTCCCCGTTTTTCTTGTCTTCGCGGATCTTTCAAATCACGCTGTGTAATTTAACCTTATGACGCATTTGGCAAACTTTTTCGAACTGACCTAGCGTTCCAGATGCTCCCTGTCCTGAGCTGTCAGTAGATTGTCCGATTCTGCCTGTTTGATACATGAGTCAGCTACGCACTATGCGCCTCGTGCTGTGTGTTTGTGAGGTAGCAGGTGGGTTGCCCGGCACGTCGTGCCGGGCATATACGTCACACCCATGTGACGATATCGGCCATCTCGCGGCGCGTTTTGGGGAACATCGGACCATCCGCACGATAGCCGAACGCCACCATGACGGCGGGTTTGTATAGGTTGGTATCAATCCCGAAATGCTCGCGCAAAACAGCTTCGGTTTTGTCCAACTCGAACCCTTCGATGGGGCATGAATCAATTCCCATCAGCGCACCGGCTGTCATCATGTTGCCGAGAACGATGTAGGCCTGACGCGCAGCCCATTTTTCGATATCCGCGTCGTTTTCCAATTTGAAATCATGTGCTTGAAACTTGGCGTAAGCCCCGCCGAGCATCTCGATGACTTCTTCGGGGAACTTTTTGACCTCGCGGTTGTGCTTGGCCAAATACTCCGACCCTGCTTTCATGGTTGCGCCGGTATGGGACAGGATGATCACGTAATGACTTGCGGTTCCAAGCTGTCCGGCAGTACCGTTCGTGGCCCCATTCGCGCCCCAGGTGAAGTCGCGAAACAGCTCTCGTTTCTCGGGGGATTGCACAACCAGCAACTGGAACGGTTCGGTCCCGAACGAGGTCGGCGACAGGCGTGCCGCTTCCAGAATTGTGTTGAATTCGCTCTCAGTGATTTTTCGCTCAGGATCGAACACTTTAGTTGCGTGGCGGAAATTGAAGGCGTCGATGATCTGAGTCTGAACATCGCTGGTTTCGATGAGGTCTTTCATGGAATGAGGCTCCGAATTGGTTATGAGCCGCATCTATGCCCTTCCATTGTCTGCCGCTATCTGCAGAATTCGGAAATGATAATCCCGTGCACCGGAAGAATAGCTTCAGATCAGATCGGCGTAGAGCACCTTGTTGGCGGCGATGATCCGAACACGCATGAAATCCAAAAACGCGCGGACTCGGGCATGCATCAATCGGCCCGGTGGGCGCACGGCCCAGATTTTCGAATCCGGCCAGGCGCGCAGATGAGGCAGAACCCGAACCAGACGCCCGGATCGAATATGATCTCCGGTCTGCCACAGGCAGGCTTTGTTGATCCCCAATCCGGCCAGCGTCCAATCCATCGCTGCATCACCAAGGCTGACGGTGGCGGGGCCAGACACGCGCACATCATGCATGGTGTCCGATTGATCAATCAGGTGCCAGACCTCGCGCGGGTGCATTGTCAGGCAAGCGTGATTGGCCAGATCGGCCGCAGTTTCAGGCGCCCCTGCCCGTTCCAGATAGGAAGGTGCCGCGACCAGCAGACGCGGATCATCGTCCAGTTTCTGGGCCAACAGGCTGGATGGGCCAAGATCGCCTAGACGAAATGCCAGATCGTACCCCAGTTCCACAATGTCGAGCACCATATCGGTTAGGTTCAGATCAAGCTCTACATGCGGGTAGAGCCGAAGGAATTCGGGTACATGTGGCACTATATGTGACCGCCCGAATGAGGCGGATGCTGTTACCCGCAGTTTGCCTGATACTGTTCCAGAGTTTCCAGACAGCATGGTGCGCGCATCTTCAACGTCTTCGAGGATGCGCTTGGCATGCTCCAGAAACAGCTCTCCGTCCGGGGTCAGGGATACAGCCCGCGTGGTGCGGTTCAGCAGTTTGACATCCAGTTCGGTCTCAAGCGCCTGCAGGCGTTGTGAGGTGTTGGTGGCCGAGAACCCGAACTCCGCCCCTGCCCGTCCAATAGCACCTAGGGTGGCCACTCGGACAAACAGGTTTAGGTTTTTCAAATCAAATGACATGGCGTCAGGGATAATACGAAACACCCATCTGCGCCACTAGCCGGGCCAGGGCAGCGAATAAGTTTTGACGTTGGTAAAGAACTTCATCGCTTCGATTACGCCTTCTTTCACGCCGTTGCCGCTGTCCTTGATCCCGCCAAAGGGCGACATCTCGATCCTGTAGCCTGGTTGTTCCCAGATGTTGCAAGTGCCGACATCCAACCCGTTGATAAAGGCGATTGCCCGGTTCAAATCGTTGGTGCACACACCCGAGGACAGGCCGAACTCGGTGCCGTTCGAGATTTCCATAACCTTCGCATCGTCATCGGGCACGCGCACGATAGGTACGATGGGCCCAAAAGTTTCTTCCATCACCAACTCGCTGTCATGGGGAACCTTGTCGACCACAATCGGAGGCAGCAATGCCCCTTGACGACCGGGGTGGTAAAGGATTTCCGCACCTTCGGTCTCGGCCATGTGGACACGTTTTTCAAACAGCGCGGCGGCTTTGTCATGGATCACACAGCCCAGTTGAGTTTCCGGGTCCTGAGGGTCACCGAACCGGATCGCCTTCGCTTTCTCCAACACCAGAGGAACGAATTTGTCGGCCACGCTTTCTTGTACCAAAATGCGTTTGATCGCAGTGCAGCGCTGGCCCGAATTGCCGGTTGCACCTGCGACCGCGATGGTGGCGGCCTTGTCCAGATCATCATCACTGAGATCGTTCAGAACGATCAATGGGTCATTTCCGCCCAACTCCAGCGCCTGGCGTTTGTATCCGGCTTTCGACGCGATCAACTTGCCTACCGGAACACCTCCGGTGAAGGTGATGATGTCGATGTTTTCGTTGGTGATCATCTCGTCACCAATGTCCTGCGGCCAACCGGTTACAACCTGGAACATCTCGGGCGGCAGACTGGCCTCATACAGAATATCGGCCAGCGCCAAACAAGTTAGCGGCGTCAACTCGGTGGGTTTGCACACCATACAGTTGTTGGTCGCAATTGACGGTGCGATCTTGTGGCTGACCATGTTTAGCGGATGGTTGAACGGTGTAATGGCGCTGATTGCCTTGACGGGTTCACGTTTGGTGAAAATCTTACGCTCTTTCCCGTTATGAGTCAGATCGCACGAGAAAATCTCCCCATCGTCTTTTAACGCCTCGGCAGCGGCAAACTGATAGACATCCTGCGCGCGTTTCGTTTCGTAAATCGAATGCTGATGGCAAATGCCCAGTTCCAACGTCAGCCATTTGGCGAGGTAGTCCCGCTTTTCACCGATCAACTCGCCCGCGCGCTGCAGGATCTGGCTGCGTTCGTATCGAGTCAGTTTCGGTGTGTAGTTTGCGGCAATCTCAAATGCCTTGCGCGCGTGTTCCGCTGTCCCTGCCGGGACGGTGCCCACGACCTCATTCGTATAGGGGTAGTGGACCGGTACAGTGGCATCGGTAAAGACAACCTCTCCTCCGATACGCATTCCTTCGTGGCGAATGTCTGAAGCGTTCATGATCCCGTCCATTTTATTGCGCTGCGGCGGTGGTAGCATAGAAAAACGCGTCAAAGTTCCTCAGTTCTGGTTGCGAGGGTAAATCCAGGACGCGGTTGACAATAAAGGGAACTTCTTGCTCGGTCAGGCCGCCATGGCTGCGCAACGGTTCCTTCAAGGCGGCCAGATCGTGACGATCCTCGGAGGTGCCGATGCAGATATTCTCACCCGAGACCATGACGATATCCCCAATCCGATCACCGGGAAGTTCGTATTCCGCGATGGCTTCTTCCTTGGTCAGGACATGGGTGATACCGTCGGTCGCTTTCAGCTTGTCCACAATATCGGAACGGTTCGCACCTTCAGGAAGATAAGCGGTGGCAAAGCTGCCAAGCGCGCCATGGTGAACCACATAAGGGTCAGTGATCGGCAGGATCACACGGGCTGCATCCTTCCCCATCCAGTTGTCCATTAGGTCCTGGACATAGACTACGTTAGGTGTTCCGTCCGTATGGTGTTTGGGCTTCATGCCATGATCTGCAGTGACGACGATGGCTGCGCCCATAGCATCCAACTGCGCCAGATACCGGTCGAACATCGCGTAGAAATCCAGTGCACCCTGCTGGTCAGGCGCGAATTTGTGCTGAATGTAGTCTGTGGTCGAAAGGTACATGATATCAGGCTTGAACTCCTCCAACAGCTTCACACCCGCAGCGAAAACGAATTCCGACAAGTCCGCCGAGTACACTTCGGGCACAGGCATTCCCAGCCATTGGCTTGCGTTGTCGATACCGTGTTCCGCCTTTGTCGTCTCGCCCGAGCGTTCGGACGAGAACGCGACGGCGCGCTCTTCGTCAAACTTCAATCCGGCACCAAGCAAAGCGCGCAGCTTGTCCTTGGCAGTCACCATGGCGACCCGGTATCCAGCCTCGTAGAACTTTGAAAAGATAGTAGGCGCGCGCAGAAAACGAACGTCATTCATCATTACTTCTTCACCGCTGTCGGGGTCGATCAAGTAATTCCCACAGATTCCATGAATGCTTGGCGGACGTCCGGTCGCGATTGACAGGTTGTTGGGGTTGGTAAAGGACGGAATGACCGAGTGCGCTAGTCGGTACGTGCCGGTCTCACGTATTCGCTTGAGCGTGGGCATCAGCCCTTTGGCGATGGCTACGTCCAGATACTCTGGCTCGCAGCCATCGAGACAAATCGCAATCGCGGGAACTTTGGGCGTCGGATAAACTCGTTCATTTGTGGTGATCGGGGTTTGAGCTGTCATAGGGCGGTCCTTGCGTATTAGCGATAGTCAGATCAAAAGTAGCTGACACACGGGGTCTGTTTTGAAAGATGGTTCAGGCGACCTTGGGTTTTTTGCCATCCTGCGCGTCCAGCGTTTTCAGGAATGTCTCTTTTGTGCCCGCAAAATTACGGCCGCGTTCACCGGTAAAGGCTTCATCGACAATATCCATTCGTTTAGCGTCGGATATGCCGTAGTCTGCAAACCGGGTGGAAACACCTAGCCGATTCAGGAAGGTCGTCAGTTCAATCGAAGCGGAACTCAGATCCGATCCGAAAATATCGTGCAGGGCAGCCTGTCTAAAACCGCCAATGCCGTCGACTGAACTTAAGATCACTGGCAGCGTGAACGAACAGGCAATTCCGTGCTGTATACCCCAGCCAAGGGTTATTGGATAAGAAAGGTTATGGGCGATGGCAGTCTTTGTGTTGGAAAAGGCCAGCCCGGCGCTAAGTGCTGCATCTGCGATCTGCGTGCGCAGAGTAAGGTTGCCTAGATCGTTTAACAGATCGGGCAAAGTGTTCAGAATGGTGCCAGCCGCATGGACGGCATGTCTGGCCGAAATAGGGTTTGCATTGATGTTCCATATGCTTTCCAAAGCATGGGAAAGTGTGTCCAACCCAGTGGACAGGGTCAGTTCATGGGGTTTGTTGACCATAAGTTCGGGATCAATCACCGCGGCTTCTGGGTAGAGATTTTGTCGTGAAAGCGAGTATTTTCTGCCGCGCTGCTCGTCCCAAACTGTGGCCCAACATGTAACCTCACTACCGGTGCCAGCAGTCGTCGGAACCGCAATAATGGGAATGGTTCCCAAGTTTGCCGCGCCGCCGCCGGTTTCTAAATACGTTACTACATTGTCAAAACTGCCATCTGCGGCCGCAAAAACCTTGGCCGAGTCGATTACAGACCCGCCTCCCAAGGCTACAATCACCTCGATTTGGTGCCCTATTCCAGCTAGCTGTGCGCACTGCTGCCTAAGCAGCTGGTAATCCGGGTTGGGTGCGATGTCGTTTATTAGTACCGCAGCTGGTCCAGCCGCTTCTTCGACCCGCTGCGCCAGGCGCTGGAAGGGATCGCTCGGATAAGTGACCAAAGCATAATTTCGGCCGCCAATCAGTTTTGGCAGTTCCGAAACAGACCCGGCGCCAAACATGATTTCAACCGGATTGGAATAGCGCCACATTGGACCCTCATAGGAAATTGGCCTACTTTGTTCGGCGGTAATCTGGATCACTTTATTCCATCGGTCCAATAGATTGTTTGGATGATAAGTATTGAGTGTTGCAATGGAATTGAAAAATTTTGACATTACTGATTGAGAGCCTTGGAAATACACAAGTGACTTTGTATTTTGGATACATACTCCACCACTCGAGATACAACATATGAGCGGAACACGCGCGATCCCACGGCAAAGCCTGCCCGATGTCATAACAAACGATCTGCGCGAGCGGATACTAAGCGGGGAGATGGCCGAGGGAGAGGTTATTCGGCAAGAAGCGCTGGCCGAGGATTACGACGTTTCCCGCATGCCAATCCGCGAGGCACTCAAACGACTGGACGCCGAAGGTCTTGTTCAATTGACGAACAACCGTGGCGCGTCGGTGACCACACATTCTCTGTCCGAGATCGCCGAGATTTTCGATCTGCGCGTTTTGCTTGAAGTCGATCTGTTCCGGCACGCAATACCACGGATGACCCTAACCCATTTTTCCGAGTGTGAGCGCATTCTGGATGAGATGGAGAAGTCTTACGATGCCAATGACGTGGGCCGTTGGGGCGGGTTGAACAATGCTTACCATATGGCGCTATATGCTGCGGCTGATCGCGGGTTGAGCAATGAAATCCTGCAACGCGTCAACCTGCAGTCGGACCGCTATGTCCGAATGCACCTGAGTGTAATGAAACAGCGAGAGCCTGCTAAGAAAGACCACAGCGAGCTGCTATCGCTGGCCCGCGCCGGACAGGTCGAGAGCGCCTGTGCTCTGCTTACCCGCCACATAGCACGTACCAAGGATCAGTTGCTCGAGATGGTGACTGCCACGCGCAACGGTGACTAAAATCAATCCAGCGGGTGTAGGCAAGCCACCTGATGCGACTCACCACTCAGACCTGGTGGTGCGGCGCGGCATTCATCGGTTGCAAGCCAGCAGCGTTGCGCGAAGGCGCAGCCCAAGGGGATGTTCATGGGTGAGGGCAACTCGCCCTCCAGCTTGATCCGTTCCTTGCGCGCCTCAGGGTCCGCGCGCGGCGTGGTCGATAACAGCGCCTTGGAATAGGGATGACGGGGGGCGGCGAACAGTTGGTCTTTCGTGGCGTGCTCGACCGCGCGGCCCAGATACATAACGATCACATCATCGGCGAAGTGTTTAACTACCGACAGGTCATGCGAGATGAACAGATAGGCAAGGTTCAGGCGTTCCTGCAACTCGACCAGCAGGTTCAGGATTTGGGACTGGATCGATACATCCAATGCCGAGACCGGTTCGTCCAGGACCAACACTTTAGGGTTCAACATTAGAGCGCGAGCAATGGCGATCCGCTGGCGCTGACCGCCCGAGAACATATGCGGATAACGGTCGTAGTGTTCGGGACGCAGGCCGACAAGGTTAAGCATCTCGCGCGCCCGCGCCTCGCGGTCGGAGGCGGACATGTTGGGGCGGTTGATGGTCAGCGGCTCCTGTAGAATCTGCCCGATCCGTTGCCGGGGGTTGAGCGAGCCATACGGATCCTGGAATACGATCTGAACGGTCTCACGCATTTCGGCCCATTTCGATGGGGTGACATCAGTGCCGTCTATTGTAAGTGTTCCGGACGTCGGTTCTTCGATCATAGTGACGACACGTGCCAATGTGGACTTGCCGCAGCCGGATTCTCCGACGATGGCAAGTGTCTTGCCAGGTTTCAGTTCAAAATCTACTCCGGACAGGGCTTTGACCGTTGCGGATTTCGACAACAGTCCACCTCGGACTTCGTAGTGCCGAGCCAACGCAGTTGCCTGAACGATAGGGGCCGTCATGCGATTTCTCCGGCTGCAATTCTTTCGACATGGTGACACCGGGCTTTGCCGAATGATTCACTATGTGGTGTGGGGGGGATGGATTGGCAGGTGTTATCCGCAAACCTGCACCTCGGGCTGAATAGGCACCCCTTTGGTCGGTCAAACTGGCCGGGAACGACACCGGGGATGGTTGGCAGCATTTTCGAAGTTGCCCGTTCCGGCAGTGCGCTTAGCAACGCCGAGGTATAGGGGTGGCGCGGGGTGCGAAACAGGTCTTTGACGGGCTGTTCTTCAACCTTTTGACCAGCGTATTGTACCTGCACGCGTTCGGCGGTTTCGGCCACCACGCCCATATCGTGGGTGATCAGCACCAGACCCATCCCCTGTTCATCGCGCAGCCGCACCAGAAGGTCCAGAATCTGCGCCTGAATGGTGACGTCCAGCGCTGTTGTCGGCTCATCAGCGATCAGTAGCTTGGGGTTGCAGGCAATCGCCATGGCTATCATGACCCGCTGGTTCATCCCGCCTGACATTTGGTGCGGAAAGGTATTCAACCGGCTTTCCGGCGCGGGAATGCCGACCTGATCAAACAGCTCGATCGCACGTTGGTGCCGATCCTTGCGGTTCAGGCCCAGATGGATGCGCAGCGCTTCTTTGATCTGGAACCCCACAGTGAAACAGGGGTTGAGCGACGACATCGGTTCCTGAAAGATCATGGCGATGTCCTTGCCGATGATCTTGCGCCGGTCGCGAGCCGAAATTTTGGTCAGGTCGATGCCTTCGAAACTCAGCTGGTCGGCGGTGATCGTGGCTGTCCAGGGCAACAGGCCCATTAGTGCCAACATCGACACGGATTTGCCCGAGCCACTTTCGCCCACGATGGCCATCAACTCGCCCCGGTCGACAGAGAGGTCCACCCCGTCCACGGCGCGGAACTGACCCGAGGCGGTGGCGAATTCGACAGTGAGGTTTCGGATATCCAGCAAGCTCATATCGTCAGCTCCGCTTCAGTTTCGGGTCCAGCGCGTCGCGCAGGCCGTCGCCCATCAGGTTGATCGCCAGCACCGTGACCAGAATGGCAAGGCCGGGGAACGTGACGACCCACCAGGCGCGCAGAATGAACTCGCGCGCCTCGGCCAGCATGGTGCCCCATTCCGGCGTGGGAGGCTGCGCGCCCATCCCCAGAAATCCAAGCGCGGCGGCGTCCAGAATAGCGGTTGAGAATGACAGCGCCGCCTGCACAATGATCGGAGCCAAACAGTTGGGCAGCACAGTCTTGAACATCAACCGCGCCTTACCCGCGCCCGCCACACGGGCCGAGGTGACATAGTCTTTCTGCCGCTCAGACAGAACCGAGGCACGGGTCAGGCGCACGTAATGCGGCTGAAAAACGATGGCGATGGCGATCATCGCATTGGTCAGCGACGGCCCAAGAATAGCCACCAGCACCAGCGCCAGCAGCAGCGAGGGGAAGGACAGGATGATATCCATCACCCGCATGATCAGCGTATCGACCCATTTTGGCGCAAATCCGGACAGAAGCCCGATGATTACGCCGCCTGTCACGGCCACACAGACCACAACGATGCCCACAAAGAAGGAATAGCGTGATCCCATGATCAGCCGCGACAGCATGTCCCGACCCAACGGGTCGGTGCCCAGCGGGAAGGCCCAGCTGCCGCCCTCTTGCCACGCGGGGGGTTGCAGGATGTGGTCGCGGAACTGCTCGGTTGGGTCATAGGGCGCCAGCAAAGGCGCAAAGGCCGCGCAGACTACGAAGGCCATGAACACATACAACCCGATCACCGCGCCGCGGTTTTCGCTGAAGTAGAACCAGAATTCGCGCAGAGCGCTTGGGCGGTCCTCGGTCTTGGGCGTGGTTGCGGAAAGCTCGGCCATCACCGTCTCCGGATTTTGGGGTTGATGATGCCGTAAAGAACATCGACCAGCAGGTTCACCAGCATCACGATCACGGCGATCATCAGCAGCCCGCCCTGCACCACCGGATAGTCGCGGCGGAAAATACTGTCGACCATCCACTTGCCGATGCCCGGCCAGCTAAAGATTGTCTCGGTCAGGATCGCGCCGGCCAGCAGAGTGCCGACCGACAGACCGATCACTGTTATCACCGGGATCAGAGCGTTGCGCAGCGCATGCAGCCCGTTGATCCGCGTGGGCGCAAGACCCTTGGCGCGGGCGGTGCGAATGTAATCCTCGCCCAAAACTTCCAACATGGCCGAGCGAGTCTGGCGCGCGATCACCGCCAACGGGATGGTGCCCAGTACGATGGTCGGCAAGATCAGGTGACGCACAGCTGAGGTAAACGCCCCCTCCTGCCCCGATAGCAAGCTGTCGATCAGCATGAAACCGGTCACGCTGGGGAAGTAATACAGCAGGTCGATCCGCCCCGATACCGGCGTCCAGCCCAGATTGCCCGAGAACACGATGATCAGAAGCAGGGCCCACCAGAAGATCGGCATCGAATAGCCAACCAAAGCCGAGGACATCAGCGCGCGGTCAAAGAACTTACCTCTGTTCACGGCAGCAATCACACCGGCAGGCAAGCCCAGAGCCACAGCAAAGATCATCGCACAGATCGACAGTTCCAGCGTGGCTGGGAACAGGGCAAAGAACTCATCCCAGACCGGTTTCTTGGTGACAAAGCTCTCGCCCAGATCGCCATGCATAACGCCGACCAGATAGTCCCAGTATTGCTGCAGTACCGGTTTGTCGAAGCCCAGCTTGACCACCATCTCCTGATAGCGTTCCTCGGTCATGCCGCGTTCTCCGGCCATGACGATGATGGGATCACCGGGCAGCACCCGGATGAACATGAAGGAAATCAGTGTCACGCCCAGAAATGTCGGAACGAACATTCCAAGGCGCGAAAGGAAGTAGCCAAACATCAGCGACCTATGATTGTGAGATCTTTGGGAAAGCGGGTCAGTGACCGGCAGCCATCCTGCGTCACCAGTACATCATCTTCGATGCGAACACCAAAGTTTCCAAGGTCATAAAGCCCCGGCTCATTGGTCCAGACCATACCCGGCAGAATGTCCTGATGATTTCCACGCATGATATAGGGCGCTTCATGTACGTCGCGGCCCAGCCCGTGCCCGGTTTTGGTGCGGATACGATCGGTATAAGGCGATGCCTCAAGCACGCGAGTGACGGCATCGTCGATGTCATGCGCAGTAGTGCCCGGGCGGCAGGCGTTGAACCCTTCGAGGTTGGCACGCAGGACGGTGTCGTAGACATCCCTGCCCTCGTCCGAGACCTCGGCCACAAAGAACGTACGGGTGATATCGGCGGCAAAGCCGTGTTTGCGCGCGCCAAAATCGAACAACAACGCGTCGCCGGGTTTGATCTGATAATCCGCTCGCGCCTTGCCATGCGGTTGGGCCGAGTTGTCTCCGGCTGCCACAATTGGTGCGAACGCCAACGAGGCCGCACCCTCGGCGAACAGTGCCTGAATCAGCGCCTGTTCGATCTGTTTTTCCGTCTGTCCGACGCGCACATCGGCTATCACACGCTCCAGCGCGCGTTCCGAGATATCAATTGCCGCTTGCAGAGCCGCGATGTCATCTTCGGTCTTTATAATCCGCAAGCCCGAGATTTCGCGTTCGGCATCCACAATGCGCAGATCGGGCAGCGCGTTGGTGAAAGCCTTCGACACAAAGACCCGCATCACCTGCCCTTCGACTGCCAGCGATGTCAGCGGCATGTGCGCGGCCAAAGCCGCAAAAGCACTGTCATAGCCCGTCTGGTCCATCCAATCGAACACGGCACCGTCAAAGCCGACCAAAGCCCAGGTGCCAAGCTCCAGATTGGGGACAATCGCGGCGGGACTACCTTGGGCCGGGATCACAACCACAAAGGGCCGCTCGTGGCTCATGAAGGGTTTCCCCAAAGCGCGGGTGAAATTGGGACCGGGCACAAGGGCCACGGCATCGACTGACATGTCCTTTGCCAGTTGACGGTACTCGGACAAATCCGGCATGAGGGCCGACCTCCAAAAAAGAAAACCGGAGCCGCCACGCGGGCGGCTCCGATCCGTGAGTGGTGATTTATTCGACGCTGACGCCGTAGAAGATGTGGCCGCCCAGCGGGTGGACCTTATAGCCCTGCACTTTGTTGCTCATAGGCATGTAGACGACCGAGTGTGCGATGGTGGCCCATGGAGCTTGCTCTTTGAAGATGACCTGCGCCTCTTCATACAGCTTGGTGCGCTCGGCCTGATCGGTGGTCTGCTTGGCCTTCAGGATCAAATCTTCGAAAGGCTCGTGGCACCATTGCGCACGGTTCGAGGCTTCGCGGCCGTCACAGCCCAGCAGTACGGCCAGGAAGTTGTCCGGGTCGCCATTGTCACCGGTCCAACCCAGCAGAACAGCACCGTCGCGGTTCAGCTCTTTCGAGCGTGACAGGTACTCGCCCCATTCATAAGAGACGATCTCGACATCCACACCAACCTTGGCGAAATCCGCCTGGATCAGCTCGGCCATGCGGCGGGCGTTCGGGTTATAGGGGCGTTGAACCGGCATCGCCCAGACTTTCATCGACAGATCGCTGACGCCTTCGGCTTCCAGCATCGCCTTGGCCGCTTCGGGATCATAGGCATCGTCGGTGATGGCCTCGTTATAACCCCACATGGTCGGCGGAATCGGGTTCTTGGCCGCTTGCCCTGAACCCTGGAACACCACGTCAATGATCGCCTGCTTGTCGATCGCCATGTTCAGCGCTTTGCGAACCTTCGGGTTGTCGAACGGCTCCATCGTGGTGTTGTAAGCCAGATAGCCCACGTTCAGGCCTTCTTGCTCCATCATGTTGATGTCGGCGTCATCCTGCATCGCCTGAATGTCGGCGGGGTTTGGATAAGGCATGATGTGGCATTCACCCGCCTTCAGCTTTTGATAACGGACCGACGCATCAGGCGTAATCGCAAAGATCAGGTTGCTCACTTCCGCTGGTGCTTTCCAGTAATCAGCGTTCTGCGCATAGCGGATCACGGCGTCTTTCTGATAGGCCACGAATGAGAACGGGCCGGTGCCGATAGGCGCGGTGTTCAGTTTTTCAGGTGTACCCGCTTCCATCATCGCGTCGGCATATTCCGCCGACAAGATCGAGGCAAAATCCATCGCCATGTTGGCGACAAAAGGCGCCTCGGGTTTAGACAGGGTGAATTTCACCGTGTAGTCGTCAATCTTTTCGATGGACTCGACCAGATCGGGCATACCCATGCCCTGGAAATATTCCCACGTGCCGCCAGACACCTGGTTGTAGGGGTGGCCTTCATCCTTCTGGCGCATGAACGAGAAGATCACGTCATCGGCGTTGAAGTCACGGGTTGGGGTGAATTCGTCATTCGAGTGGAATTTGACGCCCTGACGCAGCTTGAACGTATATTCCAGACCGTCATCGCTGGCCTCAACGCTTTCGGCCAAGCCTGGGATCACATTGGTGGTGCCGGTCTCAAATTCCAGCAAGCGGTTGTAGATCGGGTGCGAGGACGCATCAAAGGTGGTGCCAGCGGTGAACAGCGCCGGGTCAAAACCTTCGGGCGAGCCTTCAGAGCAATAGACCAACGTATTTGCCTGTGCCGCAGCGCTGGACAACGCAATCGCTGCGGTTGCGGCCAAAAACTTAAGTTTCATGAGTTTCTCCCAGTAAATATTGCTTGGTTTTCGCTTAGCGCTTTTTTGTCAGAACACTCTTTGGCAACGCTTGTCGTCGCGAAATCACTGGTCAATGTATCCAAAATACAAAATCCATTGTCAACAAAGTTAACGATTCCGCGAACACGTACCCGCAAAGACAGCCATCCGTCGCGGGATTGCCCGGTTCTGTTCCTAGCTTTGAGGGGAATCAGTCGCGCCGACTTTGATACAGCGCAAGTTTCCGGCTTTCCGCGATCACATCTGGAATGTTGGGGTTACACCGACCGGAGGCTGTTCCAGAATGAAGGCCCCGATCCGGTCCAATAGCGGCCGTCTTGGACAGCCCGGACGGGTCGCCGCGCCCAGATCACGCAGGTTGCCCGGCGCGTCAAACGGGATAAAGCACAAAGGCCAACGGTCGCGTTTAAATTGCTCGGCTGCAAGTGACGACACGATTGTGCAATCGTCGGAATGGCAGATATGCCGACAGATCGTCTCGAACCGCAGCGCGCTCAGGTCGAACCGCTTGCTGGCGCGATTTGCCGGGTCGATTTTGGGCAAGCGGTTTTCCAGCTCATAGCCGAAACTATGCGGCAGTCGGATGAAGTCGTGACGGGGCACGTCCTCGGGGGCAATCGATGGCAAGGTGCTTAGCGGGTGACCGTCACGAACAGCCAAGAACAGAGGTTCGGACCAGATCGAGGTAAACTCGAGCGCTTCGGAATTGTTGACCTTGGCAACCAGAGCAAGATCCAACGTGTGGTCTTCGACCATACGCAACATATTCTGTGGCAAATCCTCGATCATCGTCACGCGCATATTGGGAAACAATGCGCTAAACAGATCTGAGAAATACTGTGTCAGGTAGGGCGCGAGAGTCGGCGTCATTCCGATCGTGTATGGAACCGCCTCGGGGTCGCGGAACTGGGTCGCCGTATCGCGGATCTTTTGCGCATCGTTCAGAATGCGTTCGGCAATGCGCAACACTTGAACACCGCACAGTGTCGGTCGAACCTCGTTATTGAGGCGCAAAAACAGTTCGGCCCCCAACTCTTGTTCAAGTTTCTTGACCTGATTGGACATCGCAGGCTGAGAGACGTTGCAAGCTGCCGCAGCCTGGCTGAACTGCCCATATTTGGCGATGGCCAGAACGTATTCCAAGTCTCTGAAATTCATGATCACCAACTACTGATACAAGTCGCGCGTCTTGATGCACCTTCGGATTCATACCCTGACGGTGAGTGTTGCGCATGAAGAAACGATCACTTTCAAACACATAAGTGTCAATAGATGCTAGTGAATAGGTGGTCTAAGTGATTAACGACACGATAACATATTGATTTCAATTACTATAACCTCGCAGGTTTTGTGAGTATTCGCGTTTGTTATACACCTAATTCGAAGGATGAATTTTAGCTGGCCGAAGCGGCTGACTACCCATTGGATACGTGGAACGCCCAAAGCAGCGGGCGGCCCGCAGAATGCAACAATTCTTGACGGAGTATCCCATGCTGTCCCAACTTCTTAGCAGTCTTCGCGCCCGTCTCTTGACATCGTCCACGCTGGCGCAAGAGACCACCCGCGATGGTCAAACCCTTATAAACAACTTTTTCCAGAGCACTGTGGTGGATGACACCCCGGCTTTTGTGCTGGCGAATGATTTTTCGCGCCTGTTGAACTTTGGCGAAATCATCACAAACAACGCTGTTGCTGGAGTGCAGGCGCAAGGTCAGGACGTGGACATCTTTAACTTTCGGTCCGGTCGGATCGAAGCCAATAACGGTCCAGATGCGCTTGCAACAGGCGTTCAGGTCACTGGAAGCGCATCGATCAGAAACTTTGGCGAGATTGTAGGCGAGTTTAACGGCGTTCAGTTTGCGGGGGCTGAAAGCTCGGGCAGTCTGGATAACTTCCGCGGCGGTGTGATCAGTTCTGACAGTCGCGCTGTCGACATCCAGGGTCAAGGTATCGATGTTCGTAACTTTGGTGACATCATCGGTACAGGTGATCAGCGCAACGGAACGATTTACACCAATTCAACTGCGGAAGACATTTCGATCTCGAACTTTTCGGGCGGTACGATTGACGCAGGCGAAGGCAACCAAGGTGCAGGGGTTTCTCTGCAGGTCGGAGATGAAATCGGCGACCGTGTCGAAACCGATATCTTCAATGGGTTTGGTGCAACAATCCAAGGTCGTGGTCAGGCGGCTTCAAACACGTCGCTGGCCGGCGACGGCGTGCGCATCGATGACGGTGCCGAGGGCGCCATCCTGGAAACCGAGATCGTTAACAGCGGGGTCATCTCGACCGAAAGCGATCAGGGTACGGCGGCGGGTCTGCGCATCGCTGATGGCGCAAATACTGAAGGTGAGATCCTGAACACCTCGACCGGTGTGATCGAAGGGCCGCGCAACGGTCTGTACATCGGAGATGGCGAACATGATCTGGACGTTCTGAACTTTGGAACCATCCAGTCCGGCAGCCGCGCTGTGAACATCGATGGTTCCGGTGTTGATCTGATCAATGGTGGCGACATTCTGGGCACCGGAGATCAGCGCAATGGTGCAGTCTACGCTGATGACACTGCACGCGACTATTCGATCCAAAACCTTGCATCGGGTACTATTGACGCGGGCGAACACAATGATGGCGCGGGCGTTTCGTTGTCACTTGCCGGCGAAGGGAATGGCGATGTTTCGATCACCAACGACGGCACGATCGCGGGTCGGGGCAATGCAGGTGCAGCTTTGGGCACCGCTGGTGACGGTATCCGTCTGGAGGGTGTCCGCCAGGAAGGCGGTGGCTTTGGCACAGCTCGGTTCGACGGCACCATCACAAACACCGGTACGGTCTCGTCCGAAGGTGCCAACGGAACGGTCGGTGCATTCCGCGCCGTGAACAATGTCAACTTTCGTGGTCAGTTGATCAACGAAGAAACTGGCGTGTTCGCAGGCGGACAGAACGGCGTCTACTTCGGTACGGGTGACCACACAGGCGGTTCATTTGTTAACCGGGGTACCGTGACTTCGGATAGCCGTGCGCTGAACATCGACGGAACTGGTCTGGACGTTGTCAATGAAGGTGACATTCTGGGCACCGGCAATCAACGCAACGGCACCGTTTATGCGGATGGAACAGCTGACAACTACAGCTTTACCAACACTGGTCTGGTCGACGCGGGCGAAGGCAACAATGGCTCCGCCGTTTCGCTGCAAACCGGTGATGTGTCGGGCGATGTTGTTTCCGCTTCGATCCTGAACGAAGGTGTTTTCCAAGGTCGTGGCGACGCTGTCGAAGGCAATCAGGTCGGTGACGGTCTGCGCTTGTTCACCAGCCAGGATGACGCCTCATTCGCAGGTGTCGTGGTCAACGAAGGCCTGATTGCCGGTTCCGAAGACTCGGATGCAGCGGCTGGTCTGCGCGTTGATGGCGGTCTCAACCTGCTTGGTGCGGTTCTGAACGAAGGTGAAATCCGCGGTACGGTCAACGCGATCGATGCGTCGGACGCTGGCTTTGTGACCATCGTCAACGACGACGAGGGCGTTATCAATGGCAACGTTCTGCTGAGCGATGGGGATGATGTCTTTGTCGACCTGGGAACAACCAATGGCGACATTGTTGGTGGCGCAGGAAATGACATCCTGATTGCAGGCGATGCAGACAATGTTCTGACCGGCGGTCTGGGCAATGATTTCATTGACGGTGGCGAAGGCATCGACACGGCCGATTTCTCGGATTTGGATGTTGCAGTCGAAGTTAGCCTGGATGCGAACGGCAACGGGACGGCCACACGTGATACCGGCTTTACAGTCACCGTCACTGACGCGGTTGTTTCGGCACCTGATCAGTTTGGCTCCTCCATAGCCAACGGAGCTGAATTTGTGGAGCAAGCTGTTCAGGGCAACCTGTACTACAACATCCACACATCGGACTTCCCGGCGGGTGAAATTCGCGGCCAACTGTTGGTAGACAGCGATGTGACCGAGCATGGCATCCGCACCATCACCCTCAGCGGTGGGCTGGATGCTTCGCAAGAGCCCGGACCGACCTCTGACAGTGAAGCAACCGGACAGGCCACTGCTGTCATCACTCAGAACCTGGAAACCGGTGAAGTCACCTATTCCAGCGAGCTGACCGTGACCGGCCTGAACGAAGCTGATCTGTTGACGCCGATCCCGGGTGTTGTCTCGGCCATCCATCTTCACAATGCGCCTGCTGGCCAGAACGGCCCGGTCGTGCAGGACACGCTGGTAGATGCCGGTGCAACGCTGGATACCGAAGCCACTGGTGGCATAGGTGTCATCGGCGAGGACGTCATCGACAACCAGATCGAAGTGGACATCCTGCGCTCGATCGAGCGGGTTGTCGGCTCGGATGACAGCGACACGATCGACGTCTCAGGTTTTGACGGTGTAACCGTTGATCTGGACTTGAGCGGTCCTGCGCCGAATGCGGCTGGAAATGGTGACGAAGGCCCGCAGGATGGCGCCATCATCCAGAACGGTCAGATTGTCGCTGAAATTGACGATTTCGAAAACGTTGTAGGCTCGGACGGGGATGACCTGATCCTTGGAAATAATGAGTTCAACATCCTCGATGGCGGTGCCGGCAATGACGCGATCCATTCCTTCGGAGGTGCCGACGTGATCATCGGTGGCGAAGGGGTCGACACCGCGCTGTTCACTGCAGGGCCGGGCGTTGTTCTGGATCTGGATGAAGAAGGCAACGGCGTTGCACAGGTCAATGCACCCGATGGTGCAATCCTGGATCAGGTGTTCGGCTTCGAAAACATCAACGGGTCGAACAATGCGGGCAGCCCGAATGGTGGCAATGACATCCTGTCAGGCAATTCGGGGTCCAACACTCTGAATGGGCAGGCTGGCGATGACGTCCTGAACGGTGAGGGTGGCGACGACATTCTGATCGGCGGCGCTGGTAATGACACTTTCGTCTTTGAGGGCAACTTCGGCAACGACGTCATTCAGGACTTTGAAGTCGGTCTGGATCAGCTTCAGTTCGGAGACTTTGGGCCCGACTTTAGCGGCAGCGTAGGAGTTGCTCAGGATGGTGATGATGCTGTGATCACCTTCGGCAATGAAGGCTCGGTCCGCCTTGTCGGTATCAACAGTGCCGACCTGAACGACGACGACTTTGTCGCGTAACTGACCAACAGCGGGGCGGCTACGTGCTGCCCCGTTTTTCAAACCGGAAAGGGTCAAGGAAATGTTCAAGCAAGCCAATCCCGTCAAAACTGCCTGGGGGTCACTGCGCAAAGGCTTTGTCGCTGTCGCCTTCTTCAGCCTGTTCCTGAACCTGCTTATGCTGGCCGGGCCACTTTACATGCTTCAGGTCTATGACCGCGTTCTGACAAGCCAAAATGCCGACACCCTGATCGCACTCTCCGTGCTGCTGGCGGGTGTATTCGTCGTGATTGCGTGCCTTGATCTGATGCGGATGCGCATTCTGGGACGTTTGGCGGCCCGTTTTGAATTAAGCGTTGGCGCACCGGTTCTTAACGCAGCCATGCGTCGTCGGGTTCAGGGCGATACCTCCAGCGGAGAAAACCTGGTCGAAGACGTCAACGGATTTCGTGAGTTTATTTCGGGCACCACCTTAACGGCCTTTTTCGATGCTCCGTGGATCCCGATCTACTTGATGGTCTTGTACATCTTGCATCCGCTTCTGGGCCTGCTGGGTCTGGTCGGAGCAGTTACCCTGACCATCATGGCGCTGATCAACAACGCCCGTGCGCGTGGTCCGATGGAGCAAGCCTCGCAGGCCCGAGGTCGCTCGGACGCGCTGTTCGACACAAGCGACCGGAATGCGGAACTGGTTCATGCGCTGGGAATGAAGGGCGATTTGGTTCGCCGCTGGACTGCTTTGCAATCGGACGCGCACCGTTACAAAACAAGCGCAGCGGATCGTGTAGCAAGCTTTTCGGTGGTGTCCAAGACCGTTCGGATGGGTCTGCAATCGGCCATCTTGGGTTTAGGTGCCGCGTTGGCGATTACAGGCGAGTCGACCGCAGGTGTCATGATCGCCGCAACTATTGTTCTGGCCCGAGCGCTGTCGCCCATTGACCAACTGATCGGCCAGTGGCGCACCTTCCTGGCTGCGCGCGGGTCGTATTCCAAGCTTAAGCAGTTGACCGAAGATTACGCGGATGCGCCGCCGAACCTGAACCTGCCCCGAGCCTTCAAGACCCTGGACGTCAAGATCGCACAGGCTGGCCCGCCGCGCGCTATTAATGCCAACATCCGCAGTATCGATTTCGGCCTTAAAGCCGGGGATGTTCTGGCCATTATCGGCCACAGCGGATCTGGCAAAACCACCCTGGGTAAAATGCTTGCCGGTATCTGGTTTCCTCAACGCGGAGAGGTCTTGCTGGATGGAAGCCCAATGTCGAAATGGAACGGCGAGGATTTGGGCAAACAGATCGGTTACTTGCCGCAGGATGTTGAGCTGTTCGACGGGACCATCCGTGAAAACATCGGGCGTTTTTCCACCGCGATAGACGATGCCGAAGTGCTGCGCGCGGCGCGCGAGGCCGGGGTCCACGAGATGATCAGCAGCTTGCCGGAAGGTTATGAAACACGCATCGGTCAAGGGTTTTTCCTGTCAGGCGGGCAACGTCAGCGTCTTGCTCTGGCCCGCGCCTTATACGGTGATCCGTTCGTTCTTGTGCTGGATGAGCCCAACTCGGACCTTGATGCCGATGGTGAGCAGGCTCTGCGCGATGCGCTGTTGGCGGCTCAAGCGCGTGGTGCCATCGCGATCGTCATGACCCACCGTCCGGCAACACTGCAGGCGGCAAACAAGGTCATGGTGCTGCGCAATGGGAACCAGACCCAGTTCGGCGAAAAAGACGATGTCATGAAGGTCAACCGCCGCAACGTTTTGAACACCCCGACGCAATCGGGCGTGGTTAAGCCGGTTGCCCACCCATCAAGTGAAACTCAGATCAGCGGAGCAGCCCAATGACCGAGCTGGTGAAGTATTCCAAATCCAACACCGCCGTGTCCTTTCACGAGGCACAGCTGAAAGAGATCAATGAAACCTCGGCGGGCATCGGGCGCTATGTTCTTTTCGGCCTGTTCACGCTGGCGGTTTTCGTCGGCGGCAGCGCCTATTGGGCGGTCGTGTCCAAGCTGGATGGTGCTGTGGTTGCCCCTGCCTCATTCGTGGTCGAAGGCGATCGCAAAACGGTCGAGCATCTGGACGGCGGCATCATCCGCTCGATCCTTGTGGCAGACGGGGAATTCGTGCAGCAAGGCCAACCTTTGGTTCAGTTAGACAGCACCGAGATCGACGTCGAACTGAGCGTGCAAGGTAGCCAGTTGGGTGAGCTGTCTGTTCGCCGTGCGCGCCTACTGGCGCAAATGAGCGGGCAGGAGCAATTCGACGAAGCCACTGCGATGTCAGGTTATCGGGACGGTATGGATCGCTTGCACTGGGTCTCGCCTTATCTGACACAAAAACAATTATTCGACGCCGAAGCGCGGGCTCGTCGGACCGAGGCGCAGATCAATGCTCAGCGTATCGCGGCTCTGCGTAACCAGATTGCAGGGCTTGAGGAACAGCGTCGCAGTACAAAGAATCAGATCGACATTACCAATGTCGAGTTGGCGAACCTGCAAAAGCTATTGGACAAGGGCTTGGTCGCGGTCACGCGCGTCAGTGCACGCCAGATCGAGCTTGAGCGTCTAAACGGCGCAGATGCATCGTTACGGACCCAGATCGCGCAGGCCGAAGACCAAATGCAGGAACTGGAATTGACCCTGCTGAGTCAAAAGAAGCTGCGTGATGAGGTGATCGCCGGAGAGCTGGCCGTGGTTGAGGCGCAGCTTGATCTGGTTCGGCCTCAGTTCGCGGGAACGCTGGCGCGGTTGCAACGTACTCAAGTTCTCGCCCCAACCAGTGGTCGGGTCGTAAACCTTGCGGTGTCCACCAATGGCGGCGTAATCCGTCCGGGTGAACCCATCATGGACATCGTTCCGGCGGATCAGAACCTGATCGTAGAAGCACGGATAAAAACGGGTGATATCGACAAGCTCTATATCGGTCAGACCACTCGTATCCGTCTGTCCGCCTTTGCCCAAGCCGATGTGCCGGAGGCCAGTGGCGAGATCTTTGATATCTCGGCTGACGCACTGGAGGACGACCGCACCGGCGAGGCGTACTACAAGGCGCGGGTCAAACTCGACGCGCAGCAGCCCATCGCAGTAACGGCGCTGGACCTCGTGCCGGGAATGCCCGCCGATCTGTTTGTGAACACAGGCGAACGAGCAGTGTTCACCTATCTGGCTCAACCTATCAGTGACCGTCTTGCGAAGACATTTATCGAGTAAGCCAGATCGCCCGCGCCTAATTTTTGGGCGCGGGCAACTCAATTGACCGGAATTTCGACAGAATGGATTTACATCCTACAAAGCGGGATTTTACCGTTTCAGGGGATGATACAACGAATTGACTTAAGCCCGAGATGAAACGCCCGCTGCCTATACTGGTGTTTTCTGATTTGGATGGGACGTTACTGGACCACAGCAACTATAGTTGGTCTGCCGCCAAGCCGGGATTGAAACGCCTTGCTGAGATAGGCGCCGGTGTGGTTCTTGCCAGCAGTAAGACAGCGCAGGAAATCATCCCCCTACGGGACGCTATGGGACAGGCGGATATGCCTGCGATTGTGGAAAACGGCGCTGGAATACTTTGGCCGGGCGATCCCGATGAGGGTAAGGATGACTATCCACGCTTGCGCGCCTTGCTGAAAAAGCTGCCCCAGGGATTTGTCGGATTCGGCGATATGACGATCGATGAGGTTGCGCAGAAAACCGGGTTGAGTTCCCGACAAGCAAACTTGGCGCGTCAACGAAAGTTTAGCGAGCCCGGAGTTTGGACCGGTTCTGATGTGAACCTCGCAGAATTTCTGGAGGCGGCTCGCGCTCATGGGCTTTACGCTCGAAAAGGCGGGCGGTTTCTGACCATTTCCTTTGGTCAGACCAAAGCGGATGCGATGCGTGAAGTCGTGCGGCATTTGCATCCTGTCCGCACGATTGCGCTGGGTGATGCGCCCAATGATATCGAGATGATACAGGCCGCAGATCAGGGTGTCGTGGTCGCCAATCCGCACGGCCCCAACATACCACCCTTCCCTGCGCCGGTAGAAGCGCGGGTTCTCAGAACACAACAGAGTGGACCGCAAGGGTGGTCGGATGCGATCCTGACCCTGACGGCGGACCTTCGATAAGAACGGGGCTATTTCATATGGCAGATTTCCATCAGAACGGAAACATCACGACGCTGCATAATTTGCGCAGCCGACCGGCCGGGCATCTGACGCATGAGATCTCGGTTTTTGCCGAGACCCGAAAAATCACGCTCATTCTGCCTTGCCTTTACTCCGAACTGGAAGGCCCTGCGCTGACCGGAATTCTAAATGAGCTGGCACAGGTGCCTTACCTCCACCGGATCATCATCGGACTGGATCAGGCGGATGAGGATCAATACCGCCGAGCCCGAACCTTCTTTGCCGATCTGCCACAAAACCATTCGGTTATCTGGAATGACAGCCCCCGCCTGACCGCGCTGGAATCCCATCTGCGTGAAATGGGTCTGGCCCCGCAAGAACGGGGCAAAGGCAAAAATGTTTGGTCCTGCATCGGTTATCTTCTGGCCTGCGCCGACAGTTCGGTGATGGCGATCCATGATTGTGATATCGTCACCTATAACCGCGAGATGTTGGACCGGCTGGTCTATCCAGTGGTCAACCCGACTTTTCCCTTTCAGATGGCCAAGGGGTTCTACCCCCGCGTCGGCAACGGCAAGCTGAACGGCCGCGTCACGCGCCTGTTGGTAAGTCCGCTGCTGATTGCGCTGAAAAAGGTCATTGGCGACCGGGATTACCTCGATTACCTGCGCAGTTTCCGTTATCCACTGTCAGGCGAATTCGCCATCCGCACCCCTACCCTGCCCGACCTGCGTATTCCGTCGGATTGGGGGCTTGAGATCGGCGTATTGTCCGAGGCGTGGCGCAATCTGGCCCCGAAATCCGTCTGTCAGGTCGAGATTGCCGACAACTACGACCACAAACATCAGGACTTATCACCCGAGGACGCAAATCGGGGGTTGTCGCGTATGTCCACGGATATCTGCAAGGCGATCTTTCGCAAATTGGCCGCCGACGGCACGGTGTTCACGCCGAACACCTTCCGCACTCTCAAGGCGACCTATTACCGGTCGGCGCTGGATCTGCTCGAGGGTTACTATACCGATGCCAAGATGAACGGGCTGGAACTGGATCGTCACAAGGAAGAGAAATCCATCGAGCTGTTCGCCGAAAACATCATCCGCGCCGGGCAAATATTTCTAGACAACCCGCATGAGACACCGTTCATCCCCACGTGGAACCGCGTGCATTCGGCCGACCCCGAGTTTCTGCTTCGTTTGAAAGCCGCCGTTTCCGACGATCTGGACGAATTCAGCCCGCGTTCGTGATCCATCTACATTGGTATGGGGCCAGCACGATATCTGGGCCGTTGGTGGCAAGGATTTCGCCCGTCAATGCGTCGGTCCAGACCTCTTCGGCGATCATGTTGATCTCGGCGGGGCTGACATGGACCTGCTCGGCCGAGACATTGTGCAGCGCAAATATCGACTGGCTGCGATCCAGACTCTGCCGCCATATGCCAAAGACGCGATCATCCAGCCGCAGAGTAAACTGCGTAGCGTTCGGGTGAAAGGCCGGTTGTTGCGACCGTAGGCGCAGACGTTTGGACAGCTCCGACAACACCAGCGCCTGATTTGACCCCGGATCAGCCAGACGTGCCAACAAATCGGGATAGTGCCAGCGATGCCTGTTGATCGCCCGGTTCATGCCGCGCCGTTCGACCGCCTCGTGATCATTGGGCGTGGCCAACAGGGAATGGATGTAAAAGGCCGGTATCCCCTCTAACGACATCACGATGGTCTGCGAGCAGATGAAACGCGCCAGATGGTACTGATCGGGACCGTGAAATGTCTCGGTCAGGGCTTCAAAATAACCACAGTTCAGCTCGTAGGGTTCTTCCCGCCCGTCCGGCAGTGCGCGCATCGAGACCAGACCTCCGATCCTGCGGACCGTGTCGATCATGCGGTCTTTTTCGTCCGGCGGCAGCAATCCCTCGGCAGGGCGCATCCCGATACCGTCATGAGAGGCGGTGAAGTTCAGATACGCGCAACCCAATTGCGCCGGGGGCATGGCGGCCTGCCATTCGCGCAGAAATTGCGCTGTGCCTGATTGCAGCGCGTGCAGGATCAAAGGCGGCAGAGGGAAGTTGTAAACCGCGTGCGCCTCGTTCCGGTTGCCAAAATAACTAAGGTTCTCGGTCCGGGGTACATTGGTTTCCGTCAACAGAACCAGCGTTTCGGTCGCATAGTCGCACAGCAGCCGCAGCAGCTGCACGATGGCATGGGTTTGCGGCAGGTGAATACAGTTCGTCCCAATTTCCTTCCAAACAAAAGCAACCGCATCAAGGCGCAGAATACGAACGCCTTTGTCGATGTGCAGTCGAATGATCCGCAACATTTCGATCAGAACTGCGGGATTTGAGAAATCCAGGTCGACCTGATCGTGGGAAAATGTGCACCAGACGTATTTCTCACCTGTGCTGGTCTCGACTTGCCGCAGCAAGGGCGTGGTGCGCGGCCTGACAACCTGTGACAGGTCGTCTTCCGGAGAGGCTTCAAAGAAAAACCGATCGTGTGGCGCTTTGCCCTGCAGGTAGTTTGTGAACCAACTGCCCTGACTGGACACATGGTTCAGGACCAGATCGGACATCAGATGAAAATCAGTGGCGATGCGCGTGATATCGGGCCAATCCCCAAGCTGAGTACTGACGCTGTAGTAGTCTGAGACTGCAAAACCGTCATCGGAGGTGAATGGAAAAAACGGCAGGATATGCACACCGTTGACCACCCCACTTAAATGTCGCACCAAAAAGTCGTGGAGCAGGTCAAGGGGCTTGTGGACCTGATCTTCGATCGAGTTTCCGTAGGTGATCAAGACGCTGTCTTTTTCCGACCATAACTTGTTCCCCGGCTTGCGACCTTGTCTGCGTCTGTGCGTTTGCGACGGCCAAAATGCCTGTGTGATCTGCTCGGCGAGTGCGACCTGATCGTGATCCGGATAAATCCGGTCGAGCAACTCGCCCAACCGGCGCGAAAAACTGTTAGAGTCACTGGTCAATGGTCGAATACCCTTAGCTTGCTGCGATCAAGGGTTCTTCAGAACGCCCGACCTGTCAAATCTAAGGACGGCGCTGTGCAGGATGTTGAAACGAGTGCTTAAATTTTGGTCAGTTCAGTTTGAGCCCGGTCGTCATGCACCGTACCGCGCCATGAACATGTCGACTGCTTGCGAAGCTATTTTATTAATTTCGTCTTGTGAGAAGCTTGTCTGAATACCAAAGGCCGACAATGTCCAAATCCGCACCTTGCACAATTCCGAGAATTGTTCAGCAGCAAGTTGAACATCATCAATAAGCAGCTCCCCTTTATTTACCGCTTTTTGCAGATATTCGGCGATGTGGCCCGTGCCGTGTTTTGGTCCGGCCTCGTAGAATGCCTCGCCCAGTTCTGGGAACCTGTCGCGTTCGGCCACGCAAATGCGAAAAACCTGCTGCGCAAAATCTGAGACCAAGAAAGCCGTCAGTTGTTTGGCCGCGATCATCATGACCTCGCGCGCTGGTAGTGAGTCGTCGACCAGGGACACCACATGCTCGGCCATACGTGTGCATTCGGTTTGGGCAACTTCCATGAACAAAAGGCGTTTGTCGGGGAAGTAACTATAAAGTGTTGCCTTCGAGACGCCGGCAACACGGGCGATGTCATCCACGCTTGCACCTTCGAAACCATCGGCCATGAAGACTTCTCGCGCGCCCTTCAGAACCTGATCGAATTTGCGACCTGTGCGCAGAATGGCTGCGGTTTCAGACATGCTCTCTCCCAACAGTATATATAGGAGTTTATAAACCGGTCAGTTCAGATACAACGATTCTCACCAAAGCAATTCTGAACGCGCAATCAAATATTGTAATTTCGCCAGTCAGGCTGTCGAATATCGGACCTTGCGATGGAGCTTGCCGCGTAATCAATCTGTGCTAACACTTCCGGCATGGTCGATATTTTTCTGCGCACGCTTCCTTTCTTTGCGATCATCGGCCTTGGATATTGGGCGGGTCGTACCCGGTTCTTCACCGAGGAAGCGACGGCTTATCTGACTAAATT
This sequence comes from Ruegeria sp. AM7, assembly GCF_056535965.1. Taxonomy (NCBI): domain Bacteria; kingdom Pseudomonadati; phylum Pseudomonadota; class Alphaproteobacteria; order Rhodobacterales; family Roseobacteraceae; genus Ruegeria; species Ruegeria sp. AM7. The sequence goes on from NZ_JBQFJE010000001.1 coordinate 669,253, forward strand.
CGTGTTCTATTTTGCACTGTCGGCCATGTTGTTCCGCTTTGCTGCAACGTTGCCCTTTGCCGAAATATTCAACCCCAGGCTTGTTGTCGGGTATCTTGCGGGAACAGTAGTGGTTTATCTGCTGGCAACGCTTGTCGCCTGGTTCCGAGGGCTGGACGTGCCGACCGCAGCGGTCGAAGCACAGTGCGCAGCCATCGGCAATGTCGGTTTCCTCGGTTTGCCTATGCTGGCCCTTCTTTTCACAGAAGCCGCCATTGGCCCCGTGATGCTGGTTCTGACGGTTGATCTGGTGGTGTTTTCGTCATTGATCGTGATCCTGATCAATGGGGGCAGAGACGGACGGCTCACCCCGGCCACTTTCAAACTGATTGGGTTGGGTCTGGTGAAAAACCCGATGATCGTCTCGATCTCGGCGGGGATGCTTTGGTCCGCGTTTCAGATGCCTGTTCCTGCACCGCTTATTGATTTTCTCACGATCCTTGGGGGGGCTGCTACGCCCGGCGCTCTGTTCGCTATCGGAGCCTCGCTGGCCAGCAAGTCGGCTGAGCGCGTGCATGTGGCCGGTTGGCTGAGTTTCTGCAAACTTGTCATCCATCCGGCATGTGTGGCCATTGCGTTGCTTTGGATCTTTCCCATCGCGCCCTTCCCCGCTGCTGTCGCGATTGCGGCGGCCGCGCTGCCGGTCGCTGGGAACGTCTATATGCTTGCGGCGCATTACAACGTTGCGCCACATCGGGCGTCGGCCGCGATCTTGCTGTCAACTGCAGCCAGTATCCTGACTGTACCATTGGTGATCGCTTGGGTCGGAACGCCCTGATCTTCACCTTTTTTAAAAATGCCAGCAGTATTAACCACCGCACTTTACGAGCCGTGTTGGGAACGTTAGCCATGGCGCAACCCTAACGTAAGGACAAAAGCCAGATGGAAACCGTTTCGGAAAACACCTGCTTCGGAGGCGTTCAGGGCGTCTACCGCCATGCCTCGACTGCTTGCCAATGTGACATGACCTTTGGCCTGTTTCTGCCGGCCGAGGCCAAGGACGGCCCCGTCCCGGTCCTCTGGTATCTTTCGGGCCTGACCTGCACCCATGAAAACGCCATGACCAAAGCGGGCGCGCAGGCCTGGGCGGCGGAACAGGGCATCGCGGTGGTGTTCCCCGATACCTCGCCCCGTGGTGAAGGCGTGGCTGATCACGAGGACTACGATCTGGGTCAAGGTGCGGGCTTTTACGTGAACGCGACCCAGACCCCCTGGGCACCACATTTCAACATGTGGGATTACGTGGCCGAGGAGCTGCCCGCCCTGCTGGCCGAGAACTTTGCCATCGACATGGATCGTCAGGCCATCACTGGCCACTCGATGGGCGGCCATGGCGCGCTGACGCTGGCGATGAACCTGCCGGGGCGCTATCGCTCGGTCTCGGCCTTTGCGCCGATCTCGAACCCCACCGGTGCCGATTGGGGCCGCAAGCAGCTGAGCGCCTATCTGGGTGAGGATAAGGCCGCATGGGCCAAGCATGACGCCTCGCTTATGATGAAGGAAAAGGGCTTTGACGGCCCCGTCCTGATTGACACCGGAGCCAGCGATCAGTTCATCGACCTGTTGCGCCCCGAGGCGCTGGCGCAGGCGATTGCAGAGCGTCGCCAACAGGCAACCTATCGCCTGCAGCCGGGCTATGACCATTCCTATTTCTTTGTGTCGACCTTCATGGAAGATCACATCACCTTCCACGCCGAGGCGCTTTACGGGGACTAACGCATGAGCGATTACGATTACGACCTGATCATCATCGGGTCTGGCCCTTCGGGACGGGCTGCTGCAATTCAGGCAGGCAAGCTGCAACGCCGGGTGCTGGTGATCGATCGCAAAGATCGGCTTGGCGGAGTGTCGGTACATACTGGCACCATCCCATCCAAGACCCTGCGCGAAACGGTGCTGAACCTGTCAGGCTGGCGCGAGCGCAGCTTTTACGGCCGCTCGTATCGGGTAAAAGATCAGATCCGGGCCGAAGACCTCAAGGCGAGGTTGCACATGACGTTGGACCACGAAGTTGACGTTCTGGAGCATCAGTTCAACCGCAACCATGTGGAAACGCTGAACGGTCTGGCCAAATTCACCGGTCCACACGAGGTCGAGGTTGCTACGGATGCGGGCGAGACCTCTCGCCTGACTGCCGCCAAATTCCTGATCGCCACGGGCACCAAGACCTATAGGCCCGATTACGTGCCCTTCAACGGCAAGACCGTGGTCGATGGCGACGATTTCCTTGAGATGGCTGAAATCCCACGCTCCTTGTGCGTGATTGGCGCGGGCGTGATCGGGGTGGAATATGCCACCATGTTCTCGGCCTTGGATGTGCGGGTCACGCTGATCGAACCGCGCGAGACATTTCTGGACTTTATCGACAGCCGGTTGATCCATGATTTCACCCATCAAATCCGCGAAAACGGTGTGGATTTACGTCTGGGCTCGGCGGTCGAAAAGATTGAGGATGCCGGGGGTCATGTGGAAGTCACGCTGGACAACGGACGCCACGTGCGGGCAGAGATGCTGTTGTTCGCCGCCGGTCGCATGGGCGCGACCTCGGCCCTGAACCTGTCGGCTGTGGGGCTGGAGACCGACCACCGCAACCGGATCAACGTAGATCGCAAGACCTATCAAACCGCCGTGCCGCATATCTATGCCACGGGCGACGTGATTGGGCACCCCTCCCTGGCGTCAACGTCTTTGCAACAAGGTCGCGTCGCCGCGTGCCACGCGTTGGAGACCCCGACCCTGCCGGAAAGCCCCTGGTACCCTTATGGCATCTATTCGGTGCCCGAGATTTCCACTTGCGGCATGTCCGAGGAAGAGCTGCAGGAGCGCGGCATCCCCTATGAGGTCGGCGTGGCGCGGTTCCGCGAAACCTCGCGCGGGCATATCATGGGGTTGGAACATGGGATGCTGAAGATGTTGTTCTCGCTCAAAACCCGCCGAGTTCTGGGGGTGCAGATCGTCGGCGAAGGCGCGACCGAGCTGATCCACATTGCGCAGGCCGTGCTGAACCTGAAGGGCACCGTGGATTACTTTGTCCAGAACACGTTCAACTACCCGACGCTGGCCGAGGCCTATAAGATCGCCGGATTGGATGCGTTCAACCGGATGCCGATCCCCGAGGAATTCAAGGTCAAGAAAAAGCCCGCTGAGAAACAGGCGAAGAAGGCGTGACGACGCTCTATATCGACGGCGACGCCTGCCCGGTGAAAGCAGAGGCAGAGCGGGTCGCCACCCGCCACAAAGTACCCATGGCGCTGGTGTCGAATGGCGGGTTGCGCCCCTCGGCCAACCCGTTGGTGCAGGTCGTGATCGTCTCTGAGGGCGCGGATGAGGCCGATAAATGGATCGCTGACCGCTGTGGCGGAGGCGATGTGGTGGTGACGTCCGACATTCCCCTGGCGGCCAAATGCGTCGAGGCGGGTGCGCGGGTGCTGCGCCCCAATGGTGAGGCGTTCACGGCGGCCAATATAGGCCAACAACTTGCGATGCGCGATCTGATGGCCGATCTGCGCGCAGCCAACCCGTTGGGCGCGGGCGGCGGTGGCAAACCGTTCGGCAAGGCCGACCGATCGCGGTTTCTGGATGCGTTGGAACGGGAACTGAGGGCGGCGCTGCGGGCGTAACCCTCCCGCCGGTTGTCTGCGCATCAAAGATGCGCGTCCTCCCGTTGGGCCGGGCAGCGCGTTCCGCGCTGCGGTTTCGCCTTGTAAATTGCGCTGGGGATTGGTTCAGTCGGCGCAATCACAGATTGATTTGACAGGGGCGCAGCATGCCGATTGAAGCCGTGGTTTTCGACATTGGAAACGTTCTGATCGAGTGGCAACCGGAGCGGTATTACGACAAAACCATTGGCGAGGATCGCCGCCGCGCCATGTTTGCCGAAGTGGACCTGCACGGCATGAATGATCTGGTCGATCAGGGGCATCATTTTACCGACACGATCTATGACTGGGCCGAGAAATACCCCGAATGGCGCGATGAGATCCGCATGTGGCATGACAAATGGATCGAACTGGCGGCCCCTGAAATTCTGCACTCGGTCCGGCTGCAGCGGGCGTTGCGCGCCAAGGGCGTGCCGGTCTTTGCGCTGACCAATTTTGGGGTGCAGAATTTTGACTATGCCACCACGGTTTATCCGTTTCTGAACGAGTTTGACCGGCAGTATGTCTCGGGACGGATGAAGGCGGTCAAACCTCATGCGCCGATCTATGAAATGGTCGAGGCCGATTGCGGTTTGCCACCTGCATCGCTGCTGTTCGCTGATGACCGACTGGAAAATCTCGAAACAGCACGCGCGCGCGGCTGGCAGACGCACCATTTCGATGGGCCGCAGGGTTGGGCCGAACGGCTTGTGGGCGAAGGGTTACTTGACCCCGAAGAGGCGCTCTAGTTCAGGCCACGACTGCCCTGTGGTTTTCACGGATGGGCAGGTGAACGATGGCGCTGAAGGCGCCGATGGCGACGCCGATCCACCAGACCATCGTGTAATCCCCGTAAACGTCATACATCCGCCCGCCCAGCCAGACGCCCAGAAAGCTGCCAAGCTGATGGCTGAAGAAGATGATACCATAAAGTGTGCCCATATAGCGCAGCCCATACAGATGCGCGACCAACCCCGAAGTCAGGGGCACCGTTGCCAGCCACAGCGACCCCATCACCAGCGAAAAGACGATGACCGAGATCGGTGTGATCGGAAAGATGATGAACGCTGCCGCCGCGAATGTGCGCGCGGTGTATACCCCCGCCAGCAGGTATTTCTTGGGAAAGTGGTTGCCCGCCCAACCGGCCAGCAACGTGCCGCCGATATTGGCCAGACCGATCAGTGAGATCGAGATGGCCCCCAGCGCGGATGTCGTGGTGATGCCGATGGAATGCAGGACGCCTCCGGGCTGAATCGGGCCGCACATCTCGGTCACGAAGGCGGGGAAATGGGCGGTGATAAAGCCCAGCTGATAGCCGCAGCTGAAAAAACCCAGAAAGATCAGCGCATAAGACGGATCGCGAAAGGCGCGCCCGACGATCTGGCCCATGCTCTCTTCAAGTTGTGCGCGTGTGGCGGGTTGCGGCGCACGCATGAAAGGCAGGGTCAGCACAAGGGCCAGAATCGCCGCGGCAAAGACGATGAACACCTGTTGCCAGGGCAGAAAGCTCAGCATCCACTCGGCAGCGGGTGCGCCCAGCACCTGCCCGAAACTGCCCGCCGCGGTGACAATGGCCAGCGACATCGAACGGTTTTCGTCTGACGAGGCCCGTCCCACAACGGCCAGAACCACGCCAAAGCCGGTGCCTGCGATGCCAAACCCCACAAGCCACGCATAGGTCTGATGTTCAAAAGGGGTCACGGACCAGGCAGACAGGACCATCCCAGCCGCATAGGTCAGCGCACCCAGCACGATCGCGCGTCTATCACCCACTTTTTCGGCAATTGCGCCAAAAATCGGTTGGCCGATACCCCAGGCCAGGTTCTGGATGGCAATGGCCATCGAGAAATCCGAGCGCAACCAACCGAATTCCTCGGCAATGGGGATCTGAAATACCCCGAACGAGGCGCGCACGGCAAAGCTGACCGTGATAATGATGCAGCCCACGATCAGGATCGGATTAAAAAGACGCGCAGAGTGGGGCATTCAGACCTCGAAGTTGCTTTTACCAGAACGCTAGAGGTTAATGGCTATTGGTCAAATCAGCAGATTTGCCGCTTCAGTTAAGGAAATTTGATGCTTCAGGAAAATGCCCGCTTTTCAAGTGGCAACCCGGCGGGTAAGGCTCGGGCCTATGACGGATTTGATTTCGCTGTACGAGGCCCGCGTCGCCGATGGCTCATTGACGCGGGATGACGCGCAAGAGGCGGTGCTGCCCCATTTCGAACGCATCCGCGCGGCCCTGTCCGTGCCGGTCAAGCGGGGGTTTTTCCGCAAGGCCCCGCCCGCGCCGCAGGGGCTGTATCTGTGGGGTGGTGTCGGGCGCGGTAAGTCGATGCTGATGGATATGTTCGTGGACGCGCTGGACGATATCCCGGCGCGGCGGGTGCATTTTCACGCCTTCATGCAGGAAATCCACGCCGGGATGCATAAGGCGCGGCAGGAGGGCGTCGAGGATGCGCTGGCCCCGGTCGCGCAGGAGGTGATCAAATCGGTGCGCCTGCTGGCTTTTGATGAGATGCAGATCACCGATATCACCGATGCGATGATCGTGGGGCGGTTGTTCGACCTGCTGCATGCGGGAGGCGTTGTGGTCGTCACCACGTCGAACCGGCACCCGGATGAACTGTATAAGGACGGGTTGAACCGGCAGCTGTTCTTGCCCTTCATCGCGCATCTCAAAGAGCAGTTGCAGGTGTGGGAGCTGGTCTCTCCTACTGATTATCGCCAGAACCGGCTGGAGGGCGTTCCGGTCTATTTCACACCGATTGGCCCAGAGGCGCGGCAGAACGTGCGCAGTGTGTGGAATGACCTGTCGGGTGGGACGGCAGAACCGCTTGTGCTGCAGGTCAAAGGACGTGCGGTTGAGTTACCGGCCTTCCGCAACGGCGTGGCGCGGGCGTCGTTTTATGATCTGTGCGGGCGGATGCTGGGGCCTGCGGATTATCTGGCCATTGCCGAAGAGTTGAAGGTGTTGGTGCTGGAGGATATCCCCCGCCTGTCGCGCAACAATTTCAACGAGGCCAAGCGGTTCGTGACGTTGATCGACGCGCTGTACGAGGCAAAGGTCCGGTTGATTTGCTCGGCTGCCGCAGAGCCCGAGATGCTATATGTCGAAGGCGAGGGAACGTTTGAATTTGAACGCACCGCGTCACGCCTGCGGGAGATGCAAGATCGGGACTGGGGGGAATAGGGGGCTCTGCCCCCGTCGCGCTGCGCGCGCCTCCCCCGAGGTATTTTTAGCCAGATGAAGCTACGCGGATTTGGTTCATCCGTTTTCGCGCAGGATGTGACCGGCCAGATAAAGTGAACCACAGATCAGGACGCGGGCCTGCGGGTCTTTGGTGGTGATGGCGTTGAGGGCATCAGCGACGCTGTGTGCGGTGGTGGCTGGCAGGTTGACTTTGGCAGCAGCGGATGCGGTGTCTTCCGCGCTGAGTGTTGCGGCCTCACCGGGGATGGACACGGCGGTCAGGCTTTGGGCCTGTTGGGCCAGCGGGGCCAGATAGCCGGTGACGTCTTTGGTGTTGAGCATCCCACAGATCATATGCGTGGGGCGTTGCGGCAGTTTCGCCAGCACATCGGCCAGAGCGACCCCGGCGGCGACGTTGTGGCCCCCGTCCAGCCACAGCTCGGCCTGGGGGGCGGCCTCGACCAGCGGACCCGTTTTCAAGCGTTGCATTCGGGCGGGCCACTCGGCGCGTGTCATGGCAGCCTCATAGGCGTCATCACCCATGTTCAGGTGGCGTAGGACCGCGATTGCAGCGCCTGCGTTCTGGATCTGGTGTGCGCCCAACAAGTTCGGCAGCGGCAGATCGCGCAAACCGGTTTCGTCCTGATAGATCAGGCGTCCGTTTTCCTCGTGCACATGCCAGTGTTGGCCGTGGATCAGTAGCGGTGCGCCCAGACGAGCGGCAGTGTATTCGATAACCTCGAGCGCCTCATCCTGCTGCGGCCCGACGATACAGGGTACGCCGGGTTTGATGATGCCTGCCTTTTCGGCGGCAATCTTACCAAGCGTGTTGCCAAGGAACTGTTCGTGGTCAATGGAAACGGGCGTGATCACCGTCACAGCGGGCTCATGTATCACGTTGGTGGCGTCCAGACGGCCACCCAATCCGACCTCAAGCAAGGTGTAATCCGCCTGCGTACGGGCAAAAGCCAGCAGGGCGGCGCAGGTCGTGATTTCGAAATAGGTGATGTTTTCGCCATTATTCGCGGCGTAGCATTCGTCCAGTACCTCGGTCAGAGCGGGTTCCGAAATCAACTGTCCGGCAAGACGGATGCGTTCATGAAAACGAGCCAAATGTGGTGAGGTATAGGCATGAGCCGATAGCCCTGCCCCTTCAAGACCGGCTCGGATCATGGCCTGTGTCGAGCCCTTGCCATTGGTGCCCGCGACATGGATCACCGGTGGCAGTTTGGTCTGCGGATTCTCCAGTGCGGCCAGCAGACGCCACACGCGGTCCAAGGTCAGGTCAATGATCTTGGGGTGCAGCGCCATCATCCGGTCAAGGATGACGTCAGAAGAGGAGGATATCATTTTTCAGCCGAGGGTGCGGCCGCTTCGGCCTCTTGGGGTGTGGGTGCAGGCAGATCGCCTTTGACCGCGGGCGGCTGGTTCATCAGCATACGGGTGATGGTGATCAGTTCGTCGCGCATTTCGGTCCGTTTGGTCACACGGTCCAGCATTCCGTGATCCAGAAGGTATTCGGCCCGCTGGAACCCTTCGGGCAGTTTTTCACGAATAGTCTGCTCGATCACGCGGGGGCCGGCGAAACAGATCAGTGCGTTGGGCTCGGAAATATGCACGTCGCCCAGCATCGCATAAGACGCGGTCACCCCCCCGGTGGTCGGGTGGGTAAGGACGACGATATAAGGCAGGTTCGCTTCTTTCAGCATCTCAACCGCGACCGTGGTGCGGGGCATCTGCATCAGGCTCAGGATGCCTTCCTGCATCCGCGCTCCACCGGCTGCAGAAAACAGGATCAGCGGGCGTTTCAGCTTTACCGCCTCTTGCGCGGCAGCGATGATGGCATTGCCTACGTACATGCCCATCGACCCGCCCATGAACGAGAAGTCCTGAGCAGCGGCAATGATCGGGGTGCGGCCAATTTCGCCAGCGGCGACCAGCATCGCCTCTTTTTCGCCGGTCTTTTTCTGCGCTGCCTTCATGCGATCGGGGTATTTTTTCTGATCGCGGAACTGAAGCGGATCATCCTTGGGGGCAGGTACGTCGACTTCGGTGAAAATGCCGCCATCAAAGAGATGCGCAAAGCGGTCGCGCGGGGTGATTGCCATGTGATGGTCGCACTGGGTGCAGACATTCTGGTTTTCTGCCAATTCGCGGTGAAACAACATGGTTCCGCATTCGTCGCACTTGTGCCAGAGATTTTCTGGCACTTCCCGGCGAGAGAAAATCGAGTTGATCCGGGGGCGGACGTAGTTTGTGATCCAGTTCATATCGGAACCTTGCTGATGCGGCTTTGACGTCAAATAAGACGCTACGGAAAGAAATGCAATCAACGCCTGAGTGCAAGTCGCGCAGCGAGCCATCCGACAATCATCACAGCGAAATCTACAAGTAGCCACTGCCGCAGAACATCGGTATCCGACATGTCGTATGGCAGCACGTAAAGCGCAAGACTGCTGAGGCTATCGGGCAGCGAGATAAACAATAACGCAATGATGTTATTAAAGAAGTGTAGCGCGATAGCGGGCCCCAATGTGCCTGCTCGGGCCGTTAGGTCCGCAGCCAAAACGCCAAACATGCAGGACCACAGCGTAATAAGACCAGCATTGGAACCAGCGGTTCCGGGTGCGTAGTGACCAGCTGCAAACAAAATGGACGGCACACCGATCCAAATAAGTGGCGACCGGAATCGCGCCGCCAAAGACTGTTGTATATAGCCGCGGAACAGGATCTCTTCGGCGCTTGTTTGAATCAGGACAGCTGCAAGCGACAAAGGTAAAAACATCAGCCATGTCGCAAGTGGTGTATTGGAGATCAACTCGGTGCCCATGTCGTAAGGTGGCAAAACGGCAACGACCGCTCCAAGCAAGAGCAATGTCCTGAAAACGCGCCAGAATTGGACAAGGGTTTCCGGAAACGGGCCCAAGACCGATCGCAAGTTTCTGTGGTGTACTTGCCGTACGGCCAATCTTACTCCGACAGTCACGAATGCAAAGCTGGCCAGCAACACAAGCAGCGCGAATGGTGTCGATCCGGTCAAAAGCCCAGCGGCCCAAGCGGAGGATCCCGCCCAAGCCGCGAAAGCGAAAATCACAAGGTTCAATGCGATAACGACCGCCACGATCAACCCTAGACCCGCAAAAAGCCTCCACAATTCAGGGTTTGATCTGGCCTGGGCCACCAACACTTCATGGGCCGAATAAGTCGGACGTGTTCGCTTGCCCATGTTCAAGTTTCCGGGCCTGCAGCGTCGGTGCCTTCAAAGAAAATGGTCGAGTCCTTTTCGTTTACACGGACGGCGAGTGATGTCAGGTATCCGGCCACTGTTTGCAACAGCTGCGTTGCGACTTTTGCGTCGCTATCAACAACAGCGCGTAGCTCCTCGGCTCCTATCCGTAAAAAAGAACAATCGCTAACAGCCACGAGGTCCAATTGGCGCGGATCGCCTGTGATGACGGACAGATCCCCAATCAGTCGACCAGGTTCGACATCTGAGATCGGCCGCGCTTCTCCGCCTTCTTCGGGCCATTCCAGCCTCGCTTGACCAGAAATACACAAATAGGCGGCATCTGGAGCCTGTCCGCGTGAAAAGATCACCTGACCGGCGGTTGCATCATACCATTGTGCAGAAAAAGCCAGCAGTCTTTGGTTGCGGCCATCGACGCCCGAAAACAGCTCGGTCGAGGAAATGATCTTGAGCTTGCGGCTCAAATCGGCCGTGGCATCTGGCTCGTCTTCAACGCGAGCTTTAGATACGCCATCAATCCGACCGTCCTTGATTTCCACAAAAAGGTCATAGGCTTCGGGATGGTCAAACCGGTTTTCCATGAAAATCATGATTGAGTCGGGCAGCAATTCACGCAGCTTAAGACGTGTACGCAAACGGCTTTCCGAATCGTGGCTTGCCAACGCTGTGTCCAGAATCAGAACGTCGGGTCGCTTGATCCCTGCACGGGAAAACGCCGCACGTTCCTGGAATACTGTCGGCAGATTGTTCCCGCCCAGACCGGATGGCAGGTCATAGATTATGGCCGCTGCGCGGCGGCGCAGACCCGCTTCGTTCATCGCTTCGGCGACTACATCTTCGATGTCGTCGGCGTGGGCACCCGCTGTAAGAGAAATCCGTCCGAACAATGCGTTTTCCATAACGGTCATGCGGTCGATATAGGTGTCTGGGGCGACAGGAATGAACATGCCATTCATTGAGGCGCGCAACCTTTCGGCCTGACCGCTGCGGATGGAAAGAATCTTTTCCTTATATTCATCGGGAAAGTCGGGGCCAATTTGCTCGGCAGTCAACAAAAACGGAACGGTTAGCAGCAATGCACGTTCACGTTCGTTGATGGCATCGTCGCCCTTGGCCTTACGGCGATCTTCGATGTCCAGCAGACGGTAGTACATGTCCTTTGTCATGCCCAGCCGCAGGAACAGAGGGTGATCTGTTCCATCGCGCCCGAAAGTCTGGTTCAGCGTGTGCAGAACGGCCCGGGCTATAGCCATCGCTTCGTCATCCAGATCATGTGCGCGCAGCATTGCCAGAAACCGCCCGTCACCGGCCAGAATGTCCGGAGAAATATCGCGGGACGGGGCTGCGTACAGCAGGTTGCCGCCCAACGGCACAGCCGGGTTAAACCGGTCGGGATCGAACCGGTATACATATCGGTCCAGGTTCTTTTCGCGAAGCCGCTGCGCGACGCTCTCGCGAAGCGCTACAACGTCGCGCGCCAGCGCCGGATGTTGCGCTGGATCAAACTGTGTACGCAAAGTGCGGCGGAACATGAACTCGTCGATCCCCATCGCTTCGACCAGCTCGAACCACCAGTCGCGAATCTGGTCAGCGTTTTCCAGCCCCGCAAGGCCTGGATCAATCCATTCTGCGGAAAGTGAGTCGGTTGGGTTCCCGGATCGCTCGGCTTCTATCTTCCACCGTGTTTGGGTATTCTCTTCATCATCTGATTGTTGCGGATGGGTGCGCAGCGGCATCAAGAGGTTGTCGCCCAATGTCCCGTCAAACAAGTACGGGCGCGAATAAGCGTATCCGATACGGGCGGCAATGACGGCTTGATGCAGGCTCGCAAGGTTATGGCCTGCGATCTTTACATCACCCTGAACCGGCAGCAATTCGCGGGTCAGCACCTGCGCTAACGCGCTGCGCTCGGCCGCGCTTGAGGATTTGATCGCGACCCGAGCGCCACTTGGGATCGTCAGGTCGATGTCTTCGAGGATCGTTTTGCCGTCATCGTCGCGGACAGTCACATTGTGCAACTCGATGTCGCCTGTAAGGCGCGGGATCGTTTCAGGCTCACCTACGAACAGCTCTTCCGGGATCATGTTGTCCGGCGCAAAACGCTCGGTCACGATTTCCCAGCGCAATGACATGTCCTGAACTTGATTGTAGTAGGTCAGAAGATCCTTCCAAGGGCCACTCAGATCTTTATACGCGCCCAGAGCCGCAACAAGCGCGCCGACCGTGACCTCTCCGGTGATCGCAAGATAACCGCCGACCGAATAAAACAGAAAGGGCGTCATCTGAGTGATCAGATTGTTGAGGAACTTCATGAAGAACTTTTTGTTGTAAATCTTGAAGCGGATCTCGAACAAAGTCCCAAGTCGGTAACTGAACTGCGCCAGGCGATAACGCCATCCACCGTTCGCGCGCAGATCACTGATGCCAGCTGCACTTTCGCCAATCTCCGAGCTCAGCTGTCGCACCTGCTGAATACGATCCTTGTTCAACAGGTTAATCTGGCGCTGCAGTTTTGGGATCAGCCACGCCTGCAATGGGATCAGGGCGATACTGGCAAGGCCGAACCACACACTTTGCATGAACAAAAAGGTCACGATGGTCATCATCTGGCCGAATTGGAACACTGGTTGTGCGATGGCGTCACCCATTAGCCCGCCCATCGGTTCGGCCTCAGACGTGATCATCGACACCAACTCACCCTGACTGGTGGTGGCAAAGTACGATTTGGGGAACCGCATGGTGCGGTGGATCAAGGTGAATCTCAGACGCCGCAGCATCCGCTCGGCCAGCACGCCCTTCATCGTGTTGATGCGCATCTTCATCAACCCGCTGGCGATGACCGTGGCCAGAAATGCCACACACAAGATCAGCAGGTACTGAACTTGTGTGACCGTTATTCCTAACACTGTGACGGTATCTGCCGGCGCGCCAATCGCGTCATTGATGATCTGTTTCGGCAACTCCAATGAGGCGTAGAGAAACGGAAAAGACAAGACGGTGAGCACTAACAGAATCAGCTGCTGTTTCTTGGAATGTTTCCAAATGAATGAAAAAAGAGTGGGTTCCATGCCCCGGCCCTGCCTCAAGGTTGTGGTACGTAGTGTTCGGATGATCCACGGCAATCAGGTGCCGGACGGTACGCATTGGCCCGACCGATTGCAAGAACGGTGGACCGCCTATCAGACAACAAACCGCCTGCCCACTAGAAACCGTTAGCTAAAAATCAAAATTTAATCCCCGCTACACCGTTTGCGCCTTATCTTTGACCCGGTCTTTGATTAAAGAAAGGCAATTTCAGGCGATGGGACCATGGGCAAACTTCTGGATCGCTATATTCACCAACGGGTTCTTGCCCGTTGGCGCCAAGCTGCGCAGGATGCGTCGGCTACAAAAACGCTGCAGTTGAGAAAACAACGTGATGAAGCCCGCAAACTGCGCTCTCATCTGGACAGTTTGATTTCTCAAGCCGACAATAGGTTAAGGTGGCCGTCGGTCGGGTCCGAGCAGTTTCCCAAACCTCTTGGAACGGATTGGTCCTGGCGTCCGGATTTGTGGCGTCGGCCCCTGCCCCGCCGAGGCGTCGCGTCGGCCCCGCGCAAAGCAGAGTTGGACGGTCAGGTGACATTGTTCCATGACTGCGCCCTGTGTGAGATAGCCGCGCGACAAATTAGGAATACCAAGGATAAAGACCTCGCTCCATTCGGCCTAAGCACAGAGGTATTTGCGTTCAGCGGGTCGTTCCTATCGGTGTCAGTGGAACTGCCACCTGAGGCGACCCGGAATCTGACCAAAGAGCATCTTTTCCGAGTCGATCTCGGTTTGCGGACGGAACGCGAGATAAGCGCCATGGCCCGGCTGAACATACAGCACGGACCGAACACAGATCAGGTGCTGCGCGGGTTAGAGCGATGTGATATGTCCCACGCGATCGATTTTGACCTGGCGCATCTGCCTTTGAATGAACAGCGGATTCAGAAGGTTTGGTTGGACGTGATTTTTGACCGTCCTTCTATGAACAGCGTTGTGCTGCACGATTTGACCTTCTGCCGACACCACCGAGCCGATTTGTGAGGCCCCGTCAATGAAACAGCTTTCTCTCACGCCTCTATTTCTGGAAAACGGCATTTGGCAAGCTCATTTGACCGCAGACGAAGAACCTTGCGTCAAGGTCAGATACCGTAATCAGGAAATTGTGGGCACCGAACTGACAGAGGTGGATGACGGGTGGCGTTTAACTGTGCCGGTCCCCAATTCAGCTTTATCGGATGGGGTGCACACATTTTTAGTTATCGATGAAGCGACCTCGGAAAAGCTAGGCGATTTCTCGATCATAGCAGGCTCACCGGTTGAAAATGATCTGCGGGTCGAGGTTGAGCTGTTGCGTGCCGAGTTAGATATGTTGAAGCAAGCGTTCCGCAGGTCACACAGCGCTTCGGGCTAACCTTCTGCGAATACGTTCCCTCTTTTTTCTATCTTAAAAACCAATTTCATGCATCACTGGTTCCATTTTTTAGACTCAGGATGTTTAAATGGATCGCACCAGCATAATCAAAGTCATCGCGTTGATGGTGACTGGGTTTGGCATCGGAATAGATTTTACCGGTGCATTGATCCTGGTACCGGCGATCGAAAACAGCTTTGACGCGGATATCACCAGTACTCAATGGGTTTTGAACATCTATGCTCTGTTCTTTGCGATGACGATGGTCGCCGGAGGACGGATGGGAGATATGTTTGGCCATCGTCGTATGATGCTGAACGGCCTTATTATTTTTCTGTTCGCGTCCCTTATGTGCTTTTTTGCGCCCAGTTTGGATTTTCTGATCGTGTCTCGGGCGTTACAGGGCATCGGTGCGGGCTGTGTCTGGCCGTGTACATTGGCCTTTGGTGCGACCAAAATATCGAAGCCTGAACATCGCGCGATAATTATGGGGATGATCCTCGCTGGCGTCACGACCGGGAACGTCATCGGACCGCTGATCAGTGGCGCGGCGGTCAGTTTTGGTGACTGGCGTTTGTTTTTCCTGGCTAACGTGGTGTTCTCAACCATTTCAATGGTCACCGCGCTGGTGCTGATGGAGCGGGAAACCCAACACAAACAGGGCGAACATTTGGATTTTGCCGGGATGGCCGTTTTGTCTTTTGCCGTTTTGCTTTTGCTTTACGGGTTGGACGTCGGTGCGGATTGGGGATGGGTGTCGCCGCCGCTTCTGATGCTGTTCTTCGTCAGCGCTGCTTTGTTCGTTGCCTTTCCAAAGGTCGAAAAGCGCGTGAAGGAACCGTTGCTGTTGCCTCAAATGATGCAAAATCGCGAGTTTCGGATCACGTTGGGCCTGAATATGTTCAATGTGTCGGCGGTTTTTGTAGGGTTACTCTATTTCCCTCAATACATGCAAAAGGTTCTGGGCTGGTCCGTCTTTCACTCGGCGCTGGGATTGGCGCCCCTCACCATATTGCTGGCAGTCGGATCTATTGTATCCGGTACTTTGTACAACGACTTCGGTCCCAAACGCCTGTTGCTATGGGGGTATCTGTTCGCCACGTTTGGAGCAATCAGCATCGTGGTGATGCCAACTGGGCTTGGATACTTCCAGATATTGCCAGGCATGGCCATGATCGGGTTTGGTGCAACATTAACGGTCGGTCCTTCGGGTACAGCCGCCGTCAGCGCAGTCAAGCCAGAACGCGCCGGACTTGTAGGCGGGTTGAGCTTTATGACCCATCTCGTGTACGGGGCGATCTCGGTCGCGATTGCCACGGCCATTATGTACGTCACCAGCTTGTCCAGCCTTGCCAGACAGCTTGGCGCGGACGGGATTCAGATGTCTGAGACCGATCAGAGGGCCATAAACGGTGGCACGCTCACCACGGACTCTGCAAAGGCTGTCATGGCTAAACTCAGCTCGGCCGAAGGTGAAAAGGTTAAAGCCGCGATTGCTTCGGCGTTTGATGCTGGAATGAATATGGCCTTTGTTTTTGCCGCCCTCTCCGTTTCGGTCGGAGTAATCCTTGCCCTACGGTTGAACGAAGAAAAATTACGAAAGATCGAGGAGTAAAAAAGGGCCGCCTTTTGAGCGGCCCTTTCTTGTTACTGGGATGGGCCGTTCGGGTTGAAGGCCGACAAACCCTTGAGGATGTCTATTGCGTAGGCCAACTGATAATCCTCTTCGCGCAACTCCGCTGTTGCTTCGGCTTTCGCGCGATCTTCCTCGATTTGCCGGATTTCATCTTCGCTGAGGCTGTCATTGTTCAGGCTGCCACGCAGGTCAGCTTCGGAGCGTGAGGGACGGTTGTCTTCCTCTTCTTCGGTTGCCGGCGCAGGGCGTGGCTGTTCCACGATGATATCCGGGCTGACCCCAAGTGCCTGAATCGAACGTCCTGAAGGAGTGTAATAGCGCGATGTGGTCAGACGCATCGCCCCATCCCCACGCAACGGCATGACCGTTTGGACCGAGCCTTTGCCAAAGCTCTTGGTGCCGACAACGATAGCGCGGCGGTGATCCTGCAGTGCGCCGGCCACAATCTCGGAGGCCGAGGCAGAACCGCCGTTGATCAGAACCACGATCGGCTTGCCTTCAGCCAGATCGCCTGAGGTAGCGTTGAACCGTTCGCCCTCGCCCGGATCGCGACCACGGGTCGAGACGATTTCGCCTTCGTTCAGGAAGGCGTCCGAAACCTTGATGGCTTGTGTCAGCAACCCGCCAGGGTTATTTCGAAGGTCCAGTACGACCCCGTTAACTTTGTCGATTCCACCGATCTCTTTGATCTGTTCGTCCAGACCGGCCTGCAAGTTCGGGAAGGTCTGATCATTAAACGTGGTCACTCGCAGCACAACGCTAGTGCCCTCAGTCCGTGCGCGTACGGCGGTCAGTTTGATAGTATCGCGAACAATTGTGACGTCGAATGGTTCCTGCTCGCCTTCGCGCACCACGGTGATCACGATCTCGGACCCAACCGGGCCACGCATCAGATCAACGGCCTTGTCTAGCGTCAGACCCAGAATGCTTTCACCATCGACATGCGTGATGAAATCGCCCGCCTCGATTCCAGCTTCGTCCGCCGGAGTGCCATCTATAGGCGAGACGACTTTCACAAACCCTTCTTCTTGGGTGACTTCGATTCCCAACCCGCCAAATTCGCCTCGGGTCTGCACGCGCATCTGTTCCGCGTCATTCGGGGACAGGTAACTGGAATGCGGGTCCAACGATGTCAGCATCCCGTCAATTGCAGCTTCGATCAAATCTTCCGAGTCGACCTCTTCCACGTACTGTGCGCGAATGCGTTCAAAAATGTCGCCGAACAGATCAAGCTGTTCGTAGACACTGGCCTTGCTATCGGCCTCTTGCGCCAACAACGGCCCAGCGATCTGAGTTGTTGCAAATACGCCTGCCAGGGTTCCGGCCAGACCGGCCATCACAAATTTCTTCATACTCGTTTATCCATCCTTGTCGGTCCGAAACCAAGATTCCGGGTCCACGGGGCTATTATCCTGTCTTACCTCTATATAGAGCGTTTCTGACCGGTCAGTTCCAGTGCCATCACCGCTTGTTGACAAAATAGCGCCGATTTCTGGCGTCTCACCCGGCATTAACCCCACTGGAGAGCCTTCGGGGATAACCTGTCCGGTCTCACCGTAAACCTCCTGCAGGCCCGAAAACACGAACAAAAGCCCGGGTTGCGGTTCAAGGATCACCAGATTCCCCAAATCCAGCAGCGGTCCGCGATATCGGATCGTTGCCGCTGTCGGTGATGTAACAATTGCTCGAGGCCGCGTTGCAAGAACAATACCGGGACGTGTTACACCCGCAGCATCTGTTTCGTCCGCGTGATGCAGAATGACACCCTGAGTTGGCAGCTGTATCTGTCCTTTGTTATCAGAAACATCCGCGTTTGTGGCTGCAATCTCACCCTCGGAAATCTGAGACAACCCGCTGGCGAACCCGTCCAGAGTTTCTGTGGACGAGATCAGGATCGCAGTCCGGATAGGGTCTTCGACAAAGCGGCGGGGCAAGTCGGTACGGTCAGCGATGGCTTCGCTTAAACGGGTGCGCGCGGTTTGTACGCCAGCCAACCCCTCGACCAGTGTCTCGGATGCATTTTGCTGCAGTAAACGTAATGTTTGTACTTCTTGCAGGTCTCGCGCAAGCGACTGCGCGCGCGCGTTCAGGCCGGGTGTGACCTCGGACAGCATCATCCCGGCGCGCGCCGACCCGAGCGGGCCGGACGGGTGCAGCATCAAAACAGGCGGGCTTGTTGTTTCTATGGTTTGTAAAATACCAAGCAGCTGTGCGACGTCCTTTTCGCGCGCCCGCAGCTCGGCGGACAGTTGCGCTTCACGTGTTGCCGCTTGTCGAAGCCCGTCGCGCATGGCCGTCAATCCAGCCTCATAGGCCTGAATGGTTGCTGTCAGGGCGCGTACCCTGTCACGTGCGCTGTCTGCCTCGGTTAGGGTGATCGACGCTTGCTCCAGTTGCCGGGCTGCATTCAACGCCGCCGTAGCCGGATCTGTCTGCGCGTAAACGGGTGATCCAAGAATAACAAAAGCAAGAGCCGCACGTAGCCTCATGACAGCAGGCTCTGCCCAGTCATTTCCGGCGGTTGGTCCAACCCCATCAGGTCTAGCAAAGTGGGGGCCAAATCGGACAGGCGTCCGTCGCGCAAAGCCGCGCCCTCGGGACCACCAACCAGGGCCACGGGCACCGGATTCAGCGTATGCGCCGTGTGCGGTCCGCCGGTTTCGGGGTCGACCATCATCTCACAGTTGCCGTGGTCGGCGGTCACGATCATCGCACCCCCAGCCTTGTTCAGCGCCTCGATCACCTGTGCCAGCCCCTGATCCACCGCCTCACACGCCTTGATAGCTGCCTGAAGATCGCCGGTATGGCCTACCATGTCGGGGTTGGCATAGTTGGTGACGATCAGGTCGTACCCGGCCTCAATCGCCTCAATAAATTTCGCCGTCACCTCGGCCGAGGACATCTCGGGTTGCAAATCATAGGTCGCCACTTTTGGCGATTTGGGCATATAGCGGTCTTCGCCCACCTCGGGGGTTTCTTTGCCACCGTTGAGGAAGAAGGTGACATGGGGGTATTTCTCGGTTTCAGCCAGACGGAACTGACGCAAACCCTGTTTTGCCACCCATTCACCCAGCGTATTCACGATGTCCCTTTTGGGGAAAACGGTGGTCATATAGGCGTTGTGGCCGTCGGAATATTCAACCATCCCCAGCAGCGCAGACAGGTCAGGGCGCGGGCCGGTGTCAAAATCTGCAAATCCAGGCTCACCAATGGCGCGCAGGATTTCGCGGGCGCGGTCGGCGCGGAAGTTCAGGCAGAAGAAACCGTCGCCATCCTTCACCCTGTCGAACCCGTCCAGCACCGTTGGCACGATGAATTCATCGGTTTCCGACTGATTGTAGGCGTGGTCGATGGCCCCATGCGCCGTGCTCGCCCCGCGCCCCTGCCCGTTGATCATCGTGGCATAGGCTTCGCTGACACGTTCCCACCGATTGTCGCGGTCCATCGCAAAATAGCGCCCGCTGACGGTGACGATGCGTGCGCCTTTGGGCAGACGCTCTTCCAGCTCGGCGATATATGTGAAAGCCGATTTGGGCGCCACGTCTCTGCCATCGGTCACCGCGTGAAGCGCCACGGGCACACCCGCATCTGTGATCGCCTTGGCCGCCGCGACGATGTGGTTTAGGTGCCCGTGCACCCCCCCGTCCGAGACCAAACCCATCAAATGCGCGGTTCCATTCGCCGCCTTAACGTTGGCGATGAAATCCTGAAGGGCCGCGTTGTCAAAAAATGACCCATCCTCGATTGCCAGATCAATCTGCCCCAAATCCATCGCCACCACGCGGCCTGCGCCAATATTGGTATGGCCAACCTCGGAATTGCCCATCTGACCGCTGGGAAGACCCACGTCAGGGCCGTGTGTAATCAGCTGCGCATGCGGCCCCTGCGCCATAATTGCGTCAAATGTCGGGGTCTGCGCCAGATAGGGGGCGTTGGCCTTGGTGTCCTCGGACAGACCCCAACCATCAAGAATGCACAGGACGACAGGTTTGGGGGCGGTCATTCGGACTCTCCGGGTTTGCTGCTCTTGCCTGACCTTTTACCCCTTGGCCTGCGCCGGGTGAACCGCCTTTTGGCGCAGACGCGGTGAATTTAATCCTTGCCGACAATATCCCTATATGGGCGCGCTTTGCGGCCTCGGTATTTCACCGTCAACTCTAACGGCATCTCGTTTTCATCATAGATGCCGACAACAACCCCCCTGCCCCGGCTTTTGGTCCGCATCTCGATCAGTTGCGCCGCGGACCGCGTGGTGCGCTGAGACTGTCTGCGGGTCCACTTAAACAGATGGGCATACATCTGCGCAATGACGTTGGCGTGGTCGGCGCTATCGCCCAGATCGGTCAATTCCTGCGGATCGTTTTCCAGATCAAACAGCAAAGGACGATGGCCGCCCTCGCAATGGATCAGCTTCCACTTCTTGTCGGCGACCATGAACATCACCGCATCGCGGACCGAGGCATTCAGCTTCTCCGCCAGTGGCGAGGCCGAATAGTCATATTCACAGATCACCACCTCGCGCGGAGTCTCGGCCTGTTCGCCATGTAAGATCGGCAACAGCGAATGCCCTTCGAGGAAATGCGCGGCATCACCGCCACCGGCCACATCCAGAAAGGTGGGTGCAAGATCAATGGATTCGACCAACGCGTCACAGACGGTGCCGCGTGTGGCATCAGCGGCGGGCGACGGATCAAAGATGATCAGCGGCACTTTGGTCGAAGCGTCGTGGAAGAATGTCTTCTCCCCCATCCAGTGATCGCCCAGAAAATCGCCGTGATCCGAAGTCAGCACGATCATCGTGTCCTCCATCCGACCGGTTTTTTCCATCCAATCGAACAGGCGGCCCATCTGGTCATCCGCCTGTTTGATCAAACCCATATAGGCGGGGATCACCGCCTCGCGCACATCCTGCCGCGAGAATGTCTGGCCAATCTTTGTGTCCATGAAAGCGCGCAGAACGGGATGCGCGTTGTCACGCTCGGCCTCTGACCGGTTTACCGGGAGTACGTCATCGGGGCCGTACATCGAGGCATAGGGCTCGGGCACGATATAAGGCCAGTGGGGCTTGATGAAGCTCAGATGGCAACACCAGGGGCCGTCATGAGTATCCATGAACTCGATCCCGCGCCCGGTCAGGTATGGGGTTTCGCTGTCTTCCTCGGCGATATTTGCCGCCTCGGTCGAATGCTTCAGGAACCAGCCGGACAGCACATTGCCATCCTTGTCCAGACCAGAATTGGCAAAGTCATGCCACGGGTTGTCACTCTCATACCCTTTGGCAGCGAGGTACTTGTTGTACTCTTTCGCGCCGTCCGGATCATAATAGCCATCCGGTCCTTCGGGCAGCATCCCGTCATCGCGTTCAAACACGTCAAAACCGCACTCGGCCACACGGGCACCGATCAGGCTGTCAGGTTCCAGACCCAGCCGCGCCATCCCTTCGGCATCCGCGCGCATATGGGTTTTGCCGACCAGCCAACACTCCATTCCGGCCCTGCGCAGATGATCGCCCATCGTCATCTCGCCGACCTTCAGCGGGATGCCGTTCCACGAGGCGCCGTGCGAATGCACATAGCGCCCGGTATAGGTGGACATGCGTGAGCTGCCGCAAATGGGTGATTGGATATAAGCCCTGTCAAATCGCACACCCCGCGCCGCCAAACGGTCAATATTCGGCGTGTGCAGATGCGGATGGCCGTAACAGCTCAGGTAATCCCAGCGCAGCTGGTCGAACATGATGAATAGGATGTTTTTGGCTTTGGCCACGGATGCGCCCCTTTGATCGTCCGGGGCTGAGGCTAACCAATTCTGTGTCAGCGGCGAAGCGGAATTTACGCCTGCGCGTCGCGTTCCATCTGTTCCAGCATCTTCTTGGCGCGCTTGCACTGCAACTGATCGCGCAGGGGGCTGTCAGGGTCGACATCTTTCTGACAGACCACGCATTTATCCGCACCCGAGATCGCGTTCAGACCGCCACAGCTGCCCTTGATGGTCTTGCCCATCAGCATCACGCCCAGCGACATGCCGACCATCACAAGAGCCAGCAGTATGAAAGCCAGAATAAAGGTGCTCATGATCAGTATCCGTCAGTTGCTGCCCAACGCGTCTTTGAACGCGCTGCTATGGACCGTGATATAGGCATCTTCGCCCCCTGTCACATCCCGCGAGATGAAATACACGGCAAGTTTATGCTTTTCGGCCAGTTCCAGCCCTTTTTCCTGCCCCAGCGCCAACATGGCCGTGGCCCAGGCATCGGCCATCATCGCGTTTTCCGCCAGCACCGTGACCGAGGTGGTCCGGTGCGTGATCGGGCGGCCTGTCACAGGGTCGATAATATGTGAATAGCGCACGCCGTCCTGTTCGAAGAAGTTCTTGTAATCGCCCGAAGTCGCCATCCCCAGATCGTCAAGCTGAACGATCAACTGAATGGCCTGCACGCCAGTTTCAGGTTTTTCGATCCCGATCCGCCATGCCTCACCCTTGTCATTCTGACCCATAGTGACCAGATCGCCGCCGATTTCGACCATGTAATTCTCGATCCCGGCGTCGCGCAGCGTTTCGGCCACCGCATCAATGCCATAGCCTTTGGCGATGGCCGACAAGTTGATGCCTACACCCGCATCCGATTTGGCCAGCGTCCCGGCCTTGCGGTCCAGCGTCAACAGGCGGGACTGACCGACGCTGTCTAACGCGGCCTGAATTTCGGCATCCGATGGCACAGGGTCTTCAGGTTTGCGCGGGCCAAAGCCCCACAGCTCGATCAGCGGGCCAAGGGTGACGTCAAACGTGCCGCCCGATTTCTCGTGCACGTCATTTGCCGCATCTATCACCAGCGCGAATTCGTCCGATACCGCAACGGCATCGGTGCTGTCCGACGCAGAAAAGGTGGACACCTCGGAATTCGGATCCCAGTTGGACATCTTGGCGTTGACCTCGGCCAGCGTCTGATCGACCGCACCTGCCAGCACCTCTTCGTCCACGTCCACGCCGATGGCGGTGATGTTGAAGGTCGTTCCCATGGTTTCGCCAGACAGGCGCACGACCTCTGGTTCTTTGTCGAACAAACAGCCAGACACCAGCGCGACAACAGCCAAAACGGGGACAAGACGCATCACAGCACCCTCTTAGGAAAACGTGCCCGGCATATGCCAGCGCCCCGGATCAGAGTCAAACCAGCGTCAGAGTTTCAGCGGCATGAAGCCCAGAACCAGCAGACCGATTCCGGCAGGCACCCCAAACAGCCACGCCTTTTTCTGCCACCCCGGCGCTTGTTGTTTCCACGCCATGCGAAAATTGTGCCCGCATACGACCACTGCGAAAAAGATCAGCGCTGCAACAGGCGGGGTCAGAGAGAGGTCGGACAAAAGTTCGGGTATCCTTGGTTTTCGGCAGTTTTCACCGGAACGGGCAATTGCACCCTATACAGGTCGTTTAGCTGCGCTAAGGTAAATAACAAAGCAGAAGGAGATTGCCCATGGCCCCAAGCTCTTACCAGCCACCGACCCGCGGCGACAAGGCCCAGACCAGCACGCGCAGTCAATCGGTCGATTCGAACCTGTCACACTCGCAGACGACAGTGGCCAAACTGCTTGAGGGCAAAGGCGACGCGGTTTTCTCGGTACGTCCGAACGATACGATCCACTCGGTGGTCAACACTCTCAAGGAAAAACGGATCGGGGCCGTCTTGGTGACCGATCAAAATGGCGCCTTGCAGGGCATCCTGTCCGAACGCGACATCGTGCGCCGTATGGCAGATACACCTGGCCAGACCTTGCCTCAATCGGTCGCGGATCTGATGACGCAAGAGGTCAAGACCTGCTCGCCCGAAGACCCTTTGAACGACGTTTTGAAAACCATGACCGAGGGGCGGTTTCGCCACATGCCCGTTCTTTCTGACGGTGCCTTGCGCGGTGTTATCACCATCGGCGACGTTGTGCATTTTCGCCTGAAAGAGCTAGAATACGAAGCCCTTCGCATGAAACAGATGATTGTTGGCTGATCGAATGCGGCGAAAATCCCCTTGACCTCGGCCCCGTGACAGTATCCCTGATGCAGCATCAAACGGCGATGAAACAGAGGGATGCATGAAACGGGTTCTTGTCACCGGAACGGCCGGGTTCATCGGGTTCCATCTGGCCAAGCTCTTGCTGGCCGAAGGCTTTCGTGTGCACGGCTATGACGGGATGACCGACTATTACGACGTCACACTCAAACAGCGCCGCCACCAGATGCTTCTGCAGAATCCGGGCTTTTCCGCAACCGAGGACCTGCTGGAAAATCACGACCGCCTGAAACAGATCGCCGATGACTTCAAGCCCGAGGTCATCGTCCACCTCGCCGCACAAGCCGGGGTTCGCTACAGCCTGGAAGACCCGCGCAGCTATATCAACTCGAACGTCGTGGGCACGTTCAACGTCATGGAGGTCGCCCGCGAACACAAGGTTGCGCATCTGCTGATGGCCTCGACCTCATCCGTTTACGGCGCCAATGAAGAGATGCCATTTACCGAGGTCGAAAAGGCCGACACCCCTCTGACCATCTACGCAGCCACAAAGAAAGCAAATGAGGCGATGGGCCATTCCTACGCTCATCTGTGGAACCTGCCGACGACGATGTTCCGCTTTTTCACTGTTTACGGCAGTTGGGGCCGCCCCGATCTGGCGCTCTATAAATTTGTGGACGCCATTCTGGATGACCGCCCGATCGACATCTACAACCACGGCGACATGTACCGCGACTTCACCTATGTCGAGGATCTGGTCCGGGGTATCTGCCTGCTGATCGACGTCCCGCCCGAGCGTCCGGACAGTGCGGATCAGATTGCCGAGGGCGACAGCCTGTCTCCGGCAGCGCCGTGGCGGGTGGTGAATATCGGCAATGGAGACAAGGTGCGGCTGATGGACTTCATTGAGGCCATTGAGGATGCCTTGGGCAAAAAGGCTATCCGAAACTACATGCCCATGCAGATGGGCGATGTGCCGGCGACATGGGCCGATAATGACCTGCTGCAATCCCTGACAGGGTACCGCCCGCAAACCGATTTCAAAGAGGGCATTGCCCGGTTCGTCGCGTGGTTCCGCGACTATCATGATAAATGACGACGATGTTTGAAACAGACCCCAACGCGCGCAAGATCGCCGTGATCGGACTGGGCTATGTCGGCCTGCCGCTTGCGGTGGCCTTCGGCAAAATCGGCCCTGTGATCGGCTTTGACATCAATACAGCTCGGATCACCGCCCTGCGCGCCGGTCAGGACGCAACCCATGAGGTCGAGCCCGAGAACCTGCACGCCGCAACCGGCCTGTCCTTCACCACCGATCCGGCAGATATCGCCGCATGCGACACCTATATCGTCACCGTCCCCACCCCGATCACAGCGGGCAAGCAGCCTGACTTAACACCGCTGCTCAGCGCGTCTGAAACGGTTGGACGCGTGCTGAAACCTGGTGATCTGGTTATCTACGAATCCACCGTCTACCCCGGCGCGACCGAGGAAGACTGTGTGCCAGTGTTGGAACGCGCCTCGGGCCTGGTGTTCAACCGCGATTTCTTTGCAGGCTACAGCCCCGAGCGGATCAACCCCGGTGACAAGACGCATCGGATCGCGGATATCTGCAAGGTTACGTCCGGCTCGACGCCTGAGGTGGCCGATCTGGTGGATGCGCTTTACGCGCGGATCATCACGGTAGGCACCCACAAGGCGGAAAGCATCCGTGTGGCCGAGGCCGCAAAAGTGATCGAGAACACCCAACGCGACCTGAATATCGCATTGGTGAACGAGCTGGCGATGATCTTTGGCCGGATGGATATCGACACCGATGCAGTTCTGCGCGCCGCGGGGACCAAGTGGAACTTCCTGCCCTTCCGCCCCGGTCTGGTGGGCGGGCATTGCATCGGCGTCGACCCCTATTACCTGACCCACAAGGCCGAAGCGGTCGGCCATCACCCCCAGATCATTCTAGCCGGGCGGCGGCTGAACGACAGTATGGGCGGCTATGTGGTCTCGCAACTGGTCAAGCAGATGATGCGCGAGGGGATCAACGTGGCCGCCGCCCGCGTGCTGGTGATGGGGCTGACCTTCAAGGAAAACTGTCCCGACCTGCGCAACACGCGCGTAGTGGATATCATTGACGAGTTGCAAGACTATGGCGTCACAGTCGATGTCCACGACCCCCATGCGGATGCAGATGCCGCGCAGCAGGAATACGGGATTTCATTGACTTCGCAGCCGGAAACTGGTGCCTATGACGGTATCGTTCTGGCGGTTGCGCATCGGGAATTTCTGACGCTCGACCCAGCCGAGATACGCGCCCTTGGCAAGGATCAAAGCGTGTTGTTCGACGTCAAATCCTGTCTGCCGCCCGAGGCCAGCGACCTGCGGCTGTAAAAAAACCGGCGCTGTCCTGCGCCGGTTTTCCTGTCTTACCCGCCGAAATCGTCGAGCATGATGTCTTCGCGGTCCACACCCAGATCCAGCAGCATGTTGATGACCGACTGGTTCATGATCGGCGGGCCACACATGTAGAATTCGCAATCCTCGGGTGCGGGGTGGTTCTTGAGGTATTCCTCGAACAGCACGTTGTGGATGAAGCCGGTATAGCCTTTCCAATCGTCCTCGGGCTGAGCATCCGACAGGGCGACATGCCAGTCGAAATTGTCGAACTCTTCGGCAAGCGTGTCGAAATCTTCGACAAAGAACATCTCTTTCTTCGACCGTGCCCCGTACCAGAAGCTGATCTTGCGATCGCGGTTCTGCAACCGCTTGAGCTGATCGAAGATATGGCTGCGCATAGGGGCCATGCCTGCGCCACCGCCGATAAAGACCATCTCTTTTTGCGTCTCACGGGCGAAAAATTCACCAAACGGACCCGAGATCGTGACCTTGTCACCCGGTTTCAGGTTGAAGATATAGGACGACATCTGACCCGCAGGGATACCCTCGGACCCCGGAGGCGGCGAGGCCACGCGGACGTTCAGCATGATCATGCCTTTTTCATCCGGGTAGTTGGCCATCGAATAGGCGCGCTCGATCGGTTCGGCGACCTTGGATTCGTATTGCCACAGATTGAACTTGTCCCAATCCTCGCGATATTCCTCTTCCACGTCGAAATCGGTGTATTTCAACTGGTGCGCGGGGGCTTCGATCTGGATATAGCCGCCGGCGCGGAAGTTCACATCCTCGCCTTCCGGCAGGTCCAGCGTCAGGGCCTTGATGAAGGTCGCCACGTTTTCATTCGAGCGAACGGTGCATTCCCATTTCTTGACGCCAAAGACCTCTTCGGGGACTTCGATGTCCATGTCCTGCTTGACCGCGACCTGACAGGACAGACGGTCACCGCACGACGCTTCGCGCTTGGTGATGTGGCTTTCCTCGGTCGGCAGGATCGAGCCGCCGCCAGAATGCACCCGCACCCGGCATTGCGCACAGGTGCCACCGCCGCCACAGGCCGAAGGCACGAACAGCTTCTCGGCCGCAAGGGTTTGCAGCAGCTTGCCACCAGCGGGGACCGAAATGGTCTTCTCGCCATTGATGGTGATGTTCACATCACCAGTCGAGACCAATTTCGACCGAGCCGCCAGAATGATCGTCACCAGCGCGATGACGATGACAGTGAAAAGGGCTACGCCTAAGCCAAAGGTTTCCATTGCGCCCTCCTTACAGTTTCACGCCCGAGAAGGACATGAAGGCCATCGCCATCAGACCCGCGGTGATGAAGGTAATGCCCAGCCCCTGCAGGCCGTCGGGGATGTCCGAATACTTCAGTTTTTCCCGCACGCCCGCCATCGCGGTGATGGCCAGCGCCCAGCCAAAGCCGGAAGACAGGCCATAAGTTGTGGCCTCGGCAAAGTTATAGTCGCGTTCTACCATGAACAGCGAGCCACCTAGAATGGCGCAGTTCACTGTGATCAGCGGCAGGAAGATCCCCAGCGCATTGTAGAGCGGTGGGAAATACTTATCCAAAACCATCTCAAGGATCTGAACCATCGCCGCAATCACACCGATATATGAGATCAGGCCAAGAAAGGTCAGGTCCACATCCGGGAAGCCCGCCCATGCCAGCGCGCCCGGTTTCAGCAGGTAGTTCAGCAGCAGGTTATTCGCAGGCACGGTGATGGCCTGCACGACCATGACCGAAATGCCCAGACCCAGCGCGGTCGAAATCTTCTTGGACACGGCGATGAAAGTACACATCCCCAGAAAGAAGCTGAGCGCAAGGTTTTCGACAAAGATGGCCTTTACGGCCAGTGAAATCAGACCTTCCATCAGTGGGCCTCTACCTGCTGAATTTTGTATTCACGCTCTTCCACCTGGTTCGGCTTCCATGTGCGGAAGGCCCAGATGATCAGACCGATGATGAAGAATGCCGACGGCGGCAGCAGCAGCATGCCGTTTGGCACGTACCAGCCACCGTTGTTGACGGTTTGCAGGATGGTGATGCCGAACAGCGACCCGGCGCCGAACAGTTCGCGAATGAAACCCACCAAAAGCAGGATCAAGCCATAGCCCATCCCGTTGCCCAGACCGTCTATGAACGATGCAACCGGCGGGTTTTTCATCGCAAACGCCTCGGCCCGGCCCATCACGATACAGTTGGTTATGATCAGACCCACAAAAACCGACAGGGTTTTCGAAATCTCAAACGCATAGGCTTTGAGCACCTGATCCACTAGGATCACCAGCGACGCGATGATCACCATCTGTACGATGATACGGATCGAACCTGGAATCTGGTTACGCAGGCACGAGATGAAGAAGGACGAGAACGAAGTCACAAACGTCACCGCCAGCGCCATCACGAACGACACTTGCAGCGACGAGGTCACCGCCAGTGCCGAACAGATGCCCAGCACCTGCAGAGTGATCGGGTTGTTGTCGACAAGCGGGTCGACCAGCATCTCTTTCTTGGTCTGAGACATCAGAATTCTCCTGCTTGCAGTTTGGCCAGAAACGGAGCGTAGCCCGCATCCCCCATCCAGAACCGTACAAGGTTATCGACACCCACCGAGGTCAGCGTCGCCCCGGCCAGCGCGTCGACGTAAAAGTCGGGGCCAGCGGCGGGCTGCGATTTGGCAACGGTGATCTGCAACTCACCCGCGTCATCGCGCAGACGTTTGCCATTCCACAGTGCCTTCCAGCGCGGGTTGTCCACCTCGGCCCCAAGGCCCGGCGTCTCACCGTGCTGATAGAATTGCAGGCCGAAGATATCGTTGCCGTTGTTCTCCAGCGCGATAAAGCCATAGAGCGTGGACCACAGGCCATAGCCATGTAGCGGTAGGATCACCTTGTCCAACTCGCCCGCATCGTCGCGCAACAGATAGATCACGCGATATTTGGACTGACGCCCAATGCCCGCAGGATCATTGTCCAGCGCGACGCTCAGCTCGGGGTCGCTGGCGGCGGCGATATCGTCAAAGGCAGCCGGATCGAACTGATCGTCCACGAATTGACCGGTCGCCAGTTCCAGCACATGCGGCTCGAACGCGGCAAATGCCTCGGAGACATCGACACCGGGTTCGTAGACGCCTGCAACCTGCAGAACGTTGACTTGCTTGTCCTTCAGCGCGTTGGCTTCTTGCACCGGGCGCAGACTGACGGCTGCGGCGGATACGACCATCGAAGCCACAAGGCAGACCGCGACCGCAACGATGATCGTCTTGCTCACAGAATCCGGCGAGGCGGCCAGAAACTTGGCAATCGCGCCCTTTGGTTCTTGGGATTGCGTATCAGACATGGCGACGCGCCCTCCGTTTGATGTTGGCCTGCACGACGAAATAGTCGATCAGCGGCGCAAAGACGTTTCCGAAGAGGATAGCCAGCATCATGCCTTCGGGGAAAGCAGGGTTAATGACGCGGATCATCACAACCATGACACCAATCAGCGCACCGTAGATATAGCGGCCCATGTTGGTGTGGCTGGCCGAAACCGGCTCGGTCACCATGAAGGCCAGACCAAAGGCGTAGCCGCCCAGAACGATGTGCCAGTACCAAGGCATCGCAAACATCGGGTTGGTGTCTGACCCGATCAGGTTCAGCAAGAGCGAGAAGCCGATGGTTCCCGCCAAACAGCCGAGGATCAGGCGATAGTTGGCGATTTTTGTTGTCAGCAGGAAGGCCAGGCCGATCATACAGGCCAGCGTCGATGTCTCACCGAAACTGCCCTGAATGGTGCCGAAGAACGCATTGGCCCAGGTGATCCCCTCAGCCGCCAGCGCCTGAACGCCCTCGGCTGCGGTGATCCCCAACGCGGTCGCGCCCGAGAAACCATCCACCGGAGTCCAAACCGAGTCCCCCGACATTTGCGCGGGATAAGCGAAATACAAGAACGCCCGCCCGACCAGTGCGGGGTTGAGGAAGTTCTTACCGGTACCGCCAAATACTTCTTTGCCGATGACAACGCCGAAGATGATGCCCAAAGCGACCTGCCAAAGCGGTGTCGATGCGGGCAGGATCAGCGTATAGAGCATCGATGTGACAAGGAAACCCTCGTTCACCTCATGCCCGCGCACCGTGGCAAAAATCACCTCGAAAATACCACCCGCAACCAGCGTCGTGATGTAGATTGGCAGAAAATAAAGCAACCCGTGCAACACGTTGGCAAACAGGCTTTCTGGGTTCAGCGAAATCCCGAACATCTGCAACAAAGCAATCCGCCAACCGGTCGCCGCATCCGGGCCAAGCGTCGCAATCGCCGTGTTGGCCTGATAACCCGTATTCCACATCCCCCACAGGATACAGGGGATCGTAGCGATCACGACATAGGTCATGATCCGCTTCATATCCACGTAGGACCGTGCGTGTGGGGCTACGGTGGTGACGGTTTTCGGAGTGTAGATGAAGCTTTCGACCATCTCGTAGATGGGGAAATACTTCTCGTACTTGCCGCCCTTGGTAAAGTTCGGCTCAATCCGATCGAAGAAGCTGCGCAAACCCATGTGGATCAGCCCTCCTTTTCAATCTTGGTCAGGCAGTCGCGCAGCGCCAGCCCGTATTCATATTTCGCCGGACAGGCAAAGCCCACAAGGCCCAAATCCTCTTCATCCAGCTCCAACGCACCCAGTGCCTGCGCCGTGTCCGTGTCCATGACCAGCAATGCGCGCAGCAGCTGCGTGGGCAGATAATCCTGCGGCATCAGCTCTTCGAACACGCCAGTCGGCACCATCGCACGACGGCCACCATTCAGGTTCGACGTGAACGCATAAAGTTTTTTCGCAAAGGCCGAGCCCAACACCGGTTGTACGGCGAATTTCGACGGCATTGGAAGAATCCAACCCATCGTGTGTTGATCATGATCTTCACGGATGATCGAAATCTGCCGCGCAAAACGCCCCAGATAGGCGGTTGGACCTTCGGCCTGCGCGCCCGACAGGATCGAGCCCGAGATAATCCGGGGCGTCCCGTCCACATCTACCTCGTCGCGGGTCAGATCGTCGGTCGACGCGCCCATGACCGTGCGGATCAATCGCGGCTGTCGCGCGCCCGGACCGGTCAGGGCGACCACGATATTGGGGTCCAGATGGCCGGTCTGCATCAGGCGGCCAATGGCGATGACGTCCTGATACCCGATGGTCCAGACCTGCTTGTCCCCCGACAGCGGCTCGAGGAAATGGATATGCGTCCCCGCCAGCCCCGACGGGTGCGGACCTGCAAATGCTGCGGCTTCAACTCCCGGCACGTCGGTGCCCGGTACCGAGTCACCCTCTCTGTGGCACAGATAGGTCTTACCTTCGGTCAGGTTAGCGATCGCCGCCAGACCCGCAGCGAGCGCATCCCCTGCATCAGCGATAATCACTGCTGCATCACCCGCCAGAGGCTCACTGTCCATCGCAGTCACGAAAATCGCCGCGGGTGCGCTTCCGGGTTCAGGCGTCTTGGAGTAAGGCCGGGTGCGGAACGCGGTCCACAAACCCGCTGCGCATAGTTTCTCGGTGATCCCAGCCGCGCTGTCGCCATTGCCCACGCCCGAGAAATCAATGCCGGTGTCATTGGGGTCCGAGACCTCGATCACCACGCTCTGCAGCACGCGCCGCGCACCCCGGTTAATGGCTACGACCTTTCCGGTCATTGGGGCCACCATCATCGCGTCCGGTGCATCCTTGTGGCAGAACAGGGGCGCACCGCGCTGGACGTCGTCACCCTCTTGCACCAGCATCTTGGGCTTCAAGCCAATATAGTCGCCGCCCAGAATCCCGACGGTCGAAAATTCGGGTCCCGGATGAATCGTCTGATCCGGCGCACCCTGCACCGGCAGCTCGAACCCTTTTTTCAGTTTGAAAGTTTGCATGTCGCTACGGTCTTCCAAGCCTCTTTGTCTGCGCCAACTCTGCTGTCGTCCTTTCGGAATCCTGCAATAGCACGGTTTATCGGGATCTTCGTCGCACAAGCGCCGAAAACGGTCCAAAATCCGCAGGCATATTTTCGATCATGGACCCTTTACGCGGGGATGTTCACAAACGCAAACCTGTTACCGCTCAAAGTCGCAAGTAATTGTCACATTCCTACCATCTTGCGCAGTTTCAATGCGAGGAAAATGCATATCGCGCCCGGATCGCATCCGGTGTATGCACCGGGA
The DNA here is from genome assembly GCF_056535965.1 of Ruegeria sp. AM7. Lineage (NCBI taxonomy): Bacteria > Pseudomonadati > Pseudomonadota > Alphaproteobacteria > Rhodobacterales > Roseobacteraceae > Ruegeria > Ruegeria sp. AM7. The sequence continues at coordinate 702,018 of NZ_JBQFJE010000001.1, forward strand.
ATGGAACACAGCGACAAATTCGAGATATTTCTGGTGGCCACGCCCGGGCTTGAGGCTCCCTTGCTGGCCGAGACGGTCGAAAACGGGTTCGAAAACGCCAAAATTGTATCCGGTGGTGTCAGCCTGCACGGCGGATGGACCGATGTCTGGCGCGCCAATCTGTGTCTGCGGGGTGCCAACAAGGTCTTGCTGCGCATCGGCAGCTTTCCCGCCGTTCACCTGGCCCAGCTCGACAAACGTGCCCGCAAGTTTCCATGGTCAGATTTTCTGCGCCCGGAAGTGCCGGTCAAAGTTGAGGCGACCAGCCGCAAATCCCGTATCTACCATGCAGGCGCCGCGAAACAGCGGGTCGAGCACGCAATTGCCGAAACTCTCGGCGCGCCGATCTCGGGCGATGCCACCCTTCGGGTCCTGCTGCGCATTGAAAAGGATATCTGCACTTTTTCAGTCGATACATCCGGCGAGCCCCTGCACAAACGCGGCCACAAACCAGCAGTTGCCAAAGCCCCCATGCGCGAGACCATGGCCGCTATGTTCCTGCGAGAGTGCGGATACATCGGATCCGAACCGGTTCTGGACCCGATGTGTGGCTCAGGCACCTTTGTCATAGAAGCCGCCGAGATCGCCTTGGGGCTGAACCCTGGTCGCAGCCGCAGCTTTGCCTTCGAAAACCTTGCCGGGTTCGACCCCGCCACGTGGAGTAACCTACGTGCTAATGAGGATATATCCGAAACCGATCTTGTTTTCTCCGGCTCCGACCGCAACTCTGGCGCTGTTGAAGCCGCCCAAGCCAATGCGACGCAGGCCAGAGTGGGTGAGGTTGCAAGGTTCCAAACCCGCGCCGTCAGCGACATCAAACCCCCTTCTGGCGACGCCGGTCTGGTCATCGTCAACCCACCTTATGGTGCACGAATCGGCGATGAAAAACGCCTGCGCTCTCTCTACGGGGCGTTGGGCAAAGTACTCGCCTCCCGTTTCAGCGGCTGGCGTGTGGGGATCGTGACCAGCAATGCGGGGCTTGCCCGCGCAACTCGCCTGCCTTTGCTGCCGCCCGGACCGGTGGTTGACCACGGCGGCACCAAAATCCGCCTCTACCGCACGGACGCCCTGCCCTGACGCCAATCGCAGCAAAAGCCGCGGTGTTTGAATCCGCAAAATCCCTCTTGCGCATCCAAATTGCCGGGTATAGACCCGCCGCCACGGTCGGAGTGTAGCTCAGCCTGGTAGAGCACTGTCTTCGGGAGGCAGGGGTCGTGAGTTCGAATCTCGCCACTCCGACCAAGTTTATAGGGGTTATTGCAGCTATATTTGCCTTGCTGATTTCCCCGTTTCTGTGAGGCATCACAGTTTCATCGATCCTGGGAACAATATCGACGCTGCTTTTGCTTTGTGGATGGACCCTAGGCGCAATCTCCAAGCTGATGCTGGTTGTGTTCAAGAACTTCCAAGGGGAACCAGTTGTTCAAATCGTCAGAACGATGAAAATCTCGATTTACGGACACCCACCTATAATAAGGATCGCGCGTTTCATTGTTCGTATGACCCTAGTTTGGAATACCATCCATTTGGGAGTGACCAACAAGTTCCATACTGTTTGGACGACCAGGTGGTGGCAGCAAAAACGTCCACCGACCTGCCAACAAGGACCCAGTATCGATTTATCTCGGCAGCCCACGTCGGGTTCAAAAACGGATACCCGCTAAATGCAATCTTGACTGTAAATTGGTCCAAGCTTCTTGAGTACTCTGACACTTCTTGGTCAACTCTCCACCATTATGATCGAGCCAAATCTTTGGTCGAAAGAATCAGGAAGTTCTTGACCAGAGCGAAACGTAAGTGTCCCGTTGCTTACATCTGGGTTAGAGAATGTGCAGCTCGGTCTGGGGAGCACTTCCACCTAGCTTTGCATCTGCCAAGCAAACACCACAAAGACTTTATTGCTTTCATTGGCCGAGCGTTAGGAGAGGCTGCCGCAAAGCACCGGAGGCCACTCAATGAGCGCTCGAAGGGTGAAATTGCGTGTAGCCTAGACGGTGGATGGCACCTGGGCGTTGAGGTGCAGGACGCTTCACCAGAATTCAGCGGATACTGGCTAGCCGCTTACCTTGGGAAATCTGAACCTTCTCAGAGGCAGTTTCGTGGGAACCTGGTAGACAATACTCACAAACTGGAACGCGGACGTGCATTTGGGGGCCGCATTACATCTGAAAAGTATGATGTCCAACAGGGTGTCATTGAAGGCAACGCCTACCGAAAGGGGCGCCATTCAATCTCCAAAAGCCTCAGGCAGTGATCGAGGCCAAGCCGCTCTCACCGTTTTCCAAAAACTCCTCTTGCTTCACAAGGACACCAAGCATGCACAATCTTTCAATCGGAGTTCCGGCATTGCCCGGAGCCTCGGACGACCCCGGCGAGCTGATCGAAGCGATCAACGATCACAGCCCCGAACATATCGCTGACTCATTCGCGGCAAGCTATATTCGACCCTCAAGCGTGGTCTACAACTGGGAATCTTGGTTACACGACCGCAAGAGTGAGTTCCCCGTCGCTGCCGAGGATTGGAAATGGCAGCACGAATACGCATGGGAAATGCTCGAAAGAGCTGATCGGAAGATCGCAGAGGTGAAACTGCTTATGCAGATCACAACGCCCCATGCGCGACGAAAACCAACGAAACCATCGACAAGGCGCACCGAATAGTAAAATAGGGAAATTGGCAGAACATACAGACACAAACAGCGAACTTATGTGCATCGTTTGTAATGAGAAAACTGAACACACCGTCAAATTCACAAAGACAAGCTGTAAAAGGGCGTGTCACCAATGCGGTCAGATCAAGACAGAGGACGACGAAAATAATGGGCCGGACATCTCCGCACGACCCTTCAGATCTTTTCCCGGTCGCTGAGGGTGACCGCCTGTAGATATTTAACGTCACTTTCAGTGACCTGCCCTATTGTCAGGTAATGGCTACACACTCAGATTCCGCCCGCGAATATCTCAGATACACGATCATGAAAGACGCACTGGCTAAGATCAGCGCCAGCAAGAAGGCAATACGTCTGATCAGAGCTGACAACATCGCAGCGGGGAAGCACCCTCTGGATCGCGACGAGGCCGAGACCATAATTAGCCGGTATTTCGCTAAGAATAACGATAGTTGGATTCGCGCCTTGGGCTGGCTTGTCGGCCAAGGTTACGCAGCTAGCCGTCACTACTACCTGAAAGAGCAGCCGCAGCTGGTCGAAGCACAAGAAGCCGCCGAGGATGACGAGGGCGATGGCGGGATCGACGTGGACGCAATTATAACACGAGAGATTGGCGATGACCCCGACTTGTCTATTTAATCTGTGCGATGGTTATCGCTAAGAAATCACATCCGTAGCAGCATTCCAATATCGCGTTTTGCCCTTGCCTGCATCGCGTAAGCAAGCAGCAGAGCACGTCCGGTCGCAATCGTACGTTTGTTTTTGCGGAAGCCTGTGCCGCCGTCGCCTGCGGACTTGGCAACCGCTTTTTTCAGCTCTACCGAAGCAATCGAAGCTGCACTGAACATCGCTCCCAAGAACTTCATTTACCTAACTCCTGCCCTGCCGCAGCAAAGATTGCCAGAAGCGCCCGGTTCTGTTTTTCGATTGAGCCAAGCTGTTTGACGATCATTTCTTGCAGCGAAAATTGCTCCTGAAAATACATGGCAAGAACCCTTTGGATCTCGAAATCTATTGTGTTCATTTCATTTCCCAAAATTAGGAGATGTGCAGATCAAGGAGAACCACAAGCCGTCTTTAACCTGCTGTTAATTTTGCCAAATTGGGATAGTTCTTACTCTGTTGAATTTGCAATTTCGAGTTTCACAGCAATTTACTAGATGAACCACCCGAGTGCTGGGGGAAGAAAGAAGCAAGTGGGACTGCTCAGGCCCTCCGGGACACACAGACACTTGCAAAGGGGAGGCCGCGCCATCCCCCTTGACCCCCACCGGGCCACACAAAATGAGGATTTTATGACGACCCACACGACACCGCAAACCCCGGAAGTACTACCGGGCCACCGCCCCCGCAGGGACCGCATGTTCAAAATGCGGTTGACCAAACCCGAAGCCAAAAAACTCAAGAGCTGGGCGCACGAAAACGAGCTGTCACAGGCTGATTTCGTGCGTTTCATGATCTTTGCCCGCACCACGTTTGCGCCGCCGAATGCCTCAAAATTGGAGACCATCGCCCGCCAACTCAGCGGTATCGCTACGAACATCAATCAGTGCCAACACACGATCAATGAGGCCCAGAAATCCGGCACCTTATCACCCGCTCAATTCGAGGCCATGCACAAATCGATTGCCGAAGGCCGGAAGCTTTGGACCGATCCGCTTACCGAGCTGCGAGCCGAGCTTCGCAAACTGAGACCTGCTACCAACGTTGACAATCACAGCGGCGACGAGCTGGGCGCGGCCGAATGATTATCAAGACGGGTGGCATATCAGCAGGCGATGGCTCCCGCATCACCGCTTATACGGTGACACAAGCTGACAACGAGCGAGTCCAGGTCATTCAGGATGAAAACGACCAACTCTTGATTGCCGACCAGTTTGCCGAGCTGAGAGGCCGAAAGAACGGCCTCTTGCATATCGTGATCGCACCCGGCCAAGAGCTAACCGCCGACGAGCTGAAAGCAACCGTCTCCGCAATCCGTTCTGAGTTCAGATTCAATCCGAACGACCCAGAAACTTTGACGCTGCACCAAAGCAATCGGGCCGATGGCACATTGCAAAAGCACTACCACCTTGTCAGACCCACAGCCGACAGCGAAACGGGCCGCACTTACAAGCTGTTCAGGTCGAAAGCGAAGGACGAAGCTGTTTCGCGCCTTTGTGAGCTACAATTCGGACACCAGCTCACCAGCGGGGCCAATAATGATTTTTCCGAAATGCGCTTACGCGAGCTGGGCCACGACGAGATGGCCGACTTCCTAGCCGCCGAGCTGAGCGGCGAGGACAAACCCCGTGCCGCCTATTCCCGCGAAAACCACCAGCAGGCCAAGCGTAAAGATTTCAATTTGCCAGGCCTGCGCCAGCAGCTCACAGAGATTGTCTCCTTGCCCCGCTTAGACCAGCCAGAGGCGCTCGCCGAGTTGATCCACAATCAAGGGCTAGAGCTGGCCGAAGCAGTAAGCGAGGGCCGAGGCCGATCACGCATAAACATCGAGCTACCTGGCGGCTTGAAGGCACACAACGGAAACAGAACTTTGAAAATCAAAACGGCAGAAGTCGCCCAATTTATTCATGAGACAAAGGAAATTATGCGTGCTCTCAGATCTGAAAGAACCGAACGACCAGACCTTGCGGAGTCTGCTATCGCAGATCATCGACGGTCAGGAGAAGATTCACCAATCAAATCAGGCAATGATCCAGCGCCAGAACGCCTTATTGAGGATACTTCAGGCAGTAGCCAAGAGCTGACTGACGCCAACGTGCTGGTGGCGGCAGCCGAGACCTTGCAGCCGCAGGCCCAGAGCTTCGCCAACAATCGTGCAGGTGATTTAAGCGCCGTCGATCTTGAGCCGATCCCAGACGTGAACGACCCAAACTTGATGCAAAAGCTCGCTATGATGTTAAAGAGACAGGTGGAAAAAACAGCTGCTCTTGTTCGTAGCATGCAGCAAGGCGGAGCCATGTTTTCATCGAAAATGTAAATTGAGTCGAACGTGCGTTAGATGTTGGCGTTTGCAGACTCGGCAGCAAGAGACACCGTGACGCAGAAGTAAGAACTGGCAAGGGGGCTTTCTGCGTCAAATCAGGCAGCGTTGCACCGCAACTTCACAAAACTGGACTGTTACTTGTCTTTTGGATCCCAATGAAGAGCCAATGCCTTACGACGAACGTGAAAATCCAAGCCACTTTTAGTGTGTTTGAGTACGCAGAATATTTGCAGCATTAAGCAACGGTTAGACATATGTTCTTGGGTAGAAAAAGCCTATGCACCAACATTTTTGTGCTTAACCTGATCTTGCTCTGTCACCCTATATGACTTTCAGCTCAGATATGGCGTAATCAGCTTTTTCCACTATCACTAGGTTGTGTACGTGCGCTATAGGTTGTGGGCAGACCAGCTTGCACTTCAAGGCAAGACGCAAATTGAGGAGAGGCAACTATGTGCAGTATTCGCGTCGCTAGTTTTTTTGCAGGCGCAGGAGGGCTGGACCTTGGCTTTCACGACGCTGGGTTCGAGATTGTCTTTGCCTCAGATATCGACGAAGACTGCTGCGAAACACTGTCTCTCAATAAAGGAAACGTAGTCTCGGACAACTGCGAGATTTTTTGCGGGGACATCAGAGAGATAAACCCAAGCAGCTTGCCTAAGGATATCGATTTAATAGTAGGCGGGCCCCCATGCCAGAGCTTCTCAGCCTCTGGCCGCAGAGCCGGCGGTGCTGCCGGGCGGCTAGATGATCGAGGTAACTTGTTCGAGGCCTACAGGGATATAATCGCATACGTGCAACCGAGAGCATTTGTTTTTGAGAATGTCCGTGGAATCTTGGCTACTAACAAGGGAAAAGACTGGGCAGCAATTTTATCTTCATTCAACAGTTTGGGTTATACTGTAGACTACCGACTGCTAGATGCAGCAGACTATGGGGTGCCGCAACACAGAGAACGTATTTTTCTTGTTGGCCACAAGACAGAACGGCCATTCTTGTTTCCCAGACCGACGTTCGGTCCCGACTCAATAGACCAATTTCCGCACGTATCTCCAAAAGAAGCTTTTAAGGGCCTGCGAATAAAGAACTCTGAGGCGCCCACCCTCGGCTTCGAAGGTGGGAAGTACTCACATTTGCTGCCAGAAGTCCCGGAAGGCCAAAACTACCTGTTCTTCACTGCCAAACGTGGACACCCAAGCCCAGTATTCGCGTACAGATCGAGATTTTCCGACTTTTTGTACAAGGCACACCGCGGTTACCCAATGAAAACAATTATTGCGAGTCCCGGGAAGTACACCGGACCATTGCATTGGGATAATCGCTATTTCTCCATTGCCGAGTACAAGGCGATCCAGGGTTTCCCGCAAGAGTACAAGTTTTACGGCGAACGTGCCTCTATCGTGAAGCAAATTGGTAACTCTGTGTCACCGAAAATTGCACATGCTTTAGCCAGTTCAATCTTAAAGCAAATTTTTGGCGCCGAGCTTTCCATCGAGTTACTTGGCCAGGATACCAAGCTATCTTTCGATAAAAGAAAAGGCGTCAAGGCGGCAGGCACCCGTGCTCTTCACAACAAAGTAGAGCGAAAGAGATCGGGCAATGCAATTATCGCAAGCGGACACAAAAATTTTGTTTTCTCACTGAAGCCATGTGCGGGCTCTACGAGCAAACCAAATGTTTTAGGTCACTCAAAAGACAGCAATCACCAACTCAATGTGTTCTACGAACAACAAGGTGTCCTGAGCTCAAGTATCCATTTGGATGTTTGGTCTACACCTCGTCAGTTCAGTGGAAAGCCTATTGCTTCACTTAAAGTGGAGCTATTTGGACAGGGTCCTAAAGCTCCACAATTGCTTTGGAATGCGGTAGACGAATGGGTCAGGGCAGTGAGTTCGTTTGGATCGCTCTTTGAGCTATACGGTCATTTCACTGAACCTTACCCTTTTTTTAAGGTCACCAAGTTTGATGTGGTTGGCAATGATCCTCTATTGCGGTTTGCCTCATACGTGTCCGACTTTTCAAGATGCTCCAGATACCTAAACAAAGAAGATCTGTTGTCGGAGCTTGGTGATGTGTTTGAAGTCGAAAGCTTCGATGCTCTGGCAACCTGCTTACGCGCTTTGCGATACGATGTTCGCACTCGTGAGACGAACATCGCCATCCCCAAGGGTAAATACATGATCGCTTACCCGTTCACACTTCCACAGAGTAAACAAATGAACTTCTCAGTCAAACAACCCCAGACCCGTAAGAGCGCCGCATCTTACGTTACAGAGAAACGGATTCAAAATTGAGTGACTATGCAGATCATCAAGAGCAAATCTCAAATGCTCTTCAAGCGGCGCTAGTAATCGCAGATGAGGTGGAAAGAGACGATAAGGCGGATAAAACATTTGGCCTGCCGCAGGATTTAAGAAATTCCCTGGATAAGATGAATGAAAAAGCGGATAGCAACGCAACTGCCGCCTTCACTAACCTAGTAACAGGTATAGCCATAAAAGTTGCCTACCCGGAGTTAGACGTTCGCTATCATCAAATCCAAATCCAAGATCCGCAGCACTTTAACCATCGCGGAGTGAGCGAGAATACGGTTTATCCATTTTTACGAGACCAGGATTTTGATGGTGCGAAATCGGGCTGGCAAACCCGCACGCTGGAACGACCTAAGCCATACTTTCTGGACTACGACGAGAACATCAGTGCAGTGAAGAACGAGTTTCTTGCCAGTTACCATGCAGTGACAGCCGGAGGTATGGACGCAGCAAGTATGCTAAATTATCTGTTCTTGGGGCAGGTAAAAAGACGAAATGAAAAACGTATCGACTTAATCGAACCTCGGATCGATGACATCAATACCATTATGGGGCATTTCGAAGCGCATTTTTTCGCTAAATACAAGGCTCGTGGCCAAGCTCGTTTGCCTGTCCTTGCACTACATAGCCTCTACAGGTTGATCATGCCCGAACTTCAAAGGTTTCAAGGGTTAGATCTAGCGAATTTGGAATTGCACAGCGCCGCCGACTCTCAAACTGGTGCTACAGGGGACATTGAGGTGAAAAATGACGACGGGACTGTATTTGAGGCAATTGAAGTTAAGCATGGCATCCCTGTTTCTTTGGATTTGATAGCTGATGCTGCAAAGAAACTGGTAGCGCGGCGTGTGGACCGTTTCTATATTTTAACAACCCACAAGGATTGCGGTCAAACCGACGAAGTAGCCGCAAAAATAAAAGAGGTCAGAGAGCGAACTGGGTGCCAAGTAATTGCAAATGGCGTTTTGCCAACCATGCGATATTATCTGCGCCTTGTAAAAAACCCTGCCGACATCTTTCCATACTACACCGAGTTGCTGCGCGAGGAGCCCGCAATCTCTCACGAACACCGAATAAAGTGGAACGAAATCGTCCTACCTGATTGACTAAGGACTTGGCGCACGACCAGTGCCTTGATGTAAGCTCTCTATGGCTCCGGGATACACCTATTTCACCACACTCGTAGCCAATAGAGAGCTTCGTGGGCAACCAAACCTCGCAAGCGGCCTGGTTTCTCAATTGGCTAGAGGCGTCTGCGAAGATCTAAAACCCAGGAAAAATTGGATGAACTTTTCGCATTTGAGTTGGATTTAAATTTAGAACAACCTTTCGCGCTTATCTCTAAGGATCAATCGCGAAAAGGAGCAGCTAGCTGATGGCGAAATTAGGATATCGAAGAGTTTCAACAAGCGAACAAAAAACTGACCGGCAGGAACTCCCAAATGATATCAAAAACGATGATATCTACGAGGAAAAGACCAGCGGTAAGTCGAGAAGGAATAGGCCAGAACTCGCGGCAATGTTAAAACGTACACGAGCTGGTGACGAGGTGTTCGTCTGGTCAATCGACCGTTTAGCCAGATCGCTGCGAGATCTCACGGATATTGTTGACGAGATCGTAGCCCGTGGGGCGGCTGTTCACTTTATGAAGGAAAGCCTCACATTTAGCGTAAGCGTTGCATGCAGCCCCGGATTAAGGTCTTTCGATGACACAACTGTCTTAGTATATTGGCCTTACGGCCAATATACAGATCGGCACGCTCGAACGCTTTCGGCCGATTCCGTTGAAAAACTCCGAATTCGCCGAATCTTGATGTAAAAAATGTCCTTACAGAGCCGGTATAGTTTTTCAACTGAGGGGTCGGTCTAAACTTGACACTGGCTGCCAGAGGGCACGTCAACGACTGTAGGCGATGTCGGTAGCAGACCCTTCCGGTTGACCGTCTATTCGCAGAAAATACGAGCTTCCCGGATTTTCGAGTTTTTCAACAAAATCGGCCCAAACCGGACCTTCGCCCCTCTGATGCTTTTCTGCAGCACAACCTGCCGAACCGGTCCTTACCATAGGTGAAATTTACTCAGGATCCGGATCATTCTTAAACCGACCGGGGAAAGCCTGGTTGCAGTCTCCGAGAATTCCTAGGCGATTCAGTTGGGGTTCAACCATTCTCCATCCATAGCCAACAACTCGGTTGACCCGTGAAAGATGTGAAGCGATTGCTTTTGAGGCAGTTGAATGCTCGAGTTCGTCAGCACCAGATTCCCACCGCTTCAGGCTGTGCTTGGCAGCGAGAAAGGTCAAGCCTTTGACCCCAATCCGCGGCACAACTTGCCTGTCAGTATCAAGAGCTAGGCGCCGCAGTACTGAGAAACATAGAATCGCATCAAAGTAATCGAGTTTGATGACTTCCCCTTCTTTGAATGTCTTTAGTTTCAAGGGACCATGTTCGTGTGTGCGTTCCACCCAGTTTTGAAGTGCCTCGGCGAGCCTGGTTGAACTAGCTAAAGACTCCAGCTCAGAACTCGCCACGCCGCTGCGATGAATTATGCAGTTACGAGCGGACCGATAGTAGTCAAAAACTGGAGCGACAAAGTCTACCCTCGACGCATCGAAACTGCGACGGAGATAAAACCGTTCAAACGTCAAGCCCGGTTCATCGACTGTCCCGGCTTCCCATTCCGCCTGAGTTGAGAATTGTGAGGGTGTAAGGAGGTTGTGATATTCGAGGCTGGATAGATCTGCGTCTACATCAGTCAAAAACTTGTCGAAAGCTGAAAAACTTCTGGCGAGTCCGAGATTTGCCACTTCAGAATAGGCAGTCTCGATGACTGTATTGGAGAACATTGGCTCAGTGCCCCACTGCTCAGCCAGTAAAACGACTCGGGACCAAAGTGCTGCTGAAGATGTTCCGGCTTGGATTTCTTCGGTGGTCAGTGAAAGCCCTACACTTAACACCTTCAAAGCATTTCCAAGTTCTTCATGTGTGCTACTGAATGTTTTAAACGCCGTGGAGTTTGCATTTGCAATGCTCAGTTCTGACATGGTGATTGGCTTCTCCGGCCTGTTACTACACCTGGAGCGAATATGTGCCCTGCGGTGCAGAATTCCCAATTACCGCCGTTCAGAGGGTCGGGAATGCATTGAAAAGATCTGGCTATGCTTGCTCAACTTGCTTCTTTTGAGCCAAACGACCCGAAATCTGATTGTCGAGCAATCGCCTGAGCTTCGCGCTCTTGGCTTTTGCCGCTGTTCTCGAAGCTCGAACAGCTTCTTCATCTGACGGTTCGGTAGCTTGGTTTTGTCGTCTTGAACAATCACACCTGTGATGTCGGCTGGGCCGTCGATGATGCTGACCTCCTTTTCAGCTTTGAGCGTAAGGCCATGCTTATGCACAGATTTCTTTATGTCCCAAATGAACGCCTTTGGAATTCTGGGCCCAGAGAACGTTAGATCATCCGCATAGACACTGTGGAGGATATCTGTTTTGGCAACCTTTGCTTCAATTTCGAGCCACATATTCAAGTTTGCGTAATACGCAAGAATGGGGCTGCAAGGAGAGCCTTGGGGTAGTGACCCGTTGTGGCAAACCAAATGTATCAAAACGGCTGTGACATCCGGTGAGCATTCCAGTTTCTTGTGAAAAAAATGTGCGACGTTGTTCGCTGTGCAGCTTCCAAAATAGTCAGCAATGTCGAGAAGCCAAAATGCTTTCGCACCTGTATGCCTGGCGGCATTGTCAACATAGGACCGACCTTTGACAGGGCTGAAAAGCCAATCGGGCGGGGTGATACGGCCAAGTAGATCACCAACCCTAGATTGGATGCTTTTCAGTCGCGGGTCGGGAATGTCGATTGGGCGATACTTCTCTGCCAAGCCGGGGTGAGGTGGCTCACGACGCCAAGATTCTGGACCTTTGTTCAGTTCTTTGTGCTTCCAAAGACGTTGATAGAGATCGTTGCTTGCTGTCAATTCTGCAAGGGCATCCTCAGATACATAAAGAAGCGCAGCTAACTTTTGCCGACTTCTCATGCGAAAGAACGGGCCGTCACGCAGGGAATGTCTCTTTGTTTTACTTGGCTTCGGCATTTGATTTTCTTTCAATGAATTTTAGCAAATCAACAACCTTAGAAGCGATTTTCGTTCTTGTAGCGTCCCCACGCCTAGCGTTCGGCAATTCTTCCGCGAAAAACATAATGGCTGAAACAGGTATCCGAAATTCCTGGGAGTAACGTTCGATCAAGTCCAGCGAGGGTGTTTTATTGCCCTTCTCGATTTCAGAAATGTGCGATTTGGATATACCCAACCGCTCAGCAGCTTCGAACTGCTTGAGGTCATGGAAAACTCGTATCAATCTGAGGGCTTCATTTATCATTTTGGACCCACCTACGGATGTTCTTTAGATATTAGGCTGGCGGTCTACTCGAAGAGTTCAAGAACTCCTTTGATCCACCGGACTACCCGGAAGATAAAGATCCCCACCGTAACGATGGAAATCCAAGTTTGGCGGTTCAAGAGTTTCCTCCAGAACCAACGACGCATCTTTTGGAGTTTACCCCTCAAGTTGCGCCACCGCCGCCACCGGCATGTGTAGTCTGAAAAAGCCATGGCTTTTCCTCCTCTGTTTGTCCTCGGTGCCCAATTCACAACGAACTGAGCTGGCCAAGGCATCTCGCCAAACAGTGGAAACGGACCCGGTGGCTACACCCTTTACCTAGACGCGATAGAAATCTCGTCTATCGCGTCTGCTTCGCCCGCCGCCCGCGTCTCTCCCCGTCGCCGGGGCCCTTGCGGCCTCTGCGGAAGAAACGGTAGAGAACTTTCGTCCTCCGCGCTTTGACTGCCGCCAAAGCTGGGTATGAGAACTTCTTCCGTCTTTCACACAGTCTTCAGATGGGGATGGCTGTTTCCCGTTTCAAGGATTAAGTTCGCTAAAAGTGAACTTTTTTTCGACAGCGTAAGCCTTCTCGGATTGAACGCCTGCTTTCAACCGCGATCTATTCGATCCTCGGTATCGCAACGAAGGTCGGCTCACCGTCCCCGCTTCAGGCAGCTTGCTCATATGGCGCGTGTTTGTATCGCGGGACAGGGGGCCGGCCCATACGGCAGTGTTCAGGCGCATTCCAAGGGAGAAGTTCGTCATATCTGCTGCGAGGCAGCTTCTGGGAAATTTGGTTCAGAACCCAATACAGGTACTCATAGCTGTCCACACCGTGCGTCTTGCAGGTTTCAAAAAGAGTTGAATAGATAGCCCAGGCATCTGCACCATCAGCGCTTCCCGCGAACAAGCTATTCTTCCGCGTCCGAATGATCGGTTTGAACTGCCTCTCCACTGCATTGGTGTCGAGATCCAGGCGCCCATCGTGAACGAATTTGGTCAAGCCAGTCCACCGCTTCAGTGTGTAACGGATTGCTTTGGCCACATTCGATTCAGAAAGATGGCGGGTCAGCGCTTTCTCAAGCCAAACCTTGAACTCATTCAGTATGGGTTGCGAACACTCTACTCTCACACTGACCCTGGCACCAGGGCTGTGGCCTCGAATGCTATCCTCAATCTTATATAATCTCCGTATAAATCCCATTGCGGTGTAGGCATCGTCTGTCTCGGTGATGATGGCTGCGTCTGAATAGTGTCGTCGCGCATGCGCCCAGCAGTCCGCACGGTTTTTGAAGAAGTTGTAGCCGGGATATCCATCGGTTTGGAGCAGTTCACTATAGTCACCGAGGATTTCTTTGATGTGATATTGCGCTCGTGTCGGCCGCGCGAAATACACCGTCATGGGCGGGCTGGTCCCGCCAAATGTACTGTCATCACGCGTGATTGCATACATGTAAAACTTGGCCGCCTTCCCGTTCCAGAAGAAAGAATAGACACCGGCGTTTCATCCATGAGCAAACGCGTCGATGATTTGAGCAGCATCTCAATCATTCGCAGACAGATTGGTGAAAGCGCTTCCAACGCAACTCGATTGAGATACCGGTTAAAGGTAGACCGACTCATCGTGATGCCGTTGTTTTGCAGCATCTGCTCTTGGCGGTGGCAGGGCAGCCCCCAGAGAAACTTGTTGACCGCAACGCCAGCGATGAAAGTGTTATCGATGTTTCCGCCTGGGAAGACTTTAGGTACAGACGGAACAGAATACATGCCTCTAATCCGGCAGCGGTAATTGGCGTACCACCGGACCTCAGTTTTATATTGGGCGGGTATATAGACGACTGAATTGCGCGGCTTGAAGCTGCGAAAGCTGCCGCCACACCCGCAGGGACATTTGTTGTCTGCGGTCTTGAACACGCGATCCGTTTTCACGGCATTCTTGGCCCAGTTCGCCTTACCCTTGCCTTTGGGTTTTGGTTTCGGAGCACGTTTTTTCTTCATTTTGTCCTGCGAACTTTTCTCGCCGGACTTATCGGGTTCTTGCCCGTCATCTTTCGCCTGATCGGGAGGGTTATCTCCTTTCGGGCCATGCGCATCGCGGAGCATTTTTGCTATCTTACTCTGCAGATGCCCATTCTGCTTCTCTAGCTTCTGGTTCTTTTCGAGCAGATCGTTAATGAACCCAACAACATCGTCAAAGGTCGCTATCAGATGCTCGGCAAAGGCAATCAGTTTGTCATCTTGCGATGACAACATCTCTTCAAAGATATTCTGATGCCTTTGCAGAGGATCCATAACCCAGTTCATCCTTCATGCGCGGTAAGCGCAGCAGTAGGTCGCGTCCGGCGAGCCGGACGCGATTGCGCTTGATTTCCAAGCGCGGAAATGGGATGAAAAGGGAAGAGATCGTGGTCGACTACGATTTTACGAGCCCGGTTATGGATGCCAGTCCGCCGGGCTCAACCTTTCCAGAGCCTTGTGTTTAAGGCCCCATCGATTTGACCTCCTCGGTTATCTCGGATTGGGCGTAGCGTTCCGGGAACAAATCCTCTACTCGCTGGTCCAAAATGGAAGCCAGGTGCCTCTCAATTTTCTCCGAGCGGCTTTTCCCGAGCGATACAGAGCTTACGGCGCTCGGTCCGACACCGATTTGCTTAGCCAAATCCGCTAGCCTCAGCCCTCTGATTTCTAATTCACACTTGATCCGCGCGTGCCTTGCGCGATCGATAGGGATATCAATGTGCTTCATGAGTTCACCTCGCGAATGAACTGGATTTTGCGACTGCTCCAGATAGAATCGATTGTGTGCGGGCCGGTCAAATCTTTTTATCGATGCCCGAAATCTCAAAAAGACTACATGCAAAAGGGGCATGGAAAATGAGAGCCGACGAGAAAGCCGCATGCAAACATGCCCGCGATATTTGGGAAGTTCAAAACGACTACACAGGTTTCCGCAAATTAGACCTAGCGGCAATAAAACGGTCCCAGATCCAGCTGGAAAAAGATGGTGATATTCGTGCGTCCGTGTGGTTGAAGGACAAAACAGGGTTGCCTTTCCATTTCTCACCCAAGCATCTCATTTCTGACTTTCGCGCCATACAATCCCTTAAAGAACTGTGCGAAACATACTATTGCTGCCGTAAATCTCTTTGGAAGTTGCTTGAGCAACTCGGTCTAGACCCATGGGGTCGTGTCATCAAAGATTATGAAACACCCAGGTCTTTGGAGCAGGTTGCAAAACGTCATGGTTTGAAGTCAACGACGCTTTCGGATGGCTTGAAGCAGCGTGATGTTCCAATTCGCTCCGGAAGAATCCCGGTCCAACTAGATGCTGCGGAAGTCCAAGATGCATTGAAAGACGATCCGTCAATCAACGAGCTTAGGCGGAGGCTGCAGATCTCTTGGGCAAAGGCGAAAGAACAGATGGATAGATAAAACCGTGAAAAGTGCGATGCGCACATTTGATGACTTTCGCTCCAGGTTTGCATCAAAGCGCGGGAGCGATCCTTCGCCAAAGCGCCATGCTTCTTGCGATTGCAAAAACTTGGTATCTCAATGCCAGAACTTCACAAAACTCGGGCGGCTTTGGTGAGTGGATGTACGCGCCGATGACCTCGTAACGCGTACACCCATGGACTTGATTACTCGCCCAGTTGTTGCCTCAACACTTTGAGCAGCTCTTCGTCAAACCCCTCATTTTGTTGCTTCCTTGGTTCGCCTTTGAATTCCCAATCGCGATCGAACCTATCTATCTCGATGACCATCGCCACCGCTTCGCCGTTTTTGAAGATCGGCACCAGCCAATGCTCCGCCTTTTCGAGCAGTATTTCCCCGATATCGCCCAGATCTTCGACATTCACTTTCTGTCTACGGAGAAAGTCGCGTCTTGCATTGTCCATTTGGCTTCCTTTCTTTGAACACACCTGTCCCTAGTCCGACAACATGTCGGACTGGTCGGTGCAAGAAGCGGAATCGTCATCAGGACATTGGAAGGACCACGAACTTGAAAGGCTGATCTACAGCGTACGATGCTTGATGCGGTTTTCCAAGAGTAGACCAAGTGCACAACCCTGCGCTGCCTTCTCGGACCATACCGAACCGCGAACATCGTTGAACAGGTGTTATGTGAAGCGATCTCGGTTGAGTGGTAAGCTCAACTGCTGGTCAAACGCACCATCACCGACTCCGAAGCCGCCGTTCGCGCAGACCGCAGAAAACGACGGCACTGAGCCCTTTGCAGTCCTCCGCTAGCACGACTGATGTCGCCAGCGCCGCACGTCGAGAACCGCAGAAACCGGGCGTTGGATTTCCCTGGCAGGAATGGTGCGAGAGCGGACACATCTGTCTTTTGCAAACGCGCATATTGCTAAACCAGCATTTGTTCTCATGCGCAGCATGGTCTTTGCTACGTTGCAGCCAGCATCATCATACTGATCATGTAGCGGCCACGTTTTGTTTGGAACTGTAGCCACTCTTTCGTTGCTGACTAGCACATAAGTCAGAGAAAAGTTAAAAGACGACTTTGAAAAGACCCGCCACTTCAATCCGGAACGGCCCAATGTATGGTTGCGGGAATACCCACATGGTCCGTATCATCTACAGATTTTGACTTTAATTCAAAACTCGGTGGGCATCCCCAGTGCACATGAAACCGGTAACCTTGTTGTACTCCGGGAGTGGCCGTTTCGCCTGGAGATCATCGACCCTCAAGTCAGAGGTTTGCCATTTCGTACGACATAAAGAGTTACAGAGCGACCAAGTGCATCCTTGGCCAAACACAGGATCTGTACATCTACGCGTACAGCTTTCAAATGTCTCTTTGCCAGATATCACACTGCGTTGCCATCCAATTGGGTAAAAACCGCAGCCAAATGTCGGTTTAATCTGCCCAAACGTTGGCATGTCGCACACACGCGCAGTTTTTACATATTCTGGAAGCTCAATCGGGCGGAGGTTTTTCGTTCCGGTGGTCATGTCAAGGATGACAGTGATTGGTGAATCCGGGTCTCTGTCACAGATTATTGTGCTCCCAGCGCTATCGATTTGATCGCCCTTCTTAAATTTTTGAGGTCGGCATTTGTCCACCCCGGAAATTTCAAAGGTTTTTATATTGGATGTGAAAGGCAAGCCGTCATTTGTATAGACAATTTTGTAGACGATCTCTGCGGGGTTTAGCGTAGGTTGAAGATAGTGGCTAACTCCGGCTTTATTGTCACGGATGCACTGATTCCAAGCGCCGATAATCACAGACGAAGCTTGCTGTACGTAACCAACAACTTCCTCATCTGATAGTGACGTTTGTTCGTTCGACTGACACAGTTTCTTTCGGGCAGAACCATCGAGGTAGCCAGGAACCGAAAAACCGCCACTTGCTTGATCACACTGTGCAGTTTTTACCATGCGGTAATTCTGACTAGCATCAAAGGTTCTATGTATATCAAAAACGCCTCCTTGAAGCACGGCATTGCACAAGCTTGATTGTGCGTTCGCCGACGATGCCGAACACAAAGCCGCTCCGAGAGCCAAAATAATACACACGTTCTGCATTAGCTTCTTTTTTACCTCCAATTTTATCGCCATCGTTGAAACTCGAAAGTGCAATACGTTTAAATCGTGCCGACATAGGAACTTGTTCTCGAGAAACAGTTCACAGATACTATCCAGAGGAATTTGTGGAACCAGCTTATCCGTAGGTTGTACTAAAGCTTAGGCTGAAGTGCTGCGCGCGTTCATCCCCCAAATGGGGGATAGCTTCTGAACCTACAACGGGCTTACTTACTTAGACTTAGAGAAACTGGGGAAATGAAGATTGAAGACGCTGAAATCGCAATTGCGGCGATAGACGCAGCGACATGCCCGGAGAGATGGGACGCGCTATGCGACGTTGTTGCGACTCGACTGGGCGCTAGAGCTTTCATGCTTCAGGAGTACAATGTGCTCCAACATTCGACGCCAACCTTTTACGCGTCCCAGACTATGAGAACTGGTGAAGGCCGACAGATTCTCGAAGAAGTTGTTGCAGGTCATAGCAATACCATCGAAGAAAGGAACGGATACGCTTCTTTGGCAAACACCACTCCTGGAACTGTGCTGGGTGAAGCAGAAGCCTTCGGCTTTGATCCATCGGGGCCGCCACCAGTGAATCCTACTCGTGATAGGGTGTTTGCGGTGACGGGAGGCACATCGAGAAGCGCGTTTCAAGTAAACCAGATCGGCCCTTGGATGGACGTCGCAATTACTTGCGACAAGCAAAACGACTACAACGCATCAAAACAGCTCAAGAGTTATGCACCCGCGCTTTCCGCAATTCTACAGAAAACGCTTGAAGCCAAAAGAATAATCAACCGGCTAACCCAAAGCTACTCAATTTTGTTAGATTTGTTCGACCGACTCAATTTTGGAGTGGCGTTTTGCGATGCAACTGGTGGCGTAGTTGTCGCCAACGAAAAGCTGCGTGAGTGGCTTGGCGAAAAAGACGTCATTGTTACGGTTCAGAACAAGATAGAAGCAGTCAAAGAAATCCATAAACCAACCCTTCGTGCGGTTTTTGGAAAAAGCGTTTCCTTAGGGCTCAAACCGAGCGAAGCGACGTTGTCGCTTGCTGGTCGATCAGGGCAAACGTCTTTGGTAATCCACGTTACGCCTGTCAATGACTATGAGATACGGCGCGGGCGAATTTTGATGTTCATTGCTCTCGATCCTACCGAACAGAAGCATCTGACCGCAGATGGATTGGCTCAAATTGGTAGCCTGACGCAAGCTGAGACAGAAATCTGTGATCTACTACTCCGTGGGCTAAGCACCGCATCGGTGTCCGAGTTTCGTGGTACAGCATTGGAAACGGTAAGAGGGCAGATCAAATCGATCATGCAAAAGCTAGATTGCGAACGACGCTTTGATCTTGTTCGCTTGGCGATGGTCACAAGCCCCAAGCTTTTTCTGAACAGCGGCGATTAAATCTACTGGAACAAACAGGATTGCGTTCAACAAATGGACCTCCAAATCACAATTCCGTGGTGCAGTGATTTACTAGGTCGACTGAGTTGGAATTGCGAAACTCAGTACTGAATTTCTGTTCGGGGTTTCGGGTGGTAAATTTAACTCAGAATGGCAAACATCAGTTTGTCCCGCGCTCTGCGAATTTGAGCCTACCTGATCGCTGCGCTAAGTTCGAATGACGGCTATTCTCGCCGCACATCAGCATTCCTATCAAGATACGCGAAACGGTTTTTCCGCTGCGAGCGCATGCAGTACAAAGTCTCAATAACTTGGTTGGGCTCGCTGCCGACTTTCTCCGGTGGACCTAAACAAGCTGATTGAGTCCATACCGGAAGCCTTGGTTTTTTGCTCTGCGTTCAAAGCACAGACTCAAATACAACGACATCAACTCTGTTGCAGGGATCGGACGTGAGTTCGCTGCAGCGCTGCAAAATCAATGCTGCTTTTGCGAGGCGCTGCTGCGTAAGCAAAGTGCGAAAACCCAAGGTCGGGTTAGTCCGCGAAGTGTGAGTTCACCACGGCTCAGAATTTGCGGTCGCAGCGAATGTCTCCTCTGACGGGCCGCGCCGCAGCAATCTAGTTGCTGAGTGAACGGCAGGTTTGGGCCGTCCGTGTGATCAGTGCATAGCGGGGCAGAGGCCGGTGCCGCATTGGCTCTGAGGTCAGCTGTGAGCCCATAATGTCCGATGCTGCGCAGTGCACAAAGGTCTGCTTCGGTGAAATCTGTTGAGCTCTGCACTTTTGTTGAAACTCACTCGAATAAGTGCCATGCTAAGCATAATTTTGAACAGAAACTTGGCAAAATCTGACCGAAGGATGGATTCACTCCTTTGATTTACGTTTACTATTTTTTCTACCTTCTGGCTTGGATTTTCGGGGTAACGCGACGAGGCAATGATGCCGCGAAAACCAAGAGAATTGGTGTTTGGCTAACCGTTATCTCTCTGCTTACTACGGTTGCCTTTTTTGTTTTGATAAGCGGCATAAAAATGGGTGGCCTTATTTTTGGTGCCATACCACTTTTTCTTCTTTTTCCCATACTCGCTCTTGGAATTGGCCTTGTCACGTCAGCAGTTGCAAATGACCTTGCAAACCGAGACCTGACGATTTCTGCCCATGCCGTCCGGGTAATCTCGTTGGTCGGCCCTTCTTTGGCAATTCTGTTTTTATGGTGGAACCAACACATAGATGAACAGCAGCGCAGGGATGACTTGGCTGCTTTCCAGGCTGGCGAGCTTGCTGGGCAAATCGGTGACGAAGAGATTCGTTTTCCCGCAAGTCCACAGCTCGAGACCATTCATTCGTGTAGGGGAGATCAGCACTGCTACACGAAATTTTGGCGCAGTGGAGACACACTGCAAGACATGGTTGCATATGGGGCGGGCGAAGTCAGTTTTACTGAAATTGAGCTGATCCCCGTGCATAGCACATGTGACGGTCCCACCGCGCCACTGAACGCATGCTTGAAACAGTCCGAACTTCAGAGATGGTGTGAGACAAGGGTGGCGCTTTCTGAGAGCATCTGGTGCCTGGGGAGGCCAAGGCATAGGGTGGTATTCTCGCCTGTGTCTGAAGGCAATTTGCGGCAACTCCAGGAGGAAAACTGGTTAGGTGCTGATACAGATAGCCTCGGGACAGATTATGTTGGCGATCCTATTGCAATTGAATGCAATGCCCGCCGAGATGAAAGCATACTGAGCAGTCCTCACCTTAGTCGCTATTGCCGTGTCAAGTTTAGCGTTGCTGCTGATGTGATTGCCGCTGTCTATCTTGATAGGTTTGAGACTTCTGAAATGAAATCGCAGGCAACAACCATGTTGGAATATGCGAGTGTAATCTGGGCGAGCGTAATCCAACAATGATCGATCCAAGCGTGCCAACGACGTCGCTTCGTTTTTTAGGCGAACGCGTTTTGAGCAGACATTGATGCAAATACAACAAAGGTCTGCTTCGTCCGCACAGCCGACATTGGCTCCTTATTGTGAACTGCCTAAAACAGCAGAGCATATCCAAGAATTAGGTACCCCTTTGAAAACACAGCTATTGTAAGGGCAAATGGGAGCGATCAGTCGAGAAGACCCGCACCGGCTGCCCCTTGAGGGTTACCTGCCAAAACGCACAACATCTGGTGAGCGCCACAGATTCGCCTTATTTCATTGGCGATTCGTTAACTATGCGACCGCGAAACTGATTGACATTTCGTCGTAACCCCCCCAATATGGGGTGTGTGACCAAATCGACCGAACCCATACCACTAATGACTCCGCAGGCGTTTGAGAGCGCTGTGAAGAACTATGCCAAGATGCTGCACATGGTCAATCCGACCGTGCACTGTCTTGAGCGGATGCGCGAGCGAGACATCACGCCCCGCATGGTTCAACGCGCGATTTTGAACGGTTCGCTCAGAAAGAACCCGTGTTGGGATCGCGACTGCGCCGATTGGGTCGGCGAAATGCAAGGGGTAGCGGCAGGAGTTGAATTGGTTGTTGTGTGTGCCATCAAAGACGGCGTGATGACCGTCACGGTGGTGACGACCTACCCGGTCGGACGCACAACTTAAGCAAAGCGAGGGGCATTGGTCCGAATGAATGGGCTGATGAAAGGATGAGACATATGACCGATCAAGGATATCATTACGTTGAAAGTGGTCTGCCAAACATCTTCTTGGCGAATGGCGTGACCATGACTGAGACGCCGCGCGGCGTCGTCGTGTCCATCGAACACGCGGATGAACTGCACCATGCGATAGCTATGTCTATCGTCAGCAGACCATCTCCGATGACCAAGGATGAGTTCCGATTCCTGCGAATCGAACTCGACCTGTCGCAGCGCCTGCTTGCGGATATTCTGGACACAACTGAGAAGACGCTTGCGCGCTGGGAAACTGGGGAAACCAAAACGATTCCCGGTCCGGTTCAGAACCTGTTGAAGGCGTATTACCTCGACAGCAAGGAAGAGGGTCGGATCGCCGAGCTTTTGGCGCATCTCGCGACGCTGGACCGCAAGATCGTAAGTCTGGAGAACCGTATCTTCGAATTCGAAGGGGAAGAGTGGCACGAAGCACAAGCTTCCTAGTATTTCCCTGAAAGACAACCGTGACGCCGCCCTGCAGGGCGGCGTTTTGCGTCTAAAGCGCTCCCTTTAGTGAACTAACCGTTGTAGAGTTCTTCCTCTTCGTCCCAGCGCTCCTGTTGACGTTCCCAGTATTCCGCTTCCTGAGCCTCCCAACGCTCCTGCCTATCCTGATAGATGGCAAATATATCGTTTGCTGTAAGCTGGTACTCTTCGGCCAGATCATGCACACTTTCAGGATTGCGCGTGTAAGCCTTCCAGATCTTGTCCATCTCTTCGGCTTTGATCTCAGTTATCCGAGAAAGCGGCACATCTAGGATTTCGTGAATCTTTTTGTGCGGAACACCCTCCCATCTAAGCCGAAGAACTTCCCTTCGCACAACTTTGCGGTGCGCGAGGTAATCCCGGTGCCTCAGTTTCTTGGTCCATGCCGCTATAACAGGCTGATGATTTTCAGAAATAAAATCCGTCAACCCTTTCAGATCAAAGTCATGTCGCAGCATAATCAGAGCAAGCTCATCTGAAATTTGATGCTGTTTGTCCTTTGGTTTCACCAAGGCCAAGCTCCTTATCGTTGAGCTACAGATTTACTGATTTCGACAAGAACTCCCACCACGACACCAGCGAGTATTGCTAGCATACCTTCATTGATGGCTTCACCGGTGTTCGCCGCAGCTAACAAGGCGCGCGCAGCGGCTTCATTATCATCCGCGCCAAAGGCCAGGAGAAATCCGAGTGCCGTCCTAAATGCCCTAAGGCGACTAGCACCCAGGCTATGACCGAACCAATCCTCGTGAAAATCACTTTCTGCTCCTTATTGTTGACCTTCGGAGGTCTGCTTTGAGCCCAGAATAACCGATGCTTCAGTCAGCACCGATTTCGCCAATGCGCAGGAAATCGAACTTTGCGGAGCCATGTGATACAGACCTTTGAACGATCCAAAACCGACGATAGCGTTAGGCGCAGCGGATGTCTGCTCCAATCTTGTGTCGGTCACATATCTCGTAGAGTCTTAAGTTTCAGATCAATGGGATGCATCAACCGAGACCCCGGGCGGTTTGGTCCAGAAATGTCGCCTAAGAACTCAACCAGTGCTTGCTTGTAAGGTTCACCATCTGAGGCAATGGTCATGACACTTAAGTTGCCGTGAAAAACAATAAGCGCTGCAATGATCGACTTCATATCAGTGTTATAGTGCAACCAGAATTGGCCATCCGAAGTCTTTTTGCCTTGCTGTAATTTAGAGAAATTTGGCAGGATTCTTAGATGGGCATGGTAGGCCTCTTGACTGAGGCCAGCATTCAAATACCACTGCGTAAACAGCGTGCCATCAAGCTCTATCGGTCGCCCTGTGAGTTCTGCGAACGCAGCTAAAGCCATCTTACCTGCGAATGCGTCTAAGTGCGCCACCGTACTTGGACCATCCACTGTGACCTCGACCACATCCCTCAGCAATCCACGGCTTTTAACCCAGCACGACTTTGCCTTATTATTTGAACTGATTTCTTGATAGGCGCGAGGTGCGTACTTCTTTGCTGATGGCAGCACCTTCTTCATTTGCTCGAACTGCCATCCATCTTCCTCGAAAGGTTGGATCAATGACAGCATCTGCGCGACGGCGTCAGCTCCGCGACTTCCCTCATTGCAATCTGAACATGCGGGAAATTCCCAGCCACTTGAACGTTGTTTGTCTTTGAAAAGACCTCGTGGCGGCATGTGCTCGAGCGTGCTTGCGTGGGTATTGGGGCAATAAATGCACCGAGGGTGTGAGGAAAGGATCTCTTGCCGCCGACGACTTCTGATTTTCGCCTCTCCCACGATCAATGCTCCTGCCGCGTCCGCGTTACTAAATTGCAGAGCCGCGGAGTTTTCTATGCCTTTCGATAGCGCGACTGAGGCTTACGACTCAAGGGATAGGCCGAGGAAAATTCTGTGCCTTCCAGTCCACATGTAACCAGCGGTAGAGCAACTAAATTCTGCTTTGGGCTGTGTCAGGTCATTGGAAAGCAAACACCGAACGGCAACAAAGTCCGCGTTCCAGGCACTAACGGAGTTGCATCAATCGTCCGCATTTTTAGAATTACTATCTGCTACAGCTGCGCGCTGATTGATCAGCTCGGAGCTAATTGTCGTCCAACATTTCGTTACGAAACTTCTTGAAATCAAAATTCTCATCTAGCTCACCAAGAGCCTCAACTTTCCTTTGGATCAGTTGCATGCGCTCACGAAGGCTCTGTTTGTCACTCAGGCTGGCGAGGTGAAATTTTAGTGCGTCGCGAACGATAGCGTCATCATCGATAACGCCTGTCACTTCCCGCAGTTGTTGCACCAAGTCGTGAATTTGATTTGCAATCTTCTCTTCCATTCCCAACGCCTTGTCAGAACTCATGCAGCAGTAGGCTTGAACGGTCTTGCACCAACGACTCGTCTCCAATCGAGACCTTCAAAAAGCGCTTCAAACTGCGCTTTGCTCATAGTCATCATACCGTTTCGAAGTCTTGGCCACACGAAGCCTTTGCTCTCGATGCGCTTATACGTCATCACGAGCCCGGTTCCGTCCCAAACAATGAGTTTGAGCCGATCTGCACGTTTGGAGCGAAAAATGAACACAGCACCGCTAAAGGGGTCGAGGTCAAATTCGTTCAGCACGATAGACGCTAGACCATCCATACCTTTGCGAAAGTCCACAGGTTCGGTCGCTACGTAGAACTTAAAATTCCCGGACGGTGTAATCATACTTCGCCCTCAAATGCTCGGATCAGTGTCGCCAGTTTCCCAAGTGGGTAACTGGCGGGAAATAGGACCTCGCAGCTACCTCGCTTGAAGATGATGTTTTCTGACGCGACTGGGACAGTTTGCTCACGAGAGCTGACTTTAATCTCAGCAAACGACGGTTTGGATTTGGATTTTAACGTGGAATGCGGACCTGACGCCTTTTTCTCGGACGTTTTCTTCCACCTGGCTGCAGTCTCCTGCTTTACACCACAGGTCTTTGCTACTTCGTCAACAGATAAACGACCAGCCCTCATACGCTGTCCCATTTCATCTTTAAATTTTCGGGTCCACAGACGACGGCGTCTTTCCCAACGGGAATTGAGTAACCGTAGGCATGGAAGACGTTTTCGATTTTTGGTCACTGGCGAGCTCACCTAAAGCTTGAGAATTCATGATGCCTGTATCCTTTTGGAGGCATCATAAACTGATCTCGTTGACCTAATCAGGTGCTAAATGTGGGGCTACATGCAACGCTTACCATTTAGCGCCTCGGAAACTGACATAACTGGCAAATTGATGCTCCAAGTGCTCGGGGCTATTTCAGAGTTTGAAAGGGGGCTCACTCTACAACGACAACGTGAGGGCATAGAGAAAGCAAAGCTCGCTGGCCGTTATCGTGGTCGTCCGCCAGCAGATAATCGAACCGAGATCCAACAACTCTTGAATAGTGGTCTCAAGCCCCCACAAGTAGCTAAACTGGCAAGGATTCACCTATCGACCGTTTACAGAATTAGAAAAGAAATTCTGGCTATCAGTAATTCCTGAAGAGACTTGCACCAAAAACAATTTGAAATAATGGCTAACCCAAATGGTGTTTGATTGAGTTAAATTAGGATTTCAAAGACTCAGTTTGAACCGGTCAAGGTATTGTCGGCAAAAGTCGAATTGTTTTCGTTCCAGCAACTTCTTCCAGCACTTGGACACCCATTTGGGTAAGGAAAATTTTCTTTTGCCGGGTCCCTGCTACCGGTTCTTTCCGTACCCAATGCAATCCCGACTTCCCTCTGACACCTGTACTAAGGATATCACAGTGCCTAGCGGCAGTTGGATAGCTTAGCTCTAAGTCTTCCGCAATTTGCGCGATGGTTGGTGCATTCTCTGCTCCCGGCTTCGTCGAGCGAGCGATGTGGATGAAAGTATGAAGCGCACCCACAGTCATATCTGCTCGCTCGTTTCTACATCTGCGCAACAGAGTTTCCAATTCATCGAACGACAGCTGTTCCGCTTCCAAGAAGCTTCGCAACTCTTCTGATACGGCAACTGAAAAGCCCAAAAACATGAATAACATGGCTGACCTCCACGCTTCTATGGGTACGCATAAAAAAGTTGTTGCGCAACATGATTTCTAGTTGTAGGTAGTATCTATGCGTACCCATAATTTAAATTTCTTCGTAGGTTACATGATATTTTGGCGTTTTTGAAACTGCCAAAATAGTCCTTACGGGCTTCCAGTCATGCTGAACACACGAAGGTTTTTGCCTTGGCCCAATCTGAATACGACGAACTAACCATCACAATCACAGCCGCCGCCAAACGTCTCGGCGCACCCAAAGCTGTGGTCCAAAGAGTGGCTGATGAACTCGGACTGCTCATTGTTTTTGGAAACCGCAGGAAAATCGATCCAAACGACCTCAAGGAGATCATCAACGCATGCCGCAGCACGCAAAAGGCCCCGCCTCTATCGCCGCAAAGACACGGGTATCTACCTCATCCGCGACACCGGACGCGGGGAGTGTTCAACGGGCACAAGAGACCGCTCAGAAGCTGAAAGCGCTCTCGCCATCTACGTCGCAGAAAAAAGTCGACCGCCGGGTCCACTCAGCGAAGACGAAATGACTATTGCAGAGGCGCTTGCATTTTATGGTGAAAAGCGTGCAAAGAAAGTGAAAGACCCTGCTCGAATTGGCTACGCTATCGCCGCGCTGCTGCCCTATTGGGGGGCCTTGCCAGTATCGGCAATCACTGAAGAAATGTGCGAAGCATACGGCGACCAAAGGTTCAAAGTTGTAAAACGCGACCCGGCTACAAAGGAAGCGCTGGAGTTCGAACAGTGTTCAGAAGGCACCATTCGGAAAGAGCTAGGAACCCTAAGCGCAGCGCTAAATTTCTGTGTGAGTAAAAAACGCCTCCTAAACCCTCCGGAAGTACACCTTCCTGAAAAGCCGCAACCGCATGATCGCTGGTTGACTCGCAATGAAGCAGCAAAGCTTCTGCGAGCAGCACGACGCAATCCTAGAACCAAGCATCTGGCGAGGTTTATTCTAGTGTCGCTGTACACAGGAACACGAAAAACCGCGGTTCTTAGGATGCGCTTCATGGCCAACACGTCGGGCGGCTGGGTCGACACAACAGGCCGAATTATGTATCGCCGGGGCTCCTTGGAGACCGAAACAAAAAAAAGGCGACCACCAATTCCAATCCCTTCACGCCTGCTGGCACATCTAAAACGCTGGGAGGCCTCCGGAAGTCGTTGGGTTGTTGACTATAAGGGCAATGGCGTCGGATCTGTAAAAAACGCGTGGAAAACAGCTGTTGAAGCAGCGGGCCTGGAAGGAACCGGAGTTACGCCGCACACATTGCGCCATACAGCAATCACTTGGGCAATGAGGACAGGCCGCGCCAACACTTGGGAACTTGCTGGCTTCTTTGGTGTAAGCCCGCAAACTATGCTTCGTGTCTATGCTCATCACCACCCAGATTACCAAGAAGGTGCAGCAGATGCCGTCTCAGCTGGAGGACGGAAACTGTGAGACCTCACGCTTTCAATCGAAAAGGAACGTCGGAAATGCGAACAAAGCATGGAAAAAACAAAAACAAAAAGAGTAAAAAAGTGTTTGAACTGTCTTCGGGAGGCAGGGGTCGGAGGTTCGAATCCTCTCACTCCGACCAGCAAAACAAGGCGCCTGAGGGCGCCTTTGTTGTTTTCAGAGGATTGGCCGCAACGATATCCGCAACGTTTCGTTCGATAGATGTGCTCAGTTCGTTCACTACCGGCATACACCAACTACCGAATTTCGCATTAAAACCGCTCAGATAGATACTTGTAGAGGCGCTCACCCTGAAGCTTATCGGTGGCAGGGTTGGTTCTAACATAAAGGTGTCGTCCAAAAACGCTGGCTCCGTTCCCTTCTGCGCTTTCACCAACAATACCTTTTGCCCGTCATCTGAATGATCTGCTCGTCTGTGAATCCCGCCTTCATGTGTCCATCCTCTGGTTGGGCGGACTCTACACAAAACTGGAAGAGTTTCAGGGGCTCAGGTCACCTTAGGCGCAGACGCTCCGGGTACTCTTTCAGGAATAGTTCGGGTGGTTTGCCCTCCCAAACTTGCGCATAAACTCGCATCTTGTTACCGCCATAAATCTTCGCAAGGTCCTCATTGGTATAGCCCCGCGCCCAGAGATCATCGGTGACGGCAGCGAGGATTTTAGCCAGTTCGCCGTTGCCCGTCGCGCCCCTGTTGAAAGCATCGATCATGTAGCCGCCGTCATCATACATGGTGGGATTGGCCTTGGCGAAATCCACGACCAACTGGGTGGAGAACATATCATCCGAAGCAATACCTACATGATCTACGCCGATCAGCTGGACGTAGTAGTCGATCATGTCCGCAGCCTGCTTGGGCGAAATGTCCTCGGGCCAGATCCCGTCCATCATCCACTCGGTGAATGTAGGCGCGACATAGCCACCGGACTCCGCCGCTCGGATCGCTTCTTCATCAGTAATGTTCCGATAGCATCCCTTGGGTGAGGCCTCCGGCGCATCTTTGTAAAGACCGGCGGGCAACGAATGGGTGTAGATATAGGGCACTCCGGGGTAGTTTTCGTCCATGTAGTCCATGGCGTCATTGGCGGTTTTGATGCCGGTATGGCTCAGATCGAGCATAATGCCGAAGCGCACCATCTCGTCGAT
Source organism: Ruegeria sp. AM7 (assembly GCF_056535965.1). Taxonomy (NCBI): domain Bacteria; kingdom Pseudomonadati; phylum Pseudomonadota; class Alphaproteobacteria; order Rhodobacterales; family Roseobacteraceae; genus Ruegeria; species Ruegeria sp. AM7. Next base: position 731,154 of record NZ_JBQFJE010000001.1, read on the forward strand.
CACCGACTTGCCCCAGCGCGTCAGGCCGATATCGAGCCCCTTCTGAGCTGCAAGCCCGCCAGACCCTGTCCGGAAGATGTCGTTATAGGCAAGGTTCATGGATTTGATACCCATGTCCTTGAACAGCGCCATTTTCTTCAGATCTCCATCGAGGATTGTCGCTGTCTGGCTGTTCCAGATAACGGCCGTCTTGCCCTGAAGATGCGCCGCCTCGATATCACGTGTTTCGTTCACTATCACAAACTGGTCCGATTGCTCCGCCATGGCGGCCCGAAAGTGATAGTGCTGCTCCAGCAGGGTGTCGAAAGTCATATCGGCGGCGGCCAAGGTCATTTCATGACCGGTGATACCGTTCTCGCGGGCGAGCGCGAAATAGTCGTGCAACTGTTTGTTTTCGGTCCAGCCGGTGCCATAGGGGCTGGCCAGCATGCCGATTACGATCGTGTCCATGACGAACTGTTTTGCCTCGGGCGAGGCGTCCCATGTCTTGCTTTCCTCGCTCGCCCGTAGAGCGCCACCAAGGGTGACCGCGATAGCGCTGATGGCCAACAGAGTCTTCATGACAAAACCTCCTTAACTGTTTTGCTTTTAGCTGCCACTTTCGAACCACCTCAAAAAACGATCCGTGTTCTTAGGCCGAAGAGAGTAATGCTATCCTGAGTGGGGTTCAGCAGCGGATCAGAAATGAACTGAAATGACGGCGTGATCTGCAGCCCGGGCGAGATTGAAAACCGGTAGAATGCTTCGAGCGTGAATTGGTCACCGTCTATGCCTCTTGCCTCGGCCCAGTTCAGGCCCAGTCCCGCCAAATCGGTATTGCGACCATAGTAGCCCAGACCTGCAGAGATAGACCGGTCATAAAGCGCTGCGGCCCCCTTTGAGGCCCCAGCCCGAAAGAACGGCATCCACTTGTTGTCGACGAACCATGCGGCAGAGAACGCAGCGCCGTAGTCTTCCGCTCGACTGCCATCGTCAGCCGCATCCGCATGCCAGAGGGTCAGATGGATATTGTCGAAGTAGATGCGATCAAAGCCGGAGGTGTAACCAAGTTCGAGTGATTTGAAGAGATTGCCGTCGCTAAACACATCAAAGTCTGGATCGGACGGGTCGGCGTTTGCGTCGGATACGCTGGCAACGGCGTAAAGGTTTTCACTCAGCTTTACCCCACCGGCAACACCAAGGCCTTGGTTGGGCGTGTTAATTGTTGGGTTGGTATTGAAAGACAGATTCTGGAAACCACTATAGGAGCTTACCAACCCATAGATATCCACAAAGTCTGTTACATCAATCTGCCCGACTTGCAGCGTCCATGAACCGTTCTCGGTCCTTTGGGTCCAGAACAGGTTAGTCAATAGCAGACCATTGTCGTTGAAGGCTGTTCCCGTGATTGAAAGGGCTCCGCCATCCAGCCCAAGGAATTGCGGAGCAACGTCCGTATAACTGTGCCGGTCTTCGATCTTGAACGTTAGGGAGCCCCGTTCAGTGGCCTGCCAACTGCCGTAGAAACGAGCGATGCCGCTGGCGCTTCGCCGGTTCCCAGATCCGCGTTCGTGGTTTGACCCAACACCAAGTAATCAATGTTGAACCGAAACCCACCCTCAGCCAGTCGGTCTTTCCACCCAAACCAACCCGGTGCGATGTTGCGCGGAAAATCGGAACGGTATTGTGGGTCGGTCAGCCCATCTCCGGGCTCTAGATCAGCCTCGACCGAAGATGGCCCAGATAATCCCTGAGCCGACGCTGCGCCAGCGAAGGCAATGCTCAATGCGGCAACCAAAAGTCTTATCATTCAGGCGCCCTTGCTCCGCCGGTCTTGCGATTTCCCGCCGCCCGGATGCGATCAGCGGCACGCTGCTTCCATTCCAGCCTATCTGCTTCAGTTTCCAGAGTTTCGACACGTTCCGTTTCCAACTGGAAAGTCGCGATCATCGGCATGAGGCCATCCACAACCATCATATTCTGAGTGGAAGGATCAATAGTGAGCATGCCCGTCAGCCGAACGGGTTCGTGGAAATAGCTAGGCGTCCAGTCTCCATTCAACCGCACACGGATCATCTGGTTGGGCGGAGGTGGAGGCATGTGACTGCACATCCCGCGTTCTGGTACCAAATACGCGACAGGCCGCCCGTCCGGATCATTCGGAGCAGGAATGGCAAAGCCCGCGATTGTGATTGTTTGACCATCGAATTGTGGATTTCCGTTCGTCCCAGCCTTTCTTCGACGTTCCATGACAACCTCGCGCTGATCGAGCAACCAGTCGACATCAATTCCATTAACTGCCAAGGCATCCTCAGTTTCAGTCAAAAGCATTTGCCACTTTTGCCTCTCTTCTTCACTGCCACCATCCTGCTGCAGCTTGCCACGCAATCGCACGACGTAGAGGACATCGTCGAATTGTTCGGGGCTGAGATCACGGTAGGGGTCTTTAAAGATCTGCCAGAATGGGTCCGGCAGGTCTGCCCAGTCTAACGCGGTATCGGGCGTCGCCATGGCAGACTGTCCACACCAAACCAAGCCTGCCAAAACTACGGAGCGAAACACATGGTGCATAGATGCTCTCCGGCTCTTTAGAGGTGTCAATCCAGTGTGTTTTTGTAGATGACGCCGTCCTTCATGATCAGGCGGATTGTTTCCGGGCTGTCCGGCCTCGGGTCCGCACCAAACCACTGATCACCCGTTCCGACGACAGAGAAGTCTTCGAGGGGGTTGCCGTCTATCAGCAGGATGTCGGCATAGGCGCCTTCTTCGATCACACCCAGTTTTCCGGCGGTATACGGGTTCATGAAGTCACCTGACAAAGCGACCACCTCGCCACCTGTCGATGTCAGCGTGACCATGGATGTGGAAATTCGAAAAACTCGTTGTTCAGGTGCTTTTCATAGGCAATCTGGATATTGCAGGCCTCGACGGAACCAACACAGTCGGTCTGGAATCCTCGTTTCACCGGGCATTCCTTCATATTGTCAATGTAGCCAGCAAATGTTGCCGAGGCGGACTTTGCTTTGGCAAGGCTCGACGGGACGTTAGCCACTGCCGGAATATCAAGCAATCCTGGATCAAAGGCCGTCAGGTTGGTGGTAATGTATGCCCCTTTTTCGTTCATGACTTGGGCAATTTCACAGTCAAACGAAAAGCCGTGTTCGATTGACATCACACCTGCATCAAGCGCACTGAGGATCGCTTCCTTACGATAGGAATGCGCCATGACATAGCTGCCGTACTCATTTGCCACTTGCACGGCGGCCCTGATCTCTTCGGGCGATCCAGCCAGCAATTGCCATGGGTCGAATGCCGAAACGACGCCCCGGATTGCATGAACTTCAACTGTGTCGCACCCATGCGGAAATTGTTGCGTGCAAACCTGTAAACGTCGTCCACCCGCTAACTTCCTGCGCCATGTTCAGACGGCTCATGTTGGTCTCCGAGCCCGGTGGAGCGGTGAAATTCGCGAAGTCGGCGTGACCACCTCGCGTTCCGATAAATGCACCGGACGGAAAGTAACGCGGTCCGTCAATTTGGCCTGCGTCAATTGCGCGGCGTAACCCGCCATTGGCTCCACCCGCGTCCCTGACTGTGGTGAAGCCCTGCATCAAATACATCTCGGCCATCCGCGCACCGTGTATGGCAAAGTCTTCCCACGTTGTGTTGGCCTCCATCGCGGGCAAGGTCGGCCCCATCAGCATCAGGTGCGCGTGCAGTTCGATAAACCCAGGGGTCAGGGTCCGTCCCTCTCCGTCGATGACCGCGGCATTGGGGGCATCGATCGCATCAGTTGAGACGGCCTTGATAAGGTTGCCCTCAACCAGAACGCTCGCATTTTCGATACGCTGTTCATTGACGCCGTCGAAGACATGTACGTTGGTGAAAAGCGTTTGGGGTTCTTCCTGATCCTGAGCGTGCGCGGAGGTTCCAACAGAAAGACCGGCAGCGACAATTGCCACCGAACAAAGAGACATTCGCAGACCGGACATAAGTGCTCATATTCATGTTCTGCCAACTGTAGTCCGGAAAGTTTTGCCTCGGTTGCCACTTTTGAATTAGGATGTTCGAATGTGATAATAAAAATGGCCACTGAATATAACTGCTAATCCTCACAAGGATGACGAGCTTGCCTTTCAACGCCACCTCCCGAGCATAGCGAGGGCTTTATTCGCCTCTCCTTAGCTGCTCCGTTTTTGCAATATCTCACCGAACGTAAGATCAATCCGCAACCAGCACTGGATCAGGTCGGCTTGAAAGCCGAACTGTTGACCGACCCATCCGTGTTCGTTCACTCAGAGCTGGTCTACGGCTTGGTAAATGCCTTCTCAGAAGTGTCAGGGGACCGATACCTTGGACTGAATGTAGGCGAGACGTTTAACCTGCAAGAGTGGCCTCCGTTCGCTCAAGCCCTGCAAACTACAAAAACGCTGTTCGAGTTCTTTACCCGCTTTGTTGGGCTTGTGCCGCAGGAATCCAATTCTGTACGGCACAGCCTTATCATTGAAGCGGACAAAGCGACTTATCGTATCGAGAGGCAGCAAGAACCAACTGTTCCACCCGTTCAGGTGACCGGTTTTGGAGCCGCAATCTATGTACGTCTATTGCAGACCGTCGTCGGCGATTCCTGGGATTCTTCGCGCGTACGATGGGAAAGCAGATACATCAATGGTCTACCGATCGACTACAAGGGGATCGAGGTTGGCCTTGGACCCGATCCCGGAATGCAAATTAGTTTTCCTGTGGAATGGTTGTTTTTGCACCATGTCTCTGACGGCTCTGCCAGGCCAATAGCCTCGCCGCAACAAGATGAAGAAGTAACCGTGGTGGCTGCATTGCGCTCTGTCTTGCGCGACAAATTGGATGAAACCGATTTGGGGCCGGAGATGGTGGCCAGGTTGCTGGGAATACAGCCGGAACGGTTCCTGAAAGCGCTTCAGCAGCAAGGCACAACGCTACCCCGCGAAATCAAACGGCTGCGTGTCGATATTGCCAAGAAGCACCTAAAAGAAGACCGGATGACAATTGCGGAGATTGGTCTGATGCTTGGCTATTCCGACAAGTCCCACTTCACTCGCTTTTTCCGAGGTCAAACCGGAATGACACCGACCAAGTTCCGCCTTGGCTTGTAATTAAGTTGCAAATACCCGGACTGGTTATCCACTACTTAACAAGTGCGGGCCGACAAGACAGTGTCTGACTTCAAACACCTTCAAATCGGCGAAAAGCCAAAGCGATCAACCCGGCTAGGACCATATAGACCAAGGCCAACAACAGAAGCGGTTCGTATACGATAAACGTGTCAGATCGAACCCGCGAAGAGACGGCGTAAATCTCGACCACCGTGATCGTTGCAACCAAGGGTCGCCTTGAGCTGCAGGATCGTTTCTCCGCCCAAGGTTGGCAGCACGTTGCGCACAGCCTGGGGCAGCCATATCCGGCGGAACATCGTAAAACGTGGCATTCCAAAAGACTTTGCAGCCTCAAGCTGCCCTTTCGCGACACTGGAAAACGCACCCCGCATGACCTCACCTTCATAACCAGCGAAGGACAAGGTCAACGCAAGCACCGCGTAAGGCCATGCTTGGCGCAGGTAGGGCCACAGCTCTGACGACCTTATCCAAGGAAACTGCGGAAACAGCGAACCCAGTCCGTAATACAACAGCCAAATCTGCAACAGCAGTGGTGTGCCACGGATTATGGTGCAGAACACTCGGGCAGGTGTCGCCAGGTACCAAGGGCCGATCGCCTGCGCCAAGCCCAGCGGCACCGCCAATAAAAACCCCAGAACGGTTGTCACCACCAGCAGCCAGATCGTCGTCCAAAGGCCCTGCAACGCCAGCGGCGCGTATTGCGGGATCCAATCCCATCGCAGCGAAAAGGCACACCAGATAATCAGGGCCGCAAACAACAGCATCATGACGATGCGGTGCGGCTGCATCAGCGCTTTCACGGTGATCATGAGGAACCCCCTTTCAACGAAGGCTGGCCACGGCGCGCCCATTTCTCAATACGGGCAAAAACCGCACCCGAGAAAAGGGTGACCATGAGATACAGAAAGCCCGCAGCCAGAAAGAAGGTAAAGTAAGCTCGGGTACTGCTTGCCGCCTGTCGTGTTTCAAGTGTCAATTCACTGAACCCGACAACAGCCAGCAAGGCCGTATCCTTGGTCGCGATAAGCCACAGATTGGCCAAGCCTGGCACCGCAAATCCCATCATTGCTGGGATCGTCACGCGACGCATGATCATAAATGCGGGCATTCCATAGGATTTTGCCGCTTCGATTTGCCCGACCGGAACCGCCTTGATAGCCCCACGAAGCACTTCGGTGGCATAGGCCCCCTGTACAACGCCCAAGACCCAGATGCCTGCGGCGACACCGCTGATTTCAACTCGACCTCCTCCGAACGCCTCAGAGATCTTGTTGATGATATCGCTGCCGACATAGTACAGGATCAGGATCAGCACCAGTTCGGGCACCGCCCTGATTACCGTTGTATAAATGGCAAGAAGGTCACGTGTGACCTTCCCCCCATAGAGTTTCCCGTAGGCACCGAACAGCCCGATTACCAGCCCCATTCCAAAAGCGCCCACGGCGATCTGCAGAGAATTGGCAAGCCCGCGCAACAGGTTGCCGCCCCAGCTTGACAGCGACAGCAACTCGGCGCTGGCGCCGAGGCCCAGTGTCTCGAATAGTCCGGTCACAACAGCGCCTTAGTAGATGCTGGTGGTGAAATAGCCCTCGGTGATTTTCTCGTGCGTGCCGTCAGCCAGGATCGCCGCGATCCCTTTGTTCAGCGCTTCCAGAAGCTCGGTATCGCCCTTACGTACACCTGCACCTACACCACGGCCCAGAATGGCGGGATCATCCGCAACGGCTCCTTTGATTTCGCAGCAGCTGCCATTGTCCGAGTTCACGAAATCCGCCATCGCGATGCTGTCTGCCTGGGTCGCATCAATTCGGCCTGCGAACAGATCTTGATTGGCTTCGTCCTGAGTCTGGTAGACTTTCAACTCGGCGTCCTTGAAGTATTCCTGCGCATAGGCTTGGTGAATCGTCGAGGCCTGAATGCCAATAATCTTGCCAGCCAGCGATTCAGGCGTAGGCTCGATATCAATTGATTTGTCGGCAACAATCACCGCAGGCGTATTGTAGTACGCATCACTGAAGTCGATGGTTTTCAACCGGTCTTCGGTGATCGACATCGAGGCCATGATCGCGTCGATCTGCTGACCGGTCAGGGATGGGATGATGCCGTCCCAGGCAACAGGCGTAATCACGCAGTCCAGCTCGGCCGCGGCACAAACCGCTTCGATTACCTCGATTTCCCAGCCGATCCAGTTGCCCGCGCTGTCCGGCGAGGCGAATGGTGGATAGGGTTCAGCTGCAATACCAATCTTGACTTGCTCGGCTGCAGCACCGCCTGCCGCCAGCATGGCTGCGGCAGAGATTGCAGTCAGGAATGCTTTGATTTTCATAAGTTTCTCCATGTTGATAGTGTTTATTTTTTTGTTTTATCCGACCGAGCTGAGGAATTGTTTCAGCCGCTCGGATTGCGGATTTCCGAAAAGCTCGGGAGGTGGGCCCTGCTCTTCGATACGACCTTGATATAGGTAGACGACGTGGTTCGCGACCTCGCGGGCGAACTTCATCTCATGCGTGACCAGCAGCATGGTGCGCCCCTCAGCGGCCAGGTCACGGATCACGGTCAGAACTTCTCCGACCAGTTCAGGGTCCAGCGCGGATGTGGGTTCGTCAAACAGCATGGCAGACGGATCAACGGCCAACGCCCGTGCAATCGCGGCTCGCTGCTGCTGACCACCCGAAAGGTAAGCGGGAAACGTGTCCTCTTTACCGCCTAGGCCAACCCTGACCAGCAATTCGCGCGCGCGCTCGATCGCTTCTGCCTTTGGGACCTTCAGGACATGCACCGGCACCTCGATCACGTTCTCTAACAAGGTGCGGTGCGTCCACAGATTGAATTGCTGGAACACCATCGCCAGTTTGGTGCGTATACGTTCGATTTGCTTCTGGCTGGCCGGGCTGCCATCTGAACGCATCGCGACCTCTTCGCCGCCTATGACGATTTTGCCCGACGTTGGCGTCTCCAGAAAATTGATGCAGCGCAGCATGGTCGACTTACCAGAACCCGAACCGCCGATGATCGCAACAACATCACCTTGATGCGCGATCAGATCTACGCCTTTCAGCACTTCTAAATCGCCAAAGGATTTATGCAAATCCTCCACCCGGATCGCCTCACGGCGGGTGTCAGGTTGCTGTGCTGATGCGGCAGCGGCTGTGTCCATATTTTGCGACCCCAATTTTCCGATTGCAGTAAGCCGTGAACATCGTAATTATGCAAGCGTATAATTAATGCAATCAGCGAAAACGAACCAGTTGTGAGCGAAGAACGCAAAAAATTCAGGCGCGAGTCGGCCGAATCCCGGCAGGAAGCTTTGATTCTAGCCACGCTGGAACTGATTGCCGAGCAGGGCGTGCGCGGCGCCACGGTGCGGGGAATCGCAGAACGCGCAAATGTCACGGGGGGGCTGATCCGCCACTACTTCAGCTCCAAAGAAGATCTGATCGTCGCCGCCTACGAGCACCACATGAACACGATGACCGACCAGACCTTTGCACCTGCGACGGGCACAGAGGTCGGCGCGCAAACCAGGCTGGTCGCTTTCGTGACGGCGTCTTTGACACCACCCGTTGTCGACCCCCGCGCCATCGCCCTGTGGGCCAGCTTTCTGAACAAGGTGCAGCACGACCCGCAGATGAAAGCGACGCATGAACGGACATATGCCTATTTTCGGGACCAGCTTGAGGAACTGATTGCAGCCTCGCTGAACGAAGTTGACCGGCCCGCGCCCCCTGCCCGTTTGCGGCAACTGGCCATTGCGTGCAACGCGGTGATCGATGGTCTGTGGCTTGAAGGCGGGGCGCTGCCGGACGCATTTGAACAAGGTGAACTGGTTGAAATCGGGCTGCAATCCGTTTCCGCCATTCTCGATTTGGATCTAACGCAGGAGAGCAAGCCCAAATGAGGCTGACAGCAATCACCGAACGGCTGGCCGGATTGGGCGGCGGCAAGTGGGAAGTCCACCTGAAGGCGCGCGCATTGGCCGAGGCAGGCGCAGATCTCGTGGAAATGACGATCGGCGAACCGGACGTGCCAACACCGCAAGAGTTGTGCGACGCGGCGGCCTTGGCATTGCAATCGGGCCGTACCGGATATTCAAACGGGCGCGGAGAGGCCGGGCTTTGTGCAGCTTTGGCCGAAACATACACCGAAAGCCGTGGGCGGCAGTTTCTGCCTGAAAACATTCTGTGTTTTCCCGGCACGCAGACAGCGCTTTATGCGGTGATGCAGGGCGTTGCCGAAGCCGGGTCCGAAGTTCTGGTCGGCGATCCCATGTATGCGACCTATGAGGGCGTCATCCGCGCCAGCGGGCTGAACCGGTTCCGGTGCTGCGCGCTGAAAACGGGTTTCGACTTCAGGCCGACGATCTTGCCGCGCGTATCACGCCGCGCAGCCGGGCGATACTGTTGACCACTCCTCACAACCCGACGGGCGCGATCCTAGCCGCGGAAGATATCAGTAAAATCGGTAAAATTGCGCAACAACATGACCTGTGGATCATCTCGGACGAAGTGTACGAGCATCTGGTGTTCGATGATGCCAACTTTGTGTCGCCGCTTTCTGATCCGCAGCTGGCAGACCGGGTCATCGCGGTATCGTCGATATCAAAATCCCACGCCGCCCCCGGTTTTCGCAGCGGCTGGTGTGTTGGCCCAGCCGAGTTTTGTGCAGCGCTTCTGCCGGTCTCCGAGACAATGCTGTTCGGTAACCAACCCTTCATCGCAGACATGACGGAAAAAGCAGTCCGGGACGGATCGTCGGTTGCGGCGGGCATGGCGTCCCGCTTTGCAAGCCGCGCCCTGATCCTTGAACACGCTACACGCCGAAGCCGGGCTTGTCGTACACCGCCCAGAGGCCGG
>NZ_JBQFJE010000002.1:0-50894 GCF_056535965.1 Ruegeria sp. AM7
GTTAACGGTGGCTGTGGCAAGACCACATTCGATGCAGCCCTTTTCGCCACATCCCGTTTTATTCCGCCCGCATTTTTGGAGGTGCCGGTTTGGCAGAGACAGAACTCGAACGCGCCGAGAAACGATACGCCCAGGCCAAGGCCCGCCTTCAGGCCCTGCGCAACCGGGAAGCCACCAGACAGCGCAAACTGGATACCCGGCGGAAAGTCATCCTCGGCGGTGCACTCATGGATTTGGCCGAACGGGACAGCGGCGCGGCGGTGATGCTGGAGCGACTGATCCGCAACCTGTCCCGCGAACAGGACCGCAAGGCCTTCGCGGACTGGGGCGCTTCAGGAGGCCCTCCCCCCCCCGGTTCTGATCCAGACGGGTCCGCCTGATGCGCTGGCTGGCCTCGGTCCTGGACCGACCCTTCCGGTTTCTTCTGCGGCTGGTCTTCACCCCGATCCTGTTCATCTGGATGATCGGGGCCATGGGTTTTGGCGCGATGCTGGGAGCGCTCGCCGGGTTCTTTCTCTCGATCCCCTTCTTTGAAATCCCGCCCGGCCAATCCACCTGGGAACTGGTGATCTACATCCCCTGCATGATCATCGGTGCCATCTTCGGATTCCAGTATTGGCGTTTCACCTCCGGCGCAGACAATTTCTTCGGCCTGAACGGAGACAGCCACGGCTCGGCCCGTTTCGCCAGTCGCAAGGAGCTGAAGAAGCTGGTGAAGCCGGACGGGTTGCTCATCGGTCGGTCTCCCGCCGGTCAGCTCCTGCGCTATGACGGTCCTGCCCATCTGCTGACCCTCGCCCCCACACGGGCCGGGAAAGGCGTCGGCACGGTCATCCCGAACCTGCTCATGGCGGATCGCTCGGTGATCGTGGTGGACCCCAAAGGCGAGAACGCCCGGATCGCCGGGGCTGCCCGTCATGCTTTCGGTCAGGTCCATATCCTCGATCCGTTTGAGGTCTCCGGACAACCCAGTTCGTCCTACAATCCACTAGACCGGCTGACAGCCACCAGTCCCGATCTGGGCGAGGATGCCACCACGCTGGCCGATGCCCTGGTCATGGACCCGCCGGGACAGGCGCAGGAGGCACACTGGAACGAGGAGGCCAAGGCCATCCTCTCCGGGCTGATCATGTTTTGTGTCGCCCATGAGGAGCGCGACCGGCGCAATCTGGCCACCGTGCGGGAATACCTCACCCTGCCCCCGGACAGGTTCCGGGCGCTGCTGGAACTGATGCAGGACAGCGACGCCGCCCACGGGCTGATTGCCCGCGCCGCCAACCGGTTTCTGGGAAAGGCGGATCGCGAAGCCGCCTCGGTCCTGTCCAACGCGCAGCGCCACACGCATTTCCTGGACAGCCCGCGCATCGCAGGCGTGATCAGCCGGTCGGATTTCCACTTCGCGGAGCTGCAACAACGCACCGTGTCGGTGTTTCTGGTGCTACCGCCCAACCGGCTGGACGCCTACAGCCGCTGGCTGCGCCTGCTGATCTCTCAGGCGCTTCAGGACATCGCACGGCACGCAGAGGGGCCACAAGCTGTCATAGAGGCCCGGAACGGCGCGCAGGACGTCTCAGGGGCCGCAGGAGGGCCAGAGGGAGCCTCACGGCCACCAAGTAGCCCTACCCTCTTCCTCCTCGATGAATTTGCCGCTCTCGGCCGTCTGGAAGCCATAGAACGCGCCATGGGGCTGATGGCAGGCTACGGATTACAGATCTGGCCGATCTTGCAGGACATGAGCCAGCTCAACGATCTCTATGGCAAACGCGCGGGCACCTTTGTGGCCAATGCAGGCGTCCAGCAGGTCTTTGGCGTGAATGATCTGGAAACGGCCCAATGGCTGAGCAGGATGATCGGCCAGGAAACCACCGGCTATCAGACCCAGAGCTATAAACCGGGGGATGCGCCCTCGATGACGCAAAACGTCACTGGCCGCGATCTGCTCACACCGGATGAAATCATGCAGATGCCGCCCGATCTTCAGCTCCTGCGGGTTCAGGGCAATCCCACGGCCCTCGCCCGCAAGCTGCGCTATTACGCCGATCCCGAGTTCAAGGGGCTGTTCCAGCCGCAAGACCGTTAGATGCCGCTACGGATACCAGATTGTACAGGCCAAATGTTCACATTATGTTCGCATTAAGTTTGATTGAAGGAGAATACCTATGACAAAAGTAGCCGTGATGCTGACGGAAGGTTTCGCAGATTGGGAATACGCATTGATTGGCGGGACTGGTGGCCCGTTTTATGGCCTCGACGTTCAGTATTTCGCACCCGAATCTGGTGAGCTGCAATCTCAGGGCGGGCTGACAGCAAGGGTTTCACAGGATTTCGAGGCATTGATGGCTTGGCAACCGACAGTCTTGGTGGTTGTCGGTGGTATGATCTGGGAAACTGACAATGCGCCGGATGTCAGTAATATTCTCAAATCCCTGCACGGCAGCGGTACCAGCATAGGCGGCATCTGCGGCGGCACACTCGCTTTGGCGCGAGCGGGTCTACTGGACAGCACCTCCCACACCTCCAATGATGGGGGTTTTCTCAAGAAACACGCATCAGGTTATCAGGGTGAAGCCTTCTATCAGGCAAGCGCATCGGCGGTTTCAGCGGATCGAGTGATCACTGCACCAGGCACCGCTCCGGCAGTTTCACGGCGGCCGTTTTGCAGCCGCTGGATTGTCGGACGAGGTGACTTCCCAGTTCAAAGGAATGATGGCCGCTGAACATAGCTGACATCGGATCTTCAGCCGAAAAACCAATAACGGGAAAGAAACACGAGCATGTCAGACCAGTCCCCCTCCCCTGCTCCGCTCTCTGACGAGGAGCTGCGCGAAACCCTTGATATGGTCGGCACGGTGCTGGCCAGCGTGTCGGATCGTGTAGATGCCCAGACCGGCACCATGGATCGCCTGGTCAAAACGGCCACAGAAGCACGACAGCTTTCGCGGCACAGAACCAGACCGATCCGGAACAATACGGCAATCTGGTGGGTCAGGCTGTTGCGGGGAAAATCACTGATCCGCTCAATCACATGATCCGGGTTGCCAACGTGTTGAGCAAACAAAGCAGTCATACCGAAGAGGTTCTGAAAAAGGCTGAACAGGACAAATGGGACATCCTCAATGACATCCGGGACCGGGAAAGACAGGTGGACCGCTGGAAAAACCGTCTGCCCTGGTTTGCTCTGGGCGCTATCGCTCTCATTGTTGCGCTGACGGTGACGCTTCCGCGTTTCTCAGCAGTCAACGGCACCACATGCGCTGTCTTTGGGGGGGAGTGGGTCCGTACAACAGAGGGGAATCCCGCCTGCGTCCATTATCAGGATTGAGGGTAGCGCAGTGAGTTATCCACAGGCCATCTGCAAGCCAGTGGGTGTTATATATGTGTTAGATATAGTGTTACGAGAATCGGTAGATTTCTAAGTAACTGTTTTTGTAAGCGAAAATTGGCCTGTTTTAGACAGCTGGTGTGTAGAGTATCGAAGAATGGTGGGTAGACTATCGAATAAAGGTGTGTAGAGTATCGAAGAACTTGGCGCACTGGTGGGCAGAGTGTCGAATAACGGTGGGTAGACTATCGAATAATGGCGCGGCCTAGAAAACGAACAGCTTTGCTACCTCAGAGGCATACGGAGCCAGACCTCTTCGTGTGCGATATTCTGGATGCGACACCGAAGAGTGACCGAGCTTCCATGGAGCATCCGTTGTTCTCGTTGTCGGTCAAGAAAGACATGGCTGCGTTTGAATACCAGCAAGGCAACGTGAAGGTGAAGATCACGCCAGCGGCTGAAGAAGGCCGTGCAAACGTCTTTGATCGGGATATTCTGATCTACGTGTTGAGCCAACTCATGGCTGCTAAGAATGAAGGTCAGGAAATTGGTCGCCGTGTTCAGATTTCAGCGCATGACCTTCTGAAAGCCACCAATCGCCACACGACCGGCCAGGCCTATGCCACACTGCGCCGTGCCCTCACCCGCCTCCAGTTCACCCAGATCGAAACCAATATCCATGACCATGGTGTCGGAGAATGGCGGTCCATCTCGTTCATTACCGATGCGCGGATCGTCAAAGAAGATTCCACAGGGCGGTTGCTGAGCGTAGAGCTGGAGATGGGGGATTGGCTCGTAAAGGCCATTGAGAACAAGAATGTTCTGACTCTTCACAAAGCGTATTTTCAGCTCCGGAAACCTCTGGAACGCCGATTGTATGAGCTGGCCCGCAAACACTGCGGCAAGCAGGATGTCTGGCGGATTGGTCTCGACAAGCTACAGCATAAGACCGGATCAACATCGACCACCAAAGAGTTCAAACGCCTCGTCAAAGCGATCTGCAAAGCGGATGAGGAACAAGGGCATATGCCGGATTACCGCTTCAGGCTGCTTCATGATGTATTGGAAGTATCACCCAAGCCTGAATTCCTTGACATATATCAAGATTCTGCGGACACCAGCCCGGAAATTTCAGTGCGGCTTTCCCCTGAAACTTACGAGAAAGCAAGAGAAGCCGCTCCGACATGGGATGTTCACTTTTTGGAGCAAGAGTGGCGGATGTGGATGAGCGAACCGCCGCGTCATCCCGACGGTGCTTTTCTTGGATTTTGTCGAAAGTGGTTTGAGCGAAAAGGTCGCGCCCCATAACTGATAATAGTTATCTAATTGTCTGATGCGCTTCAAAAGAAGGAACTTAAGGTGAAATCCCTTAGAATTAACGAGCATTCCGCATCTCTCCGCTTTATGGAGTTTGACGGGAATGGGCTTCCGCTGTTGATGCTGCATGGCTTGGGTTGTTCTGCATCATTTGAATATCCGGAACTCGCCCGTTCTAACCCGCTCGCAGAGCACCGTATAATCCTAATCGACATGCTTGGCTTCGGGTACAGCGATCAACCATTGGATTTCGGCTATAGCGTTAGCGATCATGCTGAAATTATTGCCGAATTCGCAACCAAGATGAATCTTGGGCAGTTTAATCTCTATGGCCACAGTATGGGTGGGACGGTAGCAATAGAAGCAGCGACCATTCTTGGCGATCAAATCAAAAACCTTGTCCTTTCGGAAGCCAATCTTGACAATGGGGCGGAAAATTCAGCACAGATATCGCGCTGGCTGGCGAAGAGGTGTACACCACCCGCTTACATGCCGAAACGCTTCAAACAGCGATGCGCTCGGGCAATCATGACTGGGCGACGACGATGCGTTTCAGTCTCCCACGAGCGGTATATTATGGTGCATCGTCTTGGTAGAAGGAGGTACGCAAAATTGGCGTGAACTCTTGTATCAGCACCCAGCTAGAAAGAGTTTCATATTCGGAGAACGGTCTCTTCCGCACCCTGATTTTGATGTCCTACCAAAACAGGGTATTGAAACCTTCTCTGTTCCCAATGCCGGTCATTCTATGGGGTAGAAACCCGCTTGGGCTGGCGAGTTGCATAGCGCGGGCAATACAAAGATGAGAACACCTAGTAGATAACAGATATTTGTTACCTGTTGACTGTTATCAATTACCTGTTATCAGTTATCAAAAAGAGGGCAGAACATGACACAGGTAATCAGCGTTGTGCAGGAAAAGGGGTGGAGCTGGAAAACCACGCTGCTCACCGCAATCGCCAGTCTGATGGTTGAAGATGGAGCCAAGGTTGCTGTGATTGACACCGATCCGCAGCGCCATCTGGAATCCTGGGCCAAAAAGGATCAGACGGCTCTAGACTGGCTGTATGAAGAAAACGACGAACGGCTCATTCCCACGGTTAAGGCACTTAAGAAATCTGAACAGCCTTACGACGCTATTTTCATCGACACGGCCGGTTTCAAGTCGGCAATGGCTATGCACGCTATTGCAGCGGCAAATCTGATCTTGATCCCATCCAAGGCCAACGAAGCTGACGCAAAGGGCGCAAAGCGCACATACTCCCACGTTCAGAGCGTTGCCGAAACCATGGAGAAGGAGATCGCCTCGTTCGTGGTGATGATGGATGTTGATACCAACACAAATATTACGCAGGCCATTACCGATGCACTCGATGCGCAAGAAATACCTCGTCTTCGCGCGATGTGCGCGCACCGAACCGGGTTCAAAGAAATGACCTCTACAGGAGCTGGACCGCAAGGATCGGCAAAAGGTCCGCGCAATCGGTGTTGGCGGACATGCAGCTTATCAGCTATTACAGGAGCGACGCATGGCAAAAGTCAGCGTAAACCTCGAAGACGATTTCGATAGTGATGAGGCCACGACCAAAGTGCGTGAGTTGGCGGCACCATTGCCGAGTGTGAGCAAGGCCAAATCCGCTGCATTGAAAGATGCGCCTCGTGTCCAGTTTTCGTTCACGAATGTCCCGAAACCGATCAAGGACGCTTTTGACCAGGAGGCGCTGAAACGCGGTCTCTCCAAGAAAGAACTGCTTTATGCCTGCCTCCGATCTGGCGGCATCGAGATTCCAGATGCTGAAGAAATTGATGGGCGCAGAAGATAACAGATAACAGTTATCCATCCGCTGGAGCTGAAACATGAAAGCTCACCTCGAAAGACACGATCCATCCCAGAACATTGCGCGCTACTATCGCATGTCAGTTCTGCCCAATCTATTTGGGGAATGGACGCTTCGCCGAGAATGGGGCCGGATCGGTCGAAGTGGTCAGGTTCGTATGGATTTATTTCGTAGCCAGGTTGAGGCCGAGAGTGCCTTAGAGACATTGACGGATGCCAAGCAAAAGCGAGACTATGTGAAAGTTTATTGATCGGATATCTCTATGTCCTTAGGACATAGAGATATCCGATCCGTATGTCAAACCAGTTGAATCCTTTCGACCAATCGAATCCTTGACTCTTTGTGTGCCATCTGTATATGTCCTAAGGACATATACAGATGGCACACGTATGAAGTTCACAGACGGGGTGGAACAAGCGCTCCTGAAGCGCGATCTGCCGATCATCACATATTACGATTTCTTCGTTCTGGGGCATTCGCTTTTCCAGAAACGTGAATGGGACGGAGAACCTCTCAAACGTATGCCGCAAGGGTGGGATCAAACCCGTGCGAATAACGCTATCAAGCGCATGGAAGAACGCAGAGCACTAGTCCCTGATTCCGATTTCAGGTCGGGTGTCTGGCGTGTCACGCAAGCCACTCGTGCGGGGTCGGCGGAAGAGGTCGTGTGTATTGCTGATCCATTTGCCTATGTCTCACATTTGTCAGCGATGCAGAAATACAGCCTGACAGAACGAAGTCCCAAAGCTCTGCATGTGACCACGCCGCGTCGTGATCTTTGGAACCAACTCCGAAATAACCGTGTGCGCGATGATCTGCCCGAGATCGAAGACATAGATAAGCCGGTGCTCTATCGGCCAGGCTTTAAGGATACAATTCGGCGGCGACCGGTCATTATGCATATCTCAAGCCACCCCTGGACGCCTGTGCCTCTCGGTGGCGAGGAAACCCGGATCACGTCTATCGGCCAAACCTTTGCAGATATGATTACAGAGCCGGGATTGTGCGGCGGGATGCGCCATGTCCTCGATGTCTGGGAACGTGACGCGGATCAATGGTTGCCAGAAATCGTGGCGGCCGTGGATCAGTTAAACAGCAAAATTGCCAAGGTCCGGGCAGGATATATCCTCTCGGAAGTGCTGAGCTTGATGATCCCGCTATTGCGCGTTGGGAAGCCTTTGCGCAAAGAGGGGGATCACGGAAGTTGGACCCTGAAGCGGACTATCTCCCCGAATTTTCAGAACGATGGATGATTTCACTGAATGTCTGATGCAGAACACATGGCCGATGAGGCCGAATACGACATTGTAGATGTGGATGTGCGGGCCTGGGTGGAGGCTGCGCGCTCTAATCCAGCTCAGTATCGCGATAGGCAGGTTACGGAGATTGTTCTTGCGGCCATCGGGTTGGCCCCCAACCTGAACACAAACCTAGTCCTGAAGGGTGGGGCTGTGATGGCCCTTGCCTTCAAAAGCAACCGGGTCACGGCCGATGTGGATTTCACCTCAATCGTGGAACCAGCCGGGTTTGCGGATCAGATCGCAGATGATCTGAACGCCATCTTGCCCCAAACCGCAATCCGCCTTGGGTATCTGAACCTTCTTTGCCGAGTGCAAACCGTCAAGAAAATGCCCAAGCCGCTGAACTTCGAAGAGTTCGATTTCCCGGCTTTGCTCATCCGGATCGGTTCGGCCGAGCGCGGAACAGGCGAAGAAAAACGCTTGGAAGCCGGGCGCGCCATACGGGTGTTGGATATCGAGATCAGCTTCCGGGATCAGGTGTATGCCTTCCAAGAGCTGAACTTGACCGGGCCGGGGGTCGCGGTTCGGGCATTCACATTACACGAGATCATCGCTGAAAAGCTACGCGCGCTGTTACAACAACCGATCCGCAACAGAAACCGTCGCCAGGATGTCTATGACATCGCCTACCTGATCGAAACCAACGAGTTGACCGATGAAGATCGCCGCAGCATCCTGGAAACGCTGATCGAGAAGTGCCAGGCGCGCGGTATAGAGGCTACGCTGGAATCTATGGATGATCCTGAGATTCGGCGGCGGGCTGAGGTTGATTGGAACACGCTTGCCCTCGAACTGGATGATCTGCCGCCGTTTGATGAGCGGTTTGCCATGATGCACGAGCTGTATCTGTCGCTGCCTTGGCCACAATCTTGAGCGTAGCGGCGGGGCCACAACTGCTCGGTTTCTGCGGCTTGGTGAATGGCTTTCATTGACATAACGCAATTCTGAACTCATAAATCCCTAAAAACGCAACCCCGAAGAATCGGAGCAGTTATGGGGATTTTGTGAAAACCCGCTTTCCCGTCGCTATCTATCGCGGCCTTATCATTGACCTTGAAGACCGCCTGCGCGGTGAGGCCCTGAAGGCGCATCGGATGATCCAGGATCATTCTGGCCTTGATCCCCGACGCGCGCGGGCGCTGGAAGGTCTGTCGCGCTTTCACATGATGGAGAAGGGGTTTCAGGAAGTCTGTGAGCTTCATGGTGGCGCGCTGCTTGATGGCGGCATCATTCCTGGTACGGACTTCAAAGTGTTTCAGCCGTTCATGCGTTTCGAACATGAAGGGCAGGGCTTTATCCTTGGCCTTGCCGCAATGCCGGAACCCAGCAAGCTGCCGGTGAAGAACAAGTCTCGGAAAGCTGGTGTGACCCTGAACTATCGTCTCTCGCCGCATTTCGACTTTGACGGGACTGCTCCGAAAGTCGGAGATATTTGCATTCTGTTTCTTTTTGCCCGTGACCCCGAACAGGCGGGCAAGATCAAAGAATTGGCCATTGGCGTCATTGATTCCGATTATGAACAGTACCTGTTTTACGAACGGATCGACCAGTACCTCGCGGATGACGGGGATGTGTCGGAACTCAGCTCGCCGCTTCCCACACCTCCTGCGTCGCCTGCCAGCGGTGCTGTCCGCCTGAAACGCACAATAAAGACCTTTGTGCTCAGAAGCGCCATCTGCGGATGACGAAGAGGGCGGCACGGCGTAAAGGGTGCCACCGGCACTGACAGGAGGGAACAATGCGTGTGGGAACACCCGGCTTCGTGCCGGAACGCCTCGTTGAGGCCCGCGCAGCTCGGCGCGTTCAAAGTATGAAAGAATTGGCCCGCATGTTGGGCGTAAGCCCCAGCTCGGTATCGCGTTGGGAAACCGGCAAACAAGCCCCCGAAGCGGATGCCCTGGCAGAGCTTGCTAAGGCTTTGCGCGTTCGGCGCGAGTTCTTTTTGCGCCCTGTATTCGATAGCCCGCGCCCGATGTTTTACCGCAAGCTGGTCAGCACACTGAAACGCGACCGCGAATATCAGGCATCCCAGGTGAACTGGTTGCATGAGATCAGCGATGTCTTGCAGCACTATGTGGATTTTCCGGAACTCGATATCCCTGACGTTTTGGACGGAGCCAGCTACAGCCAGCTCCGGGATGAGGATATTGAAGACATCGCGGGTGAGCTGCGTGCCCATTGGCAGTTGGGGGAAGGCCCCTGCACCAATGTTGTTGCCGTGCTGGAAAAGATCGGTTGTGTTGTCGGCTCTATCGAAATGGGCACCTCAAAGCTGGACGGAGTATGCAGTTGGTCGAAATCGGAAGACCGGCCTCACATATTGCTGTCTTCAGACAAGATGAATTTGCCCCGTCGCCAGATGGATGCGGCGCATGAACTGGGCCATGCTGTTTTGCATAGGAACGTCAGCACCGAAGCGTTGCGCGACGATCTGAAGGAGATCGAGCGCCAGGCTTTCCGGTTCGCCAGCGCATTTTTGATGCCTCAGACCACCTATGTCTCCGAGGTTCCAAATTATTCACTGGCCGGGTTGCTGTCATTGAAAGAACGCTGGCGGGTATCTGTAAAGGCCCAAATCAAGCGACTCGTCGATCTGGAAATCATCCTCAGGACCACGCAACGCAGCTCTATAAAACCTATTCCGCCAAAGGCTGGAACCGGCAGGAACCAATGGACAAGGAATGGGCGGTGCCAAAGCCGCGTGTGCTGTGATGCTTTGTGCCTGATCGTAGATCCGGCACGCGTACCAAAGAAGATTTGTTGTCCGTCGAGTTCACCATGCACCCCGGTGACATCGAGAACCTGGTCAATCTTCCGTCTGGCTGGTTTAGCAAGAAGACCGGTGATGTGGTGTCTCTGACCTTGAAATCCGATGCTTCGCGCGAAACCAACTCTCTTGCAGGGGGATCGGTCATCCAGTTTTCTCGGCGTGAATCGTCGTAACAGAAAGCCAGGTCATGCGTGTACCCATCGACATTTCAGAAGAGGATTTGGACGGCGACTACGGGACAGTGCCAGGGCTGGTCATCACCTGCACCCGCTGTCGCCACTCGGTGGAAGTATTTGGGACAGAAGATAACTCGGTGAAGCGGGGCGCTGTCATGTTGCGGGATGAATGCCCGCTCGATGAGGATAATTTCTACGCTGCGTGAGCAGACTTTCTCCATCAAGTGAGGTAGCGAAAACCGGGCTAGGACATCACAGATTCAGTCATTTCAGTCCATGAGATGTACTTCATGGACTGAAATGGGGTCTTACAAAGATCATATAGGGTAGATGTAATATACTGATAAATAAGGGTATACATATAGAAATCTGCCCGTAGTTACTTGAAGTGTATCTAGATATGATTGGTCCAACAGCGCATTTTTTCGGCATGATCGACCGAAAATTTCCAAAAGGATCTCCGATATGCCGTCTGAAAACTTCCTCTCCTCGCTCCTCGATGCGCCGCCAACTATCCTTGCGTTGCTCCTCGGCCTTGCGGCTGTAGGAGTCGCGGGTCTGGCCCTCCATGTGGTCCTGCGTGCCATCACAAAGGAACGCAGCGAATGAATATGCGGAAATGGGTGAAGCCCTTCCGCCTGGCTAGAAGATGGTGGATTGGCTGCATTCAAATGGCGTGCTGGTGTTGGTGCATCTGAAACTGCTGCACTCATGGTTTTGATCGCGGTTGCGCATCGCGCCGATCTCAATGAAGGCTTGGCCCGCACCACCTATGACGAGTTGACCACAGCCACCGGCATAAGCCGGACCAAGGTTTCAGATGCTCTCGATGTATTGGCGGCTCGGAACCTGGTAGTCCGGGAACCAGACGGACGTAGCACCTACCGGCTCACCAATTACGGTGAAGGCCATGTCTGGGCGGCACTACCTGCGAAGCCCCTCTATGATCGTGATGGCGCAATCCCGATGTTTGAAGATTTCCATCTTCGTAAGGCCGCAGAGCTGGATGCCCTGAAAATTTACCTCACGCTTGCAGCCAGGCGGGACGCATCTGCGAACGTGACCCGGATTACCTATGATCAGATCAATGCCTACGCTGGCGTTCACCTCGGCCGGATCAAGCGAGCACTTGGGATTCTGAACATCAACGGTCTGATTACGGTTGAAAGCTATGAACGGAAGGACGGGAAACCAGGTGCGGCACACGGCTATAGGCTGTCACATCTATTCCCAAGTCGTCACGCTGGAACCACCGGTCGCATGGGCGGGATGAGTCACTTGTTCCCTGAACTGGAATAGCGACGTGACAGATAAAACCTCGATTACACCCGACGCACTGTCCGTTCGCTGACCTTGAACAGTCTCGCGATCTCCGCGACGGCGCGTTGTTCGTCATCACGCATCCGGCGTACTTCGTCTTTCTGCGCTGTTGTCAGGGCAGGGGGCCTACCCCCGATCCGGCCACGTTTACGAGCTGATGCAAGCCCCTCCCTCGTGCGCTCGGAAATCCGCTCCCGCTCAAACTGGGCGATGGATGCGAAAACATGGAAGACGAGCCGGCCGGCCGGCGTCGTCGTGTCAATATCCTCGGCCAGGGATCGAAAGCCGGCACCATGCTCACGGATCGTCTCAACAATCTCCAGCAGGTCTTTCAGGGATCGCGCCAGGCGGTCGTACTTGGTGACAATCACAACATCACCATCGCGGAGCTGGTCCAGCATCTTGTTCAGTTCAGGCCGCTCTCGTTTTGATCCGCTGATCTTGTCAGAGAACAACCTCTCGGCCCCGGCCGCCGTCAAGGCGTCCGTCTGTACGTCAAGATTCTGGTCTTCCGTGCTGACGCGCGCGTATCCGATAATCATGCAGCGATCTGGTCAGAAACGTAGGTTTTGTCCAGATCGCACAGATAGTCGCTAAAATCAGCCGTGATTATTGCCCAGCCAAAGCAAGAACCACGACACCAGCCAGAATGACGCTTGCCCAGGTCAGGCGGTGTTTCAACTGGCCTTCGCCAAGCAACAGGCTTCCCATCAATACCGTCAGCAGAACGCTCAGCTCGCGGATCGGAGCGACGAAGACGACCGGGGTGAAGGTCAGCGCTATGAGGACCAGAATATAGGCAAGTGGATTAAATACCGCGATGACCAGCACGCCCAACTTGTGCTGCCATATGGCCCAGACTAATGCGCGACGGCGCAAGGCAAGCGGCGCTAGCAGAACCGTTCTGCCCACGCTGGACACGTAATCCAGCAGCAGCGGCGGGATCATCAGCGCTGAGACTGCATAGGCATCCCATGCGGTGTAGCTTCCGATGAACAGTCCGGCCATCAACCCGAAACCGAGTGACAGCAAGGCACTGCCCCCAGATCGGCGAAACCCGCCTGTCAGCATCAGAACGCCGAAGATGATGACGGCTCCGCCTGTGGCAATCTGCGGCGTGATCTGCTCACCCAGAAACAGCAGCGCAAAACAGGTGGATAGCAACGGCCCAGTGGCGCGCGCGGTTGGATAGACCAACGACAGGTCGCCCTTGCGATAGCCGATCTGCAACAGCAGGAAATAGCCCAGATGCAGGGCCGCGCTGCCCGCGATGAAGAGCATTTGCGTGGCGTCAAATAACGGGATGCCCGCCCCGATCCAGACGGCCAGCGGCAGGTAGATCACCACCGACAGAGCTGAGAAAAGCCAGACAAGTTCCGGACCGGCATTGATGCGTTTGACGAAGAAGTTCCAGGTTGCGTGACAGAATGCGGCTGTCAGGACGAGCGCGAAGCCAAGGATGGACATGTATTTTACCTCAAAGACAAGTTTCAAGCAGACGTGCGTAAGCACGCCCGTCCATCCCCCCTAGCTTTCTCGTCTTTAAGGTGTCCGCCCGTGCACGGGCTCATAACGGCGCTCGGTCCAGACCTGATAGATCAGCGGAACCCTAGCCGCACATGGATGGGCAAAAGCACCCTACCATCGAAGGTCAGGCTGTAAAGGCCCACCTTGCGCACCTAGCGCACGCCGAATAGCGTGAAGCCTGTACTCCTTTGAAGCCGATCGTTTTTTGAAAGGGATGATATGGACCCGTTTCTGTTTGCCGCATTTGTAACCACGACACTGCTATTCGTCGCTGTGCCGGGGCCATCTGTGGCGTTCGCCTCGGCTCAGGCTGTGCGCCATGGGACAAAGGCGGCTGCGATCACTGTGGCTGGCGATGCTTTGGGAACCGTGGTTCACATCAGCGTCGCGGTCTGGGGGCTGGCAACCCTGATCGCGATCTCTGAAACAGTTCTGCCATTCCTGCAAATTGCGGGCGGTGCCTTCATCATCTACATGAGCATCCAGTCCTTCAGGGTCTCTCGCCATCCAGTCAAAGCGCCAGCGGCCACCAACCACCGCGTCACCTTCTGGGCCGGTTTCTTTGCTTGTGTGACCAACCCGAAGGCCATCGTGTTCTTCGTGGCGCTGTTCCCGAGCTTTATCTCGCCCGATCACAACATCCTGCTTCAGAGCGTAGTCTACGGGGTTATTTTTCTGGTCCTCGATGCGGCGTCCATTCTTGGTTACGCGTTTCTGGCGATGCACGCGGTACGCAAGGCAACATCCCGTTGGCTGAATGTCGAGGTTCTGAGTGGGCTTGGCTTGTTCGAGGTCGGGGTTGGAATGGTGGTCAAAGGTTATCGCGCCATACCGTCGAACTGAGCTGGGGCACTTATTTCCCAAACCCTATTGGCCCGAATTCCAGGAGAGAAATGAATGCATAAACACCACGAAGGCGGTTGCGAATGTGGCGCGGTTCGATATGTGATATCAGGTGATCCAGTTGTGATCTATGCCTGCCATTGCACAATTTGCCAAACGCAATCCGGTAGTGCTTTTGGCTTGGCCATGCGTGTTCATTTAGAAGATTTTACGATCTCGGACGGGAAACTGAAGTCCTTCCAGAGGACAGCGGAAAGCGGGCAGGTTTTCACAAACTCATTTTGTCCTGAATGCGGTACACGCATTCACCATCATGCCAGCAAGGCACCCAATCATCTGAGCCTGAAGCCTGGCACGCTTGATGATACGAGCTGGCTGCAACCTACCCACCATGTTTTTGCACGAAGCGCACAACCCTGGTTCATCTTTCCCAAGAACGCTCAAGTCTTTGATACAGTGCCTCCGGATCGCTCTTGGCTGGCAGGTGGCGAGTGATTGACTACCTTGGTCGCTAGAAGATGATGACGGCTTACCTGAATTCCAGGCCAAAAACCTGCCAAAACCCATTCTATTTCGCCGGGGGTTTTTGACCGGGTTATGCGTTTGATTTGTCGTGGGGTGGAGCAGGGCGGCAAAAACGACCGACTGAAAATGGTGACTAATTTAGGTCTGATGTGCGGGACAATGCCGACATTCACTCTGTTCTTGGCTCTGGTAAATGCCCAAAGCTGATTGCCAAACGGTTCCAAGCATTCATCTGGGCAATAATAAGCGTCAGATCGACAATTTGTTGTTCAGAGAAATGGTCTGATAGCGCATCGTAGAGAGCTTTCGGCGCTCCATTCTCCGCCACCTTTGTAACCGCCTCCGCCCAAGCGAGCGCCGCTTTCTCAGCGTCGTCAAAGAACGTCACTTCCCGCCAAACTGTCAGGCAATCAAGTCGTTGCTGTGTCTCACCAGCTCGCCGCGCCTCACTGGTATGCAAGTCGACACAATATGCGCAGCCGTTGATCTGTGATATTCGAAGCTCAATGATTGCCCTTAGCTTGCCGTCTATAGACGGCATATCTTTCTTTGCTTTCGCCATGCTCGCGATGGCGGGACCGTTGATTGACACATAGTCGAGCCGTTCAATCATTCTCTACTCCAATTTGTTCCTTGCAGCATGTCATCTTTGATTGAGACTGACCAGTCAGGCTTGTTCCGACCGGGTCGAGCTGAGAGCGGCCTTTCAATCTGGTGTCCGTAAGGGGATCGATCAGCGGACAATTTCTCGCCGTGGCAACCCTTCAACAAAACTGGCTCAAAGCGTGTCTCATATAAATGGTACGATATAAATTGCACTGAAGGGGCCTTATTCGTACAGTTCGACCATGAACGCTACACTTATCGGATACGCCCGCTGCTCCACCGACAGCCAAGACCTGAAAGCGCAGAAACAGACGCTCGAAGATTTGGGGGTCGCCCCAGATCGCATCTACACAGACCATGGGCTGACCGGCACGAACCGGGCGCGGCCAGGGTTGGATCAAGCCATCGCCGCTGTGCGGGAAGGTGACACTCTTGTTGTTCCAAAGCTTGACCGGTTGGCCCGATCTGTCCCCGATGCCCGTGCCATCGCGGATCAGCTTCAAGACAAAGGCGTCAAGCTGGCCCTCGGTGCATCCGTCTATGATCCAACCGATCCAATGGGAAAGATGTTCTTCAACATCCTCGCCACTTTCGCAGAGTTCGAGGCCGACCTGATCCGGATGCGGACCCGTGAAGGCATGGCCATCGCCCGAGCAAAGGGAAAATTGCGCGGGAAACAACCAAAGCTAAGTGACAAGCAGCAGAAAGAACTCTGCCGCATGCATGGAACCGGGGAATATTCCATCAGCGATCTGGCCGAAGTGTTTTCTGTATCTCGGCCGACCGTCTACAGAACACTGAAACGGCACCAGACCTGACCTTCGTTGCGCCATGATCGAACTGAAATGACGCGGACAAAGCACCATTTCGCTGCAGCTGCGCCAATGTCTGCTTCCATTCAATGCCCCGGAAGGAAATGGTTTGGACCATCCCTCGACCGTCCGATTGCACGGTTAGACTACATATTGGGCAGGCGAAGCCTGAAGTATTCGCCACTGATTGGTAGCAGCATGCGCAACAAGTTCTGCGTTCGATCCGACAACAACCGGAGTGCCAACGGAATTTAGCATTGGCAAGTCTGATATGTCATCGCCAAATGCCTTGCAGTCTGCTGGGTCAACACCTTGTTCGTTGAGAAAAGTTCGGATTGCTTTTGCTTTGCCCATTCCAATTGTCTGGGGCGTTCCGATTTCGCCTGTAAAGCAACCGTTTGCTCCCAATTCCATTTTGGTCGCGAGAATCCAGTCAACACCAAGGTGATTTGCAATTGGATTAAGCAAGGCTCTAAATGATCCAGATACAAAAACCGGTTCGACGCCTTGTGCCTTGAGATTTCGGAGTTCTGCCACAGACTCTACCATAAAGAAACGTTCCGGGACGGCGAGCCAAGCAGATGCCCAGGCGGTCGCTGCTTCGCCAAGCTCTTCTGGTCGAATGGCGGCAAAGTAACGATAGTACTCCCGGTTAAGAACTTCGCGCGTCGCGTCAATGCTACGCATTCGGGCAAAATCAGTCTCGAACTCCCGCAGGCTCGCAGGATCGCCCCGCCAATCCACAGTCCAGAACTGGTAGAAATCGAACATGCTTTTCACCGAGATCAAGGTGTCGTCGACATCAAAAAAGGCGAATTTGTTCACTTTCCGTCCTCCTCATAGGCCTTCCTACGACTCAGAGTTGGGAAATCGGGATGCGAACCTACCACTCCGGCATCTGCCCAACGGGTGGGCTCGACCTCAGTGAGGAAGACGCTGATCTTGTCCAGCGGTATACCGGTCACGCGGTGCATGGCTGCTGTTACCTCTTGAAGAAGCACTGTAGCTTTTTGTTGGTCTTCCATCTTGAAAGTCGAGATCTGAACGACTGGCATGAATTGTCCTTTCTGATCGGAAATACGGGACTAGGCCCGCGTCTGGAGATCTTGAAACATTGGTTTTGGGAATTTGAGCTGCGCATGGATGTCGCCACCCAAACCATAGCGGCCAATCGCGCCGCCATGGCTCATTTGGCTGCTCATCCAAAGCACGACCACGTTGATAACGCGGTTTCCATCAGGGCGGTCCGGCCCAGGAAAAGGATCGGGCAGAGCGGCTTCAAAAGTTGCCGCCCCAGAGCTGTCGGTCACGAACACATTTGGTACACCCAGTGGCCCGGGTCGTGTAGGGCCCGCGGGATCAAGATCGTGCTCACGCAGTGTCATAATCGTATAGAGTGCTCGCGGCAGCAAATTGGCGAACTCGAAGGTAAAGCGTGCAATGCGTGCTTCATCTTCGAGTGTAATGCGAAGCTTTCCTTGAGCTTGAATCCAGTCGTGTAGTTTCACCGGGCGTTGGAGCTGCCGGCCATGTTCAGGACGAAGGTCTGGGATGGGTGCTTCGTGAAACGGATAGCTTGGCCGCACATCGCTGTTCGCATCAGGATATTGCTGAGGCGCGAACACCATTGGGTAGTTGTTACAAGGCAACGGCAACGGCAATGTATGAAGCACTTTGTCGGCAAGGTGCTGCGGCAACGGAATGTCGGGCGAAAAAAGCTCCAGGATCTTGTACGGCGCCTTTTCACCGAAATCTGGCACCGTACTTTCGGGCGAGACGATAGCGCCCGTCCAATTCGTTTCGACACGGTCATCAATAGAATGGTTTATCGCGCCAATAACAATGAAATTGCCATCTTCGTCCATAATCTCACTCGGAGGATAAAGGTTCCTGTCGTCACTGACAGGTCGTAGGTTGTTTGTTTCATATCAGTTCGGTTTGGTTACGCCCGGCGCACCCGAAAGGTGCGCCGAGCAAATGGTCGGTTTAGGCAGCGCGGGCAGAAGCTTCAGAGTTTGTACTTGCGAGCGCACATTTTGCGGCGTCGAGCGCCAGTGTGGCTTCTTTTTCCGAGATGACCTGATGCGAATAGACGGTGAAGGCATAGCCAACGCGCGTGCGTGGCTCACCGCCTTGGATAAAGTCCATTTCGACCTGATATTTGTGGCGCCGTTCGTTCACGTCGCTCGACAAAACCCGATACTCAATATGTGCAGGTAAAGGGAAAACGAACCCATTGAACTCGGTTGTCATGGACGTGATGACAAAATAGGTCTTCTCTTCCATGTCAGTCAGCAGATATTTTTCAGTCACGGCGAGGAAAGATTGTCGCGCGGCTTCAACCAATAACATTCCCTGTATGTGCTGACCTGTCTGATGATCGCCCATCAGCTCACACCCGTGGTCGATTCGAAGATCCAGGGAATAGGTGTCTTCAGCGACTTTTGTCGGGCTACCGATCAATGTATTGCAAGATTTTCGTTTATGCGAAAATTCTGCGTCTGCGCGATCAGACAGATTTCGAAACAGAGTCGTATCCCATCTGCTGCCTGCCGGGTCTTGTACCGTGATCTGCTGGAGGAGATCGGCAATCTCAAGATCAGAAAGACCCTGGCCGGGCAGCAATCGCATCGGGCCTGACAGCATGTGTTCGGGCAAAGACAACATTGCGCGAAGTTGGCTCAGCGTCACTGCGGGTTTGTCCGATGTGAACTCCGTGAATTCGTCGGCAACAACGATCAGTGTGCCGAAGGTCAAGATTTTATCGGTCATAGCAAGTCTCCAGAATAAGTTGTGATTAATCTTCTCATCACCCGATTCAGGCTGCGAGTTTGGCGGTGTCCGCGTAGATTTTTGTATAGAGACCGTTGGTACCGCCGGTGATGTAACGATCACCGGCCTGCTGCACGATGGTACTGTAGCGCTCGGAGGAAAAGACTGCGGTATATGTTGCGGGGTCCACAGAAAAACCTGAAACAAACATAACGCCGGGTTGGCCGCTGATGACCGAATGATAGGCAAGAAAACTGTCCACCGTATCGGCATTGCGGACGACGTCAAAGATTGTCTCGTCGCGCCACTTGAGATAGGCGGCGTGCTCTTCGGGCTTTACTTCTACATGCCGTAATTGGATGTAAGGCGTGTCCGGCAGCATGCCGCCGCATTGTTTGGGCGCCTCGACGAAATCAAGCATCTCGCGGCGGATATCGCCACTTAAGTATTTTGCAAAATCAATTGCCACAGTGCCCAGCCGCCCACGCAACGCATTGAGTGCTTCCGCCGCATCCAGCTGTTCCAGCGTGACCACCTCGTCAGCTTCGAGCGCAACCAAGGTGCGACCGTCAACCATCGGCGCCAATGCGGCCGCGAGGTTCGATGCAGCGCCGGGCTTCGCGGGGTAGCGCGAAATCAATAGAAGTTCTGCGGACATATCCATCTCCTTGTTTCATGACGCTGGAGAGGACTGGCCAGTTTGGGGGGGAGCTATGCTGCCAGCCTACACCTCAGCGTTGTGTGAACAGAGATAGTGTTTTCCCAATTTGGAATCATTGGAGAATAATGCAAACGGGTTTTCCATTATCGGAAAATCTAGGAAGTCGCCGTCAGTTGTTGCTCAGGCCTCAGTATCCACGAAGACGCGCCCGACTGGAGACCACCAGATCGCTAAGAAAGTCCGCAAGGGCGCGCGTTCGGCGTGATTGCGCCAAATCGGACTGAAGCACCAGATATATCGGCTGATCGATTCCAATATCGGAGTCAATGCAGGTCAGATTTGCATCCTTGGCCAGGAAATGCGGTAGGACGGCCAGGCCCAAGCCGGCCGCTGCGGCCGATACCTGTGTCGAGAGCGAAGTCGTGATGATCGCCGGCGACCGGCCGCGGAGCACGCGTTCAACCCATTGTGCAGCAGGCAGATGGGCCTGCATCTCGCCCCAAGCAATGAATGCATCCATCTCGTAGCTGCCGCGATCCGTGCTGACTTGACGGGCTTTGACATAGTCGCTGCTTGCGTAGAGCCCATAGCCAAGGGTGCCCAGACGCTTGAGGGTGACGTTGCCGCGTTGCGGTTTGACCATGCGCAGCGCAAGATCGGCGTCACGGCGATGTACGTTAACGGTCGTGATATCGGTCACGACCTCGACCATTAAGCCGGGATGTCTGGAACGGAACTCGGGCAGCGCGGGAATAATCAATCCACTTGCAAGGTTTTCTGCAGTCGCCAAGCGGACCTTACCGGCCAACTGCGCTTGCTGCCTTGCGCCACTGCTCAGCGCCAGGGCCGCCGCCTCCATCGCCTCAGCTTTTTCGATAAGATCAGTGCCATCTTCGGTCAGCTGGTAACCCGTCTGATGCCGGACGAACAGGGGAACGTCCAACGCCTCTTCCAGCCGGTTTATCCGACGTGAAAGTGTGGCAATGCCGATGTTCAAGGCGCTGGCTGCCATGCTGAGCGTGCCATGCCGCGCCACGGCCAGAAAGGCCCGAGTGTCATCCCAGACCAACCCTTTAACATCATGCTTTCCGATTATGGAAATCTCGTTGCCATTATTCGGTAGTTTTTCCATTCATGACGTATGCCATGCTCGTCTCCTGATATTCAAGGAGGTCTATCATGCAAAAACGTAAACTTGGGCAGGACCTTGAGGTATCGGCCATCGGTCTTGGGTGTATGGGGATGAGCGAGTTCTACGGGCCACGCGATGATGCTGAATCACTGGACGTTCTGGCGCACGCCGTAGAGCTCGGGATCGACTTTTTCGACACTGCCGATATGTATGGGCCGCATCACAATGAAGAGCTTATCGGGACATTTCTGCATGAAAGCGGTGCAGATGTGCGTGTGGCCACGAAGTTCGGAATCGTCCGCAATCCCGGTGAATACAAGCGCAGCCTGAACAATCGCGCGGACTATGCCCGCGCTGCCTGCGACGGGTCCCTGCGTCGATTGGGGGTCGATCACATAGACCTCTACTACGTGCACCGAGTAAATGCGGAACAGCCGATTGAGGCAACGATGGAAGGTTTGGCGAAACTGGTCCAAGAGGGTAAGATCTCTCATATCGGCCTGTGTGAAGTCAGCGCAGAGACATTGCGAAAAGCGCATGCGATACATCCTGTCACCGCAGTCCAAACAGAGTTTTCCCTCTGGTCGCGGCAAGCTGAAGCTTCGATCCTGCCTACCTGCCGTGAACTGGGCGTAGGCTTCGTGCCCTACTCGCCGCTTGGCCGCGGCTTCCTGACCGGGCGGTTCCAATCTACCAACGAACTTGAAGAGGATGATTTTCGAGCTTCACTGCCACGCTTTGCCGAAGAGGCTATCGATCAAAACCTCCGCATCGCCGACGTGATCGCTGATATGGCTACCGAAAAGGGCTGCACCTCCGCGCAGCTCTCGCTCGCCTGGCTCTTGGCGAAAGGGGATGACATCGTCCCGATCCCGGGAACCAAGCGTCGACAATACCTGAGCGAGAATGCTGGTGCCGCATCGGTTGAACTGACGACGCAGGATTGTATCCGGCTCGAAAGTGCGGTCGCGCGGGTACCTGTGGTTGGCGAGCGCTACACTCCAGAAGGTATGAAGGGAGTGGACGCATGACCAACAGCCCACATGATACTGACCGCCGAACACGCGCCTTAGCCTTGCTCGAGCGGCTGGAAGCGGGCGCGCCCGCACGTGTGACCGCCAATCTCGATGCGTTCGATGTCGATGCAACCGAACTAATTCTCGGGTTCTCTTTCGCTGACGTGGTTGGTCGGGATGGAATAGATATCAGAACCCGCGAAATGCTGACGGTAGCGATGCTCGGGGCCAAAGGTACAGCACCCGGCCAACTAGATTTTCACATACGCGCAGCGATGAATTGCGGCGTGAGCCGGCAGGAAATTGTCGAGATCATTTATCAAATCGCAGTTTACGCGGGTGTACCCGCGGCGATGAACGCCATCGCCTCAGCCCGGAAGGCGTTTGAGGCGCTCGAAACCTCATCGTAGAAACGGAGTTCACAAACTATGCCCCAAGACGTTCAGCGCGCCGATTACCGCGCTTGGCTGGCTATTGCCGCACTCGGTACTGGCAGCTTTTCCATTGTAACCGCTGAGCTCGCGCCGATTGGGCTTCTCTCCCAGATAGGCGGCGATCTGGGAGTGCCTACCGGACAGGTCGGCCTGATCGTGACGCTCTATGCCTGGATTGCCGCGGTCGCTGCAATCGCGTCTGCGGTCTGGCTCGGTTCCGTACCGCGGCGACCGCTGCTGATCGGGTTAATGACAGTCCTCGCAGCATCAGGATTTGCGGCGAGCCTGTCGGAGAGCTTTGCGTGGCTTATGGGGGCTCGGGTTCTGGGCGCTATCGCCCATGGCGCATTTTGGGCAATGATTGGAACACTCGGAGCTCAGATCGTACCGGCCCGCCAGGTGGGTCTGGCGACCTCCATCATCTTCGGTGGTGTGTCAGTCGCTAGTGTGCTGGGCGTACCGTTTGCCAATTTGGTCGGCATCGAGGCAGGCTGGCGTATCGCATTCCTGGCCATTGGCATGCTGTCGTTAGGCATAGCGCTCGCGATGTGGATCACCGTGCCAACGGTGCAGGGCACCGGCAATGTAGGAGTGCGACCGCTGATCCGTATCTTGTCAAATAGCCGTTTCCAAAGAATTTTTGCGGCCACGCTTTTTGCCGTCACAGCACACTTCATGGCATATACCTACATCGAACCCTTTCTTACGGGGGCAGAGGAGGTTTCGATCCGGGCGGTCGCGCCTTTGCTATTCACCTTTGGAGCCGCTGGCATCGCAGCAAATATGGTGACCGGCGCACTGATCGATACGTGGCTCAAAATGATTGTGATGGTCTCACTGCTTCTGGCCTGCGGAGCGCTAAGTGCGTTGACTCTCTTCGGAGCCAGCATCGGCACAATGGGAATTGCCCTGGTACTTATCATCTGGGGTGGCGCGATCGCCGCAATCCTTGTGGGTCTGCAGACCTGGGTTTTGAAGGAAGCAGGCGCAGATGCCCTCCAGGCATCGGCTATCTATGTTGCGCTGTTCAACGGCGCAATTGGTCTCGGGGCGGCACTCGGGGCGGGTCTGCTTGAGACCACTGGCCTATCCAGCCT
Organism: Ruegeria sp. AM7; assembly: GCF_056535965.1. Lineage (NCBI taxonomy): Bacteria > Pseudomonadati > Pseudomonadota > Alphaproteobacteria > Rhodobacterales > Roseobacteraceae > Ruegeria > Ruegeria sp. AM7. Next base: position 23,470 of record NZ_JBQFJE010000002.1, read on the forward strand.
ATTCCTTTGCGCTGCAGTGTTGGTTTGCGTCGGCTTCATATCAATTGCGGCGCTTCGCGAACCTCAAACGACCCCGGCTGAATAAGTCAGCATCTGCTGTCGCAAGACTGATCATCACGAATGACGACATGAGGATTTCTTTATGTGTAGAATGTTTGGTGTGTTGGGAGCAGGAGAAGGGTATTCGCCCCTTTCAGCTTTGCATCGGCTTGTACCTGGTGGTCCAGATGAGCAAAATCTTCGCTGGGGAGATGGTTGGGTGCTGGGCCATACTCGTCTGGCCATCAACGGTGTCCTGAACGGAAGCCAGCCCTATACTTCCCCAGGCTTGCACGGCCTGTTCGTTGGGGAAATCTACAATTACAAAGAGCTGGCAAGCCGGTTCGGGATTTCTCTTTCAACGTCAGGTACAGACGGAGAAGTCATTCTGCCGCTCTTCGCAAAATTTGGTCCCGACTTTGTCCGACACCTTGAGGGCATGTTCTCTATTGCCGTCATGGATGTTCGAGATGTTACCTCGCTCTACCTCTACACGGATAGCTGTGCGATCAAGCCCGTCTATTACGTGCAAAAACAAGACACCTTGGGCTTTGCATCGGAGATCGAGGGGCTGCCGAATTTTAAAGACGATGACAGGGAGATCCATGCCAGCGCCTTTGATCGGTATGGTGCTTATCGCGCCATGTTGGGGCGACAGACCATTTTTCCGAACGTCAAGGTGTTGGAGCCAGGGACGTATCTGACCTTCCGGAACGGCAAAACGGAGGTCAATGAATACACTCCGAATGCAGTCTTTTTTGCCGAGGGCGCAGCTACAGCGAGGGATTTCGAGCAAGACTTTGGTCTAGGCGTCAAAAAAACACTCATGACGGATGTCCCGGTCTGTACAACTTTGTCTGGCGGACTTGATTCAAGCTTGGTTGCAACACTGGCGTCCAAAGACCCCAGAATGACCCATGCTTACAACGTGTGGTATCAGGGCAACTGGAAAGAAGACGAGACCGCCTACGCTCGGGAAGTAGCGGCCGCCTCAGGTCTCGAATACCAGCAAGTTACGGTTCGGCATGATCGCTTCCCCGATCAGATTCAGGCAATGTGTCGGTCTCTGAGCCAACCAAATGCAGCCGCGCATTGTCTCAGCACGTTTGCGCTCTACGAAGCCATCGGCAAGGCAGGGTTCAAAGTCGCCTTGGTTGGAGAAGGTGCCGACGACTTCTTTGGCGGCTATGATCGCATGTACGACATCGCAGTGAGCGACGGTGACGATGTCGCGATCAATTCTTACGTGTCAGATTTGGCGGCAATCAAACCGGATCTTCGAACGCATCTCGTCACTAACGACGCGCGAAACGATAGGCTCGGCGAAGAATTCACCGATTTCCTACACAGCCTGCCAGGTGATAGCCTTATCCGAAAGGTATTGCACTTCGAAGCGCACCACCGGTTGCCTTACTACATTCTGCATCGAGTCGACGCGCTCAGTATGGCGAATTCCGTCGAAGCACGAGTGCCGTTCTGCTTGCCTTCGGTCTATCGCCATGCGCTTTTTGCCAAGGACAGTGACCTCATTGGGGCCGGCCGAAGAAAGGCACCTATCTATCGGGCCGGATCATCTGTGCTGCCAGCCAGCGTCATCAACAGACCCAAACAGCCCTTCTTGTTGCCAATCGCGGGTATGTTCCAGCCAGGCTATCCCGTGTATGAGCTGCTGATGGACACTATTGCGACACCGACCGTGACGGCACCCATCGTCAACATCACAGCGCTGCGCGAGATGGTCGAGCGCAATCAGCGGTCTCCGTCCAACAAACTCGGAAACACCATCTGGGCGTGGTTGATCTTCGAACTCTGGGGACAGGAGCACAATGTTCGAATTGGATGAACGGCAACAGTCTGTCGCCTTAATGGTTCTCTGTCCCATTAGCCTGGCGCTGATGGGGTACGCCGTAAAAATGAGTAGCCAGCTGCCCGTGGCATTGGTTTTGCTGGCCCGGTTTGGCATTTCCGCGCTTGTCTATTCCGCATGGCTTGGGATTCGAGGCTTCAACTTTCGCAAAATTCGACCGTCGAGACATATCTTGAGAACGGCACTCGGCTTTTCCTCGGTCGCCTGTTTGTTTGGTTCGATCTCGTTGATTCCATTGTCAACGGCCCTCTGCCTTTCCTACACGGTGCCAATTTTCTCTTATGTGATTTCTGTCTGCATAGGGCAGATCATAGCCGATTTTCGGTTTCTCTATGTCACCGGGGCCGTGGCGGCAATTGCGATGATCGTGCAGCCCTCTGCCGATGTCAGCCCGTTAGGGGCGCTACTGGGGCTTGCCTCAGCGTTCTTTGGCGCCTTGGCTCTGTTCGAGATCAAGAGAATTTCCAGCACGGAAGGCTCGGATGCAATTCTTGTGATGTATTTTCTCTACTCAACACTTGCATTGCTTCTGTTCTCTTTCCTCGCCACTGATATCAACGGTCTGCAACACAACATTGCGGTATCGGCCCCTGCTTTGATCGGCGTGGGGTTGTTTGGATTGCTTTACCAGTTCAGTCTTGTCGGCTCCCTGAAATTAGCGTCCGTAGCGACAGTCTCGCTCGCCTTGTTGGCGGCGATCGCATTTGGTTATGGCATCGACATCGTGGCCCTCGGGTCACGGGTCAGCACAGGGGCTTTGTTGGGAACCGCACTTTTGGCCGCGTGTATCGGTGCGTATAGTCAATCCAGTCAGAAATAGAGGGTGTTCCGATCAGGATAGCGCCAAACACACACAAGGCGATCCTGATCCAACAGTGGTCGTTCATACAACGCGCAGCATTCCGAAGATTGGGCTCACAGTCAGATTTCGCTGCGCTTTGCTTGACCGGCCGCTTTGTAGAATTCGCAAGGGCATTAAGCGTTCCGATATTTGAGGTCTCCACGCTCAATGCCCTTGCTACCGTTGCTCTCAGATGTTGACCGAAGGTCCACGGTAGATATTTCCGGCAAGATGAACGTCATCCCGGCTGCATCGCCACAACCAGCTCATCCACATGCAGCGCCCTCATTCCCGCCACCTGCGGCCCCTCGATGTCAGCTCGCACTGAATCCCCGATAAACAACACGCTGTCCGGCTCAAGCGCCAACCGCTCCAGAACATGGGCATAGATTTCCGGTTCAGGCTTGATGGCTCCCACTTCATACGAAAACACCTCGACATCCGGCGGATCGGGCAAGGCACGGCGCACAGCCAGACCGAAGGAACTGGCGAGATTGGAACAGATCGCCAGCCGCAACCCTTTGGCCTGCAACAGCCCCCAAATCTCTGACATGCCGGGGCGTATCGTGACAGACGCCACCTCTGACAACTCCCGAGCGTATATATCCAGCGCCATAATCGGATCGGCATCAGCAACATACACGTCCAACCAATCGGCGATGGGTCGCGGTTCCCGCATTAGCCGATGTTTCAGTTCAGCCCGTTTGCTAGGCGGCACTGCTTTGAACAATTGCCGGACCGCACCGCGTTTCTCGGTGATCTCGACCAGCGTTCCGAACGCATCGAAACAAACCGCCTCGATCCCGTCGAAGACGGGCGGCAGGTCAATGACTGAGGCCTGGGTCACGATCTATCTCCCTGTCGATTTCGCGGGTGTTTTCCTTCTCGTCGCCGCGATCCCTCTCTGTTGTGGCAACCATTCCAATGGTGCAGTAAGTACCAACAACAATCCCTAATTTCGCTGCATTGTCAGTCGCACCGCCAGCGACACGAGCATGATCCCCAGCAACCGGTCCAGCCATCGCGCCAGTTTTGGATCACGCCGAAGGCGGCCCGTTATCGCCGCACCACCGAACACAACAAATGGATCAACAAGAGCTGCCACACCAATAATCAGTAGGCCGTGTAGAAGAAGTTGTGCCCACTCTGGACCGGCTCCGGGCACAACGAATTGGGGTAGTATAGAAATAAAGAAAATCGCGACTTTCGGATTCAGCAGGTCAACCAGCACACCTTGCCTGAAGATCGCCAGATTTCCCCTGAGCGGAACCCCCTTATCAGTTGGCAGGTTCATTCCACGCGACAATAGAGAACTTATCCCAAGCCAGAACAGATAGGCTGCACCAACCCATTTTACGATTGTAAAAGCAACGATTGAGGTGGCCAGAATTGCTGAAAGCCCGATTGACGCGAGGATGACGTGCAAAGCAGCGCCAGTCCAGATTCCGGTCATTGCAGCAAACCCGGCCGATCTCCCTCCACGGGCCGATTGCCCCAGAATGAACGCGATGTCCGGACCTGGCGCTATGTTCAGAAGAACGGCCAGAGACAGAAAACTTGTCCAGTGCAGCAGGCTATAGTCAAACATCTCTTCACCCCCTCGAAATCGCTACGGTTTGCTTCTGCTTCGAAGCAAGCCAAACCGTCAGTGACACAGCCAAACCAAAACCGGCGACATTCGCGCCGATGGTTTCTGACAGCAAAAGTGCCGAAAACCCCAAGGTGAAAAAAACCTGTAGAAGCTGTAGCTGCGATATCCGCGCAATGCCTCCCAGGGCCAGCCCACGATACCAGGCAAAGAATCCAAGCAGTTGTGATACCAGCGCCAGATAAGTAAACGCTGCCAGGACCGGCAATGAACTGGACGGCGGCACCGGCGGTATGAAACTTGCCAACACGGCCAGAACGGGAAGCGCGATTATCAGACTCCAACAGGCGACGACCCATGCCTTGATATCGCGCGACAGCATACCTCCCGCCGCATAGCCGAACCCGGCAGAAACAACGGCCAGAAACAGATACAGGTTTCCAATACCAAGCTCGGCGCCATTCCGCCGGATCACGAACACCAGTGTCAGGGCCATTCCGGCCACGCTGAAGACCCAGAACAAGGCGGTGACTCTCTCCCGACCGATCAGAACGCCAAAAACAGCGGTGGAGATCGGCAAAAGGCCCACCACAATTGCGCCCTGAGACGCCGAAACAGTCTGCATCGCGAGAGAGATAAAGAACGGAAATCCGAAAACGGTGCCCAGGCTGCACCCGATCAATGGGATGAACTGCCTGCCGCGCGGTCGCTCCGGCCGCAGTATCAGCAACACGGCCCCGGCGACCAACGCCGCCACGATTGCCCGCCAGATCGCGATCTGGTCCGGTGACAGCCCCTGCAAGGCAATGCGCGTCATTGGCAGGGTCAGGCTGAAAGACAAAACGCCAAGCAGCCCCAGAAGAACACCCTTCCGCACATCCATCATGCGGATTTCACAACGGCGACTCGCTGCCCGAGTTCATATGCCTGCAAATGAGAGAGACAGGTTCTCAGGAGTGGAACGCGCAGGGCATGACGGGCTGCCCGTTCTGAGAGGTCGCCCAGAATATGGTCGGCTTCGGTTTCATTTCCACTGGCAATGTCCCTGAGCATTGATGCGGTAGATTGTGAGCTGCGATCCGTGAGCTGCTTTCTATATCCATCCAGGGCCGCTGATCCTGGCGGGAAACCCTCTGCCTCAGCAATGCGGGTGCATTCGTCCAGCAATTGCAGGATCAGATCCTCACCTTGCGCGGTCGCCAGGATCGTACCAATGCTTGCCCGCATCAGACAGGTCATTCCGGCAAGTGTGCCCAGAAAAACCAGCTTGTCCCACATGTCCTGTTGAATGTCGTTCCTCAAGCGCAGTTCGATTGGAGAGGCCTGCATCTGGTCAATCAACGCATCCGCTCGCCCATTATCAGCACCTGGATGCAGCGGGCCGAGGAAGAACCGGTTCAGATCGTTGAAATGGCAGATTGATCCGTCTGGGTCTACTTTGACGCCAAGATGGGCGACACCACCCCAGACAGTGCATTCGGGGAATCTTGCCTGGATAGCCTTAATGTGTCGGATACCGTTCAGAAACGGCACAATGATTGTGGCGTCTGAAACGCATGGGGAAACCGCTTCAAGAGCCGAATGCAGGTCATAAGCTTTGCAGCTCAAGAAAATGAAATCGGCGTCTGGTAGAGCTTTGGCATCAGTCGCCAGTTCAGGCAATCCGCTCCAGTTGCCCAACGGGCTTTCCAGGCGCAGCCCGTGCTGTTGCAGATTGTTGGCCCGGTTTTGCCGTACCAGCAATCGCGGCGCGAGTCCGGCTTCTGACATTCGGGCGGTGAGATAGCCCCCGATACCTCCTGCTCCCAATATCAGCAGATGCACGTTGATTCTCCTAAAGTAGACATCATCCACTTTATGAGAATATCGCTTCTCGGCAACAGCTATTTGTTGGCTGTCTGTGCGCCGGTTCCGTCGATTACGATGAAAAACACTGCTTCATCGTCGCCGGTATTGTGAAAGCTGTGTTCCTGATTGGCCGGGTAGAACAGGAAATCACCTGCGCTCAGCTTGTGAATTTCACTGCCGACGGTCACTTCCAACTGCCCCGATTGGACAAAGAGATGCTCTTCAACGCCCGCGCGGTGGGATGGAAACGGCTCGGTTGCTTGTCCGGGGGGCAAGGCATTCTGGACAAAATCGACACCCCTGCCGTGATAGAGCGGCGAAAGGGATCGTCTCACAAATCCCGAGCGGGGATCACGGTACTCCGGCTGATCCTCTGCACGCACGACAACTGCCGACGATGCCACCGGTCCGCCAATGAGTTGCGAAATCGACGTATCCAGCGCTTCGGCCAGTTTGCCAAGAACCGAGGTTGTCGGCATCGCGTCGCCACGTTCGATCTTGGAGATCATCGCACGGCTGACACCTGAAGCGTCCGCGAGTTTCTGGATTGTCAGACTGCGCTTCTGCCTATGTGCCTTCAATGACTGTGAGACTGCTGCTTCTACCATGATGGCAATTTGCCAATTGTGAATCTCAGGGGCAAGGCATTCTGGGTCTCGCCTTCTTCGCACCCCCTCAATGACTGAGGCCCGGGTCACGATCTATCTCCCTGTCGATTTCGCGGGTATTTTCCTTCTCGTCGCCACGATCCCGTTCGGCGTCATGCTCATCCCCCCGATCCAATTTCTCGCGCGGTTTGTTCAACACGCCTTCCAGACGCTCGCGGATCGACGGTTTGTCCACACCGTCGTCACCTCGATCCACCTCGGTCCCTTCCGACCGGCCCAAGGCTTCACGCAAGCGGTCATTGACCCGCCGCAGGTCCGGGGGTTCTTCGACACTCTGCCCACCGGCCTCCGGCTCTTCGCGCCCGACAATCCGCGCCAGCCGATCCCGGATGTCGCCATCTCCGCGATCCGCAGACCGATCCTTGCTGGCCGCCGCCCTGAGCGCCGCCAGACCGGCAGACACACGCCCCTGCCCGGCCTCGCGCTCGGCCCCATAGGTGTCCCGCGCCAGCTCCAGCCGCTCGCGCATCTCGGCAAAAAGCGCCCGCGCCTGGCGAGCCGCATGAACCGCCCTGCCCCGTTCAGTGACAGGTTCATAGTCGCGACCCTCGCGCTCGGCTGCCGCCTTCTCGCGTCGTTCCATCGCATTGGCCGCTGGCCCCAGCTTGACCTCCGGATCGCGGTCAAGCTCCTCGGCCTTCAGCGCGTCTCCCTGACTCAGAGCGTCTTCTCGCTGCGCCTCCAGTGACCGATGATCGACCCGCTCCACTTCCCCGGCCCGCTCCAGCGCCCGGTTCTGCAACTCGGCCCAGAGACCGCGCATCTGCTCGATCTCCACCCCGCCGGTTTTCGCGGAATCGAGAACACGGGTCTTGGCCGTGAACCCCTCCGGTTCCAGCTTCCGGGTAGAGGTCAGGACATGGGCATGATGATTTCGCTGATCCCCTTCCCGGTGCGGTGCGTGGATCGCTACATCGACCGCCACGCCGTAGCGGCTGACCAGCTCCTCGGCAAACTGGCGGGTGATCTGCGACCGGTCCTCCGCGCTGATCTCGGAGGGCAGCGCCAGCTCCCATTCGCGGGCAGTGACGGAATTGCGCCGTGTCTCGCTCTCCTCGGCAGCGTTCCAGAGCGCGGAGCGATCCTGCGCCCAGGACGGGGCATCCTTTGGGGTCAGGATAAAGGTTTCCTCGATGCCGCGCTTGGCGGTGTAATCGTGGACCCGGCCCTCCCGCTGACACTCGATGCGCTCGCCTGCACGGTAGGCCCCAGCCGCCGTCGCGGTGCGTCCGGCGCTGCGTTTGATCGTCTTCACAGAGAGGTGGTAGCTGGCCATGCGCCCTCCCCTCTCGCAGATGACAAACGCCACCGCGCCCGCGAACGTCGCCGCAAAGCATCACCAGGCACATACGTGCCGCCCGGCTCTTGGCCCGTGACAAGAACCGGGGTGATCGCGCAGAATGGGAGATGCAGCTTGTCCGCCCTCCTCGGTGTCGGACAGGTTGCACCTCTCCCTGTTGGGCGTAAGTCGATGGCTTCGGAACGATATGTTCCGGAGCCATCGCTGCCACGACCAACCGTCTTTTTCCCGGAGGCCCGCCCCCCACAAGGCTGGGGCCGGAGGGAAAAAGACAGCCCCGACGAAGCGAGCCAACGGCTCTCTGAGGCGCGGGCTTGCCCGTGAACTGCCCCCAAATCCCCAGCCTTATGAGGGGCGGGATATGGGGGCAGTTCACTGGCGGTTTGCCGGGGGCAAACCCGGCGGAGATCAAGGGTAACAACCCCACAGATCGACGCTCCCCGGAACGGCAAAGACAAAAACAGACCGGCCCCCATCGTGGGGCATCGGTCTCGATTTTGGAGCTGCCGTTCCGACCGCAATCCAACCGCGCAGGTTGGCCCTGGAGAGTTCGAGAGGCCCGGAAGGCCTTTCGTTCCGTCGCGCATCGCGGCGGAAGGGGTTGGCCATCGGCCGGGGCTTTGCCCCAGAGAGATCGCACGCAAATCTTGGAGCCGTAGGCGGAGAGTTTGCATAAGTGCGCCCTTGTCCTTTACAGGCCTACGGGTACGCGTTAACGGTGGTTGTGGCAAGACCACATTCGATGCAGCCCTTTTCGCCACATCCCGTTTTATTCCGCCCGCATTTTTTGGAGGTGCCGGTTTGGCAGAGACAGAACTCGAACGCGCCGAGAAACGATACGCCCAGGCCAAGGCCCGCCTTCAGGCCCTGCGCAACCGGGAAGCCACCAGACAGCGCAAACTGGATACCCGGCGGAAAGTCATCCTCGGCGGTGCACTCATGGATTTGGCCGAACGGGACAGCGGCGCGGCGGTGATGCTGGAGCGACTGATCCGCAACCTGTCCCGCGAACAGGACCGCAAGGCCTTCGCGGACTGGGGCGCTTCAGGGGAGGCCCCCTCCCCTGCCCCCGGTTCTGATCCAGACGGGTCCGCCTGATGCGCTGGCTGGCCTCGGTCCTGGACCGACCCTTCCGGTTTCTTCTGCGGCTGGTCTTCACCCCGATCCTGTTCATCTGGATGATCGGGGCCATGGGTTTTGGCGCGATGCTGGGAGCGCTCGCCGGGTTCTTTCTCTCGATCCCCTTCTTTGAAATCCCGCCCGGCCAATCCACCTGGGAACTGGTGATCTACATCCCCTGCATGATCATCGGTGCCATCTTCGGATTCCAGTATTGGCGTTTCACCTCCGGCGCAGACAATTTCTTCGGCCTGAACGGAGACAGCCACGGCTCGGCCCGTTTCGCCAGTCGCAAGGAGCTGAAGAAGCTGGTGAAGCCGGACGGGTTGCTCATCGGTCGGTCTCCCGCCGGTCAGCTCCTGCGCTATGACGGTCCTGCCCATCTGCTGACCCTCGCCCCCACACGGGCCGGGAAAGGCGTCGGCACGGTCATCCCGAACCTGCTCATGGCGGATCGCTCGGTGATCGTGGTGGACCCCAAAGGCGAGAACGCCCGGATCGCCGGGGCTGCCCGTCATGCTTTCGGTCAGGTCCATATCCTCGATCCGTTTGAGGTCTCCGGACAACCCAGTTCGTCCTACAATCCACTAGACCGGCTGACAGCCACCAGTCCCGATCTGGGCGAGGATGCCACCACGCTGGCCGATGCCCTGGTCATGGACCCGCCGGGACAGGCGCAGGAGGCACACTGGAACGAGGAGGCCAAGGCCATCCTCTCCGGGCTGATCATGTTTTGTGTCGCCCATGAGGAGCGCGACCGGCGCAATCTGGCCACCGTGCGGGAATACCTCACCCTGCCCCCGGACAGGTTCCGGGCGCTGCTGGAACTGATGCAGGACAGCGACGCCGCCCACGGGCTGATTGCCCGCGCCGCCAACCGGTTTCTGGGAAAGGCGGATCGCGAAGCCGCCTCGGTCCTGTCCAACGCGCAGCGCCACACGCATTTCCTGGACAGCCCGCGCATCGCAGGCGTGATCAGCCGGTCGGATTTCCACTTCGCGGAGCTGCAACAACGCACCGTGTCGGTGTTTCTGGTGCTACCGCCCAACCGGCTGGACGCCTACAGCCGCTGGCTGCGCCTGCTGATCTCTCAGGCGCTTCAGGACATCGCACGGCACGCAGAGGGGCCACAAGCTGTCATAGAGGCCCGGAACGGCGCGCAGGACGTCTCAGGGGCCGCAGGAGGGCCAGAGGGAGCCTCACGGCCACCAAGTAGCCCTACCCTCTTCCTCCTCGATGAATTTGCCGCTCTCGGCCGTCTGGAAGCCATAGAACGCGCCATGGGGCTGATGGCAGGCTACGGATTACAGATCTGGCCGATCTTGCAGGACATGAGCCAGCTCAACGATCTCTATGGCAAACGCGCGGGGCACCTTTGTGGCCAATGCAGGCGTCCAGCAGGTCTTTGGCGTGAATGATCTGGAAACGGCCCAATGGCTGAGCAGGATGATCGGCCAGGAAACCACCGGCTATCAGACCCAGAGCTATAAACCGGGGGGATGCGCCCTCGATGACGCAAAACGTCACTGGCCGCGATCTGCTCACACCGGATGAAATCATGCAGATGCCGCCCGATCTTCAGCTCCTGCGGGTTCAGGGCAATCCCACGGCCCTCGCCCGCAAGCTGCGCTATTACGCCGATCCCGAGTTCAAGGGGCTGTTCCAGCCGCAAGACCGTTAGATGCCGCTACGGATACCAGATTGTACAGGCCAAATGTTCACATTATGTTCGCATTAAGTTTGATTGAAGGAGAATACCTATGACAAAAGTAGCCGTGATGCTGACGGAAGGTTTCGCAGATTGGGAATACGCATTGATTGGCGGGACTGGTGGCCCGTTTTATGGCCTCGACGTTCAGTATTTCGCACCCGAATCTGGTGAGCTGCAATCTCAGGGCGGGCTGACAGCAAGGGTTTCACAGGATTTCGAGGCATTGATGGCTTGGCAACCGACAGTCTTGGTGGTTGTCGGTGGTATGATCTGGGAAACTGACAATGCGCCGGATGTCAGTAATATTCTCAAATCCCTGCACGGCAGCGGTACCAGCATAGGCGGCATCTGCGGCGGCACACTCGCTTTGGCGCGAGCGGGTCTACTGGACAGCACCTCCCACACCTCCAATGATGGGGGTTTTCTCAAGAAACACGCATCAGGTTATCAGGGTGAAGCCTTCTATCAGGCAAGCGCATCGGCGGTTTCAGCGGATCGAGTGATCACTGCACCAGGCACCGCTCCGGCAAGTTTCACGGCGGCCGTTTTTGCAGCCGCTGGATTGTCGGACGAGGTGACTTCCCAGTTCAAAGGAATGATGGCCGCTGAACATAGCTGACATCGGATCTTCAGCCGAAAAACCAATAACGGGAAAGAAACACGAGCATGTCAGACCAGTCCCCCTCCCCTGCTCCGCTCTCTGACGAGGAGCTGCGCGAAACCCTTGATATGGTCGGCACGGTGCTGGCCAGCGTGTCGGATCGTGTAGATGCCCAGACCGGCACCATGGATCGCCTGGTCAAAACGGCCACAGAAGCACGACAGGCAGCTTTCGCGGCACAGAACCAGACCGATCCGGAACAATACGGCAATCTGGTGGGTCAGGCTGTTGCGGGGAAAATCACTGATCCGCTCAATCACATGATCCGGGTTGCCAACGTGTTGAGCAAACAAAGCAGTCATACCGAAGAGGTTCTGAAAAAGGCTGAACAGGACAAATGGGACATCCTCAATGACATCCGGGACCGGGAAAGACAGGTGGACCGCTGGAAAAACCGTCTGCCCTGGTTTGCTCTGGGCGCTATCGCTCTCATTGTTGCGCTGACGGTGACGCTTCCGCGTTTCTCAGCAGTCAACGGCACCACATGCGCTGTCTTTGGGGGGGAGTGGGTCCGTACAACAGAGGGGAATCCCGCCTGCGTCCATTATCAGGATTGAGGGTAGCGCAGTGAGTTATCCACAGGCCATCTGCAAGCCAGTGGGTGTTATATATGTGTTAGATATAGTGTTACGAGAATCGGTAGATTTCTAAGTAACTGTTTTTGTAAGCGAAAATTGGCCTGTTTTAGACAGCTGGTGTGTAGAGTATCGAAGAATGGTGGGTAGACTATCGAATAAAGGTGTGTAGAGTATCGAAGAACTTGGCGCACTGGTGGGCAGAGTGTCGAATAACGGTGGGTAGACTATCGAATAATGGCGCGGCCTAGAAAACGAACAGCTTTGCTACCTCAGAGGCATACGGAGCCAGACCTCTTCGTGTGCGATATTCTGGATGCGACACCGAAGAGTGACCGAGCTTCCATGGAGCATCCGTTGTTCTCGTTGTCGGTCAAGAAAGACATGGCTGCGTTTGAATACCAGCAAGGCAACGTGAAGGTGAAGATCACGCCAGCGGCTGAAGAAGGCCGTGCAAACGTCTTTGATCGGGATATTCTGATCTACGTGTTGAGCCAACTCATGGCTGCTAAGAATGAAGGTCAGGAAATTGGTCGCCGTGTTCAGATTTCAGCGCATGACCTTCTGAAAGCCACCAATCGCCACACGACCGGCCAGGCCTATGCCACACTGCGCCGTGCCCTCACCCGCCTCCAGTTCACCCAGATCGAAACCAATATCCATGACCATGGTGTCGGAGAATGGCGGTCCATCTCGTTCATTACCGATGCGCGGATCGTCAAAGAAGATTCCACAGGGCGGTTGCTGAGCGTAGAGCTGGAGATGGGGGATTGGCTCGTAAAGGCCATTGAGAACAAGAATGTTCTGACTCTTCACAAAGCGTATTTTCAGCTCCGGAAACCTCTGGAACGCCGATTGTATGAGCTGGCCCGCAAACACTGCGGCAAGCAGGATGTCTGGCGGATTGGTCTCGACAAGCTACAGCATAAGACCGGATCAACATCGACCACCAAAGAGTTCAAACGCCTCGTCAAAGCGATCTGCAAAGCGGATGAGGAACAAGGGCATATGCCGGATTACCGCTTCAGGCTGCTTCATGATGTATTGGAAGTATCACCCAAGCCTGAATTCCTTGACATATATCAAGATTCTGCGGACACCAGCCCGGAAATTTCAGTGCGGCTTTCCCCTGAAACTTACGAGAAAGCAAGAGAAGCCGCTCCGACATGGGATGTTCACTTTTTGGAGCAAGAGTGGCGGATGTGGATGAGCGAACCGCCGCGTCATCCCGACGGTGCTTTTCTTGGATTTTGTCGAAAGTGGTTTGAGCGAAAAGGTCGCGCCCCATAACTGATAATAGTTATCTAATTGTCTGATGCGCTTCAAAAGAAGGAACTTAAGGTGAAATCCCTTAGAATTAACGAGCATTCCGCATCTCTCCGCTTTATGGAGTTTGACGGGAATGGGCTTCCGCTGTTGATGCTGCATGGCTTGGGTTGTTCTGCATCATTTGAATATCCGGAACTCGCCCGTTCTAACCCGCTCGCAGAGCACCGTATAATCCTAATCGACATGCTTGGCTTCGGGTACAGCGATCAACCATTGGATTTCGGCTATAGCGTTAGCGATCATGCTGAAATTATTGCCGAATTCGCAACCAAGATGAATCTTGGGCAGTTTAATCTCTATGGCCACAGTATGGGTGGGACGGTAGCAATAGAAGCAGCGACCATTCTTGGCGATCAAATCAAAAACCTTGTCCTTTCGGAAGCCAATCTTGACAATGGGGGCGGAAAATTCAGCACAGATATCGCGCTGGCTGGCGAAGAGGTGTACACCACCCGCTTACATGCCGAAACGCTTCAAACAGCGATGCGCTCGGGCAATCATGACTGGGCGACGACGATGCGTTTCAGTCTCCCACGAGCGGTATATTATGGTGCATCGTCTTTGGTAGAAGGAGGTACGCAAAATTGGCGTGAACTCTTGTATCAGCACCCAGCTAGAAAGAGTTTCATATTCGGAGAACGGTCTCTTCCGCACCCTGATTTTGATGTCCTACCAAAACAGGGTATTGAAACCTTCTCTGTTCCCAATGCCGGTCATTCTATGGGGGTAGAAAACCCGCTTGGGCTGGCGAGTTGCATAGCGCGGGCAATACAAAGATGAGAACACCTAGTAGATAACAGATATTTGTTACCTGTTGACTGTTATCAATTACCTGTTATCAGTTATCAAAAAGAGGGCAGAACATGACACAGGTAATCAGCGTTGTGCAGGAAAAGGGTGGAGCTGGAAAAACCACGCTGCTCACCGCAATCGCCAGTCTGATGGTTGAAGATGGAGCCAAGGTTGCTGTGATTGACACCGATCCGCAGCGCCATCTGGAATCCTGGGCCAAAAAGGATCAGACGGCTCTAGACTGGCTGTATGAAGAAAACGACGAACGGCTCATTCCCACGGTTAAGGCACTTAAGAAATCTGAACAGCCTTACGACGCTATTTTCATCGACACGGCCGGTTTCAAGTCGGCAATGGCTATGCACGCTATTGCAGCGGCAAATCTGATCTTGATCCCATCCAAGGCCAACGAAGCTGACGCAAAGGGCGCAAAGCGCACATACTCCCACGTTCAGAGCGTTGCCGAAACCATGGAGAAGGAGATCGCCTCGTTCGTGGTGATGATGGATGTTGATACCAACACAAATATTACGCAGGCCATTACCGATGCACTCGATGCGCAAGAAATACCTCGTCTTCGCGCGATGTGCGCGCACCGAACCGGGTTCAAAGAAATGACCTCTACAGGAGCTGGACCGCAAGGATCGGCCAAAAGGTCCGCGCAATCGGTGTTGGCGGACATGCAGGGTAGGGGACTTATCAGCTATTACAGGAGCGACGCATGGCAAAAGTCAGCGTAAACCTCGAAGACGATTTCGATAGTGATGAGGCCACGACCAAAGTGCGTGAGTTGGCGGCACCATTGCCGAGTGTGAGCAAGGCCAAATCCGCTGCATTGAAAGATGCGCCTCGTGTCCAGTTTTCGTTCACGAATGTCCCGAAACCGATCAAGGACGCTTTTGACCAGGAGGCGCTGAAACGCGGTCTCTCCAAGAAAGAACTGCTTTATGCCTGCCTCCGATCTGGCGGCATCGAGATTCCAGATGCTGAAGAAATTGATGGGCGCAGAAGATAACAGATAACAGTTATCCATCCGCTGGAGCTGAAACATGAAAGCTCACCTCGAAAGACACGATCCATCCCAGAACATTGCGCGCTACTATCGCATGTCAGTTCTGCCCAATCTATTTGGGGAATGGACGCTTCGCCGAGAATGGGGCCGGATCGGTCGAAGTGGTCAGGTTCGTATGGATTTATTTCGTAGCCAGGTTGAGGCCGAGAGTGCCTTAGAGACATTGACGGATGCCAAGCAAAAGCGAGACTATGTGAAAGTTTAGCTCTGGATCGGATATCTCTATGTCCTTAGGACATAGAGATATCCGATCCGTATGTCAAACCAGTTGAATCCTTTCGACCAATCGAATCCTTGACTACTCTGTGTGCCATCTGTATATGTCCTAAGGACATATACAGATGGCACACGTATGAAGTTCACAGACGGGGTGGAACAAGCGCTCCTGAAGCGCGATCTGCCGATCATCACATATTACGATTTCTTCGTTCTGGGGCATTCGCTTTTCCAGAAACGTGAATGGGACGGAGAACCTCTCAAACGTATGCCGCAAGGGTGGGATCAAACCCGTGCGAATAACGCTATCAAGCGCATGGAAGAACGCAGAGCACTAGTCCCTGATTCCGATTTCAGGTCGGGTGTCTGGCGTGTCACGCAAGCCACTCGTGCGGGGTCGGCGGAAGAGGTCGTGTATTGCTGATCCATTTGCCTATGTCTCACATTTGTCAGCGATGCAGAAATACAGCCTGACAGAACGAAGTCCCAAAGCTCTGCATGTGACCACGCCGCGTCGTGATCTTTGGAACCAACTCCGAAATAACCGTGTGCGCGATGATCTGCCCGAGATCGAAGACATAGATAAGCCGGTGCTCTATCGGCCAGGCTTTAAGGATACAATTCGGCGGCGACCGGTCATTATGCATATCTCAAGCCACCCCTGGACGCCTGTGCCTCTCGGTGGCGAGGAAACCCGGATCACGTCTATCGGCCAAACCTTTGCAGATATGATTACAGAGCCGGGATTGTGCGGCGGGATGCGCCATGTCCTCGATGTCTGGGAACGTGACGCGGATCAATGGTTGCCAGAAATCGTGGCGGCCGTGGATCAGTTAAACAGCAAAATTGCCAAGGTCCGGGCAGGATATATCCTCTCGGAAGTGCTGGAGCTTGATGATCCCGCTATTGCGCGTTGGGAAGCCTTTGCGCAAAGAGGGGGATCACGGAAGTTGGACCCTGAAGCGGACTATCTCCCCGAATTTTCAGAACGATGGATGATTTCACTGAATGTCTGATGCAGAACACATGGCCGATGAGGCCGAATACGACATTGTAGATGTGGATGTGCGGGCCTGGGTGGAGGCTGCGCGCTCTAATCCAGCTCAGTATCGCGATAGGCAGGTTACGGAGATTGTTCTTGCGGCCATCGGGTTGGCCCCCAACCTGAACACAAACCTAGTCCTGAAGGGTGGGGCTGTGATGGCCCTTGCCTTCAAAAGCAACCGGGTCACGGCCGATGTGGATTTCACCTCAATCGTGGAACCAGCCGGGTTTGCGGATCAGATCGCAGATGATCTGAACGCCATCTTGCCCCAAACCGCAATCCGCCTTGGGTATCTGAACCTTCTTTGCCGAGTGCAAACCGTCAAGAAAATGCCCAAGCCGCTGAACTTCGAAGAGTTCGATTTCCCGGCTTTGCTCATCCGGATCGGTTCGGCCGAGCGCGGAACAGGCGAAGAAAAACGCTTGGAAGCCGGGCGCGCCATACGGGTGTTGGATATCGAGATCAGCTTCCGGGATCAGGTGTATGCCTTCCAAGAGCTGAACTTGACCGGGCCGGGGTCGCGGTTCGGGCATTCACATTACACGAGATCATCGCTGAAAAGCTACGCGCGCTGTTACAACAACCGATCCGCAACAGAAACCGTCGCCAGGATGTCTATGACATCGCCTACCTGATCGAAACCAACGAGTTGACCGATGAAGATCGCCGCAGCATCCTGGAAACGCTGATCGAGAAGTGCCAGGCGCGCGGTATAGAGGCTACGCTGGAATCTATGGATGATCCTGAGATTCGGCGGCGGGCTGAGGTTGATTGGAACACGCTTGCCCTCGAACTGGATGATCTGCCGCCGTTTGATGAGCGGTTTGCCATGATGCACGAGCTGTATCTGTCGCTGCCTTGGCCACAATCTTGAGCGTAGCGGCGGGGCCACAACTGCTCGGTTTCTGCGGCTTGGTGAATGGCTTTCATTGACATAACGCAATTCTGAACTCATAAATCCCTAAAAACGCAACCCCGAAGAATCGGAGCAGTTATGGGGGATTTTGTGAAAACCCGCTTTCCCGTCGCTATCTATCGCGGCCTTATCATTGACCTTGAAGACCGCCTGCGCGGTGAGGCCCTGAAGGCGCATCGGATGATCCAGGATCATTCTGGCCTTGATCCCCGACGCGCGCGGGCGCTGGAAGGTCTGTCGCGCTTTCACATGATGGAGAAGGGGTTTCAGGAAGTCTGTGAGCTTCATGGTGGCGCGCTGCTTGATGGCGGCATCATTCCTGGTACGGACTTCAAAGTGTTTCAGCCGTTCATGCGTTTCGAACATGAAGGGCAGGGCTTTATCCTTGGCCTTGCCGCAATGCCGGAACCCAGCAAGCTGCCGGTGAAGAACAAGTCTCGGAAAGCTGGTGTGACCCTGAACTATCGTCTCTCGCCGCATTTCGACTTTGACGGGACTGCTCCGAAAGTCGGAGATATTTGCATTCTGTTTCTTTTTGCCCGTGACCCCGAACAGGCGGGCAAGATCAAAGAATTGGCCATTGGCGTCATTGATTCCGATTATGAACAGTACCTGTTTTACGAACGGATCGACCAGTACCTCGCGGATGACGGGGATGTGTCGGAACTCAGCTCGCCGCTTCCCACACCTCCTGCGTCGCCTGCCAGCGGTGCTGTCCGCCTGAAACGCACAATAAAGACCTTTGTGCCTCCAGAAGCGCCATCTGCGGATGACGAAGAGGGCGGCACGGCGTAAAGGGTGCCACCGGCACTGACAGGAGGGAACAATGCGTGTGGGAACACCCGGCTTCGTGCCGGAACGCCTCGTTGAGGCCCGCGCAGCTCGGCGCGTTCAAAGTATGAAAGAATTGGCCCGCATGTTGGGCGTAAGCCCCAGCTCGGTATCGCGTTGGGAAACCGGCAAACAAGCCCCCGAAGCGGATGCCCTGGCAGAGCTTGCTAAGGCTTTGCGCGTTCGGCGCGAGTTCTTTTTGCGCCCTGTATTCGATAGCCCGCGCCCGATGTTTTACCGCAAGCTGGTCAGCACACTGAAACGCGACCGCGAATATCAGGCATCCCAGGTGAACTGGTTGCATGAGATCAGCGATGTCTTGCAGCACTATGTGGATTTTCCGGAACTCGATATCCCTGACGTTTTGGACGGAGCCAGCTACAGCCAGCTCCGGGATGAGGATATTGAAGACATCGCGGGTGAGCTGCGTGCCCATTGGCAGTTGGGGGAAGGCCCCTGCACCAATGTTGTTGCCGTGCTGGAAAAGATCGGTTGTGTTGTCGGCTCTATCGAAATGGGCACCTCAAAGCTGGACGGAGTATGCAGTTGGTCGAAATCGGAAGACCGGCCTCACATATTGCTGTCTTCAGACAAGATGAATTTGCCCCGTCGCCAGATGGATGCGGCGCATGAACTGGGCCATGCTGTTTTGCATAGGAACGTCAGCACCGAAGCGTTGCGCGACGATCTGAAGGAGATCGAGCGCCAGGCTTTCCGGTTCGCCAGCGCATTTTTGATGCCTCAGACCACCTATGTCTCCGAGGTTCCAAATTATTCACTGGCCGGGTTGCTGTCATTGAAAGAACGCTGGCGGGTATCTGTAAAGGCCCAAATCAAGCGACTCGTCGATCTGGAAATCATCCCTCAGGACCACGCAACGCAGCTCTATAAAACCTATTCCGCCAAAGGCTGGAACCGGCAGGAACCAATGGACAAGGAATGGGCGGTGCCAAAGCCGCGTGTGCTGCGTGATGCTTTGTGCCTGATCGTAGATTCCGGCACGCGTACCAAAGAAGATTTGTTGTCCGTCGAGTTCACCATGCACCCCGGTGACATCGAGAACCTGGTCAATCTTCCGTCTGGCTGGTTTAGCAAGAAGACCGGTGATGTGGTGTCTCTGACCTTGAAATCCGATGCTTCGCGCGAAACCAACTCTCTTGCAGGGGGATCGGTCATCCAGTTTTCTCGGCGTGAATCGTCGTAACAGAAAGCCAGGTCATGCGTGTACCCATCGACATTTCAGAAGAGGATTTGGACGGCGACTACGGGACAGTGCCAGGGCTGGTCATCACCTGCACCCGCTGTCGCCACTCGGTGGAAGTATTTGGGACAGAAGATAACTCGGTGAAGCGGGGCGCTGTCATGTTGCGGGATGAATGCCCGCTCGATGAGGATAATTTCTACGCTGCGTGAGCAGACTTTCTCCATCAAGTGAGGTAGCGAAAACCGGGCTAGGACATCACAGATTCAGTCATTTCAGTCCATGAGATGTACTTCATGGACTGAAATGGGGTCTTACAAAGATCATATAGGGTAGATGTAATATACTGATAAATAAGGGTATACATATAGAAATCTGCCCGTAGTTACTTGAAGTGTATCTAGATATGATTGGTCCAACAGCGCATTTTTTCGGCATGATCGACCGAAAATTTCCAAAAGGATCTCCGATATGCCGTCTGAAAACTTCCTCTCCTCGCTCCTCGATGCGCCGCCAACTATCCTTGCGTTGCTCCTCGGCCTTGCGGCTGTAGGAGTCGCGGGTCTGGCCCTCCATGTGGTCCTGCGTGCCATCACAAAGGAACGCAGCGAATGAATATGCGGAAATGGGTGAAGCTCCCTTCCGCCTGGCTAGAAGATGGTGGATTGGCTGCATTCAAATGGCGTGCTGGTGTTGGTGCATCTGAAACTGCTGCACTCATGGTTTTGATCGCGGTTGCGCATCGCGCCGATCTCAATGAAGGCTTGGCCCGCACCACCTATGACGAGTTGACCACAGCCACCGGCATAAGCCGGACCAAGGTTTCAGATGCTCTCGATGTATTGGCGGCTCGGAACCTGGTAGTCCGGGAACCAGACGGACGTAGCACCTACCGGCTCACCAATTACGGTGAAGGCCATGTCTGGGCGGCACTACCTGCGAAGCCCCTCTATGATCGTGATGGCGCAATCCCGATGTTTGAAGATTTCCATCTTCGTAAGGCCGCAGAGCTGGATGCCCTGAAAATTTACCTCACGCTTGCAGCCAGGCGGGACGCATCTGCGAACGTGACCCGGATTACCTATGATCAGATCAATGCCTACGCTGGCGTTCACCTCGGCCGGATCAAGCGAGCACTTGGGATTCTGAACATCAACGGTCTGATTACGGTTGAAAGCTATGAACGGAAGGACGGGAAACCAGGTGCGGCACACGGCTATAGGCTGTCACATCTATTCCCAAGTCGTCACGCTGGAACCACCGGTCGCATGGGCGGGATGAGTCACTTGTTCCCTGAACTGGAATAGCGACGTGACAGATAAAACCTCGATTACACCCGACGCACTGTCCGTTCGCTGACCTTGAACAGTCTCGCGATCTCCGCGACGGCGCGTTGTTCGTCATCACGCATCCGGCGTACTTCGTCTTTCTGCGCTGTTGTCAGGGCGGGGCCTACCCCGATCCGGCCACGTTTACGAGCTGATGCAAGCCCCTCCCTCGTGCGCTCGGAAATCCGCTCCCGCTCAAACTGGGCGATGGATGCGAAAACATGGAAGACGAGCCGGCCGGCCGGCGTCGTCGTGTCAATATCCTCGGCCAGGGATCGAAAGCCGGCACCATGCTCACGGATCGTCTCAACAATCTCCAGCAGGTCTTTCAGGGATCGCGCCAGGCGGTCGTACTTGGTGACAATCACAACATCACCATCGCGGAGCTGGTCCAGCATCTTGTTCAGTTCAGGCCGCTCTCGTTTTGATCCGCTGATCTTGTCAGAGAACAACCTCTCGGCCCCGGCCGCCGTCAAGGCGTCCGTCTGTACGTCAAGATTCTGGTCTTCCGTGCTGACGCGCGCGTATCCGATAATCATGCAGCGATCTGGTCAGAAACGTAGGGTTTTGTCCAGATCGCACAGATAGTCGCTAAAATCAGCCGTGATTATTGCCCAGCCAAAGCAAGAACCACGACACCAGCCAGAATGACGCTTGCCCAGGTCAGGCGGTGTTTCAACTGGCCTTCGCCAAGCAACAGGCTTCCCATCAATACCGTCAGCAGAACGCTCAGCTCGCGGATCGGAGCGACGAAGACGACCGGGGTGAAGGTCAGCGCTATGAGGACCAGAATATAGGCAAGTGGATTAAATACCGCGATGACCAGCACGCCCAACTTGTGCTGTTGCCATATGGCCCAGACTAATGCGCGACGGCGCAAGGCAAGCGGCGCTAGCAGAACCGTTCTGCCCACGCTGGACACGTAATCCAGCAGCAGCGGCGGGATCATCAGCGCTGAGACTGCATAGGCATCCCATGCGGTGTAGCTTCCGATGAACAGTCCGGCCATCAACCCGAAACCGAGTGACAGCAAGGCACTGCCCCCAGATCGGCGAAACCCGCCTGTCAGCATCAGAACGCCGAAGATGATGACGGCTCCGCCTGTGGCAATCTGCGGCGTGATCTGCTCACCCAGAAACAGCAGCGCAAAACAGGTGGATAGCAACGGCCCAGTGGCGCGCGCGGTTGGATAGACCAACGACAGGTCGCCCTTGCGATAGCCGATCTGCAACAGCAGGAAATAGCCCAGATGCAGGGCCGCGCTGCCCGCGATGAAGAGCATTTGCGTGGCGTCAAATAACGGGATGCCCGCCCGATCCAGACGGCCAGCGGCAGGTAGATCACCACCGACAGAGCTGAGAAAAGCCAGACAAGTTCCGGACCGGCATTGATGCGTTTGACGAAGAAGTTCCAGGTTGCGTGACAGAATGCGGCTGTCAGGACGAGCGCGAAGCCAAGGATGGACATGTATTTTACCTCAAAGACAAGTTTCAAGCAGACGTGCGTAAGCACGCCCGTCCATCTAGCTTTCTCGTCTTTAAGGTGTCCGCCCGTGCACGGGCTCATAACGGCGCTCGGTCCAGACCTGATAGATCAGCGGAACCCTAGCCGCACATGGATGGGCAAAAGCACCCTACCATCGAAGGTCAGGCTGTAAAGGCCCACCTTGCGCACCTAGCGCACGCCGAATAGCGTGAAGCCTGTACTCCTTTGAAGCCGATCGTTTTTTGAAAGGGATGATATGGACCCGTTTCTGTTTGCCGCATTTGTAACCACGACACTGCTATTCGTCGCTGTGCCGGGGCCATCTGTGGCGTTCGCCTCGGCTCAGGCTGTGCGCCATGGGACAAAGGCGGCTGCGATCACTGTGGCTGGCGATGCTTTGGGAACCGTGGTTCACATCAGCGTCGCGGTCTGGGGGCTGGCAACCCTGATCGCGATCTCTGAAACAGTTCTGCCATTCCTGCAAATTGCGGGCGGTGCCTTCATCATCTACATGAGCATCCAGTCCTTCAGGGTCTCTCGCCATCCAGTCAAAGCGCCAGCGGCCACCAACCACCGCGTCACCTTCTGGGCCGGTTTCTTTGCTTGTGTGACCAACCCGAAGGCCATCGTGTTCTTCGTGGCGCTGTTCCCGAGCTTTATCTCGCCCGATCACAACATCCTGCTTCAGAGCGTAGTCTACGGGGTTATTTTTCTGGTCCTCGATGCGGCGTCCATTCTTGGTTACGCGTTTCTGGCGATGCACGCGGTACGCAAGGCAACATCCCGTTGGCTGAATGTCGAGGTTCTGAGTGGGCTTGGCTTGTTCGAGGTCGGGGTTGGAATGGTGGTCAAAGGTTATCGCGCCATACCGTCGAACTGAGCTGGGGCACTTATTTCCCAAACCCTATTGGCCCGAATTCCAGGAGAGAAATGAATGCATAAACACCACGAAGGCGGTTGCGAATGTGGCGCGGTTCGATATGTGATATCAGGTGATCCAGTTGTGATCTATGCCTGCCATTGCACAATTTGCCAAACGCAATCCGGTAGTGCTTTTGGCTTGGCCATGCGTGTTCATTTAGAAGATTTTACGATCTCGGACGGGAAACTGAAGTCCTTCCAGAGGACAGCGGAAAGCGGGCAGGTTTTCACAAACTCATTTTGTCCTGAATGCGGTACACGCATTCACCATCATGCCAGCAAGGCACCCAATCATCTGAGCCTGAAGCCTGGCACGCTTGATGATACGAGCTGGCTGCAACCTACCCACCATGTTTTTGCACGAAGCGCACAACCCTGGTTCATCTTTCCCAAGAACGCTCAAGTCTTTGATACAGTGCCTCCGGATCGCTCTTGGCTGGCAGGTGGCGAGTGATTGACTACCTTGGTCGCTAGAAGATGATGACGGCTTACCTGAATTCCAGGCCAAAAACCTGCCAAAACCCATTCTATTTCGCCGGGGGTTTTTGACCGGGTTATGCGTTTGATTTGTCGTGGGGTGGAGCAGGGCGGCAAAAACGACCGACTGAAAATGGTGACTAATTTAGGTCTGATGTGCGGGACAATGCCGACATTCACTCTGTTCTTGGCTCTGGTAAATGCCCAAAGCTGATTGCCAAACGGTTCCAAGCATTCATCTGGGCAATAATAAGCGTCAGATCGACAATTTGTTGTTCAGAGAAATGGTCTGATAGCGCATCGTAGAGAGCTTTCGGCGCTCCATTCTCCGCCACCTTGTAACCGCCTCCGCCCAAGCGAGCGCCGCTTCTCAGCGTCGTCAAAGAACGTCACTTCCCGCCAAACTGTCAGGCAATCAAGTCGTTGCTGTGTCTCACCAGCTCGCCGCGCCTCACTGGTATGCAAGTCGACACAATATGCGCAGCCGTTGATCTGTGATATTCGAAGCTCAATGATTGCCTTAGCTTGCCGTCTATAGACGGCATATCTTCTTTGCTTTCGCCATGCTCGCGATGGCGGGACCGTTGATTGACACATAGTCGAGCCGTTCAATCATTCTCTACTCCAATTTGTTCCTTGCAGCATGTCATCTTTGATTGAGACTGACCAGTCAGGCTTGTTCCGACCGGGTCGAGCTGAGAGCGGCCTTTCAATCTGGTGTCCGTAAGGGGATCGATCAGCGGACAATTTCTCGCCGTGGCAACCCTTCAACAAAACTGGCTCAAAGCGTGTCTCATAAAATGGTACGATATAAATTGCACTGAAGGGGCCTTATTCGTACAGTTCGACCATGAACGCTACACTTATCGGATACGCCCGCTGCTCCACCGACAGCCAAGACCTGAAAGCGCAGAAACAGACGCTCGAAGATTTGGGGGTCGCCCCAGATCGCATCTACACAGACCATGGGCTGACCGGCACGAACCGGGCGCGGCCAGGGTTGGATCAAGCCATCGCCGCTGTGCGGGAAGGTGACACTCTTGTTGTTCCAAAGCTTGACCGGTTGGCCCGATCTGTCCCCGATGCCCGTGCCATCGCGGATCAGCTTCAAGACAAAGGCGTCAAGCTGGCCCTCGGTGCATCCGTCTATGATCCAACCGATCCAATGGGAAAGATGTTCTTCAACATCCTCGCCACTTTCGCAGAGTTCGAGGCCGACCTGATCCGGATGCGGACCCGTGAAGGCATGGCCATCGCCCGAGCAAAGGGAAAATTGCGCGGGAAACAACCAAAGCTAAGTGACAAGCAGCAGAAAGAACTCTGCCGCATGCATGGAACCGGGGAATATTCCATCAGCGATCTGGCCGAAGTGTTTTCTGTCTCGACTGACCGTCTACAGAACACTGAAACGGCACCAGACCTGACCTTCGTTGCGCCATGATCGAACTGAAATGACGCGGACAAAGCACCATTTCGCTGCAGCTGCGCCAATGTCTGCTTCCATTCAATGCCCCGGAAGGAAATGGTTTGGACCATCCCTCGACCGTCCGATTGCACGGTTAGACTACATATTGGGCAGGCGAAGCCTGAAGTATTCGCCACTGATTGGTAGCAGCATGCGCAACAAGTTCTGCGTTCGATCCGACAACAACCGGAGTGCCAACGGAATTTAGCATTGGCAAGTCTGATATGTCATCGCCAAATGCCTTGCAGTCTGCTGGGTCAACACCTTGTTCGTTGAGAAAAGTTCGGATTGCTTTTGCTTTGCCCATTCCAATTGTCTGGGGCGTTCCGATTTCGCCTGTAAAGCAACCGTTTGCTCCCAATTCCATTTTGGTCGCGAGAATCCAGTCAACACCAAGGTGATTTGCAATTGGATTAAGCAAGGCTCTAAATGATCCAGATACAAAAACCGGTTCGACGCCTTGTGCCTTGAGATTTCGGAGTTCTGCCACAGACTCTACCATAAAGAAACGTTCCGGGACGGCGAGCCAAGCAGATGCCCAGGCGGTCGCTGCTTCGCCAAGCTCTTCTGGTCGAATGGCGGCAAAGTAACGATAGTACTCCCGGTTAAGAACTTCGCGCGTCGCGTCAATGCTACGCATTCGGGCAAAATCAGTCTCGAACTCCCGCAGGCTCGCAGGATCGCCCCGCCAATCCACAGTCCAGAACTGGTAGAAATCGAACATGCTTTTCACCGAGATCAAGGTGTCGTCGACATCAAAAAAGGCGAATTTGTTCACTTTCCGTCCTCCTCATAGGCCTTCCTACGACTCAGAGTTGGGAAATCGGGATGCGAACCTACCACTCCGGCATCTGCCCAACAGGTGGGCTCGACCTCAGTGAAGACGCTGATCTTGTCCAGCGGTATACCGGTCACGCGGTGCATGGCTGCTGTTACCTCTTGAAGAAGCACTGTAGCTTTTTGTTGGTCTTCCATCTTGAAAGTCGAGATCTGAACGACTGGCATGAATTGTCCTTTCTGATCGGAAATACGGGACTAGGCCCGCGTCTGGAGATCTTGAAACATTGGTTTTGGGAATTTGAGCTGCGCATGGATGTCGCCACCCAAACCATAGCGGCCAATCGCGCCGCCATGGCTCATTTGGCTGCTCATCCAAAGCACGACCACGTTGATAACGCGGTTTCCATCAGGGCGGTCCGGCCCAGGAAAAGGATCGGGCAGAGCGGCTTCAAAAGTGCCGCCCCAGAGCTGTCGGTCACGAACACATTTGGTACACCCAGTGGCCCGGGTCGTGTAGAGGCCGCGGGATCAAGATCGTGCTCTCGCAGTGTCATAATCGTATAGAGTGCTCGCGGCAGCAATTGGCGAACTCGAAGGTAAAGCGTGCAATGCGTGCTTCATCTTCGAGTGTAATGCGAGCTTTCCTTGAGCTTGAATCCAGTCGTGTAGTTTCACCGGGCGTTGGAGCTGCCGGCCATGTTCAGGACGAAGGTCTGGGATGGGTGCTTCGTGAAACGGATAGCTTGGCCGCACATCGCTGTTCGCATCAGGATATTGCTGAGGCGCGAACACCATTGGGTAGTTGTTACAAGGCAACGGCAACGGCAATGTATGAAGCACTTTGTCGGCAAGGTGCTGCGGCAACGGAATGTCGGGCGAAAAAAGCTCCAGGATCTTGTACGGCGCCTTTTCACCGAAATCTGGCACCGTACTTTCGGGCGAGACGATAGCGCCCGTCCAATTCGTTTCGACACGGTCATCAATAGAATGGTTTATCGCGCCAATAACAATGAAATTGCCATCTTCGTCCATAATCTCACTCGGAGGATAAAGGGGCCCCTGTGTCGTCACTGACAGGTCGTAGGTTGTTTGTTTCATATCAGTTCGGCCTGGTTACGCCCGGCGCACCCGAAAGGTGCGCCGAGCAAATGGTCGGTTTAGGCAGCGCGGGCAGAAGCTTCAGAGTTTGTACTTGCGAGCGCACATTTTGCGGCGTCGAGCGCCAGTGTGGCTTCTTTTTCCGAGATGACCTGATGCGAATAGACGGTGAAGGCATAGCCAACGCGCGTGCGTGGCTCACCGCCTTGGATAAAGTCCATTTCGACCTGATATTTGTGGCGCCGTTCGTTC